>NZ_JAEKCN010000003.1:0-439696 GCF_016405455.1 Pseudomonas sp. MF7453 | reverse complement strand
CCTATGACTTCCCCCACCCAACCCCCTGTCGAAGCGGCCGACTTCGTCGATTCGGCCACCGCCGACGGCGCTGAAAAAGCCGAGATCCCGGCGTTCAAGTTCCCCTTCAAACCGGGTGAACTGGCAGGCGCCAAGAATGCCAGCCAGCCCTGGTATAAAGGCGGCGCCAAAAACGGCCATACCAAGACGCCAGGCATGGCGCCCCCGGGCACCCGCCGTTCGATGGGTAAACGTTAAGGCTAAGGTTATGCCTGCGTTATAGGCACTTGCCTACGTTGCCTGTCGTTATTTCTACTTGTAGGTTCGCGGTCGATTCTTGAAAGCTTGCACAGCGTTTGCTTCGTCCCGATAACGCCTATCGGGACGCTGTGAGTCAGCTTTCCGGAATAGGACGTTCTCGTGGCCCTGATACACCTCTGTGCCGTGCTTGCCCTCTTGCTCTCGACGCTTGCCGTTGCTGGCGACATTCAACCGCGGCGCGAGATCCGCTTTGCCGTGGCCGCGCATTTTCCCCCGTTTCAAAGCCGTAACCCGCAAGGGCAACTGGTGGGGCTGAATATCGAACTGGGCAACGCTTTGTGTGTACAGCTCAACGTCCGCTGTATCTGGGTTGACCAAGTCGTCATGGAAAATTTTCCGGCCCTCGAAGCCAGGCAGTTTGATGCGATCATGGGCATGGCACCGACATGTCGACGCCGACAGCGGGTGAGTTTTACCGATGACCTCTACCCGATCAGCACCCGCCTGGTGGGCCGCAAAACTTCGGGTTTGACCCCTGATCGGCGCTCGCTCAAGGGCAAACGCGTGGGTGTACTGGTCAGGAGTAATCGTGAAGCCTTTGCGCTCTCGCAGTGGGCGCCGGCCGGGGTGATCATCAGAAGTTTCTGGCTTAACGACCAACTGGTTCAGAGCCTGGTGGCAGGTGATATCGATGCGACCCTGCAAGGTGCCGTGGAGATCCGTGAGGCACTGCTCGACAGGGCCGACGGCCTGGACTTCGGTTTCCTTGGGCCTGTGGTGTCATCGAGCCTGTTGGGCAGCAGCGTGGCGATCGCGGTGCGCAAACCCGATACCGCACTGCGCAATGAGCTGAACCATGCGCTTGAACAACTGATGCAAAACGGCGAGTACCAACGCATCCTCCAGCCCTATCGTCTGGATGTAGCGCCTTCCAGGTCGTGATGGCTGTGGATCCCCTGCGTGGGCGCACCATTAGCCTCCTCAGCGGTCAGGCCGCCCGCAACGAGATAAACGCATAGTTGGCCGGGACTTGGGTGGCAATCTGCGCCCCGGCGTCCAGCAGTTGTTCGGCGATGTCCATGCCGGACACATGGAACACCCATTCATTGGCCACGTTCGGCTGGACTGCCGCCTGCTCAATAGCCTGGGCAAATGCCTGCATATCCGGCAGGTAGGCGGTAAAACCGTCGCCCTTGAGTGCTGTGGTATGAATGCCGAGCAACGCACATACCGCCTCCTTGGTCTGCACGTCATCACGGTCGGCCTGGCGCGAGCGGCGGATCAGCTCAGCAAGCTCCTTGTCCATCAACTCGCCACCGACGATCAATGCCGGGCCCTGCTCCCAGGATTCTGGCGGGCAATCCTTGGCACTCGGGTTCAGCGGAATGTGCGGGTTGATCTCCATCGGATAGATTCGGCATACCAGCGGGCGCCGTTCATAGATGCGGCAAAGGTTGTCTTCGTCAAGATTCCGGCAGCGCCCGGCGTTATAGGCGGCAAAGGTAATTGCCACAAACGCCTCGGTAGTGCCGCTGGGCACGATCACCGAGCGGCGTTCGGCGTGTTCACGTTGTTGCAGGGGCAGGCCCAGGCCGTTGCCCAGGAAACCCTCGACCAGGACGATGACGTTACCGCCGTCCGCCGCCCAACTGCGGGCTTCTTCAAGGGTCAGGGGGACGTGATGGTCGCTGCAGCATTTGCCGCAACCTACGCAAGAAAATTGAGTGTTCATGGCGGATCTGTCACCAGGCTAGGTCAGAGGGCACGCTTGAGGGGTGACGGGTTTTTACCTCTATTCACCGCTCGGCACTCTGGAAGCAAGTTATGCGCCAGTGATTGTCAGTCTTTGGGCACTATGTCGCGCAGCACAAATCTCATACCGGCGCTTTCATACAGATGCCGGGCACGCAGGTTGCTCTCCAGCACCTTGAGATCCACATAGGGTTCGCCGCGCTGCTTGAACACCTGGAAGCTGTGCAGCAACAAGGCGCGGCCCAGCCCCTGGCCCTGGGCGCAAGGGTGTACCGCGAGGTTCTTGATGAAGGCGCTGGTCCAGCACTGGGCGACACCGAGAATGCCGTCGCCGTTGATGGCGACCAGGCACAACGTCGGGTCGCACTCGGCATCGGTCACGAACTGTCGGCGCCATTCATCCAGGCTGGCGACACGGCCGCCGCCCTGATCCTGGGTCAGGCGCAACACGGCATGGATCGCCGGGGCCAACTCATCACGGTAATGATCCAGCCGGGTATTCGCCGGCCACTGCGGGGCGGGCAGGCTGCCCGTGAGGTCGCGGCGCAGCAGCTGGAAATACTCGGCCACCGCTTACAGGCCCTTTTGCGCCACGGTTTGCGCGGCGATGACCAGGTACTTGGTCAACTCCGGCGAGGAGAATTTGGTGAGCACTGCATCGGCACCGGCCAGACGGGCTTTTTCGCTGTTCATCGCGCTGTCCAGGGAGGTGTGCAACAGCACGTAGAGGTCCTTGAAGTCCGGAGTTTCGCGCAGGGTGCGGGTGAGGGCGTAGCCGTCCATCTCGGACATTTCGATGTCCGACACCACCACATTGATCTGCTCGCCCGTGCCTTGCAGCTCCAGCAACACGTCAATGGCTTCCTTGGCACTGCGCGCGGTATGGCAGGTCAGGCCAAGGTTGCGCAGGGTGTGTACCGACTGCTGTAAGGCCACCTGGCTGTCGTCCACCACCAGGATGCGGGCGTTGCCCAGCACTTCGGCTTCTTCCATGGTCAGGTCGGTCGGCGCCGTTTCAATCGGTGCCGGGGCGATGCCGTGGATGACTTTTTCGATATCCAGCACCTGCACCAGGCCACCTTCCACCTGGGTTACCCCGGTGATAAACGCCCGATTGCCACCGGAGCCGTAGGGGGGTGGGCGGATGTCGGTGGTCAGGCAATGCACAATCTTGCTCACCGCCTGCACATGCAAGCCCTGCTTGGAACGGCTGACATCGGTGACGATCAGGCAGCCTCCGTCCGGGTCTTGCAAGGGCATTTCACCGAGGGCGCGGCTCAGGTCGATCACCGACAGCGAAGCGCCGCGCAAGGTGGCGATGCCTTTGACGTGCGGGTGGGACTCCGGCAGTTTGGTCAGCGGCGGGCAGGGGATGATCTCACTGACTTTCAACAGGTTGATGGCCATCAGCTTGCCGCTGCGCAAGGTAAAGAGCAGAAGCGAGAGCGAGTCTGCGCGGGCTTTGGTGGTGGACATAAAAACCTTCTGTGGATCAGGGATGACGATCTATACACCGTTATCGACCCTGGCCCCGAAAACTGTAGGAGCGAGCTTGCTCGCGAAGAACTTGAAAGCGCCGCGTTAAAACAGATTTTTCGCGTTATCGTTGACGTCTTTCGCGAGCAAGCTCGCTCCTACAGTGGGGCGGGGTATCAGCCCTTCCAGACCTGTGGGTTCACCAGATCCTGGGGGCGCTGGCCCAGCAGGGCGCTGCGCAGGTTGTCCAATGCGCGGTTGGCCATGGCTTCGCGGGTTTCACCGGTGGCCGAACCGATGTGCGGCAGGGTGACCGCATTGCTCAGTTGGAACAGCGGCGATTCGGCCAGCGGTTCCTTTTCATACACATCCAGCCCCGCACCGCGAATGCGCTGGCTTTGCAGGGCTTCGACCAGTGCCGGCTCATCCACCACCGGCCCGCGGGAGATATTGATCAGGATTGCGCTGGGTTTCATCAGCGCAAGCTCGCGGGTGCTGATCAGGTGATGGGTCTTGTCGCTCAGTGGTACCACCAGGCAAACGAAATCCGCCTCGGCCAGCAGTTGATCCAGGCTACGCAACTGCGCGCCCAGCTCTTGCTCCAGCGCGGTCTTGCGGCTGTTGCCGCTGTAGAGGATCGGCATATTGAAGCCCAGGCGCCCGCGCCGGGCCACGGCTGCGCCGATGTTGCCCATGCCGACGATGCCCAGGGTTTTGCCGTGTACATCGCAGCCAAACAATGGCGCGCCGACGCTGGCTTTCCATTGACCGGCCTTGGTCCAGGCGTCCAGCTCGGCCACCCGGCGGGCGCTGCTCATCAGCAGGGCGAAGGCCAGGTCGGCGGTGCTTTCGGTGAGCACATCAGGGGTATTGGTGAGCATGATCCCGCGCTCGTTGAAGTACGGCACGTCGTAGTTGTCGTAGCCCACCGACACACTGGACACCACTTCCAGCTTGCTCGCGCCTTCAAGCTGCTCACGGCCCAGCTTGCGACCCACACCGATCAAACCATGGACGTGGGGCAGGGCTTCGTTGAACTGCGCGTTGATGTCACCCAGCTTGGGGTTGGGCACGATCACCTCGAAATCCTGTTGCAGGCGTTCGATCATGGGCGCGGTGATGCGGCTGAAGGCCAGGACAGTCTTTTTCATTGCAGGCGGACTCGTCGACTACGGAAGAATGCCAAGCACGCTAACATTCCTGGTTAGGGTTGTCAGGCTGACATGTCCAATCAGAACTTTGCAGGTTTTTAACCTGTCAGCTGGCGCTTCATTAGTTTTAATGCATGTCAACTGTGAAGGTTACGAGCTGTTCGAACACTACACGAACGCCTATTTTCGCCTTTTGAGGCAGGTGTTGAGGCCTTTGAACAGGAGATAACCCTTATGTATATCAATGAAGAAATTGCTCGCATCAGAAAATTGCTGGCCACTGGTAAGGCGAACGATGAGATTGACACGAACTTGCCCAAAGCCCCCACGATCGATTTGATCGTCAACGGCGAGTTGCACGTCGACCGTGTGCCTGATACCGGGCTGGAGGTCGGGGTGGATTACGACACTATGCAGGTGGGGCAGAACATCGATGTGTATCTGTTCGGCAACAGGCCCGGGCCGGGCGACCATAACGTTTGCTTCACCGTGCAGGAGGTGAAGCCTCACACCGTTCTCTTCCCCAAAGCGTATGTTGAACAACTGTATAAAGACGAACTGGGTTTGTGTGTTTACTTCATTGATGGCGCACAAACCTCTAGCTGGACCACCTTCACCGTCAAGTGACACGCCATATCAATGCCTGCCGACCCTTTCAGGACGGTGCACGGCAGGCACGGCTCAATTGCTCAAGCGAGCACCACCCAAACCACCGCTCAACTCATACGCCACCAATTCTGCCTGGTGCGCCGCCAGAATCTCCGGCAACGAACCGCGCAGGTACTCGACCCAGGTCTTGATCTTCGCATCCAGGTATTGGCGCGAAGGGTAGATGGCGTACAGGTTCAATTCCTGGGAACGGTAGGTCGGCATCACCCGCACCAGTGTGCCGTTGCGCAGCCCTTCAATAGCGGCGTACACCGGCAGTAGGCCAACGCCCATGCCGCTGGTGATCGCGGTTTTCATCGCGTCGGCCGAGTTGACCAGAAACGGCGAGCTGTTGATTGCCACGCTTTCCTGGCCTTCAGGGCCGTTGAAGGTCCATTTATCCAGCTGTACCACCGGGCTGACCAGGCGCAGGCAGGCATGGTTGAGCAAATCCTGGGGCCGTTGTGCGCAACCTTTGGCCTTGACGTAGTCCGGCGAGGCACAGGCAATGCTGTAGGTGATGCCCAGGCGCTGGGACACGAACCCCGAATCCGGCAGTTCACTGGCCAGCACGATGGACACGTCGTAGCCCTCATCGAGCAAGTCCGGCACGCGGTTGGCCAGGGTCAGGTCGAAGGTCACGTCGGGGTGCGTGCGGCGGTAACGGGCAATCGCATCGATGACGAAGTGCTGGCCGATGCCGGTCATGGTGTGCACTTTGAGCTGCCCGGCGGGGCGGGCGTGGGCGTCGCTGGCCTCGGCTTCGGCTTCTTCGACGTAGGCCAGGATCTGCTCACAGCGCAGCAAATAGCGTTTGCCGGCTTCGGTCAGCGCGATGCGTCGGGTGGTGCGGTTGAGCAAGCGGGTTTGCAGGTGGGCCTCAAGGTTGGAGACCGCGCGCGAGACGTTGGCCGTGGTGGTGTCCAGTTGCACGGCGGCGGCGGTGAAGCTGCCGGCTTCGGCCACGCAACTGAAAGCGCGCATGTTTTGCAAAGTGTCCATGGAGTGTTCTCAAGGGAGATGACAAATTGTGACAGAAAGTTACGCCGACCAGTGATCCCTACCAACGGATTATCGCCTGAACGGTAACAAAGATTCACAGGAATGCCAGCTTATCGTCCTCCATGCCGCCGCCTAGAATTGCGCCACCTCTTGCGCAACACCTCTCAGGAATTCGCTTGCCGTGCCGCGTCACATCAGCAGAGAGCTGAAGACTCTCATCAATAGAGAGCTGAAGGCTCTCTGTGTTTGCGCCTTATCGTTAGCCATCGGCGGTTGCATCGGAACCGGAGGAATTGCTCCCCAAGGCCAGGCCCTCAACGCCAATACCCTGGCCACCGATGAAGCCATTCAAGACGCCGCTCAGGATGCCCATTGGCCCACCGCTCAATGGTGGCAAGCCTACGGCGACCCGCAGCTTAACCGTTGGGTCGCGCTGGCGACCCAGAACAGCCCCAGCCTGGCCATGGCTGCTGCACGCGTGCGACAAGCCCGAGCGCTGGCCGGGGTGGCTGAATCAGCCGAGTCATTGCAGATCAACAGTGACACTACTCTCAAGCGCCACAACTGGCCGAAAGATCAGTTCTATGGACCCGGTGAATTGAGCGGCGCCAATACCTGGGACAACAACTCGTCTCTGGGCCTGAGTTACGCCCTCGACCTGTGGGGCCGTGAAAGCAACAGCACTGAACGCGCCGTTGACCTGGCGCACATGAGCGCCGCCGAAGCGCGTCAGGCCCAGCTCGAATTGCAGAACAACGTGGTGCGCGCCTATATCCAGCTGTCGTTGCATTACGCCAACCGCGATATCGTCGCCGCCACCCTGGCCCAGCAACAGCAGATTCTCGACCTGGCCAACAAACGCCTGAACGCCGGGATCGGCACCCATTTTGACGTCAGCCAGGCCGAAACCCCGCTGCCGGAAACCCATCGCCAACTGGATGCCCTGGATGAGGAAATCGCCCTGAGCCGGAACCAGCTGGCGGCCCTGGCCGGCAAAGGACCGGGGGAGGGCGCACAGTTGCAACGTCCGACCCTGGCTCTCGCCGCGCCATTGAAACTGCCCTCACGTTTGCCAGCGCAACTGCTCGGCCAACGCCCGGATGTGGTCGCCAGCCGCTGGCAAGTGGCGGCCCAGGCCCGTGGCATCGATGTGGCCCACGCCGGTTTCTACCCCAACGTCGATCTGGTCGGCAGCCTCGGCTACATGGCCACGGGCGGCGGTATGCTGGAATTCCTGGCCGGCAAGAAATTCAACTACAACGTCGGTCCGGCGATCACCTTGCCGATCTTTGACGGCGGCCGCCTGCGTTCTCAATTAGGCGAGGCCAGTGCCGGCTATGACATCGCGGTCGCCCAGTACAACCAGACGCTGGTCAATGCGCTCAAGGGCATCAGCGACCAGTTGATCCGCCGCGAGTCCATGGACAAGCAGTCGGCCTTCGCCGCGCAGTCGGTGGCCTCGGCGCAGAAGACGTACGACATCGCCATGATCGCCTACCAGCGTGGCCTAACCGATTACCTCAATGTGCTCAACGCCCAGACCCTGCTGTTCCGTCAGCAACAGGTCGCGCAACAGGTGCAGGCGGCGCGTCTGAGTGCCCATGCCGAACTGGTGACGGCGTTGGGTGGCGGCCTCGGTGCCGGCAACGATGTGCCCCTGGATACCAAGACCCTCCCGAGCAAGACCCCGGCGGCGCTTGCCGTGTTCGACCACTGAGTAGGATTTGATGACTCCCTTGCCTGCACCGCTGCGCTGGTTGCATTCCCTTGAATGGCGCCGTGGCTTTTTCGACTGGGCACGCAGCGACGGCGTGACCTGGGTGTATATCTTCAAAGTGCTGGCCGCCGCGTTCCTCACGCTGTGGCTGGCGATGCGCCTGGAACTGCCGCAACCGCGCACCGCAATGATCACCGTATTTATTGTGATGCAGCCCCAGAGCGGCCAGGTGTTCGCCAAGAGTTTCTATCGCTTCCTCGGAACCCTGGCAGGCTCGGCGGTGATGGTGCTGCTGATCGCCTTGTTTGCGCAGAACACTGAACTGTTCCTCGGCGCGCTGGCGATCTGGGTAGGTATTTGCACCGCCGGCGCTACGCGCAACCGCAACTTCCGCGCCTATGGGTTTGTGCTTGCCGGCTACACCGCGGCGATGGTCGGCCTGCCGGCCCTGGCGCACCCGGACGGCGCCTTTATGGCGGCGGTGTGGCGGGTGCTGGAAATCTCTCTGGGGATTCTGTGCTCGACAGTGGTCAGCGCCGCCATCTTGCCGCAGACCTCCAGCGCCGCCATGCGTAACGCGTTGTACCAGCGCTTCGGCGTGTTCGCGCTGTTCGTCACCGACGGCCTGCGCGGGCGCAGCCAGCGGGAAGGGTTCGAGGCCAGCAACGTGCGCTTTATCGCCGAAGCCGTGGGCCTGGAAGGGTTGCGCAGCGTCACCGTGTTCGAAGACCCGCACATGCGTCGGCGCAACGGGCGGCTCAGTCGCCTCAACAGCGAATTCATGAGCATCACCACGCGCTTCAACGCCCTGCACCAGTTGCTTGAACGACTGCGCGCCGACGCGGCCGATCATGTGGTCGCAGCGATCAAACCCGGGCTGCAGGACCTGGCCGAAGTGCTCGACGGCTTCTCGGGTCGTGCTCTCACCAGCCCCGATGCGGCACGCCTGGCCAGCCAACTGAGCGCCTACAAGGACGGTTTGCCTGCCAAGGTGCGCAGCCTGCGCACCAGCTTTCAGGAGGGTGACCCTACCGAAGCCGAGCAATTGGATTTTCATACGGCCTACGAGCTGCTGTACCGCTTCGTCGACGACCTGCACAACTACGCACAAACCCACGCCTCACTGGCTGACCACCGCCATGCACGCGAAGACTGGCACGAAGCCTATACGCCCAAAACCAACTGGCTGGCCTGCGCCGCCGCCGGGGTGCGCGCCTCGTTTATCCTGATTGTGCTGGGCAGTTACTGGGTGGCCACCGCCTGGCCCAGCGGCGCTACCATGACCTTGATCGCGGCGGCGACGGTGGGCCTGTCTGCCGCTACGCCCAACCCCAAGCGCATGGCGTTTCAAATGGCTTGCGGCACGCTGATCGGTGCTTTGGTCGGCTTTGTCGAAATGTTCTTCGTGTTCCCCTGGATCGATGGCTTCCCGTTGCTGTGCGTGATGCTCGCACCGGTGATCATCTTCGGTGCCTTTCTTTCTTCACGCCCGCAATACGCCGGTGTGGGCGTGGGGCTGTTGATTTTCTTCAGCACCGGTTCGGTGCCGGACAACCTCACGGTCTACAACCCCTACACCTTTATTAACGACTACATCGCCATGGTTATCGGCATGTTGGTGTGCGCGGCAGCGGGGGCGATCATCCTGCCGCCCAACAGCCGCTGGCTGTGGCGCCGCCTGGAGCAGGACCTGCGTGAGCAGGTGGTGTATGCCATCAGCGGCAAGCTCAAGGGCCTGGCGTCGAGCTTTGAAAGCCGCACCCGCGACCTGTTGCACCAGGCTTATGGCCTCGCGGCCGGCCAGCCCCAGGTGCAACGTGATCTGCTGCGCTGGATGTTCGTGGTGCTGGAAGTCGGCCACGCCATCATCGAATTGCGCAAGGAGCAGGCGATCCTGCCAGTGCATCCGGCCTATGCCGAGTCTCAACCCTGGCGCCAGGCGATCCGCGTGATGGGCCGTTCGCTGGTGCGGTTGTTTCTGCAACCGAGCGCCAGCAATCTGGAGCGTGGCTTGGTTGCTGTCGACCATGCGATCAGCCGTGTGCAGGCCACCGACGAACCCTTCGCCCCGCACTTCGACACCTCGGCCCTGCGCCGGGTGAAGAGCTACCTGCACTTTATTCGCACCTCGCTGCTCGACCCGCAATCGCCCCTGGCCGCCCTCAAAGGAGCCCCGAATGCCTCGTGAAATTGCATTTCACGGCATCTATATGCCGACCATGACCCTGATGTTTTTGATTGCCGCGGGGCTGGCCTGGGCGATTGATCGCTTCCTGGCCGGGTTCGACCTGTACCGGTTTTTCTGGCACCCGGCGCTGCTGCGTCTGAGCCTGTTCGCTTGCCTGTTCGGCGCCCTGGCGCTGAGCGTCTACCGTTGAGAATGCCCCGATGAAAAAGTTTTTCAGCCTGCTCGCGACCTTGCTGGTTCTGGCCCTGGCGATCTGGATAGGCCGCACATTGTGGGTGCACTACATGCAAACGCCGTGGACCCGCGACGGTCGCGTACGTGCCGATATCATTAATGTGGCCGCTGACGTTACCGGCGAAGTGGTGGACGTGCCGGTACGCGATAACCAGTTGGTGAAAAAAGGCGACCTGCTGATGCAGATCGATCCTGAGCACTACCGTATCGCGGTCAAGCAGGCGCAATCGTTGGTGGCTTCACGCAAGGCCACCTGGGAAATGCGCAAGCTCAACGCCCATCGCCGCGCCGACCTCGACGCCCTGGTGATCTCCAGGGAAAACCGCGACGACGCCAGCAACATTGCCGACTCGGCCCTGGCCGATTATCAGCACGCCCTGGCGCAACTGGAGGCCGCCGAACTCAACTTGAAACGCACGCGAGTGCTGGCGGCGGTGGACGGTTATGTCACCAACCTCAACGTGCACCGTGGCGACTATGCGCGTATCGGCGAAGCGAAAATGGCCGTGGTGGATATAAACTCGTTCTGGGTGTATGGCTTCTTCGAAGAGACCAAGCTGCCCCACGTCAAGGTCGGGGATGAAGCCGATATGCAATTGATGAGCGGCGAAACCCTCAAGGGCCATGTAGAGAGCATCTCCCGTGGCATCTACGACCGCGACAACCCCGAGAGCCGCGAGCTGATTGCCGATGTGAACCCGACCTTCAACTGGGTGCGCTTGGCCCAGCGTGTGCCGGTGCGCATTCACATTGATGAAGTGCCGGAGGGCGTGTTGTTGGCGGCGGGGATTACTTGCACCGTGATCGTCAACCCAACACAAAACTAAAAAATGTGGGGGGCAAGCCCTAATGCCAGTCAGTTAAGGCTGTTGTAGGAGCGAGCTTGCTCGCGAAAAACTCATAGGCGCCGCGTTCATTCAGGAAGCACGCGTTATCGTTGCGGTTTTTCGCGAGCAAGCTCGCTCCTACAGAGGGCGATGTAAGCCCCCTCACACATTTAGACCGCTTTAAGCCTTGATAAAGGTTTCATGCAAGTGCCGCCACAGCAGCGCGCCACTGGCCTGTTTCTCGAACACCACCGTGGCGCGGCGGTCGGTCTGGGTGCCACTGTCGTCAATCTGATGCTCGCGATACGTGACCGTCGCGCCGCGTGCATGGCGGTCGATGCCGGTCATTTCACTCAGGGTGATTTTCAACCCCGGCCGCATACCGCCCAGGCGCGTGAACAAGGCATTGACCCCGGCCGTGTTGACCCGCGTACCGGTGGCGGGCGCCACCATGCTGAACTCGGGTGAGAAGCGCGCCAGCAAATTTTCCAGCGTGCCCTCAGGCGCAACCCCGGCAAACCATTGTTCGATCTCGACGTGGGTCTGGATCACTTCTTCAAAAAAATCACTGTAGTCAATCATGCTTGGGCTCGCTGCAAGGGTGAAGCAGCGCGCGTACCCTGGAAGCATCCAGGCGCAACACTGCGAAAAGCGGCATCAGGGTCAGAGCTGCCGCTATCGTGAAGGTTATGGTGAAGGAATCCAAGGCCGACAGCACTGCGCTGAGCACGGCGGCGCCCACGCAGAAGCTCACTTGCCGGTTCATGTTCCACAACGCGCTGGCGTGGCCCATACGCTCGGCGGGAATATCCAGAAAGGCCAGGGTTTGCGCGGTGCTGCTGCACAAGCTGCCGCCCAGGCCCATCAGAACGTAGGCCGCAATCATCAGCGCCGGCTCGTTGAGCAGCAGGATACCGCCGCATTGCAGCGCCATGCCGGCCAGCAACAGGGGTTTGGGGCCGCAGCGATTGAAGAGTCGTTTGCTCAGGTAGATTGCCACGGCCGAGGCCAGTGCCCACGGCAACATGAGCGCGCCGGTCTGGGTGGCGTCATACCCCAGGCCACGCACGTAGAGGATGGCGATCAGGCTGGTGCCAATAAATACCCCCGGAATGCACAGGTAGACCAGCATTGCCACGCGCAACATCGGGCTGGCGGCTTGTTTGAATATACCGACCAGGTCTAGAGAGGGACGCACGCTTGCAGGCACATCGGGTTTTATCCACAGCAGCGCCAGCAGCAGGGTCACTAGCGCCAGAGGCAGGTTGGCGTAGAAAATCCAACGCCAGGACAGGCTGTCGACAATCACCCCACCCAACGCCGGGGACAGCGCTGGCACCAGCAACGCCACCGACATCACCCGCGCCGTCAACTGGCTACGCTCGGCAGCCGGAAAGTGTCGGTAAGCCATGGCTTGCCCCACCGGAATCAGCAACCCGCCACCGAGCCCCTGCACAGCGCGCCAGCCAATCAACGCCTCAATGGAGCCAGCCTGGCCGACCATCGCCGATGCGCCGGCAAACAGCAGCAGGCTGGTGGCGATCAGCGTGCGTTCGCCCATGAGCGCCGCCAGCCACACACTTAAAGGAATAATCACCGTCAGCCCAAGCACGTAGGCATTGCTGATCCACGCCAGTTGCGTGACCGAGGCGGTTAGTTCGCGGGCGATGTCCGGATAGGCGACGGTGGCGACAAACATGTTCACCAGGTCCAGGGCAAAGCCCAGTAGAAAGATCCAGGCGATTTTCGAGCGGTAGGTCATGAACGCGATCCTGCGAATGAAGCGTGCAGGGTAGGGCGGGCGCAGGGTTTGAGATACGCCGGTTTGACTGTTAGTTTGTCAAAAATATTTTGACAACGGAGCGCGTGGCCCATGGTGAGTCTGGACCGATTCGACACCTTCAAGGCCGTGGTCGAGGCCGGCTCACTCACTGCCGCCGCGGATCTGCTCGGCCAGACCCGCGCCGTGGTCAGCTTCAACCTCAAACGCCTGGAGGCGGAACTGGGTGTCACCCTGCTCACCCGCAACACTCGGCAATTGGCACTCACCGATGCCGGTGAGCGCTTCTACCTGCGCTGCACGCGTATGCTCGAAGAAGCCCGCCTGGCGGTGGAAGAGGCTCGCTCTGAACATGCCCAGCTCAAGGGCACCCTGCGCATCACCACCACCGTCGAATATGCCCTGGCCGTGGTCGCCCCGGCGGTGGAAGCCTTTCGACGCCTGCACCCGGACCTGAATATTCACTTATCCACATCTTCCACCCACGCCGATTTGATCTCAGAACGTTTTGATGTGGCGATTCGCCTGGGTCGCCTGCTGGACTCCAATCATCGGGCGGTGCAGTTGTCGACGTTCGATGTGTTTGCTGTTGCGGCACCGCAGTTTGCCGAGGTTCAGACCCTGGAAGCGTTGGAGCAGGTCCCCCGACTGGGCCATGGCCGCTTGACCGAGTTGAGCGTGACCGACCCGGCGGGCATTCAACATCAATACCGTGCCGGGCCTGCTGCGTTGGTGGCTGACAGCGCGGCAGTGCTCCAGGCATTTGCCGTGCGCGGCCACGGTGTGGCGATCCTGCCGCAATGGCTGGTGCAGGAAGACCTGGAGGCCGGACGGCTGGTGCGTGTGCTGGCGGATCACCGCTTCGCCCCCCAAGGGGTCTACGCGATGTACCCCGATACCCGGCACCTGCCGCTGAAGGTGCGGGCGTTTATTGATTTTATGAAGGGCTAGAGGCTGCCACTCAAACCAAAGCGCTTCTTCAACACCTTCTCCAACAACCCCTTGGGCAACAGCGCCGCCATCAACGGCAGCGCGCGGCTGCCGTTGCCCGAGCGCAGCAGGCGCGGTGGCTGGGCGTGTTGCACGGCCTTGAGCACATCCGCTGCAAACTCACTGGCTGGGGTGGGATTGTCCTGGGAGGCCTGGCTGCGGGCACGAATGCCTTCGCGCAACGGCCACCAGGGCGACGTTTCGTTGAGCAGCAGTTCGGCCTGGGCACCGGCATTCTTTGCAAAACTGGTATTGATCGCCCCGGGTTGAACCTCCATGACGCGTACGTCAAACGGTGCCAGCTCCATGCGCAGGGCGTCGCTCAAGGCGTGGACAGCGGCTTTGGATGCGCAGTACGCACCGGCGAACGGCGTCACCAATACCCCGGAAACGCTGCCGATATTCACCACAATGCCCTTGCTGCGGCGCAGGGCGGGGAACAGCGCCTGGGTCACGCCGACGATGGAAAACACATTGGTTTGGAACTGGCGCTGCATCGCCTCGGTGCCGCCGTCGAGCAGCGGGCCCATGGCACCGTAGCCGGCGTTGTTGACCAATACATCCAGCTCGCTCAATTGCTCGGCCAGGCGTTGCAAGGCGGCACTGTCATTGACGTCCAACTGCACGGAATTGAAGCCTGCGGCCGCGAGGGCGGCGACGTCATCGGGCTGGCGGGCGCTGGCCCACACGTTGAAGCCTGCGGCCTTGAACGCATCGGCGAGGGCGCGGCCGATGCCGCTGGAACAACCGGTGATCAGTACGTTGGGCATGGATTCCATCCTTTGTCAGTCCGAGAAGCTGCCTTGCAGATGCTCGGCGCGAAATTCCAGAGTTTGTGGGCGATAGCCGGGGCGCAATGGCGGAGTGGGCAGGCAATCGTCCCAGGTCGCACCGGCCTGCAATTCACCGGGGCCACGGTAGCGCGGCGCGGCGTAGACGTTGTCGGCCAGATTGACGGTGTCCCCCGGTGCATAGGCCGCGACGCGCCAGCGCAGTTCGGTCAGCGGGACGTCGTTGCCATTGTTGAGGGTCAGTTTAAGCGGCCGGTCGGCGGGGCAGTCTTGCGGCGCGTAGGTGATGCGCAGCTCAAGGCGCGCCAGTTGCGACGCTTCGCGGTTGTCCAACCATACCACCCACACTGCGACAAACCCCAGGCCGACGGCAGCGGCCAGCGATACCGGCAGCGCCTTGGCCGGGTAGCGCAGCAGCAGGATCAGCCAGGTGATGATCAGAAGAACGCCGAAAAACATGGAGACCACCTCGAATTGGGAACGAGCATCCTAACTTAAGCGTAGGTGGGATTGATTACCTTGAGGTGAGTGCCGGGTTGATACGTGGTCTTATATTTTCAACAGAACTCACAGCGATCTGATAAGTGAACTTACATTCTTGGCAGGAACCGGGGCCCATTAAACGTCCACTTATCTGACGACCTACAGGGACGTAACGGTGACGTTAAACTCCTCTATGTAAGGTTCATTTCATGTTCGCAGCGACCGAAAACTCGACCCGCCGTGCTTCCCCACAAAGCGTTGTAGCCCCAAACGCATTGGCCGCCCAAACCGATATTGGCGCCGAAACATCTACGCAACTCCCTGGTCACCTGCCGCCGGTATCGACCTACGCGCCGGATGGTATTCCTCTTCCCGCCTCGGCCGGCATCTCCCCCGCCAGGCTGGAGTACCCACGGCTCATGCAGCAATTCAAGATTAGCCATCAGGAGGCGTTCGTCACCCAACACGCTCTTCAATCCCGCGACATGCAGCGTTTGCACGGTGAGCAGCCGAGCTTTCAGGACTTCGTGCGCGAGCA
This sequence comes from Pseudomonas sp. MF7453, assembly GCF_016405455.1. Lineage (NCBI taxonomy): Bacteria > Pseudomonadati > Pseudomonadota > Gammaproteobacteria > Pseudomonadales > Pseudomonadaceae > Pseudomonas > Pseudomonas sp. MF7453. Next base: position 423,879 of record NZ_JAEKCN010000003.1, on the reverse strand, counting down.
AGTGGACCAAATGTTTGCGCACGGCTCGCCCCTGAGGCCAAAAGACCTGATCTTCAAGCGCTGGGTCAGGCAGGACGATGGCTCTATCAAAACACTGTCGTCCGAGACGGTGCTGGAGGCCTTGAGAGGGAAGGTTGTGAATTTGCTGGTCAATCCTGGCCAGCAGCCCGTCGTTGACGACGGTGAACAGTCCGGCATTTTTACCCTGGGCACCGACGCCGGCCCGAGCACCCTTGTCATGCCACAGTTGACCCTGGATACGATTGCCCAGCGCATCGTCACGCAGTTTCCTGCGGCCCTTCAAACCTTCTGGACAACCCCCCGCCCGACGTTGAGAGACCCTCAGGTTCTACAGGCCCCTCAAGACCAGTTGTTGACCTTGCACAAGCAACAACTCTCGACGCTGGCGGCATTACGCGTGAGTGATGGAACATTGAGCGCGGCGAGCAAGCGGTTGATCGACGCAGCACTGCAATACCCTACGCTGGCTCAACGGGAAGCGGCCTTCCCCAATGGCGCCCGCCCAGGCGTCTACCCGCTTACCGTTGATGACGGTACCGAGCGGGGAGCCTTGATGGCGGGCTGCTTCCTGATCACCAGCACCGACGGTTCCGAAGCCACGCCCCCTGTCTGGGCGAAAGGACGGACTCTGGCACTCGATGAGGCCAATGGGCCGGTGGTGCTGTACACCCCGGGTGAGGGGTTCGAGGAGTTCGCGACGCCAGCCCTGGCGCGCCAGGCGATTGCAGAGCGCCTTGACGGGGCAGGTACCGACGCTGAGCTACTGTTGCAAACGCTGCCGTTGTCGTTACAAAACAAATCCGAGCCGCCCTCTGGCAACGATGTGATGTTGAGTGCCGACCCCTTGACGGGGGATGTGCTGGCCGAGGCCATCCCGTGGATGCTCAAGCGCCAGCAGGAGGAAGTCGTTGCAAATCTCGCCCAGGCATCGACACAGCCCCGGCTAACCAAGCGTATGGATGAGGCCGCTGACTGGTCGTACCTGCTCAGTGGCGACAACGCCATGGCGGCGCGGGATGAACAACTGGCTGACAAGCTGGCCCCCGAGTGGCTGAAAAACCTGAGCCCGGCACAGGAAGGAGTGTTTGATTACCTGGAACATTCCGAGGCACGCAGCGCAAATGCATTGGCTTCATCACTGGCAACCCTTCCTTCGCTGGGTGCCTTTTCCCGCGACCGGATGAACGAAGCGATCGAACGGCAGTTCCCTGCTGCACAGGTCGACGCGGACAAGCTGATGGTGCGGGTGGAAACCCGCTCCAATCCTCACACTGGCGGCCAAAGCAGCAGCCATACGCTCAGCATCAAGCACGACCGGGTATCGCTGACTGATCTGGCGCTGAAAAACCCCAGTGAGTTTCCAGCCGTCCAGTACGGCCACTTCACCCAGCTCACCTTCGAACTGCCGCTGACCGACACTCACGGTAACCCTCTGCTGGGCGACGATGGCAAGCAGGTCGTTCTGAATACCGAGCAACTCAAGGCGTTGGTCAACACTGCCGATGTGGGAGGCTCCTATACCAGGATGCTTAAGCAGGCGTTGACCACGGATGCTTCGTCGGGTGCTGCCGGCGAAGTCCGCAAAGCGTGGAAAACCCACCTGAGCGACATGCTGGATAAGGAGGCTTTTCTCGCAGCACTCAACCCCAATACCTACACCGTAGACGCTACCCAAGACACCAGTACCAAACGAGGGGCACAGTGGGTTGCGGCTGTTCTTGATTACCCGGACTCGGCTGACCGGCCTCTGGTGGATGGGAAAAAAATTGTCACCAATGCCCTTATCCAGCGTGGGTTGCCGGTTCAGGGCGCGATGGTGATTGGCAATGACACAGATGCGTCGCTGGTGCTGTGCACGCCGAATGCGCCCGATGGCGTGTGTTTTCGCGAAGTGGCGGATATGAACGCCCTGAACGCTTTGATGGAGAAAAAGGAGTGGAGGCTCTACACCGCGAGCAGAACGTCACCGGTCGATAAAAACGACGTGGTTAAAGCTGGCCAGGCAATCAAGGAAAGCGCATTCGATACGACGAAGAACCCATTGCGTATGCTGGATGCGCTCATCAAGGTGCTCAAGTTGACGAGCGCCCCGGTGACGCTCAAACCCTTCGACGGCAACTTTCAGGAGGAGCTGTACCAGCAGAAAGTAAAGTTACTCATCGATCACGCGGACCACCAAAGCGTCAGCAGCGCAGAAGTCGCGTACCAGTCGAGAATCAACAAAGTTCAGTTCGGCGTTGAGGTGGCCTCCATCTTCCTCGATTTGTTGCCAGTGCTCGGAAAAGGCATCTCCATGGGGGTCCGCTTAGGAAAGGCTGGAGTGACGGCCTTGCGCGCCAATGCCCGAGTCTTGCCGCGGCTACTCAAAAGTCCGGGCGCTATGCGTGCGGTTTACTCCGATTTCACGATGGCGGCCTCTGGTATTCCCAATGTGAGTGCCGTGCCGTTGCGGCCAGTGTTTAAAAAACCGGTGGTCCCGCCAGTCCCTCCAGTCATCGTCAGAGCACCATCGGCTGGCACGCGACCAAACGTCAGTCTGAGCGCCTTCTCCGTGTCGGAAGACGTCATCAAAGGACGCCCTTTGAGGCCAGACGGTACCTATAACGTGGGCAATGATTTTTACGTGCGGTTTACCGACAGTACCGGGGTTAACAAGGTGTATCAGATTGATTCGGCCTTCCACGCACGCGATGGGCGGGTCGCTATCGTGGATCCCCAGGCGCCATTGACGACGTCAAAGCTCTATAGGGTTCAAGCATTTCTGGAATCCGCCGGTAACGGTGAGTGGCGATTGAGCCGATTGCCGGGCGGGGCTCCCACTGCTACCGGGACATCCCGGCCGAGCAAGCGTCCGTTAGACCAAGGCAGCTCTTCAGGCCGCGTCAACATGACTAGCGGGGCAGGTGGCCCATCGGCCAATAAGCGACCAAGAGTGCCGGAAAGCTTTCCGGGTGAAAAAGCGCTGATGGAGCCACCGGTAAAAGGTGAGAATGTTTTTTATCACTACACCAGCGGTAAACCACATGCCGCAATCATGGCCGACAGGAGCCTTTCACCTTCAAGTTCAGATTTGATCGGTAACCGTCTGCCCGGAACGCGAGGCCGGCATTACTTTACCGACTTGGCGCCAGGGGATATGCCTACCCAAAAGATTTCAGAAACCATCTTTGGGAAGCGTAAATATGGCAATGCGATGGATAAAATGTCGCACTACTATGAAGTCAATACGTCGGGGTTAAATGTTATTCAAAGCCCTGATAATCCGCATATTTTCTATGTGGATGTACCGTTTCAAATTCCTTTGCAGTACCGGGGTGGCCCTGACGCTGAGTTAGTCGATCGCGTTATTTCTCATGGGAAAACGCCCATTTTAAAATAAGCCCATGGCGGGGGCCGATATTCGGTAAAGGCCAATGATGGCTGTTGTGTCCCACCCAACCGCGGCGGATAGGAGACGTAGGCGGCTGGCTGGGGTGGGTTACCTTGGAAGGTGTGTTGGTTGGACTGAGGTTATCGGGGCAAGCCCCTCCCACAGGTCCCGCGTCACACCCAAGTTGTGTAAATACCTACGCCCCCGATGAGGCCTGCACAGTCACCATAAATCTAAAGCAAAAAGCCCCCACCCAACCCACTGCGGATAGGGGACGCAATGGGCTGGGCGAGGGCTTCTTGTACGACTGTTTTATTGCGCGATAGTTTTTACCGACACGCCACGTTCAACCGGCGTCGAGCGACCGTAGATATCTTCGAACCGCTCGATATCGTCTTCACCCAGATAGCTGCCCGATTGCACTTCGATGATCTCCAACGGGATCTTGCCCGGGTTGCGCAGGCGGTGCACCGAGGCGATCGGGATGTAGGTGGACTGGTTCTCGCAGAGCAGGAACACGTTGTCGTCACAGGTGACTTCGGCGGTGCCGCTGACCACGATCCAGTGTTCGGCGCGGTGATGGTGCATCTGCAACGACAGGCACGCGCCCGGCTTGACCGAGATGTGCTTGACCTGGAAGCGTCCGCCCATGTCCACCGAGTCGTAGGAACCCCACGGACGATAGACCTCGCAGTGGTTCTGGGTTTCGCTGCGGCCCTGTTCGTTGAGGGTGTTGACCATCTGCTTGACGCCCTGGACCTTGTCCTTGTGGGCAATCATCATCGCGTCCTTGGTTTCCACCACCACGATGTTGTCCAGGCCGATCACCGACACCAGTTTGCCGTTGCCGTGCACCATGCAGTTGCGGCTGTCCTGGATCACCACGTCGCCTTTGCTCACGTTGCCGTTGGCGTCTTTGTCATTGACCGCCCACAGCGAGGCCCAGCAACCCACGTCGCTCCAACCGGCGGCCAGGGGCACCACGCAGGCGCGTTGGGTCTTTTCCATCACGGCATAGTCGATGGAATTGTCCGGGCAGCAGGCGAAGGTAGCATCGTCGAAGGTCACGGTGTCGTGGGTCTGCTCACTGCGCTCCAGGGTCAACACGCACGTGTCGTAGATGTCCGGATCGTGTTTTTTCAGCTCTTCGAGGAAGCGGCTGGCGCGGAACAGGAACATGCCGCTGTTCCAGAAGTAGCCACCGCTTTTGACAAACTCGATAGCGCGCTTTTCATCGGGCTTTTCCACAAACTGCTGCACACGGCTTACGCCTTCGGGCAGCAGCGAGTCGTTGGTGGACTTGATATAGCCATAGCCGGTTTCCGGACGGGTCGCCGGTACGCCGAACAGCACCATCTCGCCACGCTCGGCGGCGACGGTAGCCAGGGCCAGCGCACGTTGCAGGGCTTTCTGGTCGTCGATCACGTGGTCGGCGGGCAGCACCAGCATCAGCTCGTCACGGCCTTCGTTGACCAGCATCATCGCGGTCAGGGCCACGGCCGGCGCGGTGTTGCGGCCAAAGGGTTCCATCAGGATGCGCTGGCATTCGAGCTTGCGCGCGCTCAGTTGCTCGTTGACGATGAAACGGTGGTCCTTGTTGCAGACCACGATGGGGGCGTCCATACCTTCGAACACCAGGCGTTCCAGGGTTTGCTGGAACAAGGTGTGTTCGCCGGTCAGGGCCAGGAATTGCTTGGGAAACTGTTTACGCGAAAGCGGCCAAAGACGTGAGCCACTACCACCGGAAAGGATTACTGGGATCATGGGTGTTTCTCCTTGAATCGATATGGGTCAGAGCTACGAAGGTTTGTCGTTTCACTCTTGTTTTTGTCTCGGTCCTGAGCTGAAAACCGTTCAGTGTGGGAGCTGGCTTGCCTGCGATGGCGCCTTCAAGACCGCCATCGCAGGCAAGCCAGCTCCCACAAGGGGGCGTGTCAACTCAGGGAAATAATCAGCGGGTCGACACGGGGCGTTTCACCCAGACTGGCGAGAGGCTCGAACCCGAGCCGGTGACATACAGCACCGCGGCCTCACCACGCTCCAGCGCAACCGGCTTCACATCGCCGACTTTCTTGTCACCGTCATACAACGCCAGGCTCACTTTCACCGGGTTGATCTCACGCTCGCCACGGCCTTTGGCAGCCACCGACTTGACCACGTCGGTCTTGCCGTCGGCAGTTTTCAGGCTCAGAGCCTTGTCGCTGAGGTTTTGCACGCGCACCAGGGATTTTTGCTTGTTCTTGAACGGCGGTTCTTCGATCAATTGCGGCTGGCCGCTGCCGCTGTTGACCAGGGTGTAGTAGTGGTCGGCGGCGAGTTTGACCGGCACGGTCTGGCTGCCGACCTTGGCGCTGTAGTCACCGCCGGGCATGAAGCTGAAGTCACTGCTGGCCAGCGGTGCAACGTCGCTGAGGTTGGTGGCGCCGACGGTGGCGCTGACTTCCTGGTTGCTGGCGTTGTAGATGCGCACGAAGCTCGAACCCTTTGGCGCGGTTGGGCCGTAGAGGGCGGCGTCACCGGCAGCGAAGGCCGACAGGGATACGACGCTCAGGCCTGCTGCGATAGCCAGGGTTTTAGCGAGACGACGAGGAGTAGTAGTGAAAGTCATGTGAGTTACCTCTCTTTCAGTTTTGCGCCCGGTCGGGCGTCTCGGATTTAGGTGTGTTGATTGCCATGTTCTGTTGGCGCGAACCGGCTTGTTTAAGCTGCGCAACCCAGGCTGGGTCGGCATCACCGATTTCGTTGTTGATAGGCAGATAACGTTCAGGAAACTCCCAGATCAGCACCTGAGGCGGGCTGTTCTTGAAGTCGTCACTTTTGAGGTAGCTGAGCATCGGCAGGATCGGGCCGTGGCCATCTTCGGCGTAGCTGACCACGTCGCTGTGCAAGGCTTGTTTGAGCGCACCCACGAAGTTCCAGTTGGGGTTGGCGCTGTAGCTGGTGCCCACCAGGGCCACCGGGGTTTCGCTGTCGCTGAACAGCGCGTCATCACCTTTCTCTTCGGCCAGGTGGGTGACGCGTTTTTCCAGCGGCTCTTTAGGTGGCATCAGGTTTTCGAACAGCGGGTCCAGGGGCAGGAACAAACGCAAGTCACCTTTATGTGGCTCGGTTTTCTCAGCCTCGGTGACAAAACGCTGCGGCTCGCCGCTCAGTGGGGTCTTTTCGGCAATCGCCTTGGCCAATTGCTTGGCGGCGACTTCGGCACCGTCCGGTGTCCAGTGAGTATCGGTGCGCAGGAACACCTGCTTGCCGGCTAGCTTGGCCTGTTGCAGCGGGCCGAGCAGATCTGGAGCTGGAATGTTGTCCGCCGCCACTCGGGCATGGAAGTCCTGGTACAGGTTGGCGTGCACGCTGGCCGGTTTGACTTCACCCAAATGCTCCGGATACAGGCGTACCTTGGCCGGCACGATCGCCATCACCAGTTGGATACCCTGAGCCTTGAGCTTCTGGCGCACGCCTTCGACCAGCGCGTAGTTGCCTTGCAGGTTCTGGTCTTCGTTGACGGCGGGGTTGAATTCCTCGTCGCTGTACAGCCAGTGATCGCGGCCCAGCACCACGCCAGGGCGGCCTTCATTGAACAGCTTGTAGTCCAGCGCCGCCCACAGGTTGGTGCCCAGGCGCTTGATCGGGAACTCGTCGTCGTAGTGGGTCTCGACGGCTTTGGTCCAGCGACCGTTGAGCACGGTGGCATCGGCGTTGGTGCTGAAGCCAAAGAAGCTGCGCAGCGACCAGGCGCCAAGTGCCAGCAACAGCACCAGGAACAGGCTTATGTAGAGGACGCGTAATGAACGGGTCATGGTCGGCTCCCTCAGAATTGGAAGTAAAGGAACGGCGAGAAACTCTGCGCCGACAGTTTCAGGATCGACGCCACGAACAGCAGCAGCACCGCCGCGCGCATGGCGTAGCGTGGCCAGTCAGCGGTCCAGTAGGCCGGTTGCACGGCAGCGTCACGGCCCACGCTGAAACCGGGCTCGTGGATGCTGCCAGGGTTGTCGCCCGGTACGGCCTTGATCAGGCTCGGGTCGGCTGGCTTGGTTTTGTCGGCAGGGCGGTTGGTGTAGAAGTCGCGCAGGCCGAAGAACGCCAGCGTTGCATAGGCCACCACCAGGGTTGCCACTTGCAGGCCGGTAAGGTTGGCGCGGTTGAGTTCCGACAGCGACCACTCGCTGAAGCTGAACATCGCACCGTACATACGCCCGGCAACGTGCAGGTTTTCGGCGCGGAAGATCACCCAGCCCATTACCACCAGCAGGAAGGTGAAGGCCCAGCGCAACACATTGAAACTGCGCGGCGCGGTGTTCAGGCCGATGGCTTTTTCAATCGCCAGCCACATGCCGTGCCAGGCGCCCCACACGATGTAGGTGATGTTGGCGCCGTGCCACAGGCCGCCGAGCAGCATGGTCAGGAACAGGTTGCGGTAAGTGGTCAGGGTGCCTTTGCGGTTGCCGCCAAGGGTGATGTACAGGTAGTCACGCAGCCAGGTGGACAGGCTGATGTGCCAGCGCCGCCAGAACTCGGTGATCGACTGGCTGATGTAGGGCTGCTTGAAGTTTTCCATGAAGCGAAAACCCATCATCAAGCCCAAGCCAATGGCCATGTCGCTGTAGCCGGAGAAGTCAAAATACAGCTGCGCGGTGTAGGCCAGCGCGCCGAGCCAGGCGTCGCCCGTGGTGGGGTTTTGCAGGGCGAAGCAATGGTCGGCCACCACCGCCAGGGTGTCGGCAATAAAGACCTTCTTGATGAAACCCTGCATGAACCGCGTGCAGCCTTCGGAGAATTTATCCAGGGTGTGGGTGCGGTTGTTGAACTGGTCGGCCAGATCGCGAAAACGCAGCACGGGACCGGCGATCAGGTGCGGGAAAATCGCCACGAACGCCGCGAAGTCGATCAGGTTGCGGGTCGCCGGGGTGTCACCACGGTACACGTCGATGATGTAGCTGATGGACTCGAAGATGTAGAACGAGATCCCGATCGGCAACAACACGTGGGTGAGGATGAACGGCTCCAGGCCCGCGGACTTCATCATCACATTGATGCTGTCGACGCCGAAGTTGGCGTACTTGAAGTAGCCGAGGATGCACAGGTCGACCGCCACGCCAAGCAACAGCCAGCGCTGTGCCGGTTTGGTGCGCACGCCGGCGGCACCGACCTTGAGGCCGATCCAGTAATTCCACAGCGTGACGGCCGCGAACAGCGCCAGGAAGTCCACTCGCCACCAGGCGTAGAACACGTAGCTGGCAATCAGCAGCAGCAGGTTGCGATAGCGTTGCCCGCTCAAGTAGTACAAGCCGAGAAAGATCGGCAAGAACAGAAACAGGAACACATTGGACGAGAAAACCATCCCGATCTCTCCATGTTTAACCAACAGTCAAGGGCCAGAGCCCCCCCAAACCCCCCCACGATTTCGGGGGAGGTTGTATTGCAATTTCACTGAAGGAACCGGGTTAACGGTGGGAGCTGGCTTGCCTGCGATGGCGGTGTTTCAGTCGACATCAATGTTGAATGTCAGGCCCCTATCGCAGGCAAGCCAGCTCCCACAGTTGGACCGAGTCCAACCGGGAGCTATGTATCAGCTGCCTTTGTTGCCTTTTTCATGCGCCGGGTCGTAGACCTTGGTCAGGTCACCACCCAGACGGAAGGTCTTGAACGGTTGCATGCCATGCTTGCGTTCGATCACATCCGGCGCGCAGGTGTAGAGGGTGCAGAAGGGCTCAAGCCAGGCAAATTTCATGTCTTCCTTGAGGTCCTTCATGTCCTGCTCTTTGCCGTTCTTTTGCTCGAAGATGTCCGGGTCTTTCACCCCGGCCAGCACCTTGTCACCCAGGCGCTTGAGCGCGCTGTTGTTTTCCTGGCGCAGGTCCACGCCGTTGACCAGGGCAAAGCTGGCGATCATCGACAGCGGCGGCAGCGCGTAGTTGTGGTACGACAGGGCGCGCTGCTGGCGCTTCAATTCGTTCGGCAGGAAACCCTGATCATCGACCTGGTTCACGCCGACCTTGTATTCCTTCACCGCCCAGTCAAACAGGTCGCGGCGGTTGGTAGCGATGGACGTTGCCATCACCGACCAGGCGGCCCAGTAGGAGTGGTTGTTGGTTTTTTCCAGGGGCAGGTTGTCCCAGTCGCTCACCACCTGGTCGGCCAGCTTGTTGAACCAGGCTTCGATCAGTTGCGACTCCTGCTGGTGGTTGGCCAGCGGGTGCGACTCGGAGAACTTCAGGCGCACATAGGCCGAGGCCATGCTACCCAGCGCCCATTTGCGCATGGACTTGCCGGTGTGGTTGAAGTCTTTGGACATCAACGCATCCGCCTTGGCCCACGACACCAGCCAGTTCAGCGTGCATTCGAGCTGCTGCGGGCGGCCGTCACGCATAAACTGCATCACGCGTTTGCTGGTGTCTTTTTCCAGCTTGGTGATGTCGGCGGTGCTGTCGCGAAAGGCTTTTTCGGACTGCACATTCAGGGTCGAGCGCGCCTTGTCCGAACCTTCGTACTTGCTGCGAAACTGCAATGGCCCGGTGTAGGGCGTTGGCATGGTGTCGCAGTTTTCCTTGAAGTCGCCGGTCTTGAACGCTTCGATCGGTGCGAAGTAACCCTGGGGCGGCCGCAGCGGCGCGGCCGCATTCACGGAACCGGCAAACACGGCCAGGCCCAGCAGGGTAGGGAGCAATAACTTTTGCATAAGTAACCTCACTTCCCGAGTTGGGCGGTCTGCTGACCACCGCTTGGGAATACGTTGCGTGTGCAAATTTTCGCTTCAACCTTCTGCGCCGCAGCGCCCGCTTCAGGGCCCTGCACTTCCACGGCCAGCAAGTTCTGCGAGGCCCAGTCTTCATCGGTGCGCAGTTCAAAGGCGAAACGCCCGTCTGTATCGGATGTTTCGGGTTTCTCGATCTTGATGTCCTCGTGGCGCCCGTTCATGTACCAGAGGGTGGCTTGCAAGGTTTTCACCGACGGATCGGCGAAGCGGATATCGACCTGATGGTTGGCGTTGCGCAGGTCTTTGTTCGCGCTGTTGACCATCAGTTCGTTTTTGCCCGGTTTGAGCGTGGTACTGGCCGACATCTGCGCGGTCTTGCCTTCGCAACCGTTGTCCAGCAGCGCCATCATCTGGCGGTAGATGGTTTCCTGGTCGAGACGGTACAGCGGCGAGAATTCCCAGATCAGGATCTTCGGCGGGGTCTTCTGGAACTCGTCGCTGCCCAGGTACTGCAGCATCGAGCCTTCCAGGCCACCGCCGGGGAAGGCGACGTTGAGGATGTCGGCACCGATTTCTTCTTCGAGGAAGCCGGCGAAGTTGTAGTTCTTGCCACTGTGGCTGGTGCCCACCAGGGTGATCTGCGGGTTGCCCGAATCGCTGAACAGGTCACCGTCACCGGCCTCGCCCTTGGGTTCGGTGGTGAACTGGTCCATGTACTGGATCGCATAGCTGGTGCCGCACAGTTGCCCGGCCATGTTGTGCAGGGTGCCGGTCTTGCCCATGCGGCCCGAGCGCTTGGTCTCGAACTCACGCTTGGGAATCTCGGCATATTCCGGCATCTGCTTGACCTTGGCCGCGACGATTTTCGCGGTGCGCTGGGCGCCGTATGGGGTCCAGTGCTGGTCGCCACGGAAGTAGAAATCGTGGGCCGGTAACTCATCCGGCAACTGCTCGTTGGTCAGCGGCGACAGGTCTGGTACCACGTAGCCCATCTTGGCGAAACGACCGAGCATGGTCTTGTAGTTGGTCAGGGCCTTGTCGAAATCGTACTTGGCCTTTTCCTCGGGGTTGAGCTTGTTGCGGTTCACCAGGCCACGGGTTGGCTGGTAGACCACCACCAGTTCCACGCCCTTGCTCTTGAACGCATCGTGCAACTGCTGCATGCGCTTGTAGCCGGCCGGGGTGGTGTCGAACTCGGTGCGCAGGTCTTCCTGGGTACGGAACAACCAGTCGCCCTGGGCTTGTACCAGGGTGGTGAAGTTCTGCTGGTAGCGCGTGGTGTAGTTCTTCGCGTCATGGGCGGCCGGGCACAGGCTGCAGCACGGTTCGGCGGTGAAGGTAGGCGCTTTGACTTCATCGGCGCGTACGCCCTGGCTGGCCGCCAGCAGGCCGAGGGTCAGACCCGAGAGGCTCAGCAATTTGATCATGTGTGGGTGCATAAGGGTCATCCTCAGTCCTGCAATTCGGTCTGGCGTTCGACGGGGTCGATCAGCACGGCTTTCTGCTGGCGCACCAGCAGGTCGAGAATTTCTTCCTGGCGGTCGCCCAGGATGCCGGAGAAGCTGATGCCGCTGGATTTGGTCGGCGCCAGCATCGACACGCGATACAGCTCGATACTCAACGGCGAGTCGATGGACAGTGGCCCGCTGCCGTTACCCGCCAGTTCACCGCCGACCACGATCAGCGAGACCTTGGCGTCAAACGGGTCGAGGGCGATGTCGCGGTCGGTGTCGGTCAAGTCCTTGATGTGGCCGTACACGCCGGTCAGCCCGTTGGCCATCGAGGTGTTTTCGTAGAGCTTGATGTTCACGCTGTTGCGCACGCGGATCCCGTGGCGCCGATTGCTGATCACCTTGTTGCCCCACAGCAGGTTGTCGCCGCTCTCATAGAGAGTGATGCCGTCGGTGTGGTTGCGGTAGATCTCGTTGTCGGCGATCAGGTTGTTGACGCTGTTACGGTCGATCACCAGGCCCGAGAGCTTGTTGTCGTAGCTGCGGTTGTTGAAGATGAAGCTGTCGTTCACTTCCCGGGAAATGATGATGCCGTGTTTCTTTTTGGTGCCGTACACGGTGTTGTCCGCGATGATCAGGCCGTGGGAACGGTCATGGGGGTCAATGCCGTAGACGATGTTGTCTTTGTAGGTGTTGCCCTTGATCACAAAGCCCGTGGTCTCGTAGCAGTAGAAGCCGTACCACATGTCCGAGAACTCGGAGTCAATGATCCAGCCGGTCGGCTCGGGGCGCTTGAGTACCTTGGCCATGTTCGGCGTGTACTGGGAAATACTCACCCCGTACGACTTACTGTTGGCGTAGCCGAAGCTGGCCATCTTGGTTTTGGAGATATAGGTCTCGGTGCCGCCCCAGGCCAGCAGGAACGGGCGGAATTCCTTGGCCGACTTGAACAGCGCCGGGCCGTTGGTTTTTTCATCCCAGCCGGTGACCTTGGTGTCACGCACGAACAACTGGCCGTCGTTGATCAAGAACGAGCCAGCTTGTTGGGACAGGCGCAACTCCTGGGTGTTCTTGTCGATATCGAGGATGCCTTTACGGCCCACCACGATCGGCAACTTGGCCAGGAACACGCCCGGCGACGTTTCGCTGAAGTACTGCTTGGGCACCTTGCCCAGCAGGTCCTTGAGGTTCATGTAGCCGTCGTCGACGAAGATCGCCTGGGGGATGCCGTGTTGGCGCACTACCCATTCGGCCATCTTGTTATCGCCGCCGATAAAGTCCTTGAGCGCGTCTTCCTGCATCATGCGGCGGATGCTGATTTTGCCGACTTTGGTCTTGACGATTTTCTTTTCCATCGCCTGCGCGGTGTAGCCCGACAGGTCGGGCAGCGCCGGCTTGGCCATTTCCAGCGGCGCGGTGGGCGGGCTGGAAATGGTGTAGGTCTTGGCCTGTTGCAGTTCCTTGGCGATGATCGGCGCCTTGGCCGCCGTATCGGCGAACGCTGTGGCGCTGGCCATCAGCATTGCCGCGACGAGTAGGCTTTGAGCATTCATGGCGCAGGCTCCCATCAGAATTTCCAGACCACGTCGACAAACGCGCGGTGCATGTAGGAGTCGACCTGGCTGCCATAGGCATCGCCGGGCTTGAACACGCCGGCGCGCAAACGCACCAGGGCCGACGGCTCGTCGATCGATTGGCTCAGCGCGGCGGGCAGCAAGCCTTTCTTGAAGTACTTGGTGACCACCAGGTCCATCTCTTGGCCGAGGTCTTTCTTGCCGTCTTCAAGGGGCAGGGAGGTGCTGGAGAGGATCGCGCCGGTAACGTCATCAGTGTTGTTCTGCACCGCGTCGATACCGTTGCTGCCCACCGGCTTGTTGCCGTCCACGCGCCAGAACTTGTGGTACACCAGGCTGGCGTCGTAGTCCTCGCGCAGTTGCCAGGAACCGAACAGGCTCATGGACTGCATGTTGTTCATTTCGCCGCGAAACGCTTCACCGAAGCGATGCACGCGGGACTGGGTGCCGGTCCAGTTCGAACGGTTGCTTTGCAGGCCGTTCTGTTCGTACTCGGCACTGGCGCGCGAGTACGCTGCACCCACTTGCCACTGCGGATCCAGGCGCAGGCGCACGCCGATATCGGTGGCCCAGCCGCTCAGGTCATCGCTGCGCTTGGCGGAGGTGGGGCGGCTGCCGTCGGCGTTCAAGGCGTTGACCTTGTCGCGGTCGCCTTTCATGCCGGTGATGCTCGCCCAGTAGTTGACGGTGTTGGTGTTGCGCCAGTTGTAGGCGTCGCTGTTGGCTTCGATGCCCAGCCAGGTCAGGTCGCCGTTTTCGCGCTTGTCCAACGGGTCGCTGGCGACGCCCGGTTCGGCGTAGTCGAGCTTGCCGTCGTCATGGGTGTGGTGGCCGCGCAGGCCGATCCACTGGCCCGGTGTCCACTGGTAGGCGGCGTCGGCGTAGAAGTGCTGGCGGTCCTTGTCGACCGGCGACAATTCCTTGAGGTCGGTGCGGTATTCGCTGAAGCGTTCGGCGGCGCCGACATTGGCCTTGAGCAAGGTGGTGTCGAAGGTCCAGTTCAACGCTTCGATGTTGGTGTCGCGCCACTGGCCGTCATCATTGCGCAGACGCTGGCGGCCGAACTTGAGAATCTCGCCGGGGTAGGGCGTGAAGCCGCTGTAGCCGACCCAGAACTCGCGCAGGGCCAGGTAGTTTTTCTTGGCCTTGCGATCGTCGTTGCTGGACTGTTCGGTAGTGTCATCGGTCGACTGTTGCAGGGTGTCGGTCTCGATGATGTCGCTGGAGGTCACTGCCTGGCCCATGGCGTAGGCACTCCACGCGCCGCTTTCGCCGTAAATCCAGGGGCGCAGGTCGATGCCGATGCCGTTGACGTCGCCGCCTTTTTGGGTGCCGAGGTCGCGGTCGTCTTCAGACTGCGCGGTGGCTTTGACTTCCAGGCCGAAGTTCTTGGCTTCGGTCAGCGCGGCCAGGGTCGGGCACGACCACAGCAGGGCGAAGGACAGGCCGATACCGGCCTTGACGAATGGGTTGAGCTTCATAGGGATTCCTCGCCGTCTTCTTCTTGCAGGGCGTGCAGTTGCAGCGTGCTTTGGGCCAGGGTGCCGCGGGCGGCCAGTTCCTGTTGCACCAGGCGTTGGCCTTCGGCGCGTTGCTCAGGCGTCAGCGGCGCTTCGAGCTGGGTGGCCAGGTCATTGGCCTCTGGCGTGTCCTGGGCCTTGGCCAGTTGGCTGAAGACATAGGCGTTCAACGGGTCTGGCTTGGTGCCCTTGCCTTGGGAAAACAGTTGGGCGATGGCGAAGTCGGCGCTGTTCTGGCCGTTGCGCGCTGCGGTCAGCAGGTGGTCCAGGGCTTTTTGCGGGTAAACCTTGCCCAGGTAGCCACGGCGGTAGATCTGGCCGAGGTAGTAATCGGCGGCCACTTCCCGGCCCACGGCTTTCTCGAAATGCGCCTCGGCAGCCTTGGCATCGGCCGGCACCCACTTGCCTTCGTAGTAGAGCTTGCCCAGCAGCAATTCGGCGCGTGGCTGGTCGGCGGCGCGGCCGTTGTCCAGGTACTTCATCATCTGCTCGACGTCGCCCAGTTCGGGGAAGTCGTAGAGCAGTTGCGCCAGGCTGACCCAGGACGCCGGGTAGCCAGGGGCGATTTTTTCCAGCAACGCCTG
Organism: Pseudomonas sp. MF7453; assembly: GCF_016405455.1. Taxonomy (NCBI): domain Bacteria; kingdom Pseudomonadati; phylum Pseudomonadota; class Gammaproteobacteria; order Pseudomonadales; family Pseudomonadaceae; genus Pseudomonas; species Pseudomonas sp. MF7453. The sequence goes on along the minus strand of NZ_JAEKCN010000003.1, from coordinate 408,662 downwards.
GGCGGTTTTTTCGTCTGGCGTGCCGAGGGTGGCATCACCGAGTACGCGGGCGACGCTGTCGACGCGCTGGGCGGTGACGGTGCCACGGCTATAGCCTGCTTCCATTTGCTTGAGCAGTTCGGCCTGTTGTTCCGGCTGCTGTTTTTTTTGATAGACCGTGGCCAGCTCCACGTAGCAAATATCCGTGGTGTTCAGCGCGGCTTTGCAGATGCGCTCCACATCGTCCAGATGCTGGTCGTAGGTGCCCTGGGTGCGATACAGCAGCACCTGGGCCAGACCGGCCTCCGGGTAACCCGCCGCCTGCCATTGGCTGATCTGCTGTTGGGCATTCACGTTGGGAAAGCTGTGGGGATATTGCAGGTACAGCATCGCCAGCGGGATCAAGGTATTGCCTTCGCCATTGGCAAAGGCTTTTTTCAGCAGCGTTTCGGCTTCGTGGTGTTCGGCTTCGCTGGCGCCGGGCTTGGCCGCCAGCAGGCGACCCAGGCGTGCCTGGGCGCGTGGCGAGGTGTCCGCCGCTGCCCGGTAAGTGGCTTCGGCCTGCTGGATCTGCGCCGGGTCGCGGGTGCTGACCTGGATATCGGCCAGGCCCACCTGGGCCTCGCTGTAGCCCAGTTCCGCCAGTTGCTGGTAATTCTGCTGCGCGGTGACGGTGTCGCCACGCTTGAGGGCTTCGTTGGCCAGGCGCTGGTCGGGCAGGCCCGCGCAACCGGCCAGGCTCACGGCCAGTGCCAGCGCGCAGTACGCAGAGGCCAAGTGAAATCTGCTCTGTATGGGAGCTGGCTTGCCTGCGATGGCATCGCTGCGGTGCAACTGATGCACCGAGTCGCCTGCATCGCGGGCAAGCCCGGCTCCCACATGGGTCAACGGTGTATTTGGAAGAGTCACAGGCATGTCCTCGCTTACAGACCGTGAGCCATGGCTTTGTCGATCAGCCAGTTCAGGGATGGGCCACGGTCACTGGTGACTTCCACCGGGCGGCCGGCGTAGGTGCTGTCCAGCGGTGCGTCGGGCTTGATCTGCACACGGATGTCAGAGGACAGGTCGGCGCTGTTCAGGCTGGTGCTGCTGACGATGGTGCCGGTGCGCACCTGTTCTTCGTCGGCGACCTGGAAGCTCACCGGCGTACCTGGGCGAACATCGCCAAACTGGCGGTAGGTGAAGCGGGCTTCAACATTAGCCTGGCTGCCACGCGGCACCAGTTGAAAGATCACATCGCCCTTGCTGGCGTACTGGCCGTCGGCGACCAGTTGCTGGGCGACCACGCAATCGCACGGCGACGTCAGGGTGCCGGTCATTTGCTTGCCGAACAGCTCTTCAACCTTGGCCGGTTGCAGTTGGTCTTCGTCCAGGTGGCCCTTGAGTACGTCGAGCATACTGGTGCTGAACGTCGCCAGTGGCGCGCCCTTGGCCGCTACCGAGTCACCTTTGAGCAGGCTCTGCACGGTGCCGTCACGCGGCATGGTCACGTTCATGCCCGGTACGCTCACAAGGCCCGCCTGGGCGTGGCTGACGAAGTACATGCCGTACAGCGATTTGAACACAAAGCCGAAGGCGGCCAGGCCAACGAGGAAAATCGCCAGGCTGAACGTCACCGCCCGCAGGCGACCGAACGCGGTCATGCCGCTGCCGCCGTCCTTGACCTTGCGCGCCTTGGTGAAGTTGTCGCGTTGCAGGGTCGCCAACACATCGCCCATGGTCACGATGTCGCCGGACAGGTGCGAAGTGATCAGGTGACGCAGGGTAGAAATATCCTGGGCATCGAGGTTCTGGAACTGGCAGCCGGTGCGGCCGGTCTGGCGGTCGTAGGAGCGAATCTGCAGCTCCACATCCATGGCCAGGCCGAGGTTATCAATCACGAACTGCAGGCGGCCCTTGTGCACTTGGCCGACGGTGAGCGGCTGGGTGGCGGTAAAGGCCAGGCCACCGGCGGACAGGTCGATCACGCGTGCTTCAGTTGGCGTGCGGTCGCTGTTGAAGAAGCGCAGCTTGGCCGGGATTTTCACCCGGGCGTGCTGGCGCTGGGCTTCGGATTCGTGGACAACGTTGGCGTTTACTTGGCTGTTCATAGTATTCGATTTCCTAGTTAATTCAGGCTTGGCAGGGTCAGACCATCATCAGCAACACGGCAACGAAGATGCTGCCGGCGGAGAAGGTCATGGTCCGAGACGACCAGGTGTTGAACCAACGTTGAAAGCTGGCCAAATCGCGGGTCAGTTTGGTGTCCTGGCGGGTCCAGGACTGTTGATCAAGGCGGAAGAACACGTAGATCTTCACCAGCGCGCCCATGATCTGGTTGTAATAGAGAATCAGCGGGTAGGCCGGGCCGATCTTGTGGCCGGAGCACGACAACAGCAGGGTGAGGATCAGGCGGGTGATGCCGATCCACAGCAGGTAGGCGAGGATGAACGCGCCGCCATACTTGAAGGTGGCGATCATGGCCACAGTCAGGCCGAGCAGGGAGGTCCACATCGACACGCGCTGGTCGAACAGCACCACGCTGGTGAACAGGCCCAGGCGACGCACGCCCAGGCCCAGGGCACGGGAGTTCTGGCGCAGGTTGTTGCCGTACCAGCGGAACATCAGTTTGCGGCTGGCCTTGATAAAGCTTTTTTCCGGCGGGTGTTCCACGGTGTTGATGGCGGCGTCCGGCACGTAGAAGGTGTCGTAGCCCAGGCGCATCAGGCTGAACCAGCTGGACTTGTCATCGCCGGTGAGGAACTTGAAGCGGCCCAGGCGCCAGTGTTGCAGCGAGTCGCTTTCCACGTCGGCGATAAAACCCGGGTCAGTCACTACGCTGGCGCGGAACACCGACATGCGCCCGGTCATGGTCAGCACGCGCTTGGACAGGGCCATGGAGCACATGTTGATGTGGCGTTGGGCGAAGCGCAGCTTGTGCCACTCGCTCATGATGTAGCCGCCGCGCACTTCGCAGAATTCGTTGGTGGTCAGGCCGCCGACATTGCCGAACAGCTGGAACCAGGGGACAGTCTTGCGCACCACGCCTTCGGCCAGCACGGTGTCGCCATCGATCACGGCAACCACGGCGCGGTCGTCCGGCAGGTGGCGCGAGATGGCGCGAAAACCGAAGGCCAGGCCGTCACGCTTGCCGGTACCGGCGATGCGCACGAAGTCGAGCTTGACGTGAGCCGGCGGGTTCAGCTTTTCCCAGAGGCTTTTCACCAGCAGCTCATCGGACATTTCCACCAGCGAGCAGACCACGGTGGTCGGGAAGCCGCAGTCGATGGCTTCGCGAATCACCGAGCTGTAGACCTGTGCGGTGGTCAGCGCATCGATACGAAAACTGGTGACCATCAGGAACACATGGGACGGGTCGGCTGCCTTGCCCAGCTTGCGCACTTTGCGGCGCAGGTGCGGGTACACCACGTACAGGAACAACATGCCGCGAAAGAAATGCGTCGCACCCATCGAGTAGCGCCAGATACCCACAGCGCCAATCAGGAAAATAAAATTCTTCGATTGCGAATCGAAGGTACTCGCCGGCAACAGCAGGGCGAGACCCATCAACAGGCTGAGGAATAACAGCCAGCCGGCCGATTGCAGAAATACATGTTTTAACTTGGACATAAGCGTCATCCGGAAGGGGAGGAGGCTTCAGGCTACAAGCGCTTTTGCAAGCCGCTGGCAGCCTGAAACTTGCCGTTGCTGTTACCAGCAAATACCTTCAGTACGGCCACTCACGCTGGTGGCCTTGGACATGAAGCCCACCAGGTCGACCACTTGCTTGCCTTCCGGAGCGTTATGCGCCAGGGCACGGAACTTCTCGTCACGGTTACCGAGGATGATCACGTCGGAGTTGTTGATCACATCCTCGAAATCCGAGTTGAGCAGGGACGACACGTGCGGGATCTTGCCTTCGATGTAGTCCTTGTTCGCGCCGTGCACGCGGGCGTATTCGACGTTGCTGTCGTAGATGCTCAGGTCGTAGCCCTTGCCGATCAGCATTTCCGCCAGTTCTACCAAGGGGCTTTCACGCAGGTCATCGGTACCGGCCTTGAAGCTCAGGCCCAGCAGGGCGACTTTGCGCTTGTCGTGGCTGGAGACGATGTCGAAGGCGTTTTGCACCTGGGATTCGTTGCTGCGCATCAGCGAGTTGAGCAACGGTGCTTCCACGTCCAGGGAGCCGGCGCGGTAGGTCAGGGCACGCACGTCTTTTGGCAGGCACGAACCGCCGAAAGCAAAGCCTGGGCGCATGTAGTACTGGGACAGGTTGAGGGTCTTGTCCTGGCAGACCACTTCCATCACTTCACGACCGTCAACGCCGACGGCCTTGGCGATGTTGCCGATCTCGTTGGCGAAGGTGACTTTGGTGGCGTGCCATACGTTGCAGGTGTACTTGATCATTTCGGCGACGGCGATGTCCTTGCGGATGATCGGCGCGTCGAGTTCTTCGTACAACGACTGCAGGACGTCGCCGGAGGCTTTGTCGAACTCGCCGATAACGGTCATCGGTGGCAGGTCGTAGTCGGCGATGGCAGTGGATTCGCGCAGGAATTCCGGGTTGACCGCAACGCCGAAGTCGACGCCGGCTTTCTTGCCGGAGCAGTCTTCCAGGATCGGGATTACCACGTTGGCGACAGTGCCCGGCAGTACGGTGCTGCGCACCACGATGGTGTGGCGGGTGGTCTTGTCACGCAGCACAAAACCGATCTCGCGGCATACCGACTCGATGTAGTTCAGTTCCAGGTCGCCGTTCTTCTTGCTTGGCGTGCCGACGCAAATCATTGACAGGTCGGTATCGCGAATCGCCTCGGCGAAGTTGGTAGTGCCACGCAGTCGGCCCGTCTGGATACCCTGGCTCAACAGCTCGCCCAGACCCGGTTCAACAATCGGCGACTTACCGGCATTGATCAGGTCGATCTTTTCCTTGGAAATGTCTACGCCGACCACTTCGTGGCCACGGGCAGACAGGCAACCGGCACACACGGCGCCAACGTAACCCAAACCAAATATGCTGATGCGCATCGCAATTACCTCTTTGTTTAATTCATGCCATTAAATGGCCGGAGTTCATGTTTGCAAGCGTCACTGATGCCGCGAAAGTTAGGCGAATAGACGCCGACTTACCGCGTGCAGGCATGTTGAATAACGAGTGACTAACTATTGCACTCAAGTTGTGCGCAACGAGGCCTTATTATTGGGGCTTGCCCTGAAATGCAGCCGTGCTTCCTTGGCGGAAGGCTCCGGCGCCGGTGCGGCAAGGTTTTGATGCAGGCAAAATGCCTTTTTTATCAATGCCTTGTGTGTTTGCACGGGCTCATTTAGGTCAGCGCTGCCTTGGCCTGCAGAGGATAGCAATGCGTACTTATCGCCACCCTTAACTCGATCAGTTGATGTTATGACCATAGAACCAAAGTGCTTTATGACAACTTGGCTACTTCCGTTGGTCGTTATGTAAGTCATCTCTTACGTAAGCAGAGAATTTCGTTACCGGTGGTATGAGCGGTGCTTCAGGACGAAGTTCCGGGCCACTCATCCCCTTTCCCGAAATTTTTTGAAATATTAGAAAAGATGGCACTGGTACTATATTGATAGCACTTGCTATTTAGGCCAGTAGTTATGGGGAGTTGGTGCGAGGGGATAGTTTTGTGCCACTACCGTTTAAAAAAAGTGGTGCCACTACGAAAAAAACCGACGGGTGTCGAGTGAAGAAATCGTTAGGGTTGTGTCTTGATGTTTTTCTGGCGACAAATAAATGACGATCGATGGGGTGAAATGCAGGCAAAAAATGTGGGAGCTGGCTTGCCTGCGATAGCGGTGTATCAGCGACATGTGAGTCGGCTGACCCTCCGCTATCGCAGGCAAGCCAGCTCCCACAGTTGATTTTGGTGGCTGTACAGGCCTTATTCCGGTGCGTGTTCGCGCAAAAACACCAGGTTATCCGGCTTGGATTGCTCCGCATTGAAGCGGTAACCCTGCACATCGAACTGCTTGAGCTTCGCCGGGTCGTTGATGCGTTCTTCAATCACAAACCGGCTCATCATGCCCCGGGCCTTTTTCGCGTAGAAGCTGATGATCTTGTACTGGCCGTTCTTCAAGTCCTTGAACTCGGTGTTGATGATCCGTGCGTTCAGGGCCGTGCGCTTGACCGCCGAGAAGTACTCATTGGAGGCCAGGTTAAGCAGCACATCGTCGCCTTGTTCAGCCAGGGCTTCATTCAACCATTCGCTGATGCGTGTGCCCCAGAACGCGTAAAGGTCCTTGCCGCGGGCGTTGGCCAGCTTGGTGCCCATCTCCAGACGATACGGCATCATCAGGTCCAGCGGACGCAGCAGGCCGTACAGGCCCGAGAGCATACGCAGATGGTCCTGGGCATAGCTGAAATCGGCATCGCTGAAAGTCTCGGCATTCAGGCCGGTATACACATCGCCCTTGAACGCCAGCAGCGCCTGCTTGGCGTTGGCCGGAGTGAAGGCCGGCGTCCAGCTGCCGAAGCGCGCGGCGTTGAGGCCACCGATCTTGTCGGAGACGTGCATCAACTCACTGATTTGCGCCGGGCTCAGTTCGCGCAGTTGCTCGATCAGTTCCTGGGAGTGGTCCAGGTACTGCGGCTGGGTGAAGCGCGCAGTGACCGGCTTGGACTCGAAGTCGAGGGTTTTGGCGGGGGAAATCACCATCAGCATGAAGTTGGCTCCTGGAATCGTGGCGTGTAGCGTGGGCGCGATTCTAGGGGGTTGGGCGTTTTGACTCCACCTATGATGGTGATAGGCACATTATAGCGGCCGAGGTAGCCGTAGCGTTCGTCCTTGTGCTGGTTTTTCGGGTCTTGTTCGCCGGTAGCGGTGTGCTGCTGGTTGTAGCGCGGGTGTTCGAAGGTGTAGAGCAGACTTTCCTCGCCGGCCTAGATTTCGCAGCGGATGTCGGATGCTAAGCCAGCATGCTGGTGATGATGTCGGGCACGGTCTGGTTCTGGAAAGTTCGCCAGTTGGAGCGCAGGTTGAAACGCGCCAGAGTCGGTTCGACCACGGAGGTGTAGCGGGTACGGCTAAAGCTGTTGTCACCCGGCTGCCAGGTCGAGCATGCGGTAGACGTGGTGATCTGATACTCGACTTTCTGTGCAAGGATTTTCGTCCTCGATGCTTTCAGTTATCGAGAGGAAACTCTTTTTTGAATTTATCAATAACATTATTAAAGTGTTCATTATTTGGTTCGATGAGAGTAGCAGGGAGCTGAGCTAGTGAGTGTTGCATTAGTGGGTGATCAAAGCTTGATGGATTTTTAAGGTTAGCCCACTCCCGGATTCTGAGAAATGCAAGAATTTCGTATGGGAAGAGCATGCGTTCTTCATAATCAAATTCAAGCACGTTATTCTGTTGTGGTGTTCTTGCATTTGAAAGGTGAAAGTCCGCCATTGAAGAAATTAATACTTGTAAGAGTGCCTGGTCTGCAGTGTCCCAGTTAATGAGGGCTTGCTGGTATGGGGAGAGTTCTGGCGGGTATGAGTATGGTGATGTGTCTATGTCTTTGTTAGTGCTTTTTGCGTAGAGCTCTATCAGAAACCAGAAGTGGCGAAATAGCGTGCCTACTTGATGTTTCTCATTGTTCTGGAAGTTCAGTAGTGGCGTATCTAGACCCCTTATTATTATGTTGAATAGTAGGGCGCATTGATTCTTCCAGCCCGAAATTGCTGCCAGGGAAAGTGAAAGCACTGACACTGCCGGGAGAATTGATCCGCCTTTTCCGCTATTGGCCAGTGTTTCTTTCAGCTCAACCATTTGGCCATAATAGAACGATGCATTTGCCAGTTCTTTAAAGTCGTGGTTGTTGTTAAGTGCAGTGCTTTCATAGTGAATTAGATGCCAGGTTGCTAGATTTTCGGCTTGATCTCCTAAGGTGTGCGCAATATCTTGTCCATTCAGGTAGTCGGTAAATGCCCTTGCCGGCTCATCTAGAAATAGTTCTTTTGGTGTGGGGGTGCTGATCCAGTTATTTATCCATTTTCTGACTTTTTTATCAAGCTTAATTGTATTTGTAATTGAATTCATTTGTTATGTCCTTGTTGCTGGGTTGTAAGTTTTGCCGATCGATTGGGAAGCTTGCTGCATCCTTTCTTAAGATTATCTACAAATACATCATACTTTTCGTGTGCCGGAGGAAGTTTGTTTTTTTTGCATCTTGTAACCAGCCTTGTTGTTTCGAACATTGTGCATCGTAGTCGGAACTTTGCTGTAGTTACCGCTCCACTGATGGTTACGCTGCGGTTGCCACCGATGCTGATGGTTTCGTTCTGGCCGACGTCCTCCGCGCGGTGGTTGCCGATTGAGATGGTTGCGTTGTGCTCGACCCGCTCCTTGCGGTCCTTGCCGACGAAGATGCCGTTGTTGTTTTTGATAGGGACGTCGTTATTTTTTGGCATGGATAAGCACCTCTTGGTGCCCCAGCTCATCCTCAAAGCGCAGCTCATTGAAGCCATCGCTTTTATGGGTTCGGCTCTTGATGGTGATCCGCGTCTTGTGTTTGGGCAGCTCATACGGCGGCAAATTGGTCACGCGGTAGTTGCGGCCCGTGGTGATGGGCTGGTCGGGGTCGCCATCCAAAAAGCTGATGATCAGTTCCTGATCCACACGCGGCAGGGCCATGGCGCCCCAGGTCGCACCGGTCCAACCGTGAGCCACACGCATCCAGCACCTACTCTGGTCGTTGTTTTTGTCCGAGCGGTCCCACGTGAACTGCACTTTTACTCGCCCCCCTTCATCGCAACATTCTTCGGCGGCGAGGCGGGCGATGAAATCGAGGTCGGTTTCACCGGCCTGAACGCAGTATTCGCGAGGTTGGTGTTCGAAGCAGATTTCGCTGCGGATGTCGGTCAGTTTCTGCTCGGCCAGCATGCTGGTGATGATGTCGGGCACGGTCTGGCTTTGAAAAATTCGCCAGTTGGAACGCAGGTTGAAACGCGCCAGATTCGGTTCGACTACGGCGGTGTAGCGGGTGCGGCGAAAGCCGGTGTCGCCTTGTTGGAACAGGCTAACCAGGCCGTGGACGTAGCGCACCAGGGGGGGGCAACCGCCGGTTGCCAAATATGTGTGGCTTTCATGAAGAGTGCGCAATCAATATTAATACCAATCGATTTGTGGTGTTTCACCTAGATTGTGTTTTATCCATGTTTCACGCCTTTCGGAACTTAAGCCGAAATCGGAAATGTCTTCGTACCCTAAATCAAGACTCATTTTAAGGTCTTTGGAAAGGTGAAAGGTGGCGGTGGTCCATGGTGAATTAGTGTCCTTTTTGTATATGCGTCGAAGTGTTTGGAAGTGTTCTTCCAGTTCTTCTATATTCTCGTTTATGTAGCCGTAACTGCCTTGAGGCTTTTTGTAGAAGATACTTATGCTCCAAACGTCTTCAATCATCTCGGTTCTTATCCATGCTTCTATGAAGTCATCAGGCACGGTGTCAATTAAAAATTGACCGATTAGAGTATAGACTTGCTCTTGTGGTGGTAGGTTCTCTTGCATGAATTACTCCTGGCTATCCGCCATACTTATTTGCATAGGTTATTGGGTCTTGTGGTATGCCATCTATCCATTGCTTAATTGTTACTTTGTCGGGTCTGAGTGAGTCTCCATTGTATCTTGGGTTTATTTCGATGCGTACATCTTTGTTGTCTTTTAATGCTTTTTCCCAAGAATTTTCTAGCTTTTTGTAGGCGCTGTTATTGAAATTGCCATTTTGTGCAAAATGGTTCATCTCGTCAGTCGGGCCGTCAAACCGACGTCCTATGAAATGCCCGCCTTGGTCATCAGGTAGTCGATCTTTTCCTCCTGCAGTTTTTTTGGGCATTTTGGTTTCTCGTCTGAGACTTGTTTAGCGTTAAAGTGCCTTCAACTTTTGTCACTCGTCCATGACTGTCAAGCTGATATGTGTATCCGTTTTTTGTATGCGTAGTCGGCCTTTGTGGTTGTATCTTTGCGCCGTTGTCTGCTTTTGGGGCTAAAGGCTGCTCCGACGCATGTCGTTCTGCTGCATTTTTTGAAAGTCGTTCCGATGCCTCTTTTTCCCCACGTTCCGCTGACTCTTTTATTGCTCTCTGCGTTGCCTGTTGCGCGGCCTCTGATCCGAGACGGTTCGCGCCCTTGCCAACCAGCACACCTCCCTTTATTGCATCTCCCACAAATGGTATCGCCGCGACTGCGCAGAGGCCAGCATTGACTGCATCGCCCTCTGCCGCATAGATCCCTGCGTTGATCAGGTCCGGGATAGCCCCCAGTCCAGGCACGAAGCCCAACGCGTCCAAGCCGCCGTGAACCCATGGGCTCGCGCTGCCCCACCAGCCTTTTTCCGAATCTGTTTCGGCCTTGATCGGCGGATTGGCCTGCGCGGCGGGGACCGCAGCGGGTGCGGTTTCTCCCACCACGCGGCCAATGGTATTGCCATTGGCGTTCGTCCCACCTGGAGTTCGATTCAGGCGTGGATGAGGGTAGTCGGGCAGGGGAACAGGTAGTGCTTCTTTTTGTAGCGCCACATACTCGGCATAGGTCATTTCCTGTTGGGTCAGGAGCGTCGCTCCTTCATAGACCTGAACAGTCACGCCCCAGCCGTTCTCAAAACTAGCGAAGACCTTGCCGCCATAAGGTACGAAGGACCTGTTGACGTTGATCTCTAATGGCTCCGCCATGCTCTAGACCCCATTCATCCAAAACATGTCGTCATGGCGCACCACCAACTTGCCTTCGGCGCGTACGCTGCTGCTCTTCTCCAACGGGTAGCATTTGCCGCCGACTGTGTTGCTCTTGATGCCTTTGGCAGCGCCGGCTCCATCACCCTTGGTAGTCGGTACCAGGCTCTTGTCGAACACCACCACTGGCCTGCCGTTGGCACGTACCGATTTGGCCACGCCGGTGGCAGTTTTCAGCTCGGCAGTGACCGGGTAGGGCACCGGTGGTATGGCGCTGCCCATCGGCGTCTTGCACACGTCGGGGACGATACTGACGACCTTCCATTTGCCTTGTTTGCGAGCGATGACGTTATCGTCCTTTGTTGATGCAGTTACGATTGCGAACTTCCATGCGTAGGAGGTTTGAAGGTCGTGAACGCAACCGATTAGACTCGGCCAACACAAGCCGCCCGTATCCATGTCCGATCTGGTTACGGCAACTCGATCTGAATGAATCGTTGAATATGCCTTTTGGCTTAAAAGCAGGTCACCCACTAAATGTTATCAATGTGTTCAAATATATCCCACTTAGCTCCGTCAAATCTAAGTAGCTCTTTTGCAGCTAGGGCCCATAACACTCCATTTTTGCTCTCAATGGTGTCTATTTCTCTTATTTTGTGAGCGTTATGTATGTCTAGGGGGATGGGCTTGCCATCAATTATTGTGTATATGCCGTCACTGGCTCCGATATAAAACGTGTTTTTGTAATTGGTTATGGAATAGAAATCGCAATCCATGTTCTTTCTGTGATGAACTTTGAAACCCGTGTGGGCATTCCCACAAAGAAGAGTTCCTCTGGAGCCGACGATCCAAATTTCTTGTGGTGACATTACGTGCATTCCATATAGACATGCTTTGGTCACTGCTGGCAAGGTTGACCAGTTTATTCCATTGTAATAGGCGATGAAGCCATCATCGCCTATTGTATAAATTTCGGACTCGCTGCTGCCGTTTATATCAAGAAGGTCAATGCTTTCTGGAGCTGGCGCAATCAAATTTTTCGAGTGCTTGTCGTTCGGAGCTTGGTTAAAGATTTTTGAGTGGGGCTGGAGAATGCCGTCGTCGAAATGTTTCCAATTGCTAGATGAATCTTTCTTGTAAATTTGACCATGATATCCACAGGCATAAATCGACTCTCCTATGCAGCGGATGCGGCTCATGTAACCAAAATTTTGACCATGGCCGGAGAGCCCTGCATCTAAGATTCTATCGATCCTGCTCCCGTCTCTGCTGTAATATTCCACTTCGCCTTCCTCACTAAGCGCGCAAACTTGTCTGGGTGAGTTTTTTGTTTCTGGGATGAGGCAAGTTGATACGACTCTCCATCTGTTTAAGTCGTGATGGAACCATTTTTGTGCCGTCTGATCTTGATAGAAAAACAGTCGAGAAAATGGCGTGTCCCTGTCAAGAGAATCTAGGGTGCATGCCATATAATACATATTCTTATCAATGGCTGTCCCGGCGCCCATGGTTACTTTCGAATGTGCTCTTACTTTCATTGTTTACTCCTTTAAAAGGATCCTGGTCCGCCGGAAGATTTGGAACCATAAATTTCCTTTGGGATTGTTTTTGCGAATCTTCCATACGGATCAGCCCTAACGATGAAGTCTGGCCCCATTCCTTTAGCTTGGTGGTAAGTTCGAAGTTGCAATAATAGATCTTTTTGCCTGCAACCTGTTACCTTGCTGGCTGCCTTTGCACCAAGTGTTTCAAGTGCTATCAAGGGCGCGGTACCTTTAGGGGTGCTGATTAACGCTAACTTGTGCTCATCGGCATCGTAATATTTATGAATACGGCCATGCTCATCTTGTCGCCCCTTACCCCTAACACAAATTACCAAACCTTCTGAGTTGTTGAGACCTCCAGGAATTCGATCAGGGCCAGATGGATTCCCAAGTCGAAACGCTCGGTCTGGTACTACGTGGTGCCCGGTTAAAGGGGTGCACGGTGATTTTCCATTGATTTTATAAGGTCGCAGTATACATTTGCTTCTGCCCTTGGCTTTTGCTTGCCCTCTTCCTATTTTGCTAGAAGCTCTTTCAAGTTTTCCGGCATGCTTTCCGACTAGTACACCTCCTTTGACGACACCTCCTGCGAAAGGGATCATAGCGAGTGCTGAGGTCGCAGCGCCAGTATAGTCACCCCGTACGATGCTGATCGCGGCGCTAGCTCCACCGGTCACGATACCTAGTCCCGGTACAAGGCTAGCTACATCTAGACCAAGTTGCACTCCATCAAGCACTTTATCTGTCGTGCTGGTCTCTTCATCTGTCTCGTTGTCAACGGAAGGGTTTGCCTGTGCAGCAGGAACGTCAGTAGATGCTGTTTCCCCAACTACACGCCCCAATGTGTTTCCATTTGAATTCGTCCCGCCAACGGGGTTTTCTTTATTGGGATGGGGGTAGTCTGGGAGTTCATATTCAGGGACCCTTTCGCGAAATTTGTCATATTCTTCATGAGTTAGTGCTTGCTGGTATTGGATTGCGTTTCCGTCCCAGATCTGCACAGTTACACCGCTACCGCTTTCGAATGTTGCGATACTTTTGGTATCACCAATTGGGCGCTGAAATTTCCTGATATTTATGTTTAGGGGCTCAGTCACACACTACACCCCGTTCATCCAAAATAGATCGCCATTGCGCACCATCAACTTGCCTTCAGCTTTCACGGTGCTGCTTTTCTCCAAGGGGTAGCACTTGCCACCCACTGTATTGCTCTTGATACCTTTGGCGGCACCGGCTCCATCACCTTTGGTGCTGGGAACCAGACTCTTGTTGAACACCACCACCGGTTCGCCGTTCACACGTACCGACCTGGCCACGCCAGTGGCGGTTTTCAGTTCGGCGGTGACGGGGTAGGGAACGGGTGGGATGGCGCTGCCCATCGGGGTTTTGCACACGTCGGGGACGATGCTGACGACCTTCCATTTATCTTGCCTGCGGGCGATGACGTTGTCGGCCATGTCAGAGCATCTCCTTGGCTGTGCGCTTGATCAGCAGTGCGTTCGGATCTGTCTCGAAACGAGCTTCCAGAACGCGGATATCCAGGTGATTGGGCAGGCTGATGCGATGGGTCAGCGCCAAGGTCATGGCTTCGGTGTCGATGCGCAGCGTATCGGTGAGCATGGGCAGCGGCAGCATGGCGCCGTTGTGCAGGCGCATCAGGACAAACGGGCGATGGCCGGGCAGTTCGACGCACAATGTGCCGTCGGGTGTAGGGCCTGGGGCGGTCAGGTTGAACAGTTCAAGACGAAACGCGGGCGGCGGAAATTCGATCTGTTGATCAACCGGCGCACCGTTCCAGTAGGCAAAGTCGAAATCCCGTGGCAAGCCCGGCCAGCGTTCCCGCTGCCAGACCTCGTCATAGCTCCCGGCCAAGGGCAGGCGAGGCGCCCAGGCACGCCCAACCACGCCGAATCCAACCGGTTGGTTTTTGTAGCTGGCCGCGAGCTGCGCCATGCCACGGGCGTCCGGTTCATCCTCGGGGTGTTTGACCCGATCCAGACGCCACACCGGTTTGTCGATGGGCTCTATCTGTGGCGCGCGGAGTTCGCGCAGCGGCTTGTCCAGTTGATAGCCAAGGTCTTCTTGACGCTTGTCGATCCAGCCGCAGCCCAGTGGGTTGCTGTAGCAAACTTCGTTGAGCAGATAGGGCGGGGTGTTTTCATCAATCGCGTGCTCGGGATTAGGCACTACGCTGCTGCCACCGAAGGCATATTCCCAGCGCAGCGGAACACACGTTGCGGGCTGAGGCTCGGACAATTGCCAGCCGCCGAACAAGCTGTGACGGAAGTGGCGAGGGCCGGTGAATTTCAGGTGCTTGTCCAACAAGTAATGGCGCCTCGGCGCATCGGCCCGACGCTTAAAAGCTTCTTGCCGGGCGGCTTGCCATTCCATTAGCTGGTACTCGGTCAGTCGTTCGCCGGGACTCAGCGGCGTCGGCAGGGGCACCTCGATGCTGGGCGGCGGCGCCAGCGGAGCACTGATGCGCAGCCCGGCGGTCCACTGCGTTGCTGGTTGGCCTTGTGGCGCATGAGCATGGCCCGCAACGATCACATCACAGCGTGGTTTGAATGGCGCCAGGTCGCTTTCCTCGCAGACGCTGCTTGCCCCTTCCTCGCCGTAGTAGCGATCAGCGGTGCATAGGGCCAACGGATCCTCATCCAGTACCTCGGCCCGAAACTGCCCCGGTTGGTCGTCAATGGGTATCAACCGATAGCCCACCTTCAAAACCAGCACCGGGTACTCTTGGTCGTCCATGCCCAGGGCACTGAAACACAGCGCATCAAAAGGCGTCAGATTGCGAAATTCCATGACGCCCCCTAGTTGATATCCACGTCTTTGCCGTTGATCTGCACCGCGCCGCTGGCGCTGAAATCGAAGGTGCGGCCATTGATCAGTACGGTGCCGTCGGACTTCATTACCAAGGTGGATTTGCCCACCGTGACCTTGAATTCATCCCCCGCGTCGATGGTGAATTTCTTGCCCACCGCCACCGATTTGTGGATGCCGACCTGCTCGCTTTGGCTCAGGCCCACGGTAGTGTTCATGGCCGCGCCAACGCTGGTTTGGTAGGCCGCGCCAATGGTCAGCGCCTTGGCCAAGCCGATGGTTTCGGCTTTGGCCAGCTTGATGGTCTCTGCCTTGTTGCCACCGATGGTTACGCTGCGGTTGGCACCGATGCTGATGGTTTCGTTCTGGCCGACGTCCTCGGTGCGGTGGTCACCGATGGAGATGGTTTCGTTGTGCTCGACTCGCTCCTTGCGGTCGTTGCCAACGAAGATGCCGTTGTTGTTTTTGATGTGGACGTTCTTGTCCTTTTCGGCATGGATAAACACTTCCTGATGCCCGAGTTCATCCTCAAAACGCAGCTCATTGAAGCCTTCGCCTTTATGAGTTCGGCTTTTGATGGTCATCCGTGTCTTGTGCTTGGGCAGCTCATACGGTGGCAGGTTGGTTTGCCGGTATGCCCGACCGATAGCGATAGGCTGATCGGCATCGCCATCAAGGTAGCCGATGATCAGTTCCTGACCCACACGTGGGATGGCCATGGCGCCCCAAAGCTCTCCCGCCCAGCCTTGAGCTACACGAATCCAGCATGAGCTGTGATCGTTGTTTTTGTCCGAGCGATCCCACGGAAACTGAACTTTCACCCGGCCCCATTCATCGCAATAAATCTCCTCCCCTGGCGGCCCAACCACCGTGGCAATCTGTGGGCCGTCGATGCAGGGTTTGTCGCGCAGCGGGGCTTTCCAGTCGGAGGTCCAGCGGATGGCGCTGGCGGTCATTTCATAAGAGCTACCGTGGTCGCTGCCGAACGCCTCTTCCTCCAGGCTGGTGTGCTGCTTGCCTTCGTGGGTGATGGTGATGGTGCGCCAGCGGTCGTTGAAGTCTTCGCGGGGATGTTCGTTGAGGTCGAACGCCAGCCCCGGTTGCAGGCGCGCGTCGTCACCGGCCAGGTGCGCCAGTTTGGCGTCATTGCGCAGGGCGGTCAGCCGGGTCTTGGTGAAGGGTTTGCCGGCGATGTCGCGTTTGTAGCGGCCGGGGTAGTCGTAGCGCTCGTAGTCCTTGTGCTGGTTTTTCAGGTCCTGGTCGCCGGTGGCGGTGTGCTGTTGGTCGTAGCGCGGGTGGGTGAAGGTGTAGTCGCGTTGTACCTGGCGTGCGGTGCGTACTTGTTCGGTGTAGTGAAAACGGGTCAAGGCCGGTTCTGTGGCATCGCCGCCGGCCATGGGTTGGTAGATCACGGGGCAATTTTTGTGCGTGCCGATGGTGCCCAGGCCGCCGACGCGGTCGGTGAGGACGAGGGTGTGGCCGTCGTCGCGGTGTTCGAAGGTGTAGAGCAGGCCTTCTTCGGCGGCGAGGCGGGCGATGAAATCGAGGTCGGTTTCGCCGGCCTGTACGCAGTATTCGCGGGGTTGGTGATCGAAGCAGATTTCGCGGCGGATGTCGGTCAGTCGGTGCTCGGCAAGCACGTTGGTGATGATGTCGGGCACGGTCTGGCCCTGGAAGATGCGCCAGTTGGAGCGCAGGTCGAAACGCGCCAGGGTCGGTTCGATGATGGCGGTGTAGCGGGTGCGATGGAAGCCGGTGTCGCCCTGGGTGAACAGGCTGACCAGACCATGAACGTAACGTACTGGGGTTTCACCACGCCATATGGTGAATAACCCCGCCAAGTCGAGCACCCGATTGAAGTCGATGGCCGCGTTGTGGCTGGCCAGTTGCAGTTCCAGTTTGAACGGCTGTGACAGGCCTTCTTCAAGCGTGAAGGACACCACATCGAAGGCATCGCCTTTCAAGGGCTCGAATGTGAAGCGCATATCGCTTTGGCGGGGCATGGAACTTCCTTCTTTCCTGTTGACCCGCCAATTGCAATTGCCGTCAGCCGGGACACGATGGGGAACATGCTGCTCGCAGAGCCGCAGATGGGCCGATCTTAGGAAGCCGTAAGCGAGCCCTTCAATAGGGTGGAGGGAATCAAGAGGTCTCTTACTTATTGGAGGGGCAATAGCTGTAGGACTTATCCGTCATGGCCAGCCAGAGGCCCGTCGAACCTGGCCAATGCCATCTGGGCGGACGTGATCAGCTATAGTGGCCGACGACTCTGCAGAGGGAGACCCCGTGTGCGATTAGCGCTTTTATTGTCCGCTTGCCTGCTGTGCCTGAATGCCCAGGCCGCGCCGGTGGATGTCGCCAGCCTCGACCGCAACACCTGGCCGGAAAAACTCAGCAGCCCGGCGCTGTTCGATGTGGCCTCGCGGGCGGAAATCCTGATGTTTGCCCATGGTTTAATCGCCAGCGAAGCCCAGGACGAAACCGCGCTCAAGCAACGGCTGGGGCTTAAGATCATCAACCTGGCCGCCATCGATGACCTGCGTCGCCAGCTCTGGCAACGGCTGTTGGAGAACTACACATTCGCCCAGCAGAGCTGCGAAGAAGATGCCTCGTTCTGTTACCTGGTGGAAAACATGGACGATCTGCGCGAGCAGGCCGGCAAGTTCGAGGTCAGTGACAACTCTTTCTATATAGGCTGGGCTGCCCCCAGTCGGCACTTTCACGAACGCTATCTGGACGAGTTGTTGCGCAAGGCCGCGCTGTTTCCGCAGATCAGCAGTGAAGTGGCGCGCTTTGGCGATCATGAGCGCAATGGCGACGAGCTCAACGATCGCATGTTCTTGCTGACCTTCGACGGTGGCCCGGCGTTGATGGGCGGTAATACCGATTGGCTGACCGACTACCTGCGCAAGCAAAAGATGAACGCGATGTTCTTTGTCCTTGGCAGCAGCTTGCAAACCCGCGTGGAGCGCAGTTCCGCCGCCGATGTGCAGGCGCTGTACCAAGGGCAGTGCGTGGGGCTTCAGGGCTGGCAGTACCGCTCCCACAGCCATTGGGTCGACTGGCAAAGCTCCATCACCCGCAGTGCCGGGCTGGTGCAAAATCTGCTGCCGGAAAACTATGTGCCGCTGTTCCGTCCGCCCTATGGGCAGCGCCGTGCGGACAGCCAGGGCTTCTTCCAGCAACAGGGTTTGCAGGTGGCGTTATGGGACATCGATTCCCAGGACGAGCCGGGCAAGCTCAAGGCCGATGAGTCGGCGCAACGGGTGCTGACATTGATGCTGCTATGGCGCAAAGGCGTGATCGTGTTTCACGACACCCAGGACAAGGCGCGGGTGGCATTGCCGATGGTATTGCAGGCAACGGCGCAGAGTGGCCTGGGTTGGCAGGAGTGTCGCGAGGCATTTCGATGAAGTGCCCGGCTTTGCTGGGGATGGGGTGTTTTCGGGGCGATTTGCTGCGACATTTCGATGCAGGCGGACTTCCGACTTTAACGGGGTACATGGTACTCGGCTAGTGCTATTCGTCATCCTGAAAAATAAACTTCAAAAAAGCGTCAAAGTGCTTTTTCCTGTCATGGGTTTTGCGGTATTACGAAGTCAGACCGCCGAAACCTGCAACACAGGTGGCGTCTTCCAAGACTCCGCATGTGGGCACTGCACTTGACGTCCCTCAGGTGCATTCGGTGGTCGAATCGAGGCGCAGCACCGCCCAGGTATTGCGTCGACTGGCTCCCACAAAGGTGACCGAGTATGGATGATCATGGACGTAACCCTTCTTCCGACCAGCCAATCCTTTATGTGCTTGATACCAACGTATTGATTCACGATCCAAACGCATTGCTTAACTTTGAAGAACACCACGTCGCCATTCCGATGATCGTGCTTGAGGAGCTCGATAAACTCAAAAGCGGCCACCACAGCGTTGCCGCCGAATGCCGCCAGGCCATCCGCCTGATCGACAAAACCCTGGGCGAAGCCTCGCCCGAGGACGTTGAGGTCGGTGTGCCGATCCAGCGTGGCAAAAGCGGGCCCAAGGGCTTGCTGTCGATCCTGATGAGCAAGCGCAGCGAGCCCAACAGCCTGCTGCCGGAAAACCTCAACGACAATAAAATCATCAACCAATTGATCGACCTGCACGCTCGCGACAAGGACCTGCGCGTAGTGCTGGTGACCAAAGACATCAATATGCGCCTCAAGGCACGAGCGTGTGGGATCGCTGCCGAGGACTACAGTACCGACCAACTGGTCGACGATGTGTCGATGCTGTCGCGGGGTTATCACATGATGACCGGCTCGTTCTGGGACCGTGTCAGCAAGGTCGAAACCCGTCAGGACCATGGCCGCACCTGGCACCAGGTGCAATTGACCGACAACCTGCCGGCCGTGCATATCAATGAATTCATCGTCGACGAGCAGGGCTTCGTGGGCTGGATCAAAGAGATCCAGGTCGACAAGCTGCTGATTCTCGACCTGCATCAGGAACCCCTGTTGCACCAGGAAGCCTGGGGCCTGAAACCGCGTGATATCTACCAGAGCCTGGCGCTGTATGCGCTGCTCGATCCGGACATTCACCTGGTCAACCTGACCGGCGCCGCAGGTTCGGGGAAAACCATCCTCGCCCTGGCCGCCGCCATCGAACAAACCATGGTGACCAAACGCTATCGCCGCATCATCGCCACCCGCAGCGTGCAGGGCCTGGACCAGGAAATCGGCTTTTTACCCGGCACCGAAGCGGAAAAAATGGAGCCGTGGCTGGGGGCGATCACCGACAACCTCGAAGCCTTGCACATGGATGACGAAAACACCCATGGCAGCGTCGACTACATCCTCAGCAAAGTGCCGTTGCAGTTCAAATCACTCAACTACATCCGAGGTCGCAGCTTCCAGCAAAGCCTGATCCTGATCGATGAATGTCAGAACCTTACACCGCACCAGATGAAAACCATCATCACCCGTGCCGGCGCCGGTTCCAAAGTGGTGTGCCTGGGCAACCTGGCGCAGATCGACACCCCTTACCTGTCCGCGACCAGCTCCGGGCTGACCTACCTGACGGAACGCTTCAAGGATTTCCCGAACGGCGTGCATATTGCGCTGCAGGGTGTGCCTCGTTCGATTCTGGCTGAATACGCCGAATCTCACCTGTAACCGCCTACTCACCAAAAAGTGGCTAAGTGCCACGAACTGCCCCGGATTTTTCACGAAGTCCGGGGTTTTTGTTGTGCGCGACATTTGTCTGCGATAACGCGTCCTGGGTGCTTGTGGTTTTTGTAATTATTTTGTTACATTTTTTCTTGCGGTAAAAAAACAACAAGAACTCTGCGTGACCCCGTCGGAGCACTCCTCCTTGATTCGACGAACGTTTTGAAGACCTGTCTAGGTTCTTCACCGTGACCCTGCCTATTACAAAAGCCCGATACATCGCTCATTGACGACGCACATATCCAAAGGGAAAGGAAAATGGACGTAGCAGGTAATGGCTTCACTTTGTCGCAACACAAGCACGCCACTCGTTTCAAGCAGATGCCTCTAACACCCATCGCGCTCGGCCTGGCTCTTTGGCTGGGCCAGGGAACCATGGCCTGGGCCGAAGACAATCCGTACACGTCTCAAGTACTGGAATCGGCATTCCGCAGAGCCGTCGCCTCGTTCGGCCCCGGCACCGACGTGTACAAGAATCTGCGGTTTGCCTACTCGGATATCGTCGACCTGGCGGCCAAGGACTTCGCTGCCCAGTCCGGCAAGTTCGACTCGGCCCTCAAACAGAACTACGAACTGCAACCCGAAAACCTCACCATCGGTGCCATGCTCGGCGATACTCGGCGGCCACTGGATTACACCTCGCGCCTGGATTACTACCGCAGTCGGCTGTTCAGCAACAGCGGCCGCTACACCACCAATATTCTCGATTTTTCCAAGGCCATCATCGCCAACCTGCCGGCCGCCAAACCTTACACCTACGTAGAACCGGGCGTGAGCAGCAACCTCAGCGGGCAGTTGAATGCAGGCCAGTCCTGGGCTGGCGCAACCGGCGACTGGAGCGCCAACGCGCAAACCTGGAAGACCCCGGAAGCCCAGGTCAACTCCGGCCTGGACCGCACCAACGCGTATTACGCCTATGCCCTGGGCATCACTGGCAAGGGGGTCAATGTTGGCGTGCTTGACTCGGGCATCCTCACCGAACACTCCGAGTTCCAGGGCAAGAACGCCCAGGGCCAGGAGCGGGTACAGGCGGTGACCTCCACTGGGGAGTACTACGCCACTCATCCACGCTACCGTCTTGAAGTGCCCAGCGGCGAGTTCAAGCAGGGTGAACATTTCAGTATTCCCGGGGAATATGATCCGGCGTTCAATGATGGTCACGGTACGGAAATGTCCGGTGTGCTCGGCGCCAGCCGCAACGGCACCGGTATGCACGGGATCGCCTTCGACGCGAATATCTTTGTCGCCAATACCGGCGGCAGCGACAACGACCGGTACCAGGGCTCCAACGACCTCGACTACAACGCGTTCATGGCCAGCTACAACGCCCTGGCGGCAAAGAACGTGGCGATCGTCAACCAGAGCTGGGGGCAAAGCTCGCGCGATGACGTGGAGAACCACTTTGGCAATGTTGGCGACAGCGCCGCGCAAAACCTGCGTGACATGACCGCCGCCTATCGCCCGTTCTGGGACAAGGCCCACGCCGGGCGCAAAACCTGGATGGACGCTATGGCCGATGCGGCCCGTGAGAACACCTTTATCCAGATCATCTCGGCGGGCAACGACAGCCACGGTGCCAACCCGGACACCAATGCGAACCTGCCGTTTTTCAAACCGGATATCGAAGCTAAGTTCCTCTCCATCACCGGCTACGACGAGACCAGCGCCCAGGTCTACAACCGCTGCGGCACCTCGAAGTGGTGGTGTGTGATGGGCGTTTCGGGCATCCCGTCCACAGGGCCTGAGGGTGAAATTATGCCCAACGCCAACGGGACCTCCGCGGCTGCGCCGAGTGTTTCCGGAGCCTTGGCCTTGGTGATCCAGCGCTTTCCTTACATGACCGCCAGTCAGGCGCGGGATGTGTTGCTGACCACCTCCAGCCTGCAAGCGCCGGATGGCCCGGACACACCTGTCGGTGAACTGACGGGCGGCCGCACCTACGACAACCTGCAACCGGTGCATGATGCCGCGCCGGGCACGCCGCAAGTGCCGGGTGTGGTCAGCGGATGGGGCTTGCCCAATCTGCAAAAAGCCATGCAAGGGCCGGGGCAGTTCCTGGGTGCCGTGGCGGTGGCCTTGCCTACCGGTACCCGCGATATCTGGGCCAACCCGATTTCCGATGAAGCCATTCGCGCCCGCGGCGTAGAAGACGCTGCCGAGCAGGCCGTTTGGGCGGCGACCAAGCAGCAAAAGGGCTGGCTCAATGGCCTGCCCGCCAATGCCTCGACCGACGATCAGTTCGAATACGAGATCGGTCATGCCCGGGAGCAGGCGATGCTCACCCGTGGCCAGGACCTGCTCACCGGCACCACCTACGTCGGTAGCCTGGTCAAGTCCGGAGATGGCGAGCTGGTATTGGAAGGCCATAACACCTATTCAGGCAGTACTTGGGTACGCGGTGGCAAATTGTCGGTGGACGGTGCGTTGGCCTCGGCCGTGACGGTGGATGGCAGTGCCGTGGGCACCCGTAATGCGGACAATGGCGTAGTGACCACAGTGGGCGGCATCCTGGCCGGCAACGGCACGGTGGGCGCCTTGACCGTCAACAATGGCGGGCGCGTGGCGCCGGGGCATTCAATTGGCACACTGCGCGCTGGCGACGTGACCTTCAATCCAGGCTCGGTGTATGCCGTCGAAGTCGGTGCCAATGGCCAGAGCGACCAGATCCAAAGCAGTGGCGTGGCCACGCTCAATGGCGGTGTGGTGAACGTTTCCCTGGAGAACAGCCCCAACCTGCTGTCTGCCAGCGAGGCGCGCAGCTTGCTGGGCCAGCAGTTCACCATTCTCAGCGCCAGCCAGGGTATCAATGGTCAGTTTGCGGCGTTCGCGCCCAACTACCTGTTCATCGGCACGCAACTCGCTTACCAACCGAACCAACTGACCCTGGCGATTGCGCGCAACCAGACCAGCTTCGCCAGCGTCGCACAGACGCGCAACGAACGCGCGGTGGCGACGGCGGCGGAGACACTTGGGGCTGGCAGCGCGGTATACGAAAGCCTGTTGGCTTCCGATTCCGCCGCCCAGGCTCGGGATGCATTCAAGCAATTGTCGGGGCAACTGCATTCGGATGTTGCGGCGGCGCAAATGGCCGACAGTCGATACCTTCGCGAAGCGGTCAATGCTCGTCTGCAGCAGGCCCAGGCACTGGACTCCAGCGCGCAGATCGATAGCCGTGACAACGGCGGCTGGGTGCAACTGCTCGGTGGGCGCAATAACGTCAGCGGTGATAACAACGCCAGTGGCTATTCCTCGTCCACCAGTGGTGTGTTGCTGGGGCTGGATACCGAGGTCAGCGACGGCTGGCGCGTAGGGGCGGCGACCGGTTATACCCAGAGCCACCTCAATGGCCAGTCGGCTTCAGCGGACAGCGACAACTATCACCTGTCGGTGTATGGCGGTAAGCGCTTCGAGGCGATTGCCTTGCGCCTGGGTGGCGCCACCACTTGGCACCGTCTGGATACTTCGCGGCGGGTGGCTTACGCCAACCAGTCGGACTACGCCAAGGCCGATTACAATGCGCGCACCGACCAAGTGTTTGCCGAGATCGGCTACACCCAGTGGACACCATTCGAACCCTTCGCCAACCTCACATACCTGAACTATCAGAGCGACTCGTTCAAGGAAAAAGGCGGTGCTGCAGCCTTGCATGCCAGCAAGCAAAGCCAGGACGCGACACTTTCTACGGTGGGCCTGCGTGCGCATACGCAGTTGCCGGTCAGCTCCACCTCGGCAGTGACGTTGCGTGGTGAGCTGGGTTGGGAGCATCAGTTCGGTGATACCGATCGCGAAGCCTCGCTGAGGTTTGCCGGCAGCGACACCGCTTTTGCCGTCAACAGCGTACCCGTAGCCCGGGATGGCGCGGTGATCAAAGCCAGTGCGGAAATGGCCCTGACCAAGGACACCCTGGTGTCGTTGAACTACAGCGGCTTGTTGTCCAACCGTGGTAACAACAACGGGATCAATGCCGGGTTTACCTTCCTGTTCTAACCTTGAATGTAGGAGCGAGCTTGCTCGCGAAAAACGTCAACGATAACGCGTGCACCCTGGGTAAACGCGGCGCCTGTGAGTTTTTCGCGAGCAAGCTCGCTCCTACAGAATGGGATAAACAGCCCTGCGCAAATTTGACCCACAGGTTTACAATCGCTGCTCCTGATCAGGAGTATCGCTGTGCTGACTCATCTCGATTCCCAAGGTCGCGCCCATATGGTCGACGTCACCGACAAAGCCGTGACGTTCCGTGAGGCCGTGGCCGAAGCGCGGGTGCGCATGTTGCCCGAAACCCTGACAATGATTGTCGACGGCGCTCACCCCAAGGGCGACGTATTTGCCGTGGCCCGCATTGCCGGGATCCAGGCGGCAAAAAAAACCAGTGACTTGATCCCCTTGTGTCATCCGCTGATGCTCACGGGCGTCAAGGTCGAACTGCGCGCTGATGGCGTGGACGCCGTGCATATCCTGGCGCGCTGCAAACTCTCCGGCCAGACCGGCGTCGAGATGGAAGCGCTGACCGCGGCCAGCGTCGCTGCGCTGACGATCTACGACATGTGCAAGGCCGTGGACCGTGGCATGACCATCGAGAGTATTCGCCTGCTGGAAAAGCTGGGCGGTAAAAGCGGGCATTTCAAGGCGGACCAGGTATGAGCATCAACGTATTGTTTTTTGCGCGTTACGCCGAAGCGGTGGGCTTTGATTCGCTGGAGATGGAAGGTGAGTTTGCTACGGTCGATGCTGTGCGCCTGGCGCTGGCCGGTGATCCGGAGTTTGCAGTGCTCAACGAGACCAGCCTGATGTGCGCACGCAACGAAGAACTGTGCGACCTCGATGAGCCGGTGCAAGCCGGTGATGAAATCGCCTTCTTCCCGCCAGTGACCGGGGGCTGACCATGGCCATTCGTGTGCAGCTCGAAGCCTTTGATCCCGGTGCCGAAGTCAACGCCATGCACGCGGCCAATGTGGGCGTAGGCGCGGTGGTGAGTTTTGTCGGGTATGTGCGCGACTTCAATGACGGGCGCGAGGTGTCGGGGATGTTTCTGGAGCACTACCCGGGCATGACTGAAAAGGCCCTGGCCAAGATCGCCGTTGAGGCTGAGCAGCGCTGGCCGTTGCTCAAGTTGGAGGTGCTGCACCGTATTGGCGAGCTGGAGCCGGGTGAGCCGATTGTGTTTGTCGGCGCGGCCAGTGCGCACCGGCAGGCAGCGTTTGATGCCTGTGCGTTTGTGATGGATTACTTGAAGATGCGGGCGCCGTTCTGGAAAAAGGAAAACACCAGCGAGGGGGCGCGTTGGGTAGAAGGGCGCAGCAGTGACCACGCCGCAGCGGATCGCTGGAAGTAGCCAGCCAGACGCAGAAACCAATGTGGGAGCTGGCTTGCCTGCGATAGCATCACCTCGGCGTGACTGAAAAACCGAGGTGTCTGCATCGCAGGCAAGCCAGCTTCCACACAAGCCCGCTCCCGCATTTTTTACCGCATTTGAGCTTAAGGGCGTTTGCGTTCTACGGCCCGCAACAAATGCGTCGGCGGTGTCTCACAGCTGATCTTGCGCCCCAGCAACGCCTCGATGGACGGCAACTGGTACGAGTCATCCTCGCCCGCAAAGCTGATCGACACACCCGCAGCCCCAGCACGTCCGGTACGGCCGATGCGGTGCACGTAGTCGTCCGGCACTTCCGGCAGGGTGAAGTTGATCACATGGCTGATGCCGTCGATGTGGATCCCGCGTCCGGCTACATCGGTAGCCACCAACACTCGGATCTTGCCTTCGCGGAAACCTTCCAGGGTCTTGATGCGTTTGTGCTGCGGCACATCGCCGGATAGCTGCGCGGCATTGACGCCGTCGCGCACCAGGCGTTCTTCGATGCGGCGCACTTCGTCCTTGCGGTTGGCAAAGACCATCACGCGTTCCCAACCATTGTCGTTGACCAGGTTGTAGAGCAGCTTGTACTTGTCGGCACCGGCCACGGCGTAGATATGTTGCTCGACGTTTTCGCTGGCGACATTGAGCGCTTCGATCTCGACGATCGACGGGTCGGTTGTCCACTGCTTGGCGAGGTTCATCACGTCTTCGGTGAAGGTGGCGGAGAACAGCAGGGTCTGGCGCTCGGCTTTTGGCGGGGTCTGGCGAATGATCTGGCGTACTTGGGGGATAAAGCCCATGTCGAGCATCCGGTCGGCTTCGTCCAGCACCATCACTTCGACCATGTCCAGGTGCACGTCGCCGCGCTGGTTGAAGTCGAGCAGGCGGCCCGGGGTGGCGACGAGGATGTCGCAGTGACGGGCTTCAAGGTGCTTGAGCTGCTTGTCGAAGTCCATGCCGCCCACAAACGTCATAACGTTGAGGCCGGTGTACTTGGTCAGGTCGGCGGCGTCCTTGGCGATCTGCACCACCAGCTCGCGGGTCGGGGCGATGATCAGCGCACGCGGTTCACCCATGTAGCGCTCTTTGGGCGGCGGCGTTTGCAGCAGCTGGGTGATGATCGAGATCAGGAACGCGGCGGTCTTGCCGGTGCCGGTCTGGGCACGACCGATGGCGTCTTTGCCCGCCAGAGTAAAGCCCAGCACCTGCGCCTGGATCGGCGTGCAGTACGGGAAGCCCAGGTCCTGGATGGCGTGCATCAGTTCCGGAGCCAGTTTGAAGTCGTGGAAGCGGGTTTTGCCTTCCTGGGGTTCGACGACGAAGTCTTCGAGTTTCCACGGGGTCACAGGCGGCTTGGGCGCGCGTTCGCGACGAGGCTTGGCCGCAGGCGTTGGGGCGGCCTCGGCCGGCGTTACCTGTTCAGGCGGCGCCACCGTGGTTTTTTTCGGTGAGGCGCCAGGCGCGGTGCGGCCAGGCTGGGGACCGTCATTGCGGCTGCCGGGCTTGGGGGCAAGAGCACTGGGAACAGGCGCGAGCGGCTCAGCCTCGCTTTTGCCGAACATCTTCTTGAGTGCTTTGAGCACGGTCATCTCATTAATTGATTAAGGAATGTACGCCGGCCAGTGTAATGCAAGAATCGGGCGCGGCGTAGTGCGTCTGTCATACGGCTACATAAACGCGGGTTTCAGCGCAGGCGTTCAGTCAACCAGGCGCCGATATCGCGTATCTCTTCGGGTAACACTTCGTGGCCCATTGGGTATTCCTGCCATGTCACGGTGACACTACGGGTCTTCAAATGCTCGTAGGCGCTGCGGCCCATGGCGTTCTGCACAACGTCATCGTACTGGCCATGCAGGCAGAGGACGGGGATGCGTTGCTGGCTGGCGGACAATTCCAGTTCATCGTCGAAGGTGGGTGCATAGGTGGAGAGGGCAATTACGCCACCCAGTGGACCCTCCCAGTGTTTGAATGCTGTGTGGAAAACCACTGCGCCACCCTGGGAAAAGCCCGCGAGGAAAATTCGCGAAGCGTCTATTCCGGTTCTCTTTTGTGCCTCGATCAAATCCGTGACCATTTTGGCCGACGTTTCCAGTTCTTCCAGGCTGATCGAACGCGCCGGGCTCATGGCCTTGATGTCGTACCAGCTTGGCATCTCATAACCGCCGTTGATGGTCACCGGGCGCATCGGCGCCTGAGGCAAAACGAAGCGCGTGGTCAGCAAGCTTTCCTGCAGCGCCTCGGCCACCGGCAGGAAGTCGTAGCGATCGGCACCCAGGCCATGCAACCAGATAACGCAAGCGTCTGCGGGCTTGGTGGGCTGAAGAATCAAGGGGTCGGTCATGTCTGCTCCATATATGTGCGCGCGCTTCGATTGGGGGCGTCGGGACGGTGCGCGACAGGTTGATCTGTTAAGAGAATGTCGCAAGGGTGAATCTTTTACCACTGAACAAGACGGGCAACGACTCGGCCAGCACTCTGGTACGCGCCTTGCTATGTGTAGGTCGATGTCAGAACTCTCCCAGGGCGGTAACACTATCAGTGACTGCCGCCTGTGGGAAAGCAACTGGAATTACCGCAAAAATCTCATGCTGCTTGACCCCAAAAAAAGCCAACACGGGTCGATATCGCCTCATAAGGGTGCGCTGAGGTTGGAGCTCCGACACAACAAGAGCAATTGGAGGTATGTAATGAAGGTATTGAAGTCCACCCTGGCCATCGTCACCGCGGCGGCTGTACTGGGTGTCAGTGGTTTTGCCCAGGCGGGCGCCACCCTGGATGCCGTGCAGAAAAAAGGTTTTGTGCAATGTGGCGTGAGTGACGGCTTGCCGGGTTTCTCGGTGCCGGATGCCAGCGGCAAGATCCTCGGGATCGACGCTGACTATTGCCGCGCCGTAGCCGCTGCGGTTTTTGGTGACGCCACCAAGGTCAAGTTCAGCCAGTTGAATGCCAAGGAGCGTTTCACCGCGCTGCAATCGGGCGAAGTCGACATCCTGTCGCGCAACACCACCATGACCAGTTCCCGCGATGCGGGCATGGGCCTGAAATTCCCGGGCTTCATCACCTACTATGACGGTATCGGCTTTCTGGTTAACAACAAGCTGGGCGTGAAAAGTGCCAAGGAGCTGGACGGTGCCACCATCTGCATCCAGGCCGGTACCACCACCGAGCTGAACGTCTCCGACTACTTCCGCGCCAACAACCTCAAATACACTCCGATCACCTTCGACACTTCCGATGAAAGCGCCAAGTCGCTGGAATCCGGGCGTTGCGACGTGCTGACTTCCGACAAGTCCCAACTGTTTGCCCAGCGCAGCAAGCTGGCTTCGCCGAAAGATTACGTGGTGCTGCCGGAAACCATTTCCAAGGAGCCGCTGGGCCCGGTCGTGCGTAACGGTGACGACGAGTGGCTGGCCATCGTGCGCTGGGTGGGTTACGCCATGCTCAACGCCGAAGAGGCCGGTGTGACCTCCAAGAACGTCGAAGCTGAAGCCAAGGCCACCAAGAACCCGGACGTTGCGCGTCTGCTCGGTGCCGACGGCGAATACGGCAAAGACCTGAAAGTGAAGAAGGACTGGGTGGTACAGATCGTCAAGCAGGTGGGTAACTACGGCGAGATGTTCGAGCGCAACCTGGGCAAGAGCACGCCGCTGGAAATCGACCGTGGCCTGAACGCGCTGTGGAACAACGGCGGTATCCAGTACGCACCCCCTGTGCGCTGATCGCTGATGGTTCTATCACCCGGTGGGCCAACCGCCGGGTGATGTTCTGTTCCATTACTTGCGGGGCATTCCATGCAAAATCTAATCGGCGCACCCAAGCAGAAGCTCAGCTTCAGCGATCCCAAAGTGCGCGCGTGGCTCTTCCAGATCATCACCATTGTGGCGGTGGTCTCGCTGGGCTGGTACCTGTTTCACAACACCCAGACCAACCTGCAACACCGGGGCATTACTTCCGGTTTCGACTTTCTTGAGCGCAGTGCCGGCTTTGGCATCGCGCAGCATTTGATCGACTACACCGAATCGGACAGCTATGCCCGGGTGTTTGTCATCGGCCTGCTCAACACTTTGCTGGTGACCGTCATCGGTGTGGTGCTGGCAACCCTGCTCGGCTTCATCATCGGCGTGGCGCGCTTGTCGCCCAACTGGATGATCAACAAGCTGGCGACGGTCTATGTGGAGGTGTTCCGCAACATTCCGCCGCTGCTGCAAATCCTGTTCTGGTACTTCGCGGTGTTCCTGACCATGCCAGGGCCGCGCAACAGCCATAACTTCGGTGACACCTTCTTTGTCAGCAGCCGTGGCTTGAACATGCCGGCAGCACTGGCGTCCGATGGGTTCTGGCCGTTTGTCGCCAGCCTGTTGGTCGCTATCGTTGCCATCGTGCTGATGACCCGCTGGGCCAACAAGCGCTTCGAAGCGACGGGGGTTCCTTTCCATAAATTCTGGGCGGGCCTGGCGCTGCTGGTGGTGATCCCGGCGTTGTGCGTGTTGATCTTCGGTACGCCATTGCATTGGGAAATGCCCAAGCTTGCTGGCTTCAACTTCGTCGGCGGCTGGGTACTGATCCCTGAGCTGTTGGCGTTGACCCTGGCGCTGACGGTGTACACGGCAGCGTTCATTGCCGAGATCGTGCGCTCGGGCATCAAGTCCGTCAGCCATGGCCAGACCGAAGCGGCACGTTCACTGGGCCTGCGCCCGGGGCCGACGCTGCGCAAGGTCATCATCCCGCAAGCGTTGCGCGTGATCATTCCGCCGCTGACCAGCCAATACCTGAACCTGGCGAAAAACTCGTCGTTGGCCGCCGGTATCGGTTATCCGGAAATGGTTTCGCTGTTTGCCGGCACGGTGCTCAACCAGACCGGCCAGGCCATTGAAGTCATTGCCATCACCATGAGCGTGTACCTGGCGATCAGCATCAGCATTTCCTTGCTGATGAACTGGTACAACAAGCGCATTGCGCTGATCGAGCGGTGAGGACACACCCATGACTACGCATACGTTCAAACCTGATATGCCACCGCCGAGCAAAGTCTTCGGGCCGGTGGCCTGGATGCGCGCCAACTTGTTCTCGAGCTGGCTCAATACACTGCTGACCTTGCTGGCGATCTACCTGGTGTACCTGGTGGTGCCACCGATCCTGCACTGGGCCATCCTCGATGCCAACTGGGTGGGCACCACCCGCGCCGATTGCACCAAAGAGGGCGCCTGCTGGGTGTTTATCCAACAGCGCTTCGGGCAGTTCATGTATGGCTATTACCCGGTCGACCTGCGCTGGCGCGTAGACATGACGGTCTGGCTGGCCATCGTCGGCGTGGCGCCGTTGTTCATCTCGCGTTTCCCACGCAAGGCGATTTACGGCCTGGGCTTTCTGGTGCTGTACCCGATCATCGCCTACTGCTTGCTGCACGGCGGTGTGTTCGGGCTGAGCAACGTGGCGACCAGCCAATGGGGCGGCCTGATGCTGACCCTGGTGATCGCCACCGTGGGCATCGCCGGCGCCTTGCCGCTAGGCATTGTGCTGGCGCTGGGACGGCGTTCGAACATGCCGGCCATTCGGGTGGTCTGCGTGACCTTCATCGAGTTCTGGCGCGGCGTGCCGTTGATCACGGTGCTGTTCATGTCGTCGGTGATGCTGCCGCTGTTCCTGCCCGAAGGCATGAACTTCGACAAGCTGCTGCGGGCGTTGATCGGTGTGATCCTGTTCCAGTCGGCCTATGTGGCCGAAGTGGTGCGCGGTGGTTTGCAGGCGATTCCCAAGGGCCAATATGAAGCCGCTGCGGCGATGGGTCTGGGCTATTGGCGCAGCATGGGCCTGGTGATTTTGCCGCAAGCCTTGAAGATGGTGATCCCTGGGATCGTCAACACTTTCATTGCCCTGTTCAAGGACACCAGCCTTGTGATCATCATCGGCCTGTTCGACTTGCTCAACAGCGTCAAGCAAGCCGCCGCCGACCCCAAATGGCTGGGCATGGCCACCGAAGGCTACGTGTTCGCCGCCCTGGTGTTCTGGATTTTCTGTTTTGGTATGTCGCGCTATTCCATGCATCTGGAACGCAAGCTCGACACTGGCCACAAGCGTTAGGAGTTTTTTGATGAGCGAAGCAATCAAACAGCCTGTGAGCCCTGAAGGCATTATTCAGATGCAGGGCGTCAACAAGTGGTACGGGCAGTTCCACGTGTTGAAAGACATCAACCTCAACGTCAAGCAGGGGGAGCGTATCGTGCTGTGCGGCCCGTCGGGCTCGGGCAAGTCCACCACCATCCGCTGCCTCAACCGCCTTGAAGAGCACCAGCAAGGCCGCATTGTGGTCGATGGGGTGGAGCTGACCAACGACCTCAAGCAAATCGAAGCGATCCGTCGTGAAGTGGGCATGGTGTTCCAGCACTTCAATCTGTTCCCACACCTGACCATCCTGCAAAACTGCACGCTGGCGCCGATGTGGGTGCGCAAGATGCCCAAGCGCAAGGCCGAGGAAATCGCCATGCATTACCTGGAGCGCGTGCGCATTCCGGAGCAGGCCCACAAGTTTCCCGGGCAGCTTTCAGGTGGCCAGCAACAGCGTGTGGCGATTGCCCGTGCGCTGTGCATGAAACCCAAAATCATGCTGTTCGATGAGCCGACGTCGGCGCTGGACCCGGAGATGGTCAAAGAGGTACTGGACACCATGATCGGCCTGGCCGAAGACGGCATGACCATGTTGTGCGTGACCCACGAAATGGGCTTTGCCCGCACCGTGGCCAACCGCGTGATATTCATGGACAAGGGCGAGATCGTCGAGCAGGCGGCGCCGAATGACTTCTTTGATAACCCGCAGAATGAGCGGACCAAGTTGTTCTTGAGCCAGATACTGCATTGATGGAAGGTTAAAAAATAAACCTGGCCTGATACCGTTCAGTTAAGGCTTTTTGTAGGAGCGAGCTTGCTCGCGAAAAACTCACAGGCGCCGCGTTCAATCAGGAAACACGCGTTATCGTTGACGTTTCTCGCGAGCAAGCTCGCTCCTACACGGCATGGTTCAGGAGGCTTGGGCCGCACGTTGTTGCTGATCTTTTGCAATGAGCAGGCGATTGAGGTCATCGCCGACATTGAGCGCCTCGATCTCGGCCAGCAGATGCGGATGCTTATCCAGTAGGCGCATAAGTGTAAACAATGGTTCAGGAGGGAAAACCTCAGCCCTTTCGTAGCGAGAAAACGAGTTTTGCCCGCGCACAGTCAACAGCTTCACTGCCTCCTTCTGAGTGAGGTGCAGTTTGCGACGGATTCGCTTCATTTCAGCCGCGATGATTTTTTTGCCATCCATCAATAATCGGTCACTGGCGTCGGAATAACGCTCTGCGCTGTCATCGTCATGATCGAATTCGATTTCCTTACAAACCTGGCATTCCCAGCCCGCGATGTTTGGAATGTCGCGCATCATGCCGCGTGTGTTGATGGTGAAGGTGCGACCTGCGAAATACTGCATTCCATCATGGGTTCCGCAATTCACGCATTGTTGGGTTTTCATAAGGTTTTCTCCTTGAAGGAGATTACGGGAGCTTCGCCGCCTGGGCGGTGAGTCACCTTGATGTAAATCTCCATACCGTACATTTTGATCAGATAGACGTCCTGCCATATCCGGTGATCTGCATAGGTTGTCATCGATTTGTACAACATTCGCGTTTCAAGGGCGCAAACCGCCAACCGCATCTGGCCGATGCTCAATTCAAGTTGTCGAGCGCTCTCCCGCGCGGTTGCAGTAAAGGCTCTGTTGCCCAGCCGGATGACTTGCGCCTTGATCAGGGCTAAATCGTAATGAGGTGTGTACTTTTCCATAAGACACCTGAGTCCAATAATTACCCTCTGAGGGTAATTTTACCAATCGAAAATACTGCTCCTTTCCCTGCCTAAAAACCCTAGTGCGTTGCCTTTGTAGGTGACTCCTAATAGGCTGTAGGAAAATTCATCCCATGATTGGACGAAAGCGTTAAACCCATGACAGACATCGCCCCGCTGATCAAACGCTCGCTGGTTGACCAGGCGCTGGAACAACTGCGTTTGCGCATTGCGCAGGGTGTGTGGGCCGTTGGCGAACGCCTGCCCACCGAGCCCGAACTGTGCGCCGAGCTGGGTATCAGCCGTAACACCGTGCGTGAAGCCATGCGTGTATTGGCATTCTCCGGGTTGATCGAAATTCGTCAGGGCGACGGCAGTTATCTGCGCTCGATGACCGACCCGTTGGGCACGATGCGTGCGTTGTCCCATTGCACCCTGGGGCAGGCGCAGGAGACGCGGCAAATTCTGGAAGTGGAAGCCATCGGCCTCGCTGCACAACGCCGCACTGCAAGTGACCTGCGAGCATTGCGCACTGCGCTGGATGCCAGCGCCGCGCTGTATCAGGGCGACCTCGAGGCCTATATCAGCGCCGACCTGGCGTTTCACCAACGTTTGGTGGATGCCGCACACAACCCGGCCTTGAGCGAGCTGTATCAGTATTTCTCCGCCATCGTCGGCGCGCAGTTGCGCCAGACCCTGAACCTTTCACCGCGTCGCCAGGCCGTGTTCGACTTGCACATTGCCCTGCTTGACGCCGTGGAGCAGCAAGACCCCGAACGTGCCAAATCCCTCTGCCGGCAGTTGATCAATGAACCCTGAAACCCAACACACACCCGAACTTGAAGAGTTGTTGATTGACGCCGAGGCCGATGATGACGTGGTGCAAGATAGCCACCCGCTGGTGAGCCGGCCCTGGTTGCTGTTGCTGGGCCTGATCCTGGTGGCGCTCAACTTGCGCCCGGCATTGTCGAGCCTGTCGCCGCTGTTGGCTGATGTCTCCAGCAGCCTGGGCCTGTCGGCCGCGCAAGCCGGTTTACTGACTACCCTGCCGGTGTTGTGCCTGGGCCTGTTCGCGCCCACTGCGCCGATCCTGGCCCGACGCTTTGGGGCTGAGCGGGTGGTGTTCGGCGTCTTGCTGGCGCTGGCTGGCGGGATCATCCTGCGCAGTTCATTCGGGGAAGTGGGCCTGTTTGCCGGCAGCCTGATTGCCGGCGCCAGCATTGGCATCATCGGCGTATTGCTGCCGTGTATCGTCAAGCGCGACTTCGCCGCACGTGCGGGCGCCATGACCGGCGTCTACACCATGGCCCTGTGCCTGGGCGCCGCATTGGCGGCAGGGGCCACGGTACCGTTGAGTCATTACTTCGGCGACAGTTGGCCCCTTGGCCTGGGGTTCTGGATTCTGCCAGCGCTATTGGCGGCGTTGTTCTGGTTGCCGCAAGTCGGGCAGAAGCACGGCGCCCATCGCGTCGCTTACCGTGTGAAGGGGCTGCTGCGTGACCCGCTGGCCTGGCAAGTGACCTTGTACATGGGCCTGCAATCGTCCCTGGCCTACATCGTGTTCGGCTGGTTGCCGTCGATTCTGATCGGTCGTGGCCTGAGTGCCACAGAGGCAGGACTGGCGTTGTCCGGCTCGATCATTGTGCAATTGTTCAGTTCCCTGGCCGCGCCATGGCTGGCCACCCGTGGCAAGGACCAGCGCCTGGCGATTGTGGTGGTGATGCTGCTGACCCTCGGCGGCCTGTTCGGTTGCCTGTATGCGCCGCTGGACGGTTTGTGGGGATGGGCGATTCTGCTCGGCCTGGGGCAGGGCGGTACCTTCAGCCTGGCGCTGACCTTGATTGTGCTGCGCTCGCGTGACGCTCACGTAGCCGCCAACCTGTCGAGCATGGCCCAGGGGGTCGGTTATACCCTGGCGTCCCTTGGCCCTTTCGCTGTGGGCGTGGTGCATGACTGGACCGGCGGCTGGACGGCCATCGGCTGGATCTTCGCAGTGATCGGCCTCGGCGCCATCGTGGCGGGCCTGGGCGCCGGACGTGCGCGCTACGTGTGCGTCACCTGCGAGAGGGTCTAGAGATAAACCACCTCCAGCGTGGCCGAGCCGTCAATCGGGGTTTGCGTGCTCAAGTCCAGATTCTTGCGAGCATTGATCACGGTCTGCACCGTGACGTGGCTGCCTATTATGCCAATGGCGGTGGGGCCGCTGACGCTGCCCTCGATCGACGTAAAGCCCAGGTAGCTGCGGGAACCGATGTCGATGGGGTTGAGGTTGGACGTGCGCCATGCCAGGCCCCCGGTGGTGGATTCGGTGCCGTAGAGTTGCCCGTTGTTGCTGGCCTGGGTCTGCCGAGGATCGAAGGTCATGGAGTAGACGCCCAGGGGCGTGCCGTTGCTGTCGAATCCCAGCCCGTAGTAAATCTCGCTTTCGACCAGGGTCGAGTCGCTGCGGTTGTCTTGCATGCGCAGGGCATAACGTACCGGGCCGGTACACGCCATGCCGAAGAACAGGGTCTTGGCGGGAAGACGGGTGCGGGTTTCCAGGTTCAAGTCTTGTTGAGATATTTTGCCGTAGTCAATCAGACCGCCGTTTGACAGTTGTGGCAGGCACGCGGCGGGCGTGACCAACCCCTGGACGCTGAGGTCCACCGTCGAGGCCGCCAGCGCCGCCTGAGCGCTGGTCAATAACAGCAGGCTGCAAAGGGCAGGAATTTTCATGGTACGCACTCCTACAAGTAAATGATTTCGAGGGTGCCGGACCCATTGATACGCACGACGT
Source organism: Pseudomonas sp. MF7453 (assembly GCF_016405455.1). Classification (NCBI taxonomy): domain Bacteria; kingdom Pseudomonadati; phylum Pseudomonadota; class Gammaproteobacteria; order Pseudomonadales; family Pseudomonadaceae; genus Pseudomonas; species Pseudomonas sp. MF7453. The sequence goes on along the minus strand of NZ_JAEKCN010000003.1, from coordinate 372,517 downwards.
CGCGCAGATCCAGCGATTGGATGGGGGCCAGGTACGTCTTGATGCGCATCGTGCCGGTCAGGACCTGTATGGCGAGCGGGCCCGTAGTCACGCCGGTCTTGTCGGTAAAGCCCATGAGGCTGTTGGCAGCCATGGGGATCTGCCGCGCAGTGGAACTGCTCCAGGCTGCGCCATTGCTGGTGGAGTCAGTGCGATACAGCGTGGACACGCTGTCGGCGCTGAATTCCGCTGGGTCGACCGTCAGGTAGAAACGTCCGATTTTGTTGTTGCTGGCGTCCAGGTCCAGGCCATAGGCCGTTTCATCGGTGCCGCCGGTAGCCGAGCCATCGCGGTTGTCTTTCATGCGCAGGCCGAAGCGGGCCGGAGCATCGCAGGTCACGCTCAGACGTACGGTGCGCGTGGGTAGCGGTGTTTCGTGGGTGGCACTCAGATCCTTGGCGTACAGCGTGCCGTAGTCCACGACGCCCTGGTCCGACAGTGTCGGTTGGCAGGCGGTCGGCGCGAAGTGGGCGCGCAACGTGAGCTCGCGGTAACGCCCGCTTGCGCTGTGGTACATCATCCCGCTGACTTCCCAGGTGGTGGCGTCGCGTACCTGGGTGACGGCCGGGTCGGCCCAGGCGCGCAGCGTCAACTGCAACGCCAGGGTTTTGCCCTGCAATACCGTGCCTTGGTGCAGCGGCGCGATGCCATGGTCGGGCCGCCATTCCAGCACGCTGGCGCTGCTCACCGGCGCCTGGCCTGCGCCGGGCAACAAGCCCAGTTCCACCGCCCGACCGTCGAGTACGGCGTTGCCGACCTCGATGGCGTAGCTGCCGTTGGGAGTGAATTGCAGGTGTTGCGCGGAGGCGGCGGTGCCGCGATAAAACAGGCTCAGGTCCTGGGCCTGGGGGCAGGTGAACGTCAGGCTCAAACGGCGCTCGCCGAGCAGGCGTTGCGGCGCACTGTCGCTTTGCGCCAGGCGACTCATCAAGCCCAAATCCACCAGCGGTTCGCTGAGGTTGATTTGGCATTCCTCAAAGGCTTGAGCAGTGCCGGCAAACGCGAGCAATAACCCCAGGCTCACGTGGCGCAAACAGATTGCAGGGTGCATGGCAGTAGTTCTCATGGTGTGTGGCAACGAGCAGGTGCGGTTTCGAAATACACCGTAGGGTCGGCTTTTGCCGGCAGTTCGTAGCGCAATTCACAGCGTTCGCCTTGCGAGGTGGTGATCCACAGCGCTCCTTGGTCCAGCACATTGGGCAGGAACACCTGGCTGGCGTCCTGCACCAAGGTGATGAACTCACCTGTGTTCGTCGTAACGGACGCTCCCACCGGCATGGGGTTTCCCCGATCGTCGCTGACGGTGAGCAGCATGCGGCGGGTCAGGCCCACGCCGAACTCGACCCGATCGACAGCGCCACGCCCGGCCGAGATCACCGCCAGGCCATTGTTGATGTCGGCGTTGCGCGGTAGAGAGCGGGTCTGCACTTCCACTGGGCTGCGCCCGTAGGCGGCCACCTGCGACACCACGGCCTGGCCTTGCCAGTCGGTCCATACCGGGCCACTGGGGGTGCTGAGTTTGATGCCGCTCATGTCGCCGACGGAAACCAGAGCGAAGGTGTCGCGCACCGGGTAGGGGGTAAATGTCATACCGTCGCCATGCACGACCACACCGCCGCGGGCGCCGCCCTGGTAGCTCGAACGCTCGGCATCGGAGCGGCTGTAGCTCAAGTCGAGTTGGGTATAGCGTGGCAATGCCGAAATGCCCACGCTGGTTTCCACTTCATGGTCACTGCTGTCGTGTTCGGCGCTGACGCGGTAGCTCAGTTGGTCGTCAAGCTGTTCGGTCAGGCCCAGACCGGTACGGTTTTGGCCGCCGGAGTTGCGCACCCAACTGCGCAGCCGGCGGCTTTCGCCCAACGGCACGCTGACAGTGAGGTAGACCGCGTTGTCCTGTTGCTGGCGTCCGCCCATCTGCCACTCGGCACTGGCCGATAACGAGACTGCGCCAATGCTCGTGCCCCACGCTGCGAGCGCGCGGCTACTGCTGTTGCCATCGAAGGTGCTCGAACGTGAAACGCCGGCGCTGAATGCGCCCAACTGCGGATGTGACCACCCCAGGTTGATACTTTGCTGGTCGCGATAGCGTGAGTTGCGCTGACTGCCGTCGCGCTCGTAGGTGCTTTCCTCCAGTTCGCGGTAGCCGCTGCTGCGCCAGGAATTGGCGGCGCTGAACGACCATCGCTCGCTCAGGCGCTGTGACCAGGAAAGATCGGTCTGCACGCCCGAGACTTTTTCCCACGACTGGGTGTTGGACAATTGGGTAGACACCTGTATCTGACTGTCCAGCCACGGCAGCCAGCCCAAGCTAGCGCCCGCCGAGCGATACTCGCCGGTCGCCAGCACGCCACTGCCCAGGGTCAGTTGCGGATGCAAGTTCCCGGTCCAACCGGCGCTGACCACCCACGGCGCCTCTGCTTCGGCCCCGCCGACGTTACGTACGCGCCCCGCTGCGACCGAATACCCGGGCGCAGGCAGGCCGAGACCGAGCATGGCGGCGGGTACAGTGAAACGTCGTTCCCCGCCGACACTTTCCTTGACCGTGACTTCGACATCCGAGCGCGTATTCAGGCGACGTACATCGTTCAGCACAAACGGCCCGGCAGGCACCACGGTGGAGTGAATCAGCGCGCCGTTCTGGCGCACTTCTACCTGTGCCGGGCTGTTGGCGATCCCCTGGATTTGTGCGCTCTGGCCTTGCTCCTGAAGGGCGTGCTCGGTCAGCACCTGGACGCCGGTGATCTGTGCGCCAGACAACACCGGGTTATAGAGGTTGATCTGCCCGGCCTGCAGCACTGCCTGATGGCTGGCGAAGGTCCGTTGCGCATAGGCCTCCAAGTGGGTGCTGCGCGATAAGCCATCCTGCCAGGTCTGCACCTGGCGGCTGCGCACGATCCAGTCGCCGGCGTTGAAGCCGACTTCGGTATTGGCTGAGCCAAACCGGCTGGCGTCTTCGCCGAAGCGGTTGTAGAACCCGCTCAGGTCGTAGTTGAGCATCCCGGCAAACCCGCCGGTCTGGTAGCCCGAGATATCCTGTTGCACGGGGCGCAGTGCTTCGGTGGGCACGACCAGTGCCAACGTCAGTGTCGACGGGTCCGGTTCCACCAGGCTTTGCGGATACCGCACGAGAAAATCCTGACAACCCACGGGTTCAGCGGGTATCACCAGGTTGGCGGCGTCCAGCAACGCACGGTCCAGGCAGGGGTTGCCCTGTGGATCGAAACTGACCTCCAGGCGTCCCCGGCGCAGGCCATTGACCCGCAGGTTGACGCTATGACGGCCGGCGGCAAAGCGCGGTGTTGCCAGCAGCAGGCTGGCCAACTGTGGATCGATGCCGCGCTGATGCAAGGTCTGGGCGTCGAAGCCTGCGGGGCTGCTGTCGTCGGCCCACGCGTTGTCCGGCATAAGCGCATACAGCAGCAACACCAGCGGCAAGGCTGGGCGAATGGGCACGGCTTCGCCGTCACGGTAACTCAATACTGTTTTCACGCAAGGTACTCGTTTAGTGAACGCACAGCCCTCATTGGGTTCGGGGCTTTGGGCGTTCTGGTGACGGTCGATAAGCCGTCACTTCGTTATCCAGGCGGCGGTCTTGGCGACGCCTGTGGTTTTCTGTCAGAGGGTGATGGGGGCGTCGTAGGCCTTGACCGCAAACCCGTACACAGTGGCCGGTTGCAGCCTCACCGTCTTGGCTTGGCCACCGCTGGCAGGCACGCTCAAGGCTTCACCTGGCAGCACGTAGGTGCGCGGCAGCATCGCCTTGCCGTCGCCGGGCAACAGTCGCAGCTCCTGGGCCAGGCGCACCACATAAGGCGTGTCATTACGCACCTGCAATTGGCCGTCGCGCAGGGTCCATGTCAGGCCGGTCCAGGGGCTGCGATTGGGTGCCAGGCCCTTGGGATGCACAATCACCGGCAGGTTCTGGCGCACGGTCACGCCCACGCGGGCATGACCGGCGGCAGTGGCTGCGCGGCCCTGGGGCATGCCTTCGAACACGGCGCGTTTGAGCCGCTGGGTGAGCAACGGTTTTTGGTTTTGCAGAATAAAGCGCACCAACTGGGATTTGGACGCTTCGACTCGGGACAGCGGCGGCGTCACCACCAGCAGGGGTTCGGTGTCTTCCGGAATATCCTGCAAGGTCACATGCAACAACGAGAGCTGGCTGTCGGAGTTGGTCACCGAAACGGAAGCTTCACCATCGGCCTCGTGGACGATCACCACGGAGGTGTCCGGGACCATGCCGTCAGCCTTTGCTTGGTTGCCGAATATCAGCAGCAGGGCAATAAGGCCGAACGCGGTGTTTGAGCATGTCATCGTCATGATGGGTTTTCCATTAGGCGAAATGAGTGGGTCAGAGGTAACGCAAATCCAGGACGATGGAGCCGTCGAGGGGCACTTCCTGATTCAGGGTCAGGTACTGCGAAAAGTTGATGGCGGTGTCCACTTGAAGCTGGACCCTCAACTGGCTGATGAAGTCGGGCTGACGGTCGCCCGTCGGAGCAAATGCCATATAGGATCGTGGATAGCCATTGGGCTCGGGCGTCCAGCTTTCGCCGCTGTTGGTGGAGGCCAGGACTTGCATGGCCTGGGAGTCCCCCACTGGGTTGCGGTACGACAACGCCACGGAGCCGAGACGCTCGTCCGGTGCATGGATGTTTCTGCCCAGCCCATAGAAAAAATCCGGTGCCAGGGAAGACTCCGCACGATTGTCGATACCCACCAGCGCAAACAGCATGGGCCTGGCGCATTGCACCTGCAGTTCGAGTTGTCGGCTGGGCAGCACGGTGAATTCGTCGACAAGGAGGGTGTGTGCGGGGATCTTTCCGTGGTCGACAAAGCCTTCATCCGACAGCTCGATATAGCAGGCATCCGGTGTCACGCGACCGGTTACCGTAAGCTCGGCAGCGGTGCCCGCACTGGCCTTGGCCGCAGCGCACAGGGATAACAACAGCACGGTAAAGAAACGGGTGAACATAGTCATCGATTCATCACTGGCACGGGTGAGCACAGCCCACGGCGAAGCCCATGCCCTTCAAGGGTAAGGGCATGGGGGCCATGGGTCAGAGGTACTTCACTTCAAGGGTGGCGGAGCCGTCGATGGTCACTTCGTTGCTCAGGTCCATGCCATCGGCGCGGTTGATAGCGGTGTACACGTTCAGGTCGACGGTCAAATCCTTAACTGCCAGGGGCTGGGTGTGGTCCTCCATCGAGGCCACCGACATGTACAGGCCTGCGTCCCACTCTGGCCATCTCATCCAATTCTGAAGGTCAGTGGAGGAAATCGTCTGCACTACCACGCCTTCATCGGCGACCGGGTTGCTCATGCGGATGTAGTAATAACCCAGTTGCTGGGTCTCGTTGATAAAGCCCAGCCCATAATATCCTGAGCCTGACGGGCTTGAAGTTGCACGGTTATCCACCGAGTGCAGGGCAAACTGAATCGGGGCGTCACAATTGACTGTCATTGCCAGGGTCTGTCTACCGAGAAATGTCTCCCTGTCTGTATTCAAGTCCTTGGCGGAAATCTTGCCATGGTCGATCACGCCACCGCCGGACAAGCTGGGTGTGCAAGCGCTGGGCACGATCAGGCCTTTGACGGCCAGGTCCACGCTGGAGGCAGCGAAGGTGGTGGCCGAGCCGAGCAGCAATACGCCGGCGGCCAGGGTGGTCAATCGGGTTTTCATCGTAGGGACTCCTTAAAGGTAATTGACTTGTACGGTGGCGTGACCGTCGATAGGGACTTCGTCGGTCAACGTCAGGTTGTTGGCAGGTGCGATGTGGGTGATCAGGCGGATCTCGGCGTCCAGTTCCTGAACTGCAATCGGTATCACGTCGTCGCTGTGGGCGATCGCCGTCAGCAAGGTATGGCTGAGCATCACCGAAGGCATCCAGGTCACGCCGCCATCCCTTGAGGTGATGGTGCGCACGGAGACGCCGTCGGCCACGGGCAAATAGAGACCCAGCCCGGCATCGCCGACTTTTTCATCGCTGGGTGTGGTGCCCAGCCCATGCCAGCTGAAGTGGCTGGCGGCGGTGCCTGAACGGTTGTCGATGGTGTTGAGGGTGAAGTACGTCGGCCCGTCGCAGCGCACACTCAACAGCATGGTTTCCCTGGGCAGATCGGTGTAGGTATCGGTGTTGAGGTCCTTGACCGACACCTTGCCGAAGTCCACAGTCCCGCCGCCTGCGATGACTGGTGAGCAAGCGCTGGGGGTGATGCTGCCGCGCACGAGCAAGTCTGTGTTGCTGGCGGCGAAAGCGGTCGGGCAGAGCAGCAAGGCACCTAGCAGGCTGGATGCAAAAACATTCATGTCAGTGAATCTCCTTGGGCATGGGGCAGAGGCGTTATAGGTATTTGACTTCAAGCGTGGCGGACCCGTTGATTGGAACCTCTGTGGTCAGATCCATTCCTGCTGTCGGCGCGATGATGGTTGCCACCATGAGGTCTGCCAACACCTGCTGGACCGGGGTGGGTGCCCAGCTGCCGGTGGTGTTGTCGCCAAACGAAGCGAGGTAGGAGGCTGGCCACATGTCACCCGGGAAACTTGCCCGCCAGGTGAGGCCGTTATCCGAGGACTCAATCATGGAGATCGCTGCGCCATCGGCGATCGGATTGCTTAAGGTCAGGGAGAAACTGCCTAATTTTTTTCCGCTGACCAAGCCCAGGCCATAGCTGTTCATCGGATCGTGGGCGTCACCAACGTTATCAATGCCCTTCAGGGCTAGCAGGGTTGGCGCATCGCACGTGATGCCCAGTTGCAGGTTGTGACTTTTAAGCACGGTCCATCCATCCAGCCTCAAATCCTTGGCCGAAATTTTTCCGTGGTCGACAATCCCGCCGCTTGAAAGGCTAGGTGCACAGGCGCTGGGTGTGATCAGCCCTTTGACGGCCAGGTCCACGCTGCTGGCTGCGAATACCGATGAACTCATGGCGAGCAGCAGGGCACTGCTCAATAGGGCTACAGGGCTCTTCATTTTTCTGTTTTTTCCATTGCAGGCTGGCAGATAGAGGTGTGTGCAACGCAACGCCCGCGCTGGTGTCGGCGAGTGGTTGTCGATGCGACGGTCTCGATATTTTTTGCGGCTGCCGGGGAGTGGCAAGCCGTCCCTCTTTTGGGGTGGGGCACAATTTAGCGAGGAGCGTGCGCGGGGGAAATACAACTAATACGACATTGGCAGGGTGGATCGAATAGGGTGAGTTCGCGTTTTTTCGTAGTTGTTGTATCGGCTTTAAGCCATTCAAAAGGTTATTGGTTTTTTGTCGATAGCATTCAAAGGAATGTGGCGATCGTTGCTGCCTGAGTAGGCCTCTATGGCTATTGCGCCAGTGCCGAAGGTTGCTGCCGGATCAATAGCTACGAAGAGGTACTGATGGGTTCGCTGTCAGGTTCAACCGCAGGCGCGAGCCGCAAATCGAAATCGCCTGTTACTCCCCCGCCTCACTGGCGGCAGTTGCATGTCCTGGTGGCGGAGGACCATTCAGCCCACCGTCTATTGCTGGGTTGCTTGCTGCAAAAACTCGGGTTGGGCCATGAGCTGGTCGCCGACGGGTATCTCGGGCGGGTGGCTTATGCCCGTCGGCCCTTTGACCTGGTGATCACTGATTGCCAGATGCCCGTCATGGACGGTTACAGCATGGCCCGCGCCATTCGCCAATATGAGCACCACTTCGGCTTGAGGCGAGTGCCGATCATCGCGTTGACCGCCGACCTGCAAAACGACAGCCCCCAGCGCTGCTGCGACGCGGGCATCGATGCGTGGCTACTCAAGCCTCTGACCCTGGAACAATTACGTGCCGTACTGGCGCGATGGCTCCCGGATGCCGATCACGTGCCCATCGGTGAGGAGTCTGTTGCGCGGGTTTCGGGGTGGCCCGCCCGCGCGAGCCTGGTCGCGACGTTTGGCAGCGAACAAGTGGTCAATCAACTGTTGGAAAATCTGCTGGTCGAGGCTTGGCAAGATCACGACCTGTTAGGTCGTGCCTGTGCCGCATTGAACGCATCATTGACCGCTGAACGCCTGCATCGATTGACGGGTAGCCTGGTGTTTGTAGGAGCGGCGGGGCTGGAGTCCTGTGCGGTGAGGTTGATCGAGCAGGTTCAGCGCGATGGCGTGTCTGCGCACCAGGCGGAGTTGGTATTGTTCCAGGCACGCTTGCGCACCTATCTCGATTATCTGTCCACTCTATGAAAGGTGTTTGCAGAGGGTTTAAGTTATTTGGAAGTCTAGTTTTTGCTGTAGGTAGTTTCCTATTATGTTGTAGTCCAAAAAGTAGCCACTACTAAACATTGGTTTCGGCTGCAAGCGGGTCTTTGTTAGCAGTTGTTGATAATCGCTGGCAGGGGTATTTTGCGCGGATTCAAGTTGCCACCATTCGTAGGTATCTATGCTTCGAGTAATTATTGCTGACGATCACCCTATTGTCCGAGTCGGGCAGAGAGTCGTGATTGAGGCGAATGGCAAGTGCAAGGTGGTCGGCGAAGCCGACGGTCCCGATCAACTGCTCGGGGTGTTGAGTACTACGGCATGTGATGTGCTGGTCACCGATTTTGCAATGCCGGGCGGTCAGCAAGCCGATGGCTACAGCCTGTTGAGCCTGCTGCGTCGTCAGTACCCGAACGTGCCGGTGATCCTGGTGACGATGTTCGCCAACGTTGCTACCTTGCGCGCCTCCTTCGCCCATGGTGCCAAGGCGGTGGTCGCCAAAAGTGCGTCTGCCAAGGAGTTGCCCCTGGCGATCAAAGCCGTGTGCGCAGGCCAGACCTTCGCCAGTGAATGCCTGCGGGTGCAACTGGTGGAGGCGGGGACAGGCAATCAGTCCCATGAGCCGCAGTTGTCCGGCAAGGAGAGCGAGGTGGTGCGTATGTTGGCCAGCGGCATGACTGTCAGCCAGATCGCGGCCAAGGTCCACCGGAGTATTTCCACCATCAGCAAACAGAAAAGTACAGCGATGCAGCGGCTGAGTATCTCTACCGACGTGGAACTGTTCGCCTATGCGCGTGCATCGGGAATGGTGCCTTAGAAAGTTGCAGTTTTATGACAGCGGTTTAACTAAAGGCCAAGCGCAGGATTCGTATTAGTTGTATGGGGCTAGTGCGCTAAGTGCTCTAACTTGTTGTTCGCGCCTGCTGGCATTAGTTGAGAGTTGTTTAAATTTCCGGTCAAATTAATTGAGACGAAATATCCATTGGGCGGTGTACTTGCTTGTGCCCGTTTTACCGCGGGTTAATCGACCGTAAGTGATGCGACCCTGACGGAGGTCAGTTGCAACGTGCCTGCATTGATAGCCGCTAGTGTCCAAGTCCGCACTGCCGACCGCTGAAGAGATCCCGATCGACGGCAGCGCTATTTTTGTCATGAATGCCCATGGTCTTCGCGGCCTGCGCGGATTATCGTGCAGGCTTGACAATAATTGCTGCGGAACCTGCCCATGAGTGCTGCCCACGATGCCCTGATCCACCGCTTCTATGAGGCCTTTGAGCGCCTTGACGCCGAGGCCATGGCCGCTTGCTACACCGACGATGTGGTCTTCAGCGACCCGGCGTTCGGCGAACTGCGCGGGCGAGACGCCGGTGATATGTGGCGCATGCTTACCACGCGGGCCAAGGATTTTTCCCTGACGTACGACCATGTGCGCAGCGATGACAGCAGCGGCAGTGCCCATTGGGTGGCGACGTATTTGTTCAGCGCCACCGGCAATACCGTGGTCAACGATATCGGTGCGCGGTTCGTGTTCCGTGACGGCAAGATCTGTGAGCATCACGACCACTTCGACCTGTGGCGTTGGTCGCGCCAGGCGTTGGGCCTCAAGGGCCTGTTGCTGGGTTGGTCGCCCGCGTTGAAAAACGCGGTACGTGCCCAGGCGCTCAAAGGCTTGAAGGCATTTCAGGCCGGGCGTTGATAAGATTGGCGCTCTTCTGGTTTGCCGACATCGACTTGTGACTGATCCCTCTGAACCCAAACCCTGGTTCGTCTACCTGGTGCGTGCTGCCAACGGCTCGCTGTACTGCGGCATCAGCAATGACCCGGTGCGCCGATTTGCCTCGCACCAAAGCGGCAAGGGCGCACGGTTTTTTCTGTCCAGCCCTGCCGTGGCGTTGGTCTATACCGAGCAATGTGCGAGCAAGGGCGAGGCGCTGCGTCAGGAGCGCTTGATCAAGAAATTGAAGAAGAGTGCCAAGGAGTGCCTGGCAGCGAGTAGCCTTGAGGGCGGCAAAAACAAAAATAGTTGCAAACCCATGTGAGGTAAACCTGCGCCCCATCCGTGTAGTGCTTGAAACTGCGATCTATTCGCATTAACAGCGTTTTCAACACGGGTTCTCAGAGCATGAAGTCGACGGCGGGCGGTTGGGTAAAACAGTGGCTGGGAGCTTCGGTCTTGGCGGTGTCGGGGCTGGCGTTGCTGCCCTTGAGCGTTGCACGTGCGCAGGAGCAGCACAGCGCCCAGTTCAATTTTGCCCTGGCAGCCAAACCATTGCCGCAGGCCCTGAGCGAGTTCAGCCGGGTCACCGGCATCAGCGTGATCTATACCGATGAAGCGCCCTACGGCCTCAATGCCCCGGCGGTCAGTGGGCCGATGACGGCGAGCCAGGCGCTGCAACGCCTGTTGAGCCAGTCCGGCTTCACGTTCCGCCAGATCGACGCCCGCACCCTGGCGCTGGAGCCGGTGCCTACAGATGGCGCGGTCAACCTCGGCGCTACCACCATCAGCGGCGCCAACCTCACCCAGGACAGCACCAGCTACCAACCGCCGCCGACCAGTTCGGTGATGCGCTCCCATGGGTTGCTGCTGGAAACCCCACAGACCGTCAACGTAGTGCCTGCTCAAGTGCTGCGCGACCAGCAACCGCGCAACCTGGATGACGCGCTGGGCAATATCAGCGGTATCACCCAGACAAACACCCTCGGCAGCACCCAGGATGCGGTGATGTTGCGCGGCTTTGGCGACAACCGTAACGGCTCGATCATGAAGGACGGTATGCCGATGGTGCAGGGCCGTGCCTTGAACGCGACGGCCGAGCGCGTCGAAGTGCTCAAGGGCCCGTCGTCGCTGTTGTATGGCATCCAGGATCCAGGCGGTGTGGTCAATATCGTCAGCAAAAAGCCTGAGCTGGTGCAGTCCACCTCCCTGACCGCACGCGGTTCGACCTTCGGCAGCGGCAAGAACGGCAGCGGCGGTAACCTCGACACCACCGGCCCTCTGGGTGATAGCGGCCTGGCTTATCGCCTGATCGTCGACCATGAAGACGAAGACTACTGGCGCAACTACGGCACCCACCGCGAAACCCTGGTGGCGCCGTCCCTGGCCTGGTATGGCGACACCACCCAAGTGCTGCTGGCCTATGAGCACCGCGAATTTCTCGCGCCGTTCGACCGTGGCACCGCCATCGACCCCAAGACCAACCATCCGTTGAACATCCCCGCCACCCGCCGTCTGGATGAACCGTTCAACAATATGGAAGGCCGCTCCGACCTGTATCGCCTGACTGTCGATCATGATCTGAACGACGACTGGAAAGCCCATTTCGGTTACAGCTGGAACCGCGAGACCTACGACGCCAGCCAGGTGCGCGTGGTCAAGGTCAACACCAACGGCACCCTGACCCGCAGCATGGACGGCACCCAGGGCGCGCTGACCACCGACCGCTTCGCCACCGCCAGCCTTGAAGGCAAAGTAGGTGTCGCAGGTATGCAGCACGACCTGGTGTTCGGCCTGGACGATGAGTACCGCAAGATCTACCGCGCCGACCTGATCCGCCAAGCACCGCGGGGCAGCTTCGATTACACCAACCCGGTATACGGCAACGAAGTCGCCGGTTCCAAAGTCAGCGCGCCGGACAGCAACCAGACCGATCTTTTGCGCAGCGATTCGCTGTTCTTCCAGGATGCCATCCACCTCAACGATCAATGGATTCTGGTCGGCGGTGCGCGCTACCAGATGTACGACCAATACGCCGGCAAAGGCGTGCCGTTCACCGCCAACACCGACGGCAACGGCCAGAAGTGGGTGCCTCGGGCCGGGTTGGTGTATCGCTACAGTGACGAATTGTCGTTCTACGGCAGCTACACCGAGTCGTTCAAACCCAACTCCACCATCGCGCCACTGGCCAATAAAACCGTGTTGAATGGCAGTTTGCAGCCGGAGGAATCCAAAGCCTGGGAGCTGGGTACCAAGTTCGACCTGCCGGGGCGTATCACCGCCAGCGCAGCGTTGTTCACGATCGATAAGCGCAACGTGCTGGTGCAGGTGGGCGAGGGCCTGACCTCGGAGTACAGCGTGGCCGGCAAAGTGCGCTCCCGTGGTCTGGAGCTGGATGCCAGCGGCCAGCTGACGGACAAGTGGAGTCTGATCGGCAGTTATGCCTACACCGATGCCGAGGTCACCGAAGACCCCAAGCTCAAAGGCAATCGCCTGCAGAACGTGGCAAAAAGCACCGGCTCGCTGTCGGCGGTGTATGACTTCGGCAGCATCCTGGGCGGTGATCAACTGCGCGTCGGCGCCGGGGCGCGTTATGTCGGCGAGCGGGCGGGGGATGCGGCCAACAGTTTCGAACTGCCCAGCTACACCGTCGCCGATGTGTTCGCCAGCTATGACACCAGGCTTGAGGGACAGAAGGTCAAATTCCAGCTCAACGTGAAAAACCTGTTCGACCGTACCTACTACACGTCCTCGGTGAATACGCAGTTTGTGTCCATGGGCGATGCGCGGCAGATGTCGGTGTCCAGCACCTTAACCTTCTGATTCATTTATCTGTGGGAGCTGGCTTGCCTGCGATGGCATCGACCGGGTTTGCCTGATACACCGAGTTGTCTGCATCGCAGGCAAGCCAGCTCCCACAGGAAAGCGGTCGCCACATTGATAGCGAGCTGTTAGCGTTGCCGCCATTGCATGCTTATGGAAAACGCTACTGATGTACTTTGGAAAATGGCTACGCACCGGCACCCTGCTGGTCGGTTTGAGTTTTTTACTGGGCGGCTGCGCCAGTGTCTCCCAAACTTCCACTCCGGCAACCCTGGATAAACTGCTGAGCGATCCGGCGCTGCAAGGTGCTACGGTCTCGCTGATGGTACGTGACGCCCGCACGGGCTCCACGCTGTATCAGCACAACCCACGCAGCCGGTTGGTGCCCGCGTCCAACCTCAAGCTGTTGACCACGGCGGCGGCCATGGATGTGCTGGGGCCGCAATACCGCTTTGCCACCCAACTGCTGAGCAATGGCATACGCCAGGGCGACCGCCTGACCGGCAACCTGTACCTGCGTGGCCTGGGTGACCCGAGCATTCAGTTTGCCGATTACCAGGCGCTGGCCGCGCAATTGGCCAGCCAGGGCGTGCGCCAGGTGCAAGGCGATCTGGTGTTCGATGACACCTGGTTCGATGCCGAGCGATTGGGGGTGGATTGGTCCCATGACGATGAAACCACCTACTACGGCGCGCAGATTTCGGCGCTGACCGTGGCACCCAATGCGGATTTTGATGCGGGCAGCGTACTGGTCACAGCCAAGGCGCCATTGCGGGTCGGCTCGCCGGTGAGTGTCGATATTTTCCCGCCTACTGATTACCTGCAACTGAGCAACCGTGCCGTGAGCGGACCGGGCAACAGCTATGGGATCAATCGTCGCCATGGCACTAACCTGTTGCAACTCAGCGGCGCAGTGGCGCCGGGAAAGCAGAGCCAGCAATTGGTCAGCGTCTGGGAGCCAACGCAACTGGTCGCGAATCTGTTTGAACAAGCCCTGGCGCAACAGGGCATCACCGTACTGGGGCGTCGAGTGATGGGCGGGGCAAGCCCGGCGGCGGTAACGGTGCTGGCCGAGCACCAATCGGCGCCGTTACAGGCGTTGATCACGCCGTTGCTCAAGCTCTCGAACAACAACATGTCAGAAGCCTTGCTCAAGGCCATGGGGCGCAAGACTGCCAACAGCGGCACGGCAGCGGCGGGCGCCGTGGCGGTGGCCGGGTTCCTCAAGCGCCAGGGGCTGGACACCGCGACATTCAGTCAGGTCGACGGCTCGGGCCTGTCGCGGCGCAACCTGGTGTCGTCGCAAACCCTTACCGAACTGCTGCTGGCCGCCCGCAAACAGCCGTGGTTCGACGTCTGGTACAACGCGCTGCCGATTGCCGGCAACACCGACCGCATGACCGGCGGCAGCCTGCGCTATCGTCTGCGCGACACACAGGCGCAAAACAACCTGCACGCCAAGACCGGCTCCATGGGCGGTGTGTCGTCATTGAGTGGTTACATCACCGACGCCGACGGGCGCAAGCTGGTGTTCTCGATGCTGACCAACAACTACGTGGTGGCCGGCGCGCAGGTCAAGGCGTTGGAGGATCGCGTGGCCGTGGCGCTGGCGCGCAGCGACGATTGATTCAGGGCTGATAACCCATCCGCCAACTCACGGCCCGGGTCGCCGCCAGCAAGTGCTGCGCCGCCGGGCCATCTTCATCGGCATGGAACAGCGAGGTTGGGCCGACCACGGTCATCACCGCCGCCACTTGCCCGACCGCATTGAACACCGGCGCCGACAACGCGTCCACGCCGGGCATCAGCAGGCCATGTACAAAGTGCAGGCCGCGGCTGCGGATTTGCTCGCACACGCTGGCATAGGCTTGATCGTCCGCCAAGCTGTGGGCGGTGCCGGCCTGAACCTCGCGTTCGCGCAGTTCTACAGTTTCCCGTGACGGCAGATAAGCGCTGAACACCAGCCCGGTGGAAGAGCTGAGCAGCGGCAACACTGAGCCCAGTTGCGTCACCACGGTAACGGCGCGCACTGCCGGCTCAATCTGCACCACGGTGGCGCCCTGGTTGCCCCACACCGCCAGAAAGCAGGTTTCATTCAATTCATCGCGCAGTTCGGCCAGGGGCAGGGCGCCGACTTTCAACACATCCATGCTGCCCAGCGCCGCCAGCCCCACGCGCAACGCCTCACGGCCCAGGCCGTAATGGTTGGTGGCAGTGTTCTGCTCGGCAAAGCCCGAGGCGATCAGCGCCTGCAAATAGCGATGGACCTTGCTCGCGGGCATCTGCACATGCTCGGCCAGGCGTGACAGCGAGGTGGCTGGGGACAGTTCGGCCAGGGCCTTGAGAATATCGGTGCCGACCTCCGCCGAGCGGACTTTCTGTTTACCGGTGTCGCGGGGCTTTTCCATGGAAGGGCGAGAATCCGAGAGATGAATGGGCGTCTTTATAGCTTGACGGTCAACAGTGATCAAATTACGTTATGCGTAACTGGATTACGATAAAAACAACTTCTGTACAGAGGAAGATCCATGGACCTCGAATACCTGTCGGGTTTCGGCAACGAGTTCGCCAGCGAAGCCTTGCCTGGCGCGCTGCCGGTCGGCCAGAACTCGCCGCAAAAGGCCCCCTACGGGCTCTACACCGAACTGTTTTCCGGCACTGCCTTCACCATGGCGCGCAGCGAAGCCCGGCGCACCTGGCTGTACCGCATCCAGCCGTCGGCCAATCACCCGGCGTTCATCAAACTTGCACGGCAATTGGCCGGTGGCCCGCTGGGGGCGGTGACGCCCAATCGCCTGCGCTGGAACCCGCTGGATATTCCGAGTGAACCCACGGACTTTATCGATGGACTGGTCGGCATGGTTGCCAACTCGGGGTCGGAAAAACCTTCGGGCATCAGCATTTATAACTACCGCGCCAATCGTTCCATGGAGCGCGTGTTCTTTAACGCCGACGGCGAGCTGCTGATCGTGCCGGAGCAGGGCCGCTTGCGCATCGCCACCGAACTGGGCGTGCTGGATGTCGAGCCGCTGGAAATCGTCGTGCTGCCCCGTGGCCTCAAGTTCCGTATCGAACTGCTGGAGGCACAAGCACGCGGTTACGTCGCCGAGAACCACGGCGCCCCGTTGCGCCTGCCCGACCTGGGCCCCATCGGCAGCAACGGCCTGGCCAACCCGCGTGACTTCCTTACGCCGGTGGCCCGCTACGAAGACCTCAAACAACCGACCACGCTGGTACAGAAATTCCTCGGTGAACTGTGGGCCTGCGAGCTGGACCATTCACCGCTCAATGTGGTCGCCTGGCACGGCAACAACGTGCCGTATAAATACGACCTGCGTCGCTTCAACACCATTGGCACGGTGAGTTTCGATCATCCGGACCCGTCGATCTTCACCGTGCTGACCTCGCCCACCAGCGTGCATGGCCTGGCCAACCTTGACTTCGTGATCTTCCCGCCGCGCTGGATGGTGGCCGAAAACACCTTCCGGCCGCCGTGGTTCCATCGCAACCTGATGAACGAATACATGGGCCTGATCCAGGGTGCCTACGATGCCAAGGCCGAAGGCTTCCTGCCCGGCGGCGCGTCTCTGCACAGCTGCATGAGCGCCCACGGCCCGGATGGCGAGACCTGCACCAAGGCCATCAATGCGGACCTGGCGCCGCACAAGATCGATAACACCATGGCCTTCATGTTCGAGACCAGCCAAGTGCTGCGCCCGACCCAGTTCGCCCTGCAATGCCCTCAACTGCAACCTGCTTACGACGCGTGCTGGGCCTCGCTGCCCGTCACCTTCAACCCGAATCGGAGATAACCCATGACGCAACCAACGCAGACCCGCAGCTGGGTGGCCTCGGCCAACGGTCACGCGGATTTCCCCCTGCAAAACCTGCCGCTGGGCGTGTTCAGTATCAACGGCTCGGCCCTGCGCTGTGGCGTGGCGATTGGCGACATGATCCTCGACCTGCACGCTGCGCTGGATGAATTTGACGGTGACGCCCGGCGTGCGGTTGAAGCGACAGCGGGTGGCCAATTGAACGCCTTTTTCGAACTGGGCCGTGGGCCACGCGTGGCGTTGCGCGAACGCCTGCTGGCGCTGCTGGCCGAAGGCAGCCCACTGCAACAGCGCCAAGCGCAGGTGCTGCACCGCGCCGCCGATTGCCGGATGCACTTGCCGGCGAAGATCAATGACTACACCGACTTTTACGTCGGCATCGAGCACGCGCAGAACGTCGGCAAACTGTTCCGCCCGGATAACCCCTTGTTGCCCAACTACAAGTACGTGCCGATTGGTTACCACGGCCGTGCATCGACCATTCGCCCGTCGGGTATCGAGGTGCGACGCCCGAAAGGCCAGACCCTGCCGGCCGGTCAGACCGAGCCGACCTTCGGCCCTTGCGCGCGCCTGGACTATGAGTTGGAGCTGGGCATCTGGATCGGCCAGGGCAATGCCATGGGCGATGCGATTGCCATTGGTGATGCCGCCGAGCATATCGCCGGTTTCTGCCTGCTCAACGACTGGTCGGCGCGGGATATCCAGGCCTGGGAATACCAGCCGCTGGGCCCGTTCCTGTCGAAAAGCTTTATCACCAGTATTTCGCCGTGGGTGGTGACCGCCGAAGCGCTGGAGCCCTTTCGCAAAGCGCAACCGGCGCGTCCCGAGGGCGATCCGCAGCCGCTGCCGTACCTTTTGGATAAGCGTGATCAGACCGCGGGTGCCTTTGATATCGAACTGGAAGTGCTGCTCACCACGGCCTCAATGCGCGAGCAAAACCTGCCTGCCCATCGCCTGACCTTGAGCAATACCGAGCATATGTACTGGACCGTGGCGCAAATGGTTGCGCACCACAGCGTTAACGGTTGCCAGCTGCAGGCCGGCGACCTGTTTGGTTCAGGCACCTTGTCCGGGCCGCAGCCGGGGCAATTCGGCAGCCTGTTGGAGATTACCGAGGGCGGCAAGAAGCCGATTGAATTGGCCTCCGGCGAGGTACGTAAATTCCTTGAAGACGGCGACGAAATCATCCTGCGTGGCCGTTGCCGCCGCGAAGGGTTTGCCAGCATCGGCTTCGGCGAATGCCGCGGTACCGTGGTCGCGGCGCGTTAAGAGGGCAGGGCTATGAAGCTTTATACCTACTACCGTTCCACCGCGTCGTATCGGGTACGTATTGCCCTGGCGCTCAAGGGTCTGGATTTCACTGCGCTGCCGGTCAACCTGCTGGTGCCTGCAGGCGGCGCCAATCATCAGCCCGAGTACCTGGCGATCAATCCCCAGGGGCGCGTGCCGGCGTTGTGTACGGATCAAGGGCAGACGTTGATCCAGTCGCAGGCGATCATCGAGTATCTGGAGGAGCGTTATCCACAGGTGCCGCTGCTCTCCAGCGACCCGGCAGCCCGTGCCCATGAACGGGCGGTGGCGTCGATCATTGCCTGCGATATCCACCCGCTGCATAACTCCAGCACGCAGAACCTGTTGCGTCAGTGGGGGCACGATGAAGCGCAATTGCTTGAATGGATCGCCCATTGGGTCAGCCAGGGGTTGGGCGCGGTGGAGCAGTTGATTGGCGATAAGGGGTTCTGTTTTGGCGAGCAGCCGGGCATGGCGGACACGTTTCTGATTCCCCAGCTGTATGCGGCCGAGCGTTTCAAAGTACCGTTGGCGGCATACCCACGCATTGGGCGGGTGGCGGCATTGGCGGCCCAACATCCAGCCTTCGTGCAGGCCCACCCCGCCAATCAACCTGACACCCCCTAGGACCCCTGTGGGAGGGGGAAGCCCCAATGCAGTTCAGTTAAGCGAGCGCAATGCTCACAGACATGAAGATCAAATGTGGGAGCTGGCTTGCCTGCGAAAGCGTTAGTGCAGTGGCAGATGCGGTGACTGACACACCGCCTTCGCGGGCAAGCCCGCTCCCACAGGGGATGCGCGCTTAACTGACTGGCATTGGGGTAAACCCCTCCCACATTTGATCGCGCCAACCTAATAAAAAATAAAGGTACCTTGCGATGCACAATCAGATTGCCAGCTTTCGCGCGGCGCTCGACGCCCGCCCGGTGTCGCGCTACCAGTGGTTGATTCTCGTGTTGCTGGCGTTGCTGCTGGTCACCGATGGCTATGACGCCCAGGTGCTGGGTTATGTGGTGCCCGCACTGGCTCAGGATTGGGGCCTGGAAAAGGCCGCGTTCGGGCCGGTGTTCAGCGCCAACCTGCTCGGGTTGACCCTCGGCTCGCTGCTGGTGACCCCGCTGGCGGATCGGTTCGGCGTGCGGCGCATCCTGTTGGCCTGTGTGCTGATCTACGCCAGCCTCACCGTCCTGATGGTGTTCGCCAATTCCCTCACCACATTGATGGCGGCGCGGTTTATCTGCGGCATCGGCATGGGCGGCGCGATGCCCAGTGCCATGGCGTTAATGTCCGAATACTCGCCGCCGCGTATGCGCACCTTGATGGTGACCCTGGCGGCCTGCGGCTTTTCGTTCGGCGGGGCGGCAGGCGGCTTTGTAGCGGCCGGGTTTATCGATGGGTTTGGTTGGCAGGCGGTGTTCCTGGCCGGGGGGGTGACGCCGCTGCTGCTGTTCCCGTTCCTGGTGTGGCTGTTGCCTGAATCCTTGCCGCGTCTGTTGCGCGATGCGCCGCCGTACCTGCGATTGCGCAAAGTCACGGCGCGGATGCTGCCCGAATGGCAACCGCCGCCTGCGACCGAAGCTGAAAACCTTCAGGAGCAAGGCAGCAAACTGACGGTGGTGGAGCTGTTTCGCAACGGCTACGCGCGCCCGACGCTGCTGATCTGGGCGACCTTTTTTGTCAGCCTGATTTTGTTGTATTTCATGATCAGCTGGTTGCCATCGCTGTTGCTCGAAAGCGGTCTGGCGCTGAACGAAGCCAACCTGGTCACCTCCATGTTTCTGTTTGCCGGCACTTTGGGCGCCATCCTCATGGCCTGGTTTGCCGACCGTCTCAAAAGCAAAGTGCGTCTATTGTCCGGGGTGCTGGCGGCGGCCGCGCTGTGCACCATCCTGCTGGGCTTGAACCACGACAATCCACGTTACCTGGTGGCTTGCGTGTTTGCCGCGGGGTTCTGCATCATCGGCGGGCAACTGACCCTCAATGCCTTTGCCAGCAATTTCTACCCGGCGCAGGTGCGTGCCACCGGCACGGGCTGGGCGTTGGGGGTAGGGCGTTTCGGATCAATCCTGGGACCGCTGTTCGGGAGTATGTTGCTGGCGATGCATATACCGGTGGAGCAGATTTTCTTCTTCTGCGCGATTCCGGCGGTGATTGCGGCGCTGTTGATTATTCAGGTGCGCTCGCCGGGACCCACTACGCCCCAAGGGCCGCTGCACAGCGACATTCTCAAACCCTCACTGTAGGAGCGAGCTTGCTCGCGAAAAACGTTAACGATAACGCGGGCATCCTGGGGTAACGCGGTGCTCTTGCGTTTTTCGCGAGCAAGCTCGCTCCTACAGTTGGGAGTTGGGTCAATGCACCACTGAATTGGGCGGCAGGTGCCCCAGCCGCTCGGTCAGGCGCAGGCGCTGAATCGGGTCATCACTGAGCATCAACGCGTGCTCCAGGTCAAAGCGCTCGGCGCTCGGGCAGTCCAGGCGCTGGTACAGGCTGGCGCGCGCGAGGTAGTCGGCGGCGTTGGCGTTGCCCAGCTCCAGCACACGCTCGGCGTCCACCAGGGCCGCCAGGGGCTCGTCGTTGGCCAGGTGCAGTTGGCGCAGGTTGCGCGACAGCCGTTGCAGGATCGCCCTGGGCTCGGCGGTGTGCAGGTGATCGGCGTGCAGGTTGAGTTTCGGCCCGTATTGGCGGTGCAGCAGTTCGCGACAGTCATTGGGGTACAGGCGTCGACCGCCGCACGGGTCCAGCAGGTGGTCGGCACCGGGCACGCGCAGCAGGAAGTGCCCGGGGAAATTCACGCCGACCATGGGGATCTCCAGGCGCCGTGCCATTTCCAGTGCGATCAGGCCCATGGCCAAGGGTTGCCCGCGTTTGCGCAGCAGCACTTTGTCCAGCAGCGCGGCGGCGGGGCGCAGGGGGGTGTGATCATCCTGGGCAAACCCCAGGTCATTCAGGCGTCGCAACAGCGGCTGGCCGAGCTCATCGGCTGGTAGCAGGGGCATGCCCAGGCTCACCTGCTGTTGCAGCACACGCAGTTCCTGCAGGATCAGCAACGGCTGTACGCTGGCATCGTGTTCGGCAGCCAGCCACAGCGCGGCTTCAAACAGCGCAGGGGGTGAACGGTCCAGGCAGGCGAAAAAGGCTGTGCGGGGATTCATCGCGTTCTCCGGCGGATGCCTCGTTTTAGCCTTGCCAGGAATTTTCGTCCAGTACCTTGAGAAATTACCGACGCGCTTATGTCCTGGATCTTACGAAACAGCGTGGCTTATTCCAGTGCAATCCAGCAGTTTTCTCCCGCAAGCCTATACTTTGCCCACTACCAAAAGTGATTCGGGAGCTCATTGATGTTTGCGCTCATGCACAGCACCCGCCTTGAATCGCTGCACCTGAGCGTCGACCCGGTGACCGGGCTGAAAGCGATCATTGCCATCCACAACAGTCGCCTGGGGCCTGCCCTGGGTGGGTGTCGCTACCTGGCTTACCCCGACGATGACAGCGCCGTGGCCGATGCCGCGCGGCTGGCCCAAGGCATGAGCTACAAGGCTGCATTGGCCGGGCTGGCGGTGGGCGGCGGTACGGCGGTCATCATCCGCCCGGTGCATGTGGAGAGTCGCGCCGCGCTGTTCGAAGCGTTTGGCCGCTGTATCGAAAAACTCGACGGCCGTTTCATTACCTCGATCGACAGCGGCACCTCGGTCGCCGACATGGACTGCATCGCCCAACACACCCGCTTCGTCACCAGCACCAGCGCCGCCGGCGACCCTGCGCCCCATGCCGCCATGGGTGTGTTTACCGGCATCCGCACCACCGCCATGGCGCGCCTGGGCAGCGACAACCTTGAGGGCCTGCGCGTAGCGGTACAGGGCTTGGGCAATGTGGGTTATGCCCTGGCCGAGCAACTGCACGCCGCGGGTGCAGAACTGCTGGTCAGCGATATCGACCACGGCAAGGTGCAGCTGGCCATGGAACAACTGGGCGCCCACCCGATTGCCAACGACGCCTTGCTCAGCACCCCCTGCGACATCCTCGCACCGTGCGGCGTCGGCGCCGTATTCAACCGCAACAGCGTCGGCCAACTGCGGTGCGCCGCCGTCGCAGGTGCCGCCAGTGCACAACTGACCAACCTGGACATCGCCGATCAATTGGAAGGCCGCGGCATCCTCTACGCGCCAGACTATGTGATCAACTCTGGCGGGCTGATCTACGTCGCCCTCAAACACGCCGGCACCGACCTGCCTGGCATCACCGCGCACCTGTCGAACATTGGCACGCGCCTGACAGAAATCTTCGCCCACGCCCAAGCCGAAAAACGCTCCCCCGCACGGGTGGCCGATGAGCTGGCCGAACGCCTGCTGTACAAATAGGCCAGGCATTAAAAAGGCCCTGAATCCATGATTCAGGGCCTGTTCAATTCGGGCTTTACTCTGCTGCCGGGTTCAGCAACTCGGACAGCGCGTCCGGTTGGCTCTTGAACGCCTTGGCAAATACATCACGGTTCTTCGCCATGTAAATCCCGGCTTCCTCCACCTGCTGCTCGCTCAACGACGGCACGGCTTTTTGCAACACCTCTGCCAGCAACTCAGCGAGTTCAAGCATCTTGTCATGACGGTCAGCTTCGGCTTTATCCATGAACAAACGCTCCAGATCTCGGCTGCTGCGGTATACCACTTCGACGGCCATTCACCACCTCACATGCCTTCACGATAGTTGTCTTTTGCGACTACTGTATTTATATACAGCGAAAAGGATAAGCCAAACGTCGGGGTTTGGGTAGTAGGTTTTTAATGTAGTTGGGAAATGGGGGTTTGCTACACCGGAAATTTCTGACAACTTGCCGGGGTTGCGCTGGAATTGTCCGGTGGCTTACCTTCTTCGGGCGCTGCATTTGCAGCGAGCGGGCTTGGCGGCCCGGTACGAAAGGCGCAATAACGCTTTAAACAGATGCAGACGCTAATGGCGTTTGAGTTTCTGTGTAATGGCGGGTTGCGCACGGACCCTTAGGGGTGCCGGTTCTTTCGTACCGGTCCGCCAACCTTGTGCAATCCGTCACCCAACCTGCTTGGCGGCAGGCGGTGCTTGGTTTCCCTACGAAAGGTGCTGTCTCATGAAAAAAATTACCCCCAATCCCCCATCTAACGATTCGACGCTATTCAGTGTCACGCCTGAAGCAGATGTAGAAACCTTACTGGTCAATGCCAGCGAAACCCTCAGCAGCGCTCGGGAAATGGCTAGTACGCTGGCCTTTGAACTTGAAGGTCCTCAGCGAAGCTTGGCGTTGGCTATTCACCAAGTGGTAGAACTGGGTGGCTTGTTAGTTGACCGAGCGCTGGAACAAGTAGCACCCGTTTGAGTCCCCACCACGCCTTTGCCGAGTGAGTTGGATGTGGCGAGCGAGCTTGCTCGCGCTGGGCTGCGCAGCAGCCCCAATTCAGGCAAGGGTGTGCTTTCAGGAATCACAGTGACACGCTCTTGGGGGCGCTTCGCACCCCAGCGGGAGCAAGCTCCCTCGCCACACAGGAGGCGTTCATATGAAAAATAAGTGTTCTGAAGTTTCTCAACGCATTGAGGACCATTCGTCCTACGAAGAATGGTTCAGAGCCCGAGTGCAAGAGGCCTTGGATGATCCAAGCCCAGGCATCCCTCATGACGAAGTCATGAGGGAGATGAAAGCGGTCATCGAGTCGAAGCTTTCACTCCATCCGGCCGATTAAGTGCCTAATATCAGCCCGCCACCATCTCACTATCCTGCCTATGGCCTTGTTTCTGCATACAGAACAACCGTCACGTCCAACCCGCATTATCCGGTCGAATCGACCTAAGGAAGCCTCATCGTGAAAATCAACTGGGCCGAAAGGCTGCGTCAGCAAGTACACGGGCTGGCCGAGTCGCTGGGTAATCTGTTTGTCGAGTCGTTCCATTATCTGGCGCTGTTCGCCATTGGTGCGGTGACCGCCTGGGCGGCGGTGATGGAGTTCCTGGGGATGCTGGAGAACGGGCACATCAAGATTGATGACATCTTGCTGCTGTTCATCTACCTGGAATTGGGTGCCATGGTCGGGATTTACTTCAAGACCAACCACATGCCGGTGCGCTTCCTGATCTACGTGGCAATCACCGCGCTCACACGTTTGCTGATCTCCAACGTGTCGCACCACAACCCGCCGGACGTGGGCATTATCTACCTGTGCGGCGGGATTCTGCTGTTGGCGTTCGCGATCCTGGTGGTGCGCTATGCCTCGTCGGCCTTCCCTTCGGTGAAGGTTGAAAGCCCGCGTCGCAAGGGCGAAGCGAGCCTTGAGACCGAGAAAGGCGAGCTTTAAAGCCCCACGCTGAAGGGCAGGGTGCGGGCGGGCGGTCGCTGCAGAAGCTTGTGGCTGTCGCCGTCCGTCATCAGCTCCAGGATTTCTACAGCGCTATGGCCTTGCTCGATGGCAATGCCGAACTGGATGCTTTGCACCAGGCGCTTGAGGCGCTGCGGATCGTTGCGTTGTTCGGCGCTGATCATGCGCTTGGCCACCACGCCAGTCTCGTTAGAGAGGGTGAGCATGATGCTGCCGTCCAGACGCTGGATGCTCAGGTTGACGCGGTATTGGGGGCTGAACGTGTCGGTGATGATCTGAAAAGGATTGTCCATGGTGCGTTACCGCCTGATAAGAACATGCAGTCATTGACGGCCGGTGTCGGGATTAGTTCGCATTGCCTGACCGTCGGCCAAAGTCCGTTTTCCTCAGAAGCTCTACAGCAAGGGCCGTGCCGTACAGGCTCTGGGTTCGCAATGTGGGAGGGGGCTTGCCCCCGATAGCGGTGTATCAGCCAATAAATACTCGGCTGAAAGACTGCTATCGGGGGCAAGCCCCCTCCCACATTGGGTCTGTGTTGTTACTCAGGCAGGTGAGCTATTTCAGGGCATCACGGAAAAAACGATCGCAGACAGCGCAATCAGCCCGATCACCACCACAAACACATTCGATACCTGCCCCGAATACTGGCGCAGCGACGGTACGCGGCGAATCGCGTACATCGGCATCAGGAACAGCAGGCACGCGATAATCGGCCCACCCATGGTTTCGATCATGCCCAGGATGCTTGGGTTGAAGGTGGCCACGGCCCAGCAGGTCAGCACCATGAACAGCGCGGTGCAGCGTTCCAGCCATTTCGCCGACATCGAGCGGTTGCGCCCGCGCAGGGATTTGACGATCAAACCCTGGAAGCCTTCGCTGGCACCAATGTAGTGGCCCAGGAAGGACTTGGTAATCGCCACCAGCGCGATCAACGGTGCGGCGTAGGCAATCACCGGCGTCTGGAAGTGGTTGGCCAGGTACGACAGGATCGAGATGTTCTGCGCCTTGGCAGCGGCCAGGTCAGCCGGTGACAGCGCCAGTACGCAGCTGAAGCAGAAGAACATCACGGTCAGCACCATCATGGCGTGGGCGGTGGCGAGGATGCCGCTGCTTTTGCGCTCGGCCTGGGCGCCGTAGACGCGCTTTTGGTCCACGGCAAAGGCGGAGATGATCGGCGAATGGTTGAACGAGAACACCATGACCGGGATCGCCAGCCACAACGTCTTGAAGAACAGCGGCAGCGGCATGCCCTCGCTGGCGGAGGCGAAGAACGCACCGTTCCAGTTGGGGATCAGGCTGAGGGCCAGCAACAGCAGCGCAGCCACGAATGGGTACACCAGCACACTCATGGCCTTGACGATCACGCCCTGGCCGCACCGCACGATAGCCATCAGGCCAAGAATCAGCACCAGGGACAAGATCGCCCGGGGCGGCGGGGTCATGTGCAGTTGGTGTTCCATGAAACTGCCCAGTGTATTGGTCAGCGCCACGCTGTACACCAGCAGGATCGGGAAGATCGCAAAGAAATACAGCAGGGTGATCAGCTTGCCCGCGCCGACCCCAAAGTGTTCCTCGACCACTTCGGTGATGTCGCCGGATTTGCCCGACAGCACAAAGCGCGTCAGCCCACGGTGGGCGAAGAAGGTCATCGGGAAGGCCAGCAGCGCCAGCACGATCAGCGGCCAGAAACCGCCGACGCCGGCATTGATCGGCAGGAACAGGGTGCCGGCGCCGATGGCGGTGCCGTAGAGGCCGAGCATCCAGGTGGTGTCGTGTTTGGTCCAGCCGGTGGTTACTGTGTTTTCTCTGACATCGGGGTTTTCGGCAGCAGGTGTACGTACATCAGTCATCGGTATTGCCTCGTTATTATTTTTGCGCGGGCTCACGTTGGGGCGGGTAGCAGTGCTCCGATCAGCACTCCACCCAGCTGACCGCCAGGCCGCCCCGTGAAGTTTCTTTGTATTTGTCATGCATATCGGCGCCGGTATCGCGCATGGTGCGGATGACCCGGTCGAGGGAGATGAAGTGTTTGCCGTCGCCGCGCAGGGCCATCTGCGTGGCGTTGATCGCCTTGACCGCCGCAATGGCATTGCGCTCGATGCACGGCACTTGCACCAGGCCACCGACCGGGTCGCAGGTCAGGCCGAGGTTATGTTCCAGGCCGATTTCGGCGGCGTTTTCCAGTTGCTCGGGGGTGGCGCCGAGAATATCGGCCAGCCCGGCTGCGGCCATGGCGCAGGCCGAACCCACTTCGCCCTGGCAGCCGACTTCGGCGCCGGAGATGGAGGCGTTTTTCTTGCAGAGGATGCCGACGGCAGCGGCGGCCAGGAAGAAATTGACCACATCGTCGTCAGACGCGTCGGCGTTGAATTTCATGTAGTAGTGCAGCACGGCGGGGATGATACCGGCCGCGCCATTGGTCGGCGCGGTGACCATGCGCCCGCCGGCAGCGTTTTCTTCGTTGACGGCGAGGGCGAACAGGTTGACCCACTCCATCGCCGACAAGGTCGAGGTGATCACATTGGGCTTGCCGATTTCCAGCAGGCTGCGATGCAGTTTCGCCGCCCTGCGCGGTACGTCCAGGCCACCGGGCAGGATGCCTTCATCGCGCAGGCCCTGTTCCACGCATTCGCGCATCACCGACCAGATATGCAGCAGGCGGCTGCGGATCTCTTCGTCGCTGCGCCACGCACGTTCGTTGGCCATCATCAGTTCGGAAACCCGCAGGCCATGCTTGTTGCACAACGCCAGCAGTTCGACGGCGCTGGAAAAGTCGTAGGGCAGTTGCACGTCGCTGGACGGCGCAACGCCCGATGCGGCTTCGGCAGCTTCGATGATGAAACCACCGCCCACCGAGTAATAGGTTTGTTCGCTCAGCAGGCCGCTGTCGCCATAGGCGTGCAGGGACATGGCGTTGGGGTGGTAAGGCAGGCTTTCGTCCAGCAGCAACAGGTCGGTGTGCCAGTTGAAGGTAATCTCCTGTTGACCGGCCAGCAATAGCCGGCCGGACTCGCGCAATTGCTGGATACGCCCGTTGATCGAGGTGGGGTCGACGCGGTCTGGCCATTCGCCCATCAAGCCCATGACACAGGCACGGTCGGTGGCATGGCCGACGCCGGTGGCGGACAACGAGCCATACAGACGCACTTCGACGCGGCGGGTTTGGCTGAGCACACGCTGATCGCTCAGGGCCTGGGCGAACGTCGCGGCAGCGCGCATCGGGCCAACGGTATGGGAGCTGGAAGGGCCGATGCCCACCTTGAATAGATCGAAAACACTGATAGCCATGCTAAAGCCTTACAAGCAATGGAGTAGAAATCGCTGCCATGTTTTGTAGAGCAGGCGGAATTGGCGCGATACTGAGCCTCTGGATCGGCACTGACCAACGAATTATCCTAAGACACCCTTTAGCAGGACTAAACGCTATGACTCGCCCCCTCCATGGCCAGACCTACGTGTGGCTGCATGTGTTTTCTTGCGCTGCACGGCATCTGTCGTTCACTCGCTGCGCCGAAGAGTTGCACATCACGCCGGGGGCGGTGAGCCAGCAGATCCGCCAGTTGGAGGAGCGCCTGGGCTTTCGGCTGTTTCATCGACGCGCCCGGGGTGTGGAGCTCAGCGCCGAGGGGCAGCGCCTGGCGACGGTGGTCGGCGAGGCGTATGGCAGCATTGATGCGGAGTTACAGCGCCTGGACGCCGGCATGATCAGCGGCACCCTGCGCCTGCGCTCGATCCCCTCGTTTCTCGGCAAGTGGCTGACCCCGCGCCTGCCACGTTTGCAGCAGCGCTTTCCCGACATTCAACTGCGCATGGTCGCCGAAGACAGCAGCATCGCCTTGCATGAGGGTGACTTCGACCTGGCCATCGACCTCAACGACGGCAGCTACCCCGGCCTGTTATCCACAGCCCTGCTGGACGAGCAGATCTTCCCGGTGTGCGCCCCCGGCCTGTTGCGCGGCCGCCCGCCCTTGCATGGCCCGGCCGACCTGGCGCATTTCCCGCTGCTGCACGACATCACGGCTTGGCGTGGGAGTTATGAATATGCCGAGTGGGAGTTTTACCTCAATGCCATTGGCTACCACGACGCCGACGTACGACGCGGGCACACCTTCAACCGCAACCACTTGACCATCGAAGCGGCCATTGCCGGCATGGGCGTGGCGATTGCGCGGCGCACGTTGCTCAATGATGAACTGGAACGCGGCACCCTGATCGTGCCGTTCGGCCTGGCCGTGCCCAACCATAAACGCTACGTGCTGCTGTATGCGCCGGGTGCATTGAACCACCCCGTCGTGCGCGCGGTGCATGACTGGCTGGTGGAGGAAGCAGGGGTTTTTCGCGGTTTGCACCCATTGGGAGAGGGGCAATTGTGAGGAAAACAGGACGTAAGAAGTTGTAACTAACTCCCCACCCTACCAGCGTTTTTGCTCGTCGTCAGGGTTAATTTGTAATGTAGGATTTATCTTTGCAAAGGGGTTGAAATGTTTCAGCAGGTGCTCAATTGTGTAATCAAGAGGTCATGGTTTCACCACCCCGGTGTTGCAGTTTGTGATCTCTGGCGAGCTAGCTGAAATAAGGGAAGAACTATGCAAATCCAAGTCAATAGCGATAACCATATTGAAAGCAGCATCCGACTGGAGGAGTGGGTACGTACTACCATTGAGAGCACGCTCGAACGTTATGAAGAAGACCTGACCCGCGTTGAGGTCTACCTGCGGGACGAGAACGGCGACAAGCCCGGCCCCCACGATTTAAGTTGCCGCCTGGAAGCACGGCCAAAGGGCCATCAGCCAGTTTCCGTGTGCCATAAAGCCGATACGCTGGAACAAGCGATCGATGGCGCCGCCACCAAGCTGGATCATGCGTTGGAACACTTGTTCGGCAAACTGCAAGGCAAGCCTCGCGCTGCCGGTAAAAACCAGCCGATCAACAAAGTGAATGAAGACGCGCTTGAAGAGGAATTCCTGGAAAACGAAAACGCGGTTATCAACAGCTGACTGTTTTTTCATTCCCCACTGAAAACGGGCCTGCACATGCAGGCCCGTTTTCGTTTAACGCCCCCGCTGGAAAAAATACCGGCTCAACGCCGCCAGTGCGCAAGCCCCCAGACCTGCAAACAGCATGGCCCAACCGGTGCCGCTACGCAGCGCTGACTGTGCATCCTGGCTGGTCAGCCCCGGCGCGTTCAGCTTGCCCGCCGCAACATGCTGGCTGAGGGTTGCCCAATCCGCCGCCGTGCTGGCCGGCAATACATTGGCCAGGTGATGGCTGATTCCGAGCAACAGTACCAGCCCCATCAATGCGATGTTGAGCGCCAGGGTGATCAGCCGCGCGCTGAAATCGATGCCCGAGGCCATGCCTGCGCGGTCAGTTGAGACGGCGCCGGTGGTGGTATTAGTGGTCGGCGAATTGGTCAGCGCCAGGCCGATACCGGCGATCACACAACTGAGCAGCACCAGCGCCGTGCTGGGCTGTTGGGCGAAATTAACCGCGGCCATGCACAAAAAACCTGCGCCCATCGTTCCCAGGCCCAGGGGAATGATGCGTTCGGCGCCAAAGCGCAGGGCCAGGCGTTCGGCCAATGGCGGCACCAGCAAAGTGGGCAAGGTGTACGCGAGCAGCGCGGCGCCGGTGGTCAGCGTGTCGTAGCCCAGGCCCGCCTGGAAATACAGTGGCAAGTAGATCATGAATGGCCAGAAGCTGAAGTTCATGCCGATTGAGCCCATCAATGCGCCGTTGAACCGTTGGATGCGGAACACCGAGAAGTCGAACATCGGATGGGCGCTGCGTCGCTCGATCAAGATAAACAGCAGCAGCCCGAAGCCCGACAGGCCGGCCCAGCCAAGCATCGCTGGGGTGTCAAAGCCGCTCTCGCTGCCTTGGGTGATGAAGTAAACCAGCGCAAACACTGTGAGCGTCATGGTCAACATGCCGGCAATGTCGAGGCGATGGCTGGCCGGGTCTCGGGATTCCTGCACGCTGACGTGCAGCAGCACCAAGGTGAACAGGGTCAGCGGCACATGCACCACGAATACCCAGCGCCAGTCCGCCACGGCCAGGATCAATGCCCCGATCATCGGCCCGAAACCCAGACCCACTCCGGCGATCACGCCCCATATCGCGAACGCTCGCGCCCGTGCTGTCGGTTCGCGGAACTGGTGGGACAAGATGGCGAATTGGCAAATCATCATCGCCCCGGCGCCAATGCCCTGGACGAACCGCGCCACGATCAGTGTCGGCGCATCGTTGGCCAGGCCACAGGCCAGCGAGGCGAGGGCGAACACCCACAGACACAGCACCAGCACGCGCCGCCTACCGAAGCGATCCGCCAGGGTGCCCGCCGCCATCAGTACACTGGTGCAGGCCAGGGTGTAGGCATTCATGATCCATTGGGCGTCTTGAAAACCGGTGCCCAATTCCTGTTCCAGTGTGGGCAGGATGACCGGCACGCTGGAGATTTCCAGGCCGAACATCAGGGCCACGAGGCAAACGGCCGTGAGTGCCAGGGCATTTCTGGCGGTGCTCGGCGGGGTGAGGGCCGATGCAGCAGCGGCGGACGGCATGATGAGTTCCTTTCAAATAGGGGAGGGCTCTATTCTCTCGGGAACTGGATTCGTTATTCGTGATAAGTTTTCCATTGATATGGGAATCAAGGGCGACAATTGACTCATGGCTACCCCGCGTTTTGATGGCGTCGAACTGTTTTTGCAGATCGTCGAGAGCGGCAACCTGACCGACGCCGCCGAGCGCCTGAACCTGACACGCTCGGCCGTCGGTAAAGGCTTGGCGCGTCTGGAGGCGCGGCTGGGCACGTGCCTGTTGCAGCGTTCCACGCGCCGGCAGCGGTTGACCGAAGACGGGCAGGCGTACTACGAACATTGCCTGCGCGCATTGGCCGAACTGGAGGCGGCCGAATCGGTGCTCGAGAGTGGTCGGCAACAGCCACGAGGGCGGCTGAGGGTCAGTGTGCCGCTGGCGTTCGGGCACCACTATGCGGCACCGGCCTTGTGGGGCCTGATGGAGGACTACCCGGAACTGGAAATCGAGATTTGCTTCTGCGACCGCATGATCGATTTGGCGCAGGAAGGCTTCGACATGGCCGTGCGTATCGGCCCGTTGCCGGATACCGATCGCCTGAGTGCCCGCCGCCTGGGTCAGCAGGTCATGGGGCTGGCAGCGTCACCGGCGTATTTGCAGCGCAAGGGCGCCATTGAACGTATCGAAGACTTGGCTGCTCATCGTGGCATTGCCTACCGCAGCAACACCGCACAGCGCTCGCGCCTGGCTTCGCCCTTGATTGTGGATGACCTCCAGGCGGTAGCCGATGCCGCCATCGCGGGCGTGGGCCTGGCCTGGTTGCCGAGTTGGTTGATTGCCCACTATGCGTTGCGCGGGCAGTTGGAGGCGGTGCTGCCCAGCTATCGCGAGCAGCCGGCGCCGATCCATGTGGTCTGGCCGACGGCGGTGCATATGCCGGCCAAGACGCGGTGTGCCATCGATGCGCTGGTGGCGGCCACCCCGAGTTGCCTGGCGGGCAACTGAAGTCGGTTAGGTCCAATGTGGGAGGGGGCTTGCTCCCGATGGCGGTGTATCAGTGGCAAATGTACCGACTGACACACAGCCATCGGGAGCAAGCCCCCTCCCACAGTAGGTTCTGTGTTGTTCTGCAGATTTGGGTCAGAACGCGATAGAGGTTTGCACATACACCGTACGCGGCTCACCCACATACTTGCCCTTGTTGTTGTCGTCAAACGAGCGCGTGTAGTACTGCTTGTTGAAGATGTTTTTCACCCCCACCGCCACATTCAAATCCGACAACTGCGGGCCGAAATCATAGGCCGCGCGGCTGCTGAACAGCATGTAGCCGGGGATGCGCCCGTTGGCACCGTCGGCGCTTTCGGCCTGGGTGTTGGCGTTGTCGGCGAACTGGCTGCTCTGGTAGCTGCTGTCCACATTCAGCTTCCACGGGCCTTCGGTGTAACCGACGCCCAGGGTGCCTTTGTGCTTGGACGAGAAGGGCACGCGGTTGCCTTTGTTCGGCCCGTCTTCGCGGATGGTCGCGTCCACATAGGCGTACGTGGCGTACACATCAAACCCTGCCAGCGCCGGGCTCAGGCCGTCGAGCGCATAGTTGACGCTCGACTCGATGCCCTGGTGACGAGTTTCACCGCGGGCGATCACCGTGTCGTTGGTCTGGTTGCTGTCGTACTGGTTGTCGAAGTTGATCAGGAACGCGCCGATTTCTGCACGCAGGTTACCGTTGTCATAGCGCGTGCCGAGTTCCCAGGTGCGGGCTTTTTCCGGTTTCACTTCGCCGCTGTTCACGCGGTTGGGCATCTGGCTGTACTGCACGCTGCCGAACGAGCCTTCGGTGTTGGCGTAGAGATTCCACTCATCGGTGAGGTGATAGAGCACGTTCAGCGCCGGCAGTGCGGTGTTGTAGTCGCCCTTGTATTTGACGTTGCTCAGGTTGTTGGTTTGCTGGGACTTGATCATCTCGTAGCGTACGCCCGGGGTGATGGTCCACTTGCCGATATCAATGCGGTCGTCGATAAAGAACGCGTTGGCCTCGGTGCCGCCACGGGTGTCGCGGTCGTTGCGACTGTTGGTGGTGGGGATTTGCTGGTTGGCGGCAATCGGCGTGCGGTAGCGCAACTCGTGACCGGCTTCATTGATATAGCGGTAGCCGACGCCCACTTCGTGGCTGGTGGGGCCAAGGTCGAAGCCTTGGGCGAAACGGGTTTCCAGGCCGCGTACCCAGTATTCGCGTGGCGACAGCGACAGGAAACTGCCCTGGTCCAGGTAACCGCTGCGCAGGGTCTTGGTGAAGAAGCTGTTGACCGTGAATTCGCGGCGGTCCTGCTCGTAGCGGTAGCCGACGTTGAACATCGTGCGGCGGCCCCAGAACTTGTCGTAGGGCCGAGTGGACTGATACGGGTCGGCCTTGTAGTCCTTGACGTTCAAACCACCGGGCATGTCGGCCTGGCCTTCGTAGTACTGCGCCATGGCGTTAAAGCTGTTGGCGTCGTCCAGTTGGTACTTGCCCTTGAGGATCAGGTCGTCGATGCGTGCGTTGCTGTTTTCGCGCCAGTCACCGCCACGGGTACCGGAGTACAAAATCGCGCCGCCCAAGCCGTTGTCGGCCGTGCCGCCGGCCAGCAGGTTGCCGGTGGTCTTGAAGCCGTCGTGGCTGGAAGACGGGCTGGTTTCGGTCTGCAAGCCGCCCTTGACCGTGGGCGCATCCGGAATGGCGCGGGTCACGAAGTTGACGATGCCGCCGACGTTTTGCGGGCCATAGCGTACCGCACCGCCGCCGCGTACCACGTCTACCGCGTCCATGTTGCCCATGCTGATCGGTGCAAAGGACAACTGCGGCTGGCCATAGGGCGCGAAGGGCACCGGGATGCCATCCATCAGTACCGTAGAGCGCGATGCCAGGCGTGGGTTGAGCCCACGAATGCCGAAGTTGAGCGCCATGTCATGGCTGCCGGTGCCGTTGTTTTCCGGGGCGTTGACGCCGGGGATACGGTTGAGCACGTCGCGGGCCTGGGTTGCACCCTGGCGCTCGAACTCTTCGCGGCGGATCACATCACGGGCGCCGGGGTGTTCAAACACGTTGGTTTGCGCCGCGTCACCGAGCCAGTCGCCAACCACATTGGAGGTTTGCAGTTCGAGGGTGGCGGGGGCATCAGCCGGTTGCAGGCTGAAAGCGTTGTCGCCCTCGGCCCGGGCTTGCAGGCCGGTGCCCTCCAGCAGTTTGCTCAGGCCCTCGGCTGCGCTGTAATTGCCCGACAGACCGCGGCTTTGCATACCGGCCGTCACATCGGAGCCGAACGACACCAACACACCGGCCTGGCGACCAAACTGGTTCAGGGCCGCTTCCAGGGTGGTCGGCGCAATGTGGTAAGCCTTGGCGTCGGCGGCCATCACCGCGGGCAGCACGGTCAGGCTGAGGCTGGCGCCCAGTAGAAGTTGGCGCAAGGTGCGGGCAATAAGCGTCGGTTGCTGGGGCATGAAGGCGGTCCTGAGAAGGAAGGATCAAGGTGGCTTTCCTTCTCTGTCACGCCAGGTGCGGAAAACGGCTCACAATTGCGTATAAATATTTTTGAATGCGCTTCCCACTGCAGGAGCGAGCAAGCTCGCTCCTACAATAATCAGGCGCGGGCCTGCACGGTCACCCAATAGCGCGTAAAACGCCGCACTTTCACCGGCAGGCTGATTTCCAGCAGGTCGAGGATGCGTTCGCTGTCATCCAGCGGGTAGCTGCCGGACAGCAACAGGTTCGCCACTTGCGGATCGCAATTGAGCTGGCCGCGACGATAGCGCCCCAGTTCACTCAAGAAGTCTTCAAGGCGCATATGTGCAGCCACCAGCATACCGTCGGCCCAGGCGCCGCTGTTGGCGTCGGTGGCGCGCGGGGTATCCCAGCCCTTGCGGGTGAAATTGACCTGGCGGGTGGCATCGACGCTCAGCGGCAAACCGCTGTAGCTGTTGGGCATGACGTCGACCTGGCCGGCCAGCACTGCCAGTTGGGTGTGG
Source organism: Pseudomonas sp. MF7453 (assembly GCF_016405455.1). NCBI lineage: Bacteria > Pseudomonadati > Pseudomonadota > Gammaproteobacteria > Pseudomonadales > Pseudomonadaceae > Pseudomonas > Pseudomonas sp. MF7453. The sequence goes on along the minus strand of NZ_JAEKCN010000003.1, from coordinate 337,736 downwards.
TCGTTGAACTGGCGCACATTCAGGCGCGCCGTCTGGCTACTGAGCAGGCCCTGGCCGGTCAGCACATGCAAGGGCGTGTCACCGGCACGGGTGGTCAGCAGGATTTCACCTTCGAGCAGGCGTACCAGGCGCTGCCGACCGTCGAAATGCACATCCACCGCGCTGCCGGTGTTGAGCTGCAACTGGCTGCCGTCGGCCAGTTGCACCGTGCGGCGCTGGCCCACCGGGCTGCGATAGTCGGCGCTCAGCGGCGGCAGGATATGTTGCTGGCGCAGGCTCCACGCCGCTGCCGAGCCAGCACCGAGGATCAACAGTAACTTCAGCGCCTGGCGTCGGCTGCTGGAGCGCGGTGCATTCAAGGCTGCGTGGGCCAGGGGCGAAGGCATCCCGCGCAGGCGCTGGTTGACCTGTTGGATCTGCTCCCAAGCACGCTGGTGCTCGCTGTGGGCGTTCAGCCATTGCTGCCAGGCCGCTTGCTGGCGAGGGTTGAGCGTGCCTTGCTGCATTTCCAGCAGCCAGTGCACGGCTTGTTCGGCGACTTGGCTGGAGACGTTCATAGGGCGAAGTAGCAACGCATGGCGGCTTTGGTCAGATGACGTTTGACCGTGGCGATGGAGATGCCCAGCTCGGCGCTGATTTGCGCGTAGGTCAGACCGTCGAGCTGGGCCAGCAGGAATGCGCGTTTCACCAGCCTGGGCAGGCCGTCGAGCAGTTGGTCCAGCTCCAGCAGGGTTTGCAGAATAATTGCGCGGTCTTCTTCCGATGGCACCACATGCTCGGGCATTTGCGCCAGGGCATCGAGGTAGGCGCGTTCCAGGTCCTGGCGGCGATAGAAGTTGCACAGCACGCGCTTGGCCACGGTGGTGAGGAAGGCGCGGGGCTCGATCAGCGTCGGGGTTTCCCGTGCGCTGAGCACGCGAATAAAGGTGTCCTGGGCCAGGTCGGCGGCGTTTTCCGGGCAGCCGAGCTTGCGTCGCAACCAGCCGGTGAGCCAGTGGTGATGGTCGTTATACAAAACTTCGACGGTGTTGGAAGGCTGCAACGCGATCACTCCACAAGCATTGACATGCTTTAGAGAACAAGAATTGTTCGCATTGTAGGGTGAGTGACGAGGTTCGGCAATCGGCCAGGGCAGGTGATTCATCCGTTCTCTTTTGCTTATGAGAATATTTATCATTAATATTGCGCGCTGATGAACTTGGCGCCTGCCGCATGAAAAGCAAAACCGCATTGCCCCTTTCCTATCGCCTCGCTGTCACCTCGCGCGTGCTGGCAGCTGTCATCGGTGGTTACTTGATGGCTTCCCTGGCCGCCATCTGCCTGGCGCTCTGGTTGCCCACTTCCCGCGCCGATGCGGTGGTCACCGGCATGATGAGTTCGTTTGTGTTCTACCTGTTGGCGGTGCTGTGGTGTTTTGCTTGCCGCACGGCCTGGCGCGCCTGGGCCGGGGTGATGCTGCCGAGTGCGCTGTTCGCCACGTTGGCCGGCGTAGGTTTCTGGATGGCGCGCTTATGAAAGAGGGCTTTCGCCAGGCCATGGCCTGGCTGCATACCTGGGCCGGATTGATCTTCGGTTGGTTGCTGTTTGCGATTTTCCTGACGGGCACCCTGGCCTATTTCAAAGACGAAATGACCCACTGGATGCAGCCCGAAGTGCAGGCCCATCCCCTGGACGACGGGCGTAGCCTTGCCGTAGCTCAGAATTACCTGCAACAACAGGCGCCCACGGCGGCGCGTTGGTTCATTACCTTGCCGACCCAACGCGATCCCGGCCTGTCGGTGATGTGGCAAGACAAGGTCGAGCCCGGCAAGCGCGGCACCTTTATCCAGAAAACCCTCGACCCGGTCAGCGGCCAGCCCGTCCAGGCCCGCGACAGCAAGGGCGGCGAGTTCTTCTATCGGTTCCACTTCCAGCTGCAAATGCCTTACCCGTGGGGCCGCTGGCTGTCGACCATCGCCGCCATGGTGATGTTGGTCGCACTGATCACCGGCATCATCACCCACAAAAAAATCTTCAAGGACTTCTTCACCTTCCGCCCGCGCAAAGGCCAGCGCTCCTGGCTCGACGGGCATAATGCGGTGGGTGTGCTGGTGCTGCCTTTTCACCTGATGATCACCTACAGCAGCCTGGTGATTTTCATGAACATGGTCATGCCCGCGCCCATCATGGCGTCCTACGGCGATGACAGCCGGGCGTTCTTCGATGAATTGTTTCCCGCTACCAACAATGCGCCCGCCCTGGGTCAACCCGGCCAATTGCTGCCGTTACTGCCGATGTACCAGCAGGCCCGCGAGCAGTGGGCGGGCGGCCATGTGGGGCGGCTGGCGGTCAACAACCCGGGTGATGTCAACGCCTCGGTCAATGTGTCGCGCGCCGGCTCCGACAGCGTGGTGCACGCCTTTGGCAATACCCTGTCGTTCAACGGCACCACCGGCGAGCTGCTGCGGGCCAGTGGCGAGCCGTCTTTGCCTGCGGTAATTGGTGGCAGCTTCTATGGCTTGCACATGGGCCATTTCGCCGGTCCCGTGCTGCGCTGGTTGTACTTTATCTGCGGCCTGGCGGGCACGGCGATGATCGGCACCGGGCTGGTGATCTGGCTTGGCAAGCGCCAGCTCAAGCACGCCAAAACCTCGGTGATGCCGTTTGAACTGCGGTTGGTGGAAGTGTTGAACGTTGCCAGCATGGCCGGGCTGATGATCGCCATCGCCGCGTTTTTCTGGGCCAATCGACTGCTGCCGGTGAGTTTCGCCGAACGTTCTGACTGGGAAGTACAGGCCTTCTTTATCGCCTGGGGCCTGAGCTTGCTGCACGCCGTACTGCGACGCGGTCGTCAGGGTTGGGTTGAGCAACTGAGCTTCGGCGCGTTGCTGTTCGCGCTGATCCCGCTGCTTAACGCCAGCACCACCTCGCAGCATTTGGGCGTCTCTCTGGTCAATGGCGATTGGGCCATGGCGGGCTTCGACCTGACCTGCCTGGCCAGTGGCGTGTTCCTCGCCTGGGCGGCCTGGAAGATGCACCACCGCACGGCGCCGCAACCCAAGGCCGAACGTGCGCGTGGCCTGACGCTCAAGCAGGAGGCCAACTGATGCTGCTCGCGCTGCTGATGTGCTACGCCGGGTTTACGGCGCTGTGCCTGTCCACCGACCGCCACCACGGCGAACTGCTGCACAGCAAACCTACGCCCACTCGGCGCCTGGGGCTGCGGGTGGGTGGCTGGTTGCTGCTGATGGTTGCGATCTGGCCCGCCGTGTTTGCCGCCGGTTGGAGCCAGGGCCTGGTGCAGTGGTGCGCGGTGTTGATGCTCAGCGCCTTGCTGCTGGTGTTGCTGTTGCCGTATCGGCCAAGGCTGGCCTTGATTCTGGCAGGCCTTGGCCTGCTGGCCAGCCCGGTTGCGGCCTTCGCCCTGTTCTGAGCCTGCCATGATGATCAGCCCACCGCCGGAACCTCAGGACAGCCCGCACCCGGATGCGGCCGGTGGGCGTGCGCATTTCCTGCAGGTATTTTTATCCCAGCGTTCGCAGATGGAGGCATTGGTGAGCCGCCGGGTTGGTTGCCGCGCCACGGCGGCCGACCTGGTGCAGGACTTGTTCCTGCGTTTCTGGCGTCGGCCCTTGGTGCAGGTTGAGGAGCTCAGCACTTACCTGCTGCGCTGCGCGGGCAATATCGCCATCGACCATCTGCGCAGCGAAGGCGCGCGGGTACGCAGCAGTGAAGGCTGGCGGCCCGAGCAGCCAGATCACCACAGTTGCGAACCCCAGGCGGCGCTGGAGGCAGGCAATGATCTGCGCCATGTCGAAGCCGCCTTGCGCAGCTTGCCCGAACGCACCCGGCAGATTTTCCTGCTTAACCGCATCCACGGTCGCAAATACGCCGAGATCGCCAAGGCCATGGGGCTGTCCCAAAGCGCCGTAGAAAAACATATGATGCGCGCCCTCGAAGCCTGCAAGGCCAGCCTTCGTGAACCGCCGCCTCCACGTACGCCAGGGAAAGCACCGTGAACGTTACGCCCACACCCGCCCAGGAACAGGCCGCGCTGGCCTGGCTGAGCCTGTTGCATGACCAGCCCAGCAGCGGCGACCAGGCCACGTTCAGCCGCTGGCTGCGCGCCGACCCCGCGCATGTCCAGGCTTACTCCCAGGCCCAGGTGCTGTGGGAGTTGAGCGAAGTGCCGGCACGCCAGCTGGCCGATGAGGACGCGCTGGCCTTGCAGGGCTACCTCAACCAGATCAACACCTCCAGGCGTTCACGGGGGTTGCGCTGGACCGGCGCCCTGGCGATGGCCGCAAGCCTGCTGCTGATGGTGGCGATGGGCGCCGGTTGGCAGCCGTCGCGCTGGGTCGATGAGTTGGGTGCCGATTACGTGACGGCGGCGGGGGAGGTGAAGACCTTCATCCTGGCAGATCAATCCCAGGTCACCCTGGATGCCGACAGCGCCATTGCCGTGGATTTCAGCCAGGGTGAGCGGCATATCCAACTGCGGCGCGGGGCGGGGTTTTTCAGCGTGAGCCACACGGGACAGCCCTTTGTGGTGGAGGCGGGCGGTGGTGAGGCGCGGGTGCTGGGCACCCAGTTCGAAGTGCGTCTGCAACCTGCAGGCGCTGAGGTCACCGTGCTGTCCGGGCGAGTCGGCGTAACCCCATCCAAACAGGGCCTGCAACAGGTCCTGGCAGCGGGTCAGCAAGTGGCCTATGCCGACGGCGTAGCCGACGCCCTGCACGCGGTCGACAGCCAGTCACGCCTGGCCTGGCGTGACGGCTGGCTCAATTACTACAAGGCGCCGCTGGCAGATGTGGTCAAGGACCTGAGCCGTTACTACCCGGGCCGCATCCTGTTGCTTAACGATGAAATAGGCGCCAGACGCGTCAGCGGCAGTTTTCCGAGCAACGATCCGCAGGCGGTGTTGAATGCGCTGCAAGCGGTGCTCGGCTTTGAGCAACATTCGCTGCTGGGGCGCATGATCGTGTTGCGCTAGGCCCAAGGCGTCGTTCACCGAACCTTCATCGCAATCACCCAAACCTGTCACCAAACGGTTACACGTGCCGTGGATCATCCCTGGTTCCTGAGCAAATGGTCAGGAAGAGCCTCTCTGCCCCATACAACACAACAATGTCAGTAAGGGATCAACACGTGAACTACAACACTCTTTATGCCCTGCTTATGGCATCGGGCCTGGGCGGCTTTGCGCCGCTGGTTCTGGCCGATGACACACAGGATGTGGGTTCGGTGAATGTTACCGGCAAGCAGACCCTGGGCAACGGGCATATGATTCGCGAGGAAAGTGCCAAGGCGCGCTCGACGGTCACCAAAGAAGCCATGGATGAAATGTCGGCCACTGCCAACGCCATCGACAAGCTCAAGTACACCCCGGGCATCAACGTTTCCAGTGATGACGCCAGCGGTACCAGCGGCACCAGCTTCACCATGCGCGGTATGAGTTCGGACCAGGTCGGGGTTTCAGTCGACGGCGTGCCGATTAACGACTCGGGCAACTACAGCGTGTATTCCAACCAGCTGGGCGACCCGGAAAACCTCGCCGAAGTGTTCGCCACTCAGGGTTCGTCGGAGGCGGACGGCCCGCACATCGGCTCCAGCGGCGGCAACATCGGCATGATCACTGTCCGGCCGACCAAAGACGCCGGGGTATTCGCCAAGCAGACCGTAGGCGCCAATGCCCTGCGCAAGACGTTCGTGCGGGCAAATACCGGCGATTTTGGTGGCTTGAAAACCTGGGTCTCGGCGTCGCACCTGGAAGGCGATAAATGGCGCGGCAAGGGCACCCTGCGCAGCGACAAAATCGAGTGGAGCAGCCTCTTCGAAGGTGACAACGGCAGCTCCACACTGGCCACGGTCAAGTACAACAAGCAGGAAAACTACAACTACAACAGCCTGAGCAAGTCACAGTTCGAGACGGAGGGGCGACGCAAGGATTACGCCGAAAGCCCGGTGTACAAGGCAGGTTTGTTGTCGGCGTCCTACAAGCTCAACCGCAACCCCTTCGAAAGCGTAAACGCTACGCTGACCCAGCGCTGGCAATTGCAGGACAACCTGTCGCTGACCGTCACGCCGTACTACTACTACTGGTCCAACGGCGGCAGCTTCAGCGGCCAGACCGCCTCCAACCTGGGCCCGAAGTCCGACAAGGCCGGCAACTACGACCTGAGTAACCTGCAATCGGCCAACTACTATCGCCCGTCGTGGACCGAGACCTGGCGCCCCGGTGTCACCGCCAAAATGAAGTGGGACATCAACGAAGCGCACAGCCTGGACTACGGCTACTGGTATGAGCGCGCACGCCAGCGCCAGACCCAGCCATTTATCGGGATCAACGGCGAAGGCGCGCCCGATGATGTGTGGGGCGATTACAACAGCGGCGGGCAGGTGGTCGACAAGAATGGCGCCACCGTACAAGGTCGCCACTATTACACCGTCACCCCGGCGCAGAAACTCTGGGTGCAGGACAATTGGCAAGCCACGCCGGACCTGAGTTTTGTCGCGGGCCTGGCCTACCAATACGTCGAGCGCGACGGCGACAACCTCGGCAGCCTGTACGACAAACCGGAAAAACGTAACACCCGTTACCACCAGTTCCTGCCCAATTTCAGTGCCAAGTACCAGGTCGATGAAAGCAACCAGGCGTTCTACAACGTCACCCGCAATATGCGCACACCGCCCAACTATGTGCTCTACAACAAGGGCGACTCCGTCAGCCTCAAGTCCGAATTGAGCTGGAACCAGGAACTGGGCTGGCGTTATACCGAAGACGACATGGCCCTGAGTGCGACCTTGTTCTATATCAGCTTCAAGGATCGCCAGGTGTCGACCACCGACGCCAGCGGTGACTACATGGTGCTCAACGTCGGCAGCGTGGATAACAAGGGGCTGGAACTGGAGTGGAGTGGCTTGTTGCCGCACAACTTCAACTACTACGCCTCGTACACCTACACCCAGTCCGAGCAGAAGGACGATTTGCTGAGCAAGAACGTGCTGCTGCCAACCTCGGGCAAGCAACTGGCCAACGTGCCGGAAAACATGTTCAATCTGGTGTTCGGGTACGACGACTCGCGGTTCTACGGGAATGTCGCGGGCAAGTATGTCGGCAGCTTTTATGGTGATTTGACCAACAAGGAAAAGATCGAAGGCCGTACGGTGTTTGACCTTAACGCCGGTATTTACTTGCCGGTGGACAAAAAGATCATCAAGTCGGCAACCCTGCGGTTTTCGATGCTCAACGTGTTTGACAAGCAATACCTGAGCTCCGCGCGTACCGTTGCGTTCAACTCGGCGCCGGTCAACGGGCTGGGGGCAAGCACGGCGTATTACAACGTCGGCGAGGAGCGCACCGCGATGGTGTCTCTGGAAGCCAACTTCTAAGGCCACCACACGACCCAATGTGCAGAGCTGACGTGTGTGGGAGCTGGCTTGCCTGCGATAGCGGTGTGTCAGTCACAGGTATTGAACCTGTTACATCGCCATCGCAGGCAAGCCAGCTCCCACATTTGATTGGGTGTTACTTCAGGGCGGCCATGATTGCTTCGGGGTTGTAGTCGCGAATCAACGTGCCGTTCACATCCACAAACGGGATTCCGCCACCACCCAGCGCCTCATAGGCCTTGCGCGCCTGGGCGTCCTTTTCGATATCCAGCGCCTGGTACGGTATGCCTTTCTGGTCCAGAAAACGCTGGATCTGCTTGCAGTACCCGCACCACTGCGTGGAATACAACACCACACGCGCCGAGGCGCGTACCTGCTCCGACACTACCTGGGAGGGGTTGAACACCCGCTCGATCTTGCCCCAGTTCTGGATCGCAACCACCACCAGTAACACCAGCAGGACTTTCTTCAGAACCCCGCCCAGCATCAGTTACGGCGCTTGAGCTGGTCGGTCAGCTGGGTCGGCAGGCCCTTGATGATCAAGGTGCCGGCGGCTTCGTCGTACTCGATCTTGTCGCCCAACAGGTGCGCTTCGAAGCTGATGGACAAACCCTCGGCGCGCCCGGTGAAGCGGCGGAACTGGTTAAGGGTGCGTTTGTCGGCTGGAATTTCCGGCGACAGGCCGTAATCCTTGTTGCGGATATGGTCGTAGAACGCTTTTGGCCGATCTTCATCGATCAGGCCGGAGAGTTCTTCCAGGCCCATGGGTTCGCCGAGCTTGGCCTGGCTGCTGGCGTAGTCCACCAGGGTCTTGGTCTTTTCGCGGGCCGATTCGTCAGGCAGGTCTTCGCTTTCAACGAAGTCACTGAACGCCTTGAGCAGGGTGCGGGTTTCGCCCGGGCCGTCGACGCCTTCCTGGCAGCCGATAAAGTCGCGGAAGTACTCCGAGACCTTCTTGCCGTTCTTGCCCTTGATAAACGAGATGTATTGCTTGGACTGCTTGTTGTTCTGCCACTCGGAAACGTTGATGCGTGCCGCCAGGTGCAGTTGGCCCAGGTCCAGGTGGCGCGAGGGCGTCACGTCCAGCTCGTCGGTGACCGCCACGCCTTCGCTGTGGTGCAGCAGGGCGATGGCCAGGTAGTCGGTCATGCCTTGTTGGTAGTGGGCAAACAGCACATGGCCGCCGGTGGAGAGGTTGGACTCCTCCATCAGCTTCTGCAGGTGCTCCACCGCCGTGCGGCTGAAGGCGGTGAAGTCCTGGCCACCGTCGAAGTATTCCTTCAACCAGCCGCTGAACGGGTGCGCGCCCGACTCGGCGTGGAAGAAACCCCAGGCCTTGCCTTGTTTGGCGTTGTAGCTCTCGTTGAGGTCGGCAAGCATGTTCTCGATAGCGGCCGACTCGGACAGTTCTGAGTCGCGGGCATGAAGAACTGCGGGTGTGCCGTCGGGTTTTTTGTCGATCAGGTGGACGATGCAATGACGGATCGGCATAGGCTTCTCGGCTGGTTGAAGGGGGAGCGGTCGGCCTCCCCGAAAAGTCGCCCAGTGTACCGCACCCATTGGCCGCGACGTGCCCCAAAGGGCATTTTGGATGGCCTCCGACCGCCCATATGCCTTTTTTTCACGGTTTAGAGCGATAAAGCTGACCAAATGGGTATGTTGAGGCGGATATTTCCCCGTCTCTGTGCTAGTTTTGCCCCGTCTTACGCCAAGTCTCGGCGTTAAGCGTGCATTCAGCATTTGTCAGGTCGAACCAATCCCCGTTTCAAGCATCTATAACCCCGATCTCCGTGGTTATAGCCGGGGATGCCAGGCCATGACGGTCGGGCTCGACGGCTGACACTGCACTCTGCAATCCATATGAATTTGATAGGGAAGGAACACCACAATGGCTTTGACTAAAGACCAACTGATCGCTGATATCGCTGAAGCTATCGACGCGCCAAAAACCACCGCGCGCGCTGCTCTGGACCAACTGGGCCAGATCGTTGCCGATCAGCTGGAAAATGGCGGCGAAATCACTCTGCCAGGCATTGGCAAGCTGAAAGTGACCGAGCGTCCTGCCCGTACCGGCCGTAACCCTTCGACTGGCGCTGCCATCGAAATCGCTGCCAAGAAAGTTATCAAGCTGGTTGTGGCTAAAGGCCTGACCGACGCTGTTAACAAGTAAGACGCAGTAAAAAAAACCGTGCTCCGGAGTGATCCGGGCACGGTTTTTTGTTGCCTGCGTTTTTTAACTGTAGGAGCGAGCTTGCTCGCGAAAAACGTTAACGATAACGCGCCCGTCCTGGTTGAGCGCGGCGCCTTGGCGTTTTTCGCGAGCAAGCTCGCTCCTACAGGTTGGCGTCAGCGGACCCAGCGCTGGCGCCAGATCTGCTGCTCGTTCTTGGTCTGGAATGTCCAGGCCACAAAGCGGCTCTGCTTCTGCCCCTGGGACATCTCCACTACCTGGCTTTCCAGCACGCCGGCTTTTTTCAGCGCGGTTTCGATCGCAGGCAAGTTGGACGCTTTTGACACCAGGGTGCTGAACCACAGCACTTTGTGGGCAAAATGCGCGCTCTCGGCGATCAATTGCGTTACAAACCGCGCTTCGCCGCCTTCACACCACAACTCGGCCGATTGGCCACCGAAGTTGAGCACCGGCAACTTGCGCTTCGGATCCGCCTTGCCCAGGGCGCGCCACTTGCGCTCGCTGCCCTTGGTGGCTTCATCCATGGATGCATGGAACGGCGGGTTGCACATGGTCAGGTCAAAGCGTTCGCCCGGCTCCAGCAAGCCCAACAGGATCTGCTTGGGGTTGGGCTGTTGGCGCAGCTGGATAACCTTGCTCAGGTCATTGGACTGCACGATGGCCTTGGCGGCGGACACGGCAATCGGGTCGACCTCCGAGCCCAGGAAGTTCCAGCGGTACTCCATGTAGCCAATCAGCGGGTAGACGCAGTTGGCGCCCATGCCGATATCCAGCACCTTGACGATCGAGCCACGTGGGATCTTGCCGTCGTTGACGCTGGCGAGCAGGTCGGCGAGGAAGTGCACATAGTCGGCACGCCCCGGTACCGGGGGGCACAGGTAATCGGCCGGGATGTCCCAGTGCTGGATGCCATAGAACGACTTGAGCAACGCCCGGTTGAACACCCGCACCGCGTCCGGGCTAGCGAAGTCGATGCTCTCCTTGCCATAGGGGTTGATGATCACGAATTTCGCCAGTTCCGGCGTGGTCTTGATCAGCGCCGGGAAGTCGTAACGGCCCGTGTGGCGGTTGCGCGGGTGCAAGGTGGCCTCTTTGCGCGGCGCGACGGGCTTGGTCGTGGCGGCGGTTTTAGGCTTCTTGCGCGGAGGTTTTGGCGTAGTCGGGGCGGTCATGATGATTCTGGTGTTGGCTCAAAGTGGTGAGCATTGTCACACATTCCTGAACACAACTCGGTCAAATGTGGGAGCTGGCTTGCCTGCGATGCAGGCGACTGGGTGTATCAGGCAGACTGAGGTGATGCTATCGCTGGCAAGCCAGCTCCCACAGGGATAGGGTTTTGATTGGGAAATGGTGTCGTTTGCCTGGACAAAAAAAAGAGACCCGAAGGTCTCTTTTTTACGCGACTTGAGCCTTACAGGCTGGAAATCCGCGCATGTTGCTCCGCCAGCTTGCCCAAAGCCTGTTCAGCCTCAGCCAATTTGGCGCGTTCTTTCTCGATCACCTCAGCCGGCGCCTTGTCGACGAATGCCGCGTTGGACAGCTTGCCGCCCACCCGCTGCACTTCGCCTTGCAGGCGTGCGATTTCCTTGTCGAGACGGGCCAGTTCAGCGCCCTTGTCGATCAGGCCGGCCATGGGCACCAGTACTTCCATGTCACCGACCAGCGCGGTGGCAGACAGCGGTGCTTCGGCATCGGCAGCCAATACGGTGATCGACTCCAGCTTGGCCAGCTTCTTGAGCAGCGCATCGTTCTCGCTGAGACGGCGCTGATCTTCGGCACTGGCATTCTTGACGAACACGGCCAATGGCTTGCCCGGCCCGATGTTCATCTCGGCGCGGATGTTGCGCGTGCCGAGCATCAGGGTCTTGAGCCATTCGATATCGCTTTCGGCGGCCTCATCGATGCGCACTTCGTTGGCCACTGGCCAAGGTTGCAGCATGATGGTCTTGCCTTCGATACCGGCCAACGGCGCCAGGCGCTGCCAGATTTCTTCGGTGATGAACGGCATGAACGGATGCGCCAGGCGCAGCGCCACTTCGAGCACGCGCACCAGGGTGCGACGGGTGCCGCGCTGGCGTTCGACCGGCGCGTTTTCGTCCCACAGTACCGGCTTGGACAGTTCCAGGTACCAGTCGCAATACTGGTTCCAGATGAACTCGTACAGGGCCTGTGCGGCCAGGTCGAAACGGAACTGGTCGAGCTGGCGGGTCACTTCGGCTTCGGTACGTTGCAGCTGCGAGATGATCCAGCGATCAGCCAGGCTCAGCTCATAGGCTTCGCCGTTCTGGCCGCAGTCTTCGCCTTTGTCCAGCACGTAGCGCGCGGCGTTCCAGATCTTGTTGCAGAAGTTGCGATAGCCTTCGACGCGGCCCATGTCGAACTTGATGTCGCGACCGGTGGAGGCCAGCGAGCAGAAGGTGAAGCGCAGGGCGTCGGTGCCGTAGCTGGCGATGCCGTCGGCGAATTCGTCGCGGGTCTGCTTTTCGATCTTTTTCGCCAGTTTCGGCTGCATCAGGCCCGAGGTGCGTTTCTGCACCAGGGTTTCCAGGTCGATGCCGTCGATGATGTCCAGCGGGTCCAGGACGTTGCCCTTGGACTTGGACATCTTCTGGCCCTGGCCGTCGCGCACCAGGCCGTGTACGTACACGGTCTTGAACGGTACCTGCGGGGTGCCGTCTTCGTTCTTCACCAAGTGCATGGTGAGCATGATCATCCGGGCAACCCAGAAGAAAATGATATCGAAGCCGGTGACCAGCACGTCGGTGGAGTGGAATTTTTTCAGGAACTCGGTCTGCTGCGGCCAGCCCAGGGTGGAGAACGTCCACAGGCCCGAGCTGAACCAGGTGTCGAGTACGTCATTGTCCTGTTGCAGCGCGATGTCGGCGCCCAGGTTGTGCTTGGCACGCACTTCGGCTTCGTCGCGGCCTACATAGACCTTGCCCGACTCGTCGTACCAGGCCGGAATGCGGTGGCCCCACCACAGCTGACGGCTGATGCACCAATCCTGGATGTCGCGCATCCACGAGAAATACATGTTTTCGTACTGTTTAGGCACGAACTGGATGCGACCGTCTTCAACGGCGGCAATCGCAGGTTCTGCCAGCGGCTTGGTGGACACGTACCACTGGTCGGTCAGCCACGGCTCGATCACAGTGCCGGAGCGGTCGCCCTTCGGCACTTTCAGGCCGTGGTCGTCAACGCTGACCAGCAAACCGGCGGCGTCGAAGGCTGCAACGATCTGCTTGCGCGCTTCAAAACGGTCCAGGCCTGCGTATTCGGCCGGGATCTTGCCGTCAATGCTGTCGTTCAACGAGCCGTCCAGGTTGAACACCTGGCAGGCTGGCAATACGGCGGCATTCTTGTCGAAGATGTTCAGCAACGGCAGGTTGTGGCGCTTGCCGACTTCGTAGTCGTTGAAATCGTGGGCCGGGGTGATTTTCACGCAGCCGGTGCCGAATTCAGGATCGCAATAGTCATCGGCGATGATCGGGATACGACGGCCAACCAGTGGCAGTTCAACGAACTTGCCGATCAGCGCCTGGTAGCGCTCGTCGTTCGGGTTAACGGCCACGGCGGCATCGCCGAGCATGGTTTCCGGACGGGTAGTGGCGACGATCAGGTAATCATTGCCTTCAGCGGTCTTGGCGCCGTCGGCCAGCGGGTACTTGAGGTTCCACAGGAAGCCTTTCTCGTCATGGTTTTCCACTTCGAGGTCGGAAATCGCCGTGTGCAACTTGGTGTCCCAGTTAACCAGGCGCTTGCCACGGTAGATCAGGCCGTCTTCGTGCAGGCGCACGAAGGCTTCCTTCACGGCTTCCGAAAGGCCGTCGTCCATGGTGAAGCGCTCGCGGCTCCAGTCCACGGACGAACCCAGGCGACGGATCTGACGGCTGATATTGCCGCCGGACTGGTCTTTCCATTCCCAGACTTTCTCCAGGAATTTCTCGCGGCCCAGGTCGTGACGGTTCTGGCCGGTGGCTTCCAGTTGGCGTTCCACCAGCATTTGCGTGGCGATACCGGCGTGGTCGGTACCTGGCTGCCACAGGGTGTCTCGACCCTGCATACGGCGGAAACGGATCAACGCATCCATGATCGCATTGTTGAAGCCATGGCCCATGTGCAGGCTGCCAGTGACGTTCGGTGGCGGGATCATGATGGTGTAGGAGTCGCCCGCACCTTGTGGGGCGAAATAGTTCTCGGACTCCCAAGTGTTGTACCAGGAAGTTTCGATAGCGTGGGGCTGGTAGGTCTTATCCATGCGCGGCGGGACCCTAGTTGGCATTTATTCAGGAAAGCCGGCAAGTATAACGGGGGATAGGGGCGAGGGCGAGGTGAAGACGGTTTAAGACCGATGCAGAATTAATGTGGGAGCTGGCTTGCCAGCTCCCACAGGGATCTATGCAAGGTTTAAGACTGGTATTGGCTGAGCAACCGCTCCATGCGCGCATCCATCCGACGCTTGATCTCGGCTTCGATATGCGGCGCAAAGTCATCGATCACATCCTGCATGATCAGCTGGGCGGCAGCGCGCAGTTCGTTGTCCAGGTGCAGCAGCAGGGCATCGGGGGCTTTTTCTGCGGCGGGGGCGGGTTGTTCAACCACAGGTTCCGGCGCGGCAGACTTGTGGCCGACCATGTCGAACAGCAGCGGTATCTGTACCTCGCCATCGGCCGTTTCGGTCAGCAGCGGCGGTTGCAGGTTGTCATCACCCAGCAACTGACGGATCGACTCCAGGTCGTCCAGCAGGTGGTCGTCTTTTTTCAGCGGGTTGGGAGTGTCCATCGTGTGCTCTAAAGTCGTTGTAACCGGTGATCCTGCAGAGAATAGCCCTGTTCGCGATAGAAACGAAAACTCTCCCGCGCGGCCTGACGAATAGCCGGGTCTTCCACCACCACTTCCGCCACACGGGCGAACGCCTTGGCAAAGGCCGGTACTTTCAGGTCCAGATTGACCAACAGGTCATGGTGATCGCCGCAACTGTCGCCCAGGCCCAGCACTACCAGGCCTTCGGGTTCTGATTCGGCGGGGCCGTGGGGCACGAAGCTTTCGCCCTTGAAGCGCCACAGGCGCGCATCCAGCTCATCGCGTTGGGCGGCATCGCTGCAATGCAGGTAGATGCGATGGCCCATGCGCCAGGCTTTTTCGGTGAGCTTGCAGGCAAAGTCCAGGCGCGCGAGGGGATCGGCGCTGGGCAATATATAGAAGTCGACTTGGGTCATTGCAGTTCCTGGTGCTGGCCCGCGGCCTCTGTAGGAGCGAGCTTGCTCGCGAAAAACCTGAGGACACCGCGCTCATCCAGGATGGGCGCGTTATCGTTGGCGATCTTCGCGAGCAAGCTCGCTCCTACAAAGGGCGCGGGGGGCGCTTAGGCCTTGGCGCGATCCAGCAGGTATTGGGTCAGCAGGGGTACCGGACGGCCAGTTGCGCCTTTGTCCTTGCCGCCGCTGGTCCAGGCGGTGCCGGCGATGTCCAGGTGGGCCCAGTTGAAGTTCTTGGCAAAGCGCGACAGGAAGCAGGCCGCCGTGATGGTGCCGGCTTTCGGGCCGCCAATGTTGGCGATGTCGGCGAATGGGCTGTCCAGTTGTTCCTGGTACTCATCGAACAGCGGCAGTTGCCAGGCGCGGTCGTCGGCAGCCTTGCCGGCGCTGAGCAGTTGCTCGATCAGTTCGTCGTTGTTGCCCAGCAGGCCCGACGTGTGGGAACCCAAGGCAACGATGCACGCGCCGGTCAGGGTGGCGATGTCGATCACGGCCTGGGGCTTGAAGCGCTCGGCGTAGGTCAGGGCGTCGCACAGCACCAGGCGGCCTTCGGCGTCGGTGTTGAGGATTTCCACGGTCTGGCCGCTCATGGTGGTGACGATATCGCCCGGGCGGGCCGCGCCGCCGCTCGGCATGTTCTCGGCACAAGCCAGAATGCACACCAGGTTGATCGGCAGCTTGAGTTCCAGCACGGCACGCAGGGTACCGAATACGCTGGCGGCGCCGCCCATGTCGTACTTCATTTCGTCCATGCCGGCGCCCGGCTTGAGGCTGATGCCACCGGTGTCGAAAGTGATGCCTTTACCTACCAGGGCGTAAGGCTTCTCGGACTTCTTGCCGCCGTTGTATTGCATCACGATCAGGCGTGGCGGCTGGTCGCTGCCCTGGCCTACGGCATAGAACGAGCCCATGCCCAGGTCCTTGATCTTCTTCTCGTCCAGCACTTCAACCTTCAAGCCCTTGAACTCTTTGCCCAATGCCTTGGCCTGTTCGCCCAGGAATGTCGGGTGGCAGATGTTCGGCGGCAGGTTGCCCAGGTCGCGAGTGAACGACATGCCGTTAGCGATGGCCTGGGCGTGGGTCACGGCGCGCTGAACTTCAGCCTGAGCGGCCTTGATGGTCAGCAGGGTGATTTTTTTCAGGGCGCGCGGTTCGGCCTTCTGGCTCTTGAACTGGTCAAAAACATAACCGCCGTCCAGCAGCGACTCGGCCAACAGGCGGGTCTTGCCGTAGCTGTCACGGCCCTTGACCACGATTTCGTCGAGTGCCAGTGCCGCATCGCTGCCGCCCAGGCCCTTGAGGGTGGTGAGAATGCCGCTGATGATCTTGCGCAGCGTACGGTCGCCCAGTTCGGCGTCCTTGCCCACGCCCACCAGCAATACGCGCTCGGCCTTGAGGTTGGGCAGGCTCTGCAGCAGCAGGCTCTGGCCGACTTTGCCGGCCAGGTCGCCGCGCTTGAGGATCGCGCTGATCGCGCCGCCGCTCAGTTCGTCCAGTTGCTTGGCGGCGACGCCGAGTGTGCGGCCTTCGCCGACAGCGACCACGAGGGTGGCGGTTTTCAACGTTTCGGGGCTAACGCTTTTTACAACCAATTCCATGTTCGGGTCCCTTATCAAGGTCTGTGAGCCTGGAGTTTGTACTCAGGCTTGAAGCTCGGCAGCTTGGTAAACCGCCTGCGGGCAAAGGCCGCAGTTTGAACCTCGCCGACGGAGCCTGACAACCCTTGGCGCACGCTTTGTGCGTGCGCATGAGTAAGCTCCGTGACAGGCGCGGTCAATCACAGGATAATGCGCCATCTTTTCAGCCGGCCCGTGGTAAACGGGTCGACTTGGTATGCTTGCTTGTTTGGCCGCCTTAGCCTGACAACCCTGGAGTGTCTGGTTTGATCGTCTTCCGTTATCTGTCCCGCGAAGTCCTGTTGACCCTGAGTGCCGTGAGTGCGGTGTTGCTGGTCATCATCATGAGTGGTCGTTTCGTCAAGTTCCTGGCTCAAGCCGCCGCAGGCGCACTGGACCCAGGCTCGTTGTTCTTGATCATGGGCTACCGGATGCCCGGGATGCTGCAGCTGATCCTGCCATTGGGCCTGTTTCTCGGCATATTGCTGGCCTATGGCCGGTTGTACCTTGAAAGCGAAATGACCGTGCTGTCGGCCACCGGCATGAGCCAGCAGCGGTTGCTGGCCATGACCATGGTGCCCGCCGCCGGTGTTGCCCTGGTGGTGGCCTGGTTGAGCATGAGCCTGGCGCCCCAGGGGGCCATGCAATTCCAATTGCTGCTGAACAAGCAGGATGCCATGACCGAGTTCGACACCCTTGAGCCCGGACGCTTCCAGTCGCTCAGCGACGGTTCACGGGTGACCTACACCGAAACCATGACTGACGACCGTTCCAACCTTGGCGGCGTGTTCATCTCCCAGAAGAACCTCGGTCAAAACCAGAAGGATCGGGGTATTTCGATCCTGGTGGCCGACAGCGGTCGCCAGGAAATCCGCCCCGACGGCAACCGCTACCTGATCCTGGAAAACGGCTACCGCTACGACGGCAGCCCGGGTTTGGCGGACTACCGGGCGATCAAGTACGACACCTATGGCGTCATGCTGCCCAAGCCCGAGATCAGCGGCGAGGTCACCGACCGCGACGCCCTGCCGACCGCATCGCTGTTCGGCAGCCAGGAACTGCGCTCCATCGCCGAGCTGCAATGGCGTTTGTCCCTGCCGCTGCTGGTATTTATCGTGACCCTGATGGCCGTGCCGCTGTCGCGCGTCAACCCGCGCCAGGGGCGTTTCCTCAAGCTGCTGCCGGCGATCCTGCTGTATATGGCCTACCTGACCATCCTGATTTCTGCCCGTGGCTCCCTGGAGAAAGGCAAGTTGCCGCCAGCCCTTGGCCTGTGGTGGGTGCACGGGGTTTTCCTGATGATCGGCCTGGGGCTGCTCTATTGGGAACCTATCCGTTTGAAAATGAAGAGCCGTCGTGGCCAGAAGGAGTTGGCCCGTGGCTAAGCTTGATCGCTACATTGGCAGCAGCGTACTGATCGCCATCCTGGCGGTACTGGGCATCATCCTCGGCCTGGCCTTGCTGTTTGCCTTCATTGATGAAGTCGGCAACGTCACCGACACCTATACGGTCACGGATGTGCTGAGCTACGTGGCGCTGACTGCGCCGCGCCGTCTCTACGACATGATGCCGATGGCGGCGCTGATCGGTTGCCTGATCGGCCTGGGCACCCTGGCCAGCAACAGCGAACTGACCATCATGCGCGCCGCTGGCGTATCCATTGGTCGTATCGTCTGGGCGGTGATGAAGCCGATGCTGCTGCTGATGGCGTGCAGCGTGCTGATCGGCGAATACGTTGCGCCCCCGGCCGAAGCCACTGCCCAGGCCAATCGCGCCCTGGCCCAAGGCTCGGGCGATGCGCAAAGCGCCAAGCACGGCTTGTGGCACCGCCAGGGTGATGAGTTTATCCACATCAACGCCGTACAACCGGGCGGCCTGTTGATCGGTGTCACGCGCTATACCTTCGATAAAGAGCGGCACATGCTGTCTTCCAGCTTCGCCAAGCGCGCGCAATACAATGCCGAGCAATGGCAGTTGAGCGACGTCACCACTACCTACTTCCGCAATGTGGGCCAAGGCACCAAGGCCAGCACCGAAGTGGTCAATGTACCGACCGAACAGTGGGATATCGCCCTGAAGCCGGAACTGCTCAACACCGTGGTGATGGTCCCCGAAGCGCTGCCGATCTCCGGTTTGTGGAGCTACATTCATTACCTCAAGGAGCAGGGCCTGAACAACGGCCGCTACTGGCTGGCGTTCTGGGTGAAAGTCCTGCAACCGGTAGTCACCGCTGCATTGGTGTTGATGGCGATTTCCTTCATCTTCGGGCCGCTGCGCTCCGTAACCCTGGGCCAGCGGGTATTTACCGGTGTGCTGGTGGGCTTTACCTTCCGCATCGCCCAGGATTTGCTCGGGCCGTCGAGTTTGGTGTTCGGTTTCTCGCCGCTGTTTGCGGTGCTGGTGCCGACGACCATCTGCGCCGTGGCCGGGTTCTGGTTGCTGCGTCGGGCCGGTTGAAGCCACGCTCGCAAAATGCCAGCCACTGTAGGAGCGAGCTTGCTCGCGAAAATCCGCGAAACGCTGCGTTCATCCAGGATGAACGCGTTATCGTTGGCGATCTTCGCGAGCAAGCTCGCTCCTGCAGTTTTAAGCCCCATTAAAATGGGGCTTTTTTGTATTGGTCAGCAAAGATGACGTCTGGCCCGAGCATCAGGTACAATTCCCGGCTATTTTTCAGCGGGCAATCTGCCTGCAGCCTTTTTGAGTGTTGATCCGTGAGTGATTTGAGTCATATCCGCAATTTCTCCATCATCGCCCACATTGACCATGGCAAGTCGACGCTGGCCGATCGGTTTATCCAGATGTGCGGCGGCCTTGCCGAACGTGAAATGGAGGCCCAGGTCCTGGATTCCATGGACCTTGAGCGCGAGCGCGGGATCACCATCAAGGCCCACAGCGTTACCCTGTATTACACCGCCAAAGACGGTATCAAGTACCAGCTGAACTTCATTGACACCCCGGGCCACGTAGACTTTACCTATGAAGTCAGCCGGTCCCTGGCGGCCTGCGAAGGTGCGTTGCTGGTGGTGGATGCGGGCCAGGGCGTTGAAGCCCAGTCCGTTGCAAACTGCTACACCGCCATCGAGCAAGGCCTGGAAGTCATGCCGGTGCTGAACAAGATCGACCTGCCTCAGGCCGACCCGGACCGTGTAAAAGAAGAAATCGAAAAAATCATCGGTATTGACGCCACCGACGCCGTCGAGTGCAGCGCCAAGACCGGCCTGGGCGTCGACGAAGTGCTCGAACGCCTGGTCAAGACCATCCCTGCGCCCACCGGCAACTACGAAGATCCGCTGCAAGCGTTGATCATCGATTCCTGGTTCGACAACTACCTGGGCGTTGTCTCCCTGGTACGCGTGCGTCAAGGCCGCGTGAAGAAGGGCGACAAGATCCTGGTCAAGTCCACCGGCAAGATCCACCTGGTGGACAGCGTCGGTGTGTTCAACCCCAAGCACACCGCTACTACTGATCTGAAAGCCGGCGAAGTAGGCTTCATCATCGCCGGTATCAAGGACATCCACGGTGCGCCAGTGGGTGACACCCTGACCCTGAGCTCCACTCCTGACGTGGCGATGCTGCCGGGCTTCAAACGCATCCAGCCGCAGGTCTACGCTGGCCTGTTCCCGGTCAGCTCCGACGACTTCGAAGACTTCCGTGAAGCGCTGCAGAAGCTGACTCTCAACGACTCGTCGTTGCAGTACACCCCGGAAAGTTCCGACGCCCTGGGCTTCGGTTTCCGTTGCGGGTTCCTGGGCATGCTGCACATGGAAATCATCCAGGAGCGCCTGGAGCGCGAATACGACCTGGACCTGATTACCACGGCACCCACGGTTATTTTTGAGCTGGCGCTGAAAACCGGTGAAACGATTTACGTCGACAACCCGTCCAAGCTCCCGGATCTGTCTTCCATCGAAGACATGCGCGAGCCGATTGTGCGCGCCAATATTCTTGTGCCGCAGGAACACCTGGGCAACGTAATTACCTTGTGTATCGAAAAGCGTGGCGTACAGCACGACATGCTGTTCCTCGGTACCCAGGTGCAAGTGACCTACGATTTGCCGATGAACGAAGTGGTTCTGGACTTCTTCGACCGTCTCAAATCCACCAGTCGCGGCTATGCTTCGCTGGATTACCATTTCGACCGTTATCAATCGGCTAATCTGGTGAAACTGGATGTGTTGATCAACGGCGACAAGGTCGATGCCCTGGCACTGATCGTGCACAAGGACAACGCGCATTACAAAGGTCGCCAGTTGACCGAGAAGATGAAAGAACTGATTCCGCGCCAGATGTTCGACGTTGCGATCCAGGCCGCCATTGGCGGGCAGATCATTGCGCGGACTTCCGTCAAGGCTCTCAGAAAGAACGTACTGGCCAAATGCTACGGCGGTGACGTAAGCCGTAAGCGCAAGCTGCTTGAGAAGCAAAAGGCCGGTAAAAAACGCATGAAGCAAGTGGGCAACGTGGAAATTCCACAAGAAGCCTTCCTTGCGGTGCTCAGGTTGGATAGTTAGGTCCTATGTCACTAAATTTCCCGCTGTTGCTGGTCATCGCCGTTGCCGTTTGCGGCCTCCTGGCGTTGCTCGATCTGGTGTTCTTCGCCCCGCGTCGGCGGTCGGCCATTGCTTCCTATCAGGGCAGCGTCAGCCAGCCCGATGCGGTGGTGGTCGAGAAGCTGAACAAAGAGCCCTTGCTGGTTGAATACGGCAAGTCGTTCTTCCCGGTGTTGTTCATCGTGTTGGTGCTGCGTTCGTTCCTGGTGGAGCCGTTTCAGATCCCTTCGGGGTCGATGAAGCCAACCCTGGACGTGGGCGACTTCATTCTCGTGAACAAGTTTTCCTACGGGATCCGCTTGCCGGTGATCGACAAGAAAGTCATCGAGATCGGTGACCCGCAGCGCGGCGATGTGATGGTGTTCCGCTACCCAAGCGACCCGAACGTCAACTACATCAAGCGTGTAGTCGGCCTGCCGGGCGATGTGGTGCGCTACACCAGCGACAAACGCCTGTTCATCAACGGTGAGTCGGTGGCCGAGAAGCTGCTGGGCGCCGAGCCGAACACCCTGGGCAGCGCCGAGCTGTACCAGGAGAAACTCGGTGCGGTAGAGCACGAAATCCGCAAGGAAATGAGCCGCTACCGCGCGATGCCTGATGGCCAGTGGAAAGTACCCGCCGGGCACTACTTCATGATGGGCGACAACCGCGACAACTCCAACGACAGCCGTTACTGGGATGACCCCAACATTCCCAAGGACCTGCTGGGCATGGTGCCCGACGAGAACATCGTCGGCAAAGCCTTCGCGGTCTGGATGAGTTGGCCGGAGCCCAAGCTCAGCCACCTGCCGAACTTCTCGCGGGTCGGGCTGATCAAGTAATACAAGCGGCGCTGTGAACACAGCGCCGAATGCTTTTCTGGGGCTTGGACATTTTCCGATGCCCGGTACCCATCAGGATTTGAATTTGAACACTGCGTCAATCGTCGATGGCCGCCGGTGCCATCAACTAGATATGGATAAACCGTGACCGTTTCTCTAAGTCGTCTCGAGCGCCAGCTCGGCTACACCTTCAAGGACCAGGAATTGATGGTCCTTGCCCTCACACACCGCAGCTTTGCAGGGCGCAATAACGAGCGCCTGGAATTTCTCGGTGACGCTATCCTCAATTTTGCCGCCGGCGAGGCGCTGTTCGAGCGTTTCCCTCAAGCGCGCGAAGGCCAGTTGTCGCGCCTGCGCGCACGTCTTGTGAAAGGCGAAACCCTGGCCGTGCTGGCCCGAGGTTTCGGCCTGGGCGAGTACCTGCGGCTGGGTTCCGGTGAGTTGAAAAGCGGCGGTTTCCGTCGCGAGTCAATCCTGGCTGATGCCCTGGAAGCCTTGATCGGTGCGATCTACCTCGATGCCGGGATGGAGACTGCCAAGGAGCGCGTTGTCGCCTGGCTGGCCTCGGAAATCGAAAGCCTGACGCTGGTAGACACCAACAAGGATCCCAAGACCCGTCTGCAAGAGTATCTGCAGTCCCGCGGTTGCGAACTGCCACGCTACGAAGTGGTGGATATCCAGGGCGAACCGCATTGCCGCGTGTTCTTCGTGGAATGTGAAATCACCTTATTGAACGAAAAAAGCCGAGGTCAGGGTGTGAGCCGTCGTATTGCCGAACAGGTAGCGGCCGCTGCAGCACTGATTGCCCTGGGCGTGGAGAATGGCCATGACTGATTCAACCGCAACACGCTGTGGCTATGTTGCCATCGTCGGCCGCCCGAACGTGGGCAAGTCCACGCTGCTCAACCACATCCTCGGCCAGAAGCTTGCGATCACCTCGCGCAAGCCTCAGACCACCCGCCACAACATGCTGGGTATCAAGACCGAAGGCAACGTGCAGGCGGTGTATGTCGATACCCCGGGTATGCACAAAGGTGGCGAGAAAGCCCTGAACCGTTACATGAACAAGACCGCTTCGGCGGCGTTGAAAGACGTCGACGTGGTGATCTTCGTGGTCGACCGCACCAAGTGGACCGACGAAGACCAGATGGTTCTTGAGCGTGTGCAGTACGTCACCGGCCCCTTGATCGTCGCGTTGAACAAGACCGACCGCATCGAAGACAAAGCCGAGCTGATGCCGCACCTGACCTGGTTGCAGGAACAACTGCCGAACGCCCAGATCATGCCGATCTCGGCTCAGCACGGCCACAACCTCGAAGCTCTGGAGCGCGTGATCGCCGGTTACCTGCCGGAAAACGAGCATTTCTTCCCGGAAGACCAGATCACCGACCGCAGCAGCCGCTTCCTCGCCGCCGAACTGGTACGCGAGAAAATCATGCGCCAGATGGGCGCCGAGCTGCCGTACCAGATCACCGTCGAAATCGAAGAGTTCAAGCAGCAGGGCAAGACCTTGCACATTCATGCGCTGATCCTCGTCGAACGTGACGGCCAGAAGAAAATCATCATTGGCGACAAGGGCGAGCGCATCAAGCGCATCGGCACCGAAGCGCGCAAGGACATGGAGCTGCTGTTTGACTCCAAGATCATGCTTAACCTGTGGGTGAAGGTTAAGGGTGGCTGGTCCGATGATGAGCGTGCGTTGCGCTCCCTGGGCTATGGCGACCTGTAACGGGTCTCGAACACACTGCAAAACCTTGTGGGAGCGGGCTTGCCCGCGATGAGGATGTAACATTCAGCAGAGATGTTGACTGTGACGCCGCCATCGCGGGCAAGCCCGCTCCCACATTGGATCGACGCTGTTTCACGTTCTGCGAGAGAGCCTCATGTCCGCCTCCCCCCCCAGCCAACTCGCCTACGTCCTGCACAGCCGCGCCTATCGCGAGACCAGCGCTTTGGTGGACTTCCTCACGCCCCAAGGCCGCCTGCGTGCGGTGCTGCGCAGCGCGCGGGGCAAGGCGGGTACCCTGGCGCGGCCTTTTGTGGCCCTGGATGTGGAGTTTCGTGGCAAGGGCGAGTTGAAGAACGTCGGTCGTCTGGAAAGCGTCGGCACCTCTGCCTGGCTCAACGGCGATGCCTTGTTCAGCGGCCTCTACCTCAATGAACTGCTGATCCGCCTGCTGCCCGCCGAAGATCCGCACCCGGCGGTCTTCGATCACTACGCTGCCACCTTGCTGGCCCTTGCTGAAGGCCGTCCGCTGGAGCCGCTGCTGCGCGCTTTCGAATGGCGCTTGCTCGACGACCTGGGCTATGGCTTTGAATTGCACAACGACCTGCACGGTGATCCTGTGGCCGCCGACGGCATGTACCGCCTGCAAGTGGATGCGGGCCTTGAGCGCGTGTACCTGTTGCAGCCGGGTCTGTTTCAGGGCACCGAACTGCTGGCCATGAGTGACGCGGATTGGAGCGCGCCGGGCGCCTTGTCCGCCGCCAAGCGCTTGATGCGCCAGGCCCTGGCCGTGCACCTGGGCGGGCGGCCGCTGGTCAGTCGCGAGTTGTTTCGAAAGCCCTGACATCCCCGTGTATGCTGTGCACCGATTCTTTCCCTTTTCAGGAGCGCTTCCGTGACCACCAGCAATCGCATTCTTCTTGGCGTCAACATCGACCACGTCGCCACCCTGCGCCAGGCCCGGGGCACCCGTTACCCCGACCCGGTCAAGGCCGCGCTGGACGCCGAAGAAGCGGGCGCCGACGGCATCACCGTGCACCTGCGCGAAGACCGCCGCCACATCCAGGAGCGCGATGTGTTGCTGCTCAAGGACGTGCTGCAAACCCGCATGAACTTCGAAATGGGCGTCACCGAAGAAATGATGGCGTTCGCCGAGCGCATTCGCCCGGCGCATATCTGCCTGGTGCCCGAAACTCGTCAGGAGCTGACCACCGAGGGCGGCCTCGACGTCGCCGGCCAGGAAGCGCGGATCAAGGCCGCGGTGGAGCGCCTGTCGAAGATCGGCAGTGAAGTCTCGTTGTTCATCGACGCCGACGAGCGCCAGATCGAAGCCTCGCGCCGTGTGGGCGCCCCGGCGATCGAGCTGCACACTGGTCGTTATGCCGATGCAACCACCCCGACCGAAGTGGCCGACGAGCTGCAACGCATCATCGACGGCGTGAATTGCGGGCTCAACGAAGGCTTGATCGTCAATGCCGGCCATGGCTTGCATTACCACAACGTCGAAGCCGTGGCTGCGATCAAGGGCATCAACGAACTGAACATCGGCCATGCGCTGGTCGCGCACGCGCTTTTCGTCGGTTTCAAAGGCGCCGTGGCCGAGATGAAAGCCCTGATTCTGGCCGCTGCCAAGCACTGATAAACAATGAAGATCATTGTGGGAGCTGGCTTGCCTGCGATAGCGGAGTGTCAGTTGACGCATTCGTAGCTGGCCCACTGCAATCGCAGGCAAGCCAGCTCCCACATGATGAGTCGTCGGCGTTTTTGGCATGCGGCAATGCGAAGCCTTACTGTTTAGCCGACGCAGGTGTATCGTATCAGCCCTTTGCGGGCCCTTGGCCTGCGGCAGATACGCGAGGTTGTTGTGTCCCGATCCTTTTCCCGTCGACAAATCCTGGGTGGTCTTGCTGGCCTGGCCGTAGTAGGCGTCGGTGCCGGTGGTGGCTACCGCTACTGGCTGGGGAAAGTCGCTGAGTCCGAGGCGGGGCACGATTACGAGCTGATCGCCGCGCCCCTGGACGTAGAGTTGGTGCCGGGGCACAAAACCCCAGCCTGGGCATTCGGCCCTTCGGCACCGGGCACCGAGTTGCGGGTGCGCCAAGGCGAATGGCTGCGGGTGCGCTTCATCAACCATCTGCCGGTCGCCACCACCATCCACTGGCACGGCATCCGCCTGCCGCTGGAGATGGACGGCGTGCCCTACGTCTCGCAATTGCCCGTGCTGCCTGGCGAATACTTCGACTATAAATTCCGCGTGCCCGATGCCGGCAGCTACTGGTATCACCCTCACGTGAGCAGCAGCGAAGAACTGGGCCGTGGCCTGGTTGGCCCGTTGATCGTGGAAGAGCGTGAACCCACCGGTTTCAAATACGAACGGACCTTGAGCCTGAAGAACTGGCACATCGACGAAGAGGGCGCGTTTGTCGAGTTCAGCATCCCCCGTGAAGCGGCACGTGGCGGCACTGCCGGGCGCCTCTCCACTATCAATGGCGTGCCCCAGGCGGTCATCGACCTGCCAGCCGGGCAAATCACTCGCGTGCGTTTGCTCAACCTCGACAACACCCTGACCTATCGCCTCAACATCCCCGGCGTCGAAGCGCAGATCTACGCGCTGGACGGCAACCCCATCGAGCCGCGCCCGCTGGGCAAGGAATACTGGCTGGGCCCGGGGATGCGCATCTGCCTGGCAATCAAGGCGCCGCCAGCGGGTGAAGAGCTGTCGATCCGCAACGGCCCGGTGCGCCTGGGCACCTTCCGTTCGGTGGCCAATACCGACGCGCCCACCGAATGGCCCCCGGCATTGCCGGCCAACCCGGTCGCCGAGCCGGACCTGGCCAATGCCGAGAAACTCAACTTCAATTTCGAATGGGTCGGTTCGGTGTCGGTCAATGTCGAAAACGGCAAGCCGCCGAGCCTGTGGCAGATCAACGGCCAGGCCTGGGACATCACCGACAAGACCTGCGCCGACCGCCCGATTGCCAGGCTTGAGAAGGGCAAGAGCTACATTTTTGAACTGAAGAACATGACCCAGTACCAGCACCCGATCCACCTGCACGGCATGAGCTTCAAGGTGATCGCGTCGAACCGCCACAAGGTCATCCCGTATTTCACCGACACCTACCTGCTGGGCAAGAACGAACGCGCCCGCGTGGCGTTGGTGGCGGATAACCCGGGGGTGTGGATGTTCCATTGCCATGTGATCGATCATATGGAAACCGGCCTGATGGCCGCGATTGAGGTGGCGTGATGCGCCAGATTCGCCCCACCGCGATTATCGACCGCAGCCGCGACCAGGACTTTATGCGCGAAGCGCTGGCCCTGGCCGCCCAAGGCGCTGCGCTTGGCGAAGTGCCGGTGGGCGCGGTGCTGGTGCAGGACGGTGCAATCATCGGCCGCGGCTTCAACTGCCCAATCAGCGGCAACGACCCCAGCGCCCATGCCGAAATGGTCGCGATCCGCGCTGCCGCCCAGGCGATCAGCAATTATCGCCTGCCGGGCAGCACCCTCTATGTGACGTTGGAACCGTGCAGCATGTGCGCGGGGTTGATCGTGCATTCGCGGATTGCGCGGGTGGTGTACGGCGCACTGGAGCCCAAGGCCGGGATTGTGCAGAGCCAGGGGCAGTTTTTTACCCAGGGCTTTCTGAATCATCGGGTGTTGTTTGAAGGCGGGGTATTAGCCGAGGAGTGTGGGGCTGTCCTGAGCGAGTTCTTCAAAGCCCGACGAGCCAAGCCACCTTCTAACTGACACTGAGAAACCACTGTGGGAGCTGGCTTGCCTGCGATCGCGGTGTATCAGCCACTGAGCCGTTGGCTGACAGATAGCTATCGCAGGCAAGCCAGCTCCCACCTTTGATCTTCATTTTTTCAGGACGAGAGGGGGGTCATTTGCGAGCGATGATCACCGCCCGCATCGGCGCCGGCAGCCCTTCAATGGTCTTGCTGTGATCCTCAGGGTCCAGGAAGTCACTCAGCGACTGATACTTCATCCACTCGGTCCCGCGCTGTTCCTCAACCGTGGTCACGCTCACATCCACGCACCGCACCTCACTGAACCCGGCGCGGCGCAGCCACAGCATCAACGCCGGCACCGAGGGCAGGAACCACACGTTACGCATCTGTGCATAACGGTCTTCCGGTACCAGCACCTGCTGCTGATCGCCTTCCACCACCAGGGTTTCCAGGACCAGCTCGCCGCCCTTGACCAGGGTGTCTTTGAGCGCCAGCAAGTGCTCGATCGGCGAGCGGCGATGGTAGAACACGCCCATGGAGAACACCGTGTCGAAGCCTTCCAGATTGGCCGGCAAGTCTTCGAACGGGAACGGCAGGTGCCAGGCCCTGGGTTCGGACAGGTAACGCTGCACCGCCTGGAACTGGCAGAAGAACAACCAGTTTGGGTCCACGCCGATCACGCTGTCGGCCCCCGCGCCGAGCATACGCCACATGTAGTAGCCGTTGCCGCAGCCCACATCAAGGATGCGTTTGCCCTTCAAGTTCAAGTGCGGTGCTACCCGCGACCACTTCCAGTCCGAACGCCATTCGGTGTCCACATGCACGCCGAACAGGTGGAACGGACCTTTGCGCCAGGGGCTCAGGCCCATCAGTGCCGTGTGCATCTGTGCGCGGGTTTGGTCGTCGCAGTCGGTGTCCAGCACCAGGCCGTTCAACAGGTCGACTTCGCTGGGCTGGATCTTCGGCAGCGCGTCCAAGGCACTCTGCCAACGCTCCAGGTCGCCATGACCTTTTTCCATCTTGCTGTCGAGCTGCGCTTGCAGGCCCTGGGCCCATACGGCCAAAGGAGTGCCGACCAGGTGGCGGGCGAGGGGAGACAAATCAATCATGGCAAGGCAATCAACGAGGCAAAGTTAAGACACTGGAACCACGGCACGACTTTCGAGAACCCGGCCGCCAGCAGGCGTTCGCGGTGTTCTTCGAGGCTGTCGGGCTTCATGACGTTTTCGATGGCGCTGCGCTTCTGGGCGATTTCCAGTTCGCTGTAGCCGTTGGCGCGCTTGAAGGCGATATGCAGGTCGGTCAGCAGCGCGTGCTCCTCGCTGTCGTTGAAGCGCAGCTTCTCCGAAAGGATCAACGCACCGCCTGGCAGCAAGGCCTGGCGGATACGTCCGAGTAAGGCCAGGCGTTCATCGGGAGCGATAAATTGCAGGGTGAAGTTCAGCGCCACGACCGAGGCGGGCGCAAATTGCAGCGCGAGGATATCGCCCTCGATGACCTCGACCGGCAGCAACTCCTGGAACATCGAGTCCTGGCCGTTGAGGTATTCGCGGCAGCGCTCGACCATCGCCGCCGAGTTATCTACCGCGATCACCCGGCAGCCATCGGTGCGCACATGGCGGCGCAAGGCCTGGGTCACGGCGCCCAGGGACGAGCCCAGGTCATACAGCACACTACCGGGCTGGGCAAATTGCGCGGCCAGCACGCCCAGGTTCTCGACGATGGTCGGGTAACCCGGCACCGAACGCTTGATCATGTCCGGGAACACCCGCACCACATCCTCGTTAAAGGCGAAGTCCGGCACCTGGGGCAGGGGCTGGGCGAATAGGCGATCGGGTTCTTTGCTCACGGTTGTTCCGGCGACGAGGGGGAAAGGCCGGCATTTTAGCCAAGTTGCTCGTCGGATGCGCGGGTTGTCTGATGGAAAGCCGAGGCGGTGATGCCCCATTGCCCGAGCCAGTAGGTAGCGATCAACCAATACGGCGCGGCTTCGAAGGCGACAACAAAGCGGTTGATGCCGATCAGCGTATCGGAAATCACAAACGATATTGCACCTGCCGCCGCCAGCAGGGCCGAGCGTTTCGGCACCTCGCTGCCCAAACGCGCCAATGCTCGCCAGAGCATGGCGCTGATCACCAGCGCGTAAACCACCACCGGTATCAGCAGGTCGCCCAAGCCATGGGCAATCAGAATACTCAGCAGCACCGCCCCCACCCCCAGGGCCAGCATCAGCGGCAACAGTGCCAAGCGCCGGCAGTCGCTGAAATAGGCTTTGAGGTAGGCCAGATGCGCAAACAAAAACGCACCCAGGCCGAAGATAAACAAATCCCCCGGCCAGGCGAGCAATACGTCGCCCACCACGGAAAAAATCAACCCCAGGCTGATCCAGCGTCGATACTCAGTGGGCGGCGCGTCATGCAGCCAACCCAGCAGCGCCAGCACCGGCAGCGGCTTCACCAACAGGCACAGCAGCGTCGCGTGAGTCGCCAGGCCGTAGATAAAGGTACCGGCGCCCATCAAGGCAAGGATCAGCCACGGCATATCAGTTCACCGTAATGGCGCAGTCAAAGGTCTCGGCGGGTTCGGCTTCCGGCTCCCAGGGTTGCTGGGAGGTCAGGCGCAAACGGCCTTGCCCTGGGGCGAATGCCTGGAAGCGCCAGGTGGATTGGCCACCGCCGCCGATCACGCCGGATTCGGTGCTGCTGTAGACCTCGGGGCTCAAGGCGCGCAACACGCCGCCGGCGGAGTCCTGGATGGCCCAGCGGTAACCGGTGGTGGGGTTGCTGGGCAGGGTGAGGATCAGGTTTTGCCCGTTTTTAAGCAGGAGCGGGCAGGCGCTCTGGTTGTCCACGGTGACGTTTTGCTTTGGCGCACTGGCGCACGCGGCCAGCAGGGCAAGGCTCAAGGGGAGAAGCAGGCGGGCAGCGGTCATGAAGGCTCCGTTTATACACGACGAAGGGCGAGCATAACCGAAGATGAGACAGGGTGTGACAAGCAGGACGTGTGTTACGGCCACTGACGCCATCGGGGGCAAGCCCCCTCCCACATTTGACCGCGTTGTCATTCACGACGCCGGTCCCCTGTGGGAGGGGGCTTGCCCCCGATGAGGCCGGTTCAGGCGCTAGAGCTCTATCAGAACAGCACCTTCGCCACATCCGCAAACCGCTTGGCAAAGTGCACCGTCATGCCTTCCTTCAAATACTCCGGCAGCTCTTCAAAGCTCCCACGGTTGGGCTCCGGCAGGATCAACTCGTGAATCTTCTGGCGCCGCGCCGCGATCACTTTCTCACGCACCCCGCCAATCGGCAGTACATGCCCGGTCAGCGTCAGTTCGCCGGTCATCGCCACGCCTTTCTTTGGCGGCTGGTTACGCGCCAAAGACAGCAGCGCACTGGCCATGGTCACACCGGCGCTCGGGCCGTCTTTGGGGGTGGCGCCTTCCGGCACGTGCAAGTGCACGAAGGCTTCGTCGAAGAACTTCGGATCACCGCCAAACGACTTCAGGTTCGAGCTGATGTAGCTGTAGGCGATTTCGGCGGATTCTTTCATCACTTCACCCAATTGCCCGGTGAGCTTGAAGCCGCGATTGAGCGTGTGGATACGCGTCGCCTCGATCGGCAAGGTGGCGCCGCCCATGCTGGTCCAGGCCAGGCCTGTGATCACACCGGTACCGGACAGCACTTGCTCGTTGCGAAACACCGGCATACCCAGGGAGCTTTCCAGGTCCTTGTTGCCGATCTTGATCACGCTGTCGGGCTCATCCAACAGCTTGACCACCGCCTTGCGCACCAGTTTGCCCAGTTGCTTCTCCAACTGCCGCACCCCGGATTCCCGCGCATAACCGTCGATCAATGCACGCAGGGCGCCGTCGCTGATGGTCAGGCTGTTTTTCGCGACGCCGGCTTTTGCCAGCTGCTTGGGCCACAGGTGGCGCTTGGCGATGGCGACTTTTTCTTCGGTGATATAGCCCGACAGACGAATCACTTCCATGCGGTCCAGCAACGGGCCGGGAATCGAGTCCAGGGTGTTGGCGGTGCACACGAACAGCACTTTGGACAGGTCCAGGCGCAGGTCCAGGTAGTGATCGAGGAATTCGACGTTCTGCTCCGGGTCCAGGGTTTCCAGCAGCGCCGATGCCGGGTCGCCCTGGAAGCTCTGGCCCATCTTGTCGATCTCGTCGAGCATGATCACCGGGTTCATGACTTCGACGTCTTTCAAGGCCTGCACCAGCTTGCCGGGCAGGGCGCCGATGTAGGTGCGGCGATGGCCCTTGATCTCGGCCTCATCGCGCATACCGCCGACGCTGAAACGGTAGAACGGCCGGCCCAGGGACTCGGCAATGGATTTGCCCACGCTGGTCTTGCCCACACCCGGCGGGCCCACCAGCAGCACGATGGAGCCGGCGACTTCGCCTTTATAGGCGCCGACGGCGAGGAATTCGAGGATACGGCTTTTGATGTCATCCAGGCCCGCGTGATGCTTGTCCAGCACCTTGCGTGCGTGTTTGAGGTCGAGTTTGTCGGCGCCATACACGCCCCATGGCACTGAGGTGGCCCAGTCCAGGTAGTTGCGCGTGACCGCGTATTCCGGCGAGCCTGTTTCCAGGATCGACAGTTTGTTCAGTTCTTCATCAATGCGCTTTTTCGCCTGGGCCGGCAGCACCTTGCCTTCCAGGCGCTGCTCGAACTGCTCGACATCGGCACTGCGGTCGTCCTTGGTCAGGCCCAGCTCCTGCTGGATGACCTTGAGCTGTTCCTTGAGGAAGAACTCGCGCTGATGCTCGCCGATCTTGCGGTTCA
Organism: Pseudomonas sp. MF7453; assembly: GCF_016405455.1. Lineage (NCBI taxonomy): Bacteria > Pseudomonadati > Pseudomonadota > Gammaproteobacteria > Pseudomonadales > Pseudomonadaceae > Pseudomonas > Pseudomonas sp. MF7453. The sequence goes on along the minus strand of NZ_JAEKCN010000003.1, from coordinate 305,670 downwards.
CTTCGGCAGACAGCTCTTTTTGCAGGCGCGCCACTTCCACCTCTTTGCGCAGCATCGGCAGCACTTTTTCCATGCGCTTGAGCATGGGCACGCAGTCCAGCACTTCCTGCAGCTCGTTACCGGTGGCCGACGTCAGCGCGGCGGCGAAGTCGGTGAGCGGCGACGGGTCGTTGGGGCTGAAGCGGTTGAGGTAGTTTTTCAGCTCTTCGCTGTACAGCGGGTTGAGCGGCAGCAGTTCCTTGATCGCATTGATCAGCGCCATGCCGTACGCCTTGACCTCGTCGGTCGGCTCGCTGGGCTGATGCGGGTATTCGACTTCCACCAGGTACGGCGGGCGGTGATGCTTGAGCCAGGTCTTGATGCGTACGCGGGTCAGGCCCTGGGCGACGAATTGTAACTTGCCGTTCTCGCGGCTGGCGTGGTGCACCTTGACCAGGGTGCCGTACAGCGGCAGGGCGGAGGTGTCGAAGTGCCGCGGGTCTTCAGGCGGCGTGTCCATGAAAAACAGGGCAAGGGAGTGATGCTCGGATTTGCTCACCAGCTCCAGGGTTTCGGCCCACGGCTCTTCATTGACGATCACCGGCAGCACTTGCGCCGGGAAAAACGGCCGATTGTGGATCGGGATGATGTAGACCTTGTCCGGCAGGTTCTGCCCAGGCAGCGCCAGGCCGGTGTTGGACGAGGAGGTTTCGGCGTTTTCGGGGTCGGCGTTTTCGGGGTCGGCGTAATCGTTGAGGTCGTAATCAGGGACGTCTTGCTGGTCGCTCATGGGGCACCTGCATAAGGGAGTATGCAGCTTAGATGGGGCGGGGGAGCAGTGGTTTCAATGGTGGGGGTGAGATAGCAATATATTGCATGAGATTTCCGGGCAGGGCACAGATGGCCTAAGGCGCGGTAGAGCGTTTTAATGCCGCGCCTTGAGGCAGACGCGGCATTTTTGGGTGCTTACACGTTGACCACGGCTACGGTGTTGTTGCCGAAGTTGGAGACGTACAGGTATCTGCCATCTTCGCTGCAGGCCAGGCCGGTGGGTTGATTGAAGCCGGGAATACTTCCAACCAGTTCCTCGGTCGTGGTGTCGATGATTCGGACGGTGTTGCTGGCGAATTCCGTCACGTAGGCTAGCCGTTTAACGGGGTGGAAAGCGACGCCTCGTGGGGTGGCAAGTCCCGTAAGTGATTTAACGAGCTTAAGATCGTCTTTTTCGGTGTTGTAGATAGCAACTGCTCCTAAGTTGGGAATGCATACAAACAACCTTTCGAGGGGGGCAAACAGTGGTGAATGTGCAAGAGCGCTTGCAATTCCATTGTTAGCGATCGTATGAGTTAGAACTCTGGTAGCTATGTTGACTCGCATCGTATGGTCGGTAACTGCAAATAGTGCTGTAGCTTGTGGGTTAGTAGTTATCGCCGTAGAGTTAGTTTGACGAGTGTCTACACTGCCTATGTAAGTTTCCAATGTTGCATTAAGGAAATATATATAAGGGTGGTGTGGCGGTGTGACGCCTATAAATAGTTGCGTTCCGTTAGGGTTCAGGCAGATTGCCCTAGCGTCAGCCCCTAGCCGGTAAAAGTAACGGAAAGTGAAATTGCTGATGTTGAGGATTGGAGTGGATTGCATAGTGGAGGCCCCTGCCACCGAAAAAAACAGTCTCGAGTCCGAAGGATGCAACGCCAAGCCATGGACAACACTCCCAACCGTATTCACCGTCCTTACCGTATTGCTCTCCAAATCAATCACCGAAATCGAAGGCGTACGCCCATTCGCCACACAAACTTTTTTACCGTCCCGACTGGCCACGATGTAAGTCGGCCCATTCCCCACCTCAATCTCCCGAACAATCTCCCCCCCAGCCCTGCGTATCCGATAAGTAGCCACGTTAAAGTGCTGCGCTGTTTCCTCACAGTTATACCCATCCAACGATACCCAGCCTTCCACGCGGACTTCGGTGTCATCGGCAAAGTCTTCAAAATACTCGGCAGGTATGTGATCAAGCGTACGCCCGGCACTGACTTCCGCCGGTGTTACATCAACCGCGCGCCGCAGCGCCAGGTCGGTGGTGCTGTACAGGTTGATCCCCACCGCGCGGCCTGCGCGGAAAAACGGCCAGGCCCTGATTTGTACCGAGTTGGCCTCGTTGGGATTGATCACCCCATTTACCGCCTCGGGTACGCTCAGCAGGTTCAGCGTTTGCGCAGAAAAACTGTCCACATCGACGGTCAGTCGAGGAGATTGAGTCGTGATGCCGTCGCGCAGCACGTCAAAGTGAACCGTAAACGTCTCTCCCACATAGGCCGCGACATAGTCGCTTAACGGGGCGAATGTAATGTAGTCATGACCCGCGTCGGGAATACCGGGTTTGCTTGGGATATTGGGCGTGCCTACGCCGGGCTTTCCTTCGATGCGCAGGGTCACAAGGTCACTCCCCAGCATGGGGTACCTGACCCGCAACGTAGTGATGCGGGGCGATGGCGTCCATACGTTCAGGGGATTTAGACGCATGGTGCATGGCGACACCTGGGTGGCTTCCAGCAACGTCGGGCATTCGGTCAGTTGCAGCGCCGCCCCCACTTTGACAACCAAAGGCAGGGACTTGCGCGGGGTATCCGTAGGCAGCGTGCGGACTTCCCAGTGCAGCGCCACGATGGCTCCTTTATTGGCCAGGACGATAGCACGGGCAAGTGTGAAAGGCAGGGGGAAGCCAAACCACGCGCTGGTCACTTTCAGCCACGCAAAGGTAAAACTGCCGCCAGGCTTACTGCCTGTCGCCACCACCCTTACCTCATCATTGAGCGAGATGCTTGAGTGGGGATCGACCAGCACTCTGAGATTGCCTTTGTTGATGAGTTCGTCAAATTGGTGGTCTGGCGCAGGTGCCTCCGGTGATCTGGGGGGCGGAAGCAAGACTGAAATATTACCGACGGGTATGGTGATCGATTGCGAGGGATTGGCGGCATCGTTATTAACGATGTAATAGGCGGTGAAAGTGGAACCCTTGAGCGGTTCAAACAGGCTGTAGTCCAACAAGTAGTCAATGTCCAAACCCTGCGAGAACTCGCTGAAGCTTTCATACACAACGTCGCCTGTAGTGGTTCTGCCTTCAATGACCAGGTCGACCTTGTCATTCACGCCCAGCCGGGTGCCGGGCACGATAATGCTAACCGGGTCGATTTCGGGCAGCGCACCATTCTCCAGGTTGCGTACTTGCGGCGCCGGGCGGCGATTGTCCACTGCTTTGCCACGAATACTGTAAATGACAGCATTGGACGGGGTGTTGAGCTCGTTGGAGCGGACCCGTTCATAGAAAGCCAACAAACGGCCTCCCCCCAGGAGTTCTATAAAGTTGTTGAATGGCAAACGGATCAATACGCGAACCAGGTTAGGCTGCAACACCCAATGAGATTCAGTGTGGTCCAGACGCTCCCCGTTATTTGTCAGCCCTGAATAAGTGACCTGTATCTGGTCGTTGACTTGCCACCCATGGCCTCTTAACGGTACTTCAAAATTCAGATCATCGGTGTGCACATCCGTGTCGATGTATTCCTCGTCCGTGTCGGCATCGTATTCAGACTCGGTAACATGACCCTCTATCAGTTGCGGTACGGTTCCGCCACCGGTCCTGTTTTGTATGAGCCTGGGGATGGAAAAGCCGATGGATTGATTTCCGGCCTTATCCTTTACGAACCACTCAAGAATGTTGGGTCCCGGCGTTACTTGCAGCCAGGTGCCGTTGTAGACGGTAATAATGATAGGGGCGGTGCGGGAAGCTTCAAAACTGGTCACCCTGTGAGTGACGAACACACCGCCAATGCTGATATAGATCACATCGCCTTCTTTGCGGTGATGAACTTGATCCACTGCCCGGTTTACCGGGTAGTTATCGATGATCATCTTGACGCCTTTTTGCGCATCCGCAGGGTTTACGACGCCAAAGGCCTCAATAGTTGTATCTTCGAAGGTAATACCTGCCAGGTTTTCGTTGATAAGCGGCGTACTGACTTGAGGGTCACGACCGCCAGGTGCTTTGGTATCCACCCAGATACTGAACGCCTTGGTGTGGCCAGTCGTACCGCTCAGGCGTCTGACGAAGGCTTGCAAGATATTATCGGCCTGGTCGATGAATCTGACGCTCTCTATGGCCAACTTCACATGCTTGCGTTGCATGGCATCATCGTCGGTGACGGTGTAGTGATCCACTTCTATGCCGTTAAGTTCCAGGTAGACAAAGTCCCCCGCCGCCTGTTCGGCCCAGGCGAGGAGGATGCAAATTACCCCAACGGCGTTCACCGTCAATGCGGCGTTATTCAGGGCGCCGTCGGTACCTGCAATGGCGGTAAGATTGGGGATAATCAGGTCGAGGTCGCTGAAGGGTAATGTGGCGCCGGCATTCTGGTGAGCCGGTGCATTGGGCAGGCGGTCAGCTGAGAGGCGCGCAGCGGACACCGTGGGTAGCAGATCGTTTGTCATGACGAGTACCTGATAAAAGTAGATTGGGCACGCGACCCATCATCGCTTCAGGTCGAGCGGCAGCTTTATTCAAGGCTCTTGCTACGCAAATTGCCTAGCTGTGAGAACTGACAGTGCCGACAGACGGTATGGCCGGTCTCATGTCAGCCATACCGCGTCAAGGTCAAAAAAATGACTTGAAAACTCCAGTGTTTACTAGGTTTACTTCCTGGTGGTCCCAGCTAATCTGCTTACATAAAAATCTCGATACGATAAGACGTTTTTTTGACGCTTGGACGCCAGCCGACTGGGATGCGTATGACACAAGGAAGGCACCGCACAGAACGCCGAGCGCGGCCGGCAGTTACCGCATTGCAGTGGCGCCACACCTTTCAAACCCGGATTGCCGGGGTGCTCGCGCTGTTGTTGCTGGTGGTCGTGGCGGCTACCTATTTTGCCGTCAAGGCCGCCACTACCCGCGCCGTGGAGAACCAGGCCCAGGTGCAGTTGGATACCGGGCGGCAGGTGTTCGAGCGCTTGTTGGACCTGCGCGGCCGCCGCCTGCAATACGGCCTGGATTGGCTCACCATCGATGGCCCGTTCAAGCAGGCGGTGGCCGGTGGTGCGACGGTGCCGATCCTGGAGGCTCTGGGGCGCCATGGTACGGGGGTCAGTTCCAGCGAAGTGTTTGTGTTGGGCCTGGATGACAAGATCATGGTCAGTACCTTGCTGGCGATGAAGCGAGGGGAGGCGTTCCCCTATGCCGGTGCATTGCGCAGCGCGCGCCGCAGCGGCCAGCAAATGTTGATCGTCGCCATGGCCGGGCGCCCCTATTTGCTGGTGCAGAAGGAAGTCCTTGAACCCGCGCCCATCGCCCGGGTGATCATGGGCTTTCCCATGGATACGCAATTTGCCCATGAGCTGCGTTCCATGAGCAACCTTGAGGTGTCGTTCCTCAGCGTACACGGCGGCCATGTTGGGCAGCTCTTCACCACCCAGCCTGGCAGTTTGCGCCCGAGCGTCATCGACCTGTTGCTGGGCACGTCGATCGATCCGCAGGCGCGGGTCCAGCTGTTCCACGGCCAGCGCGTGCTCAGCCAGGTGTTGCCCCTGGCCAATAGCGGTGAAGGCGATGAAGTGCGTGTGCTGCTGCAAAGCCCGCTGGACCACGCCCTGGAATCCTTCGCACCGCTGGACCGGCAATTTATGTTGATTGCCGTGGCGGTGTTGTTGGTCTCGCTGGTGGCTGCGTTATTTTTAGCGCGGCGGGTATCACGCCCGCTCAATGCTTTGGTGCAGGCCGCCGAGCGGATCGGCGCCGGTGACTACCACACGCCGGTGCGGGTGCGCGGCCACGATGAGTTCGGCCTGTTGGCCCGCGCTTTCAATGCCATGCAAAGCGGCATCGCCGTGCGCGAACGACAGTTGGCCCATAACGCCTTGCATGATGCGCTCACCGGCCTGCCCAATCGCGCCCTGGCCATGGAGCGGCTGGGCAGTGCGATCAGTGCGCGGCGGCCGGTGGTGTTGCTGTACCTGGGGATTGAAAACTATCGGGTCATCAACGAAGGCTTCGGCCCCCAGGGTGTGGAAGAAATGCTCTGCGAAGCCAGCCGCTGCCTGTCCATGAGCCTGCTGGCCAGCGACACCGCCGCGCGCATTGCCGGCAGTGAGTTTCTGCTGTTGCTGGAAAACACTGAAATCGACTCCGCCGTCGCCCGTGCCGACGGCGTGTACGCGCTGCTGACCCAACCCCAGCGCATCGGCAACGATGAAGTGCGCCATGAAGTGAGCATCGGCATTGCCGCGTACCCCGCAGACGGCCAGCAGGTCGAGGAACTGATCAATCGCGCCGCCATCGCTCGGCATGACGCGGCCACCATGCCGGGGCATTTGCAGATCTACCAGCCTGATCGTGACCTGGCTTACCAACGCCAGATTACCCTGATTCGCGATCTGCGCCGGGCGGTGATCGAAGGCGAGTTGTTCCTGTGCTATCAGCCCAAGCTCGACCTCAAGCACGGCCATGTGGGCCAGGCCGAAGCCTTGCTGCGTTGGCAACACCCGACCCTTGGGCAAGTGTCGCCCACCGAGTTCATTCCCCTGGCCGAACGCACCGGCAGCATGGGGCCCCTGACCTTATGGGTGATTGAAGAGGCCATCCGCCAGATTGCCGAATGGGCGCTGCGTGGCCTGGTGATTCAACTGTCGGTGAATATCTCGGTGAACGACCTGGCCGATGACGACCTGGCCATTCGCGTCACTGCGCTATTGATCCGATACGACGTGAGCGCCGAGCACCTGATTTTCGAAATCACCGAAAGCGCGATCATGCACAACCCGCAACAAGCCCTCAGCGTGCTGGAACAACTGCGTGGCTGCGGCATCAGCCTGTCGGTGGATGACTTCGGTACCGGTTATTCGTCGCTGGCGCAGTTGCAGCGCCTGCCGGTGCAGGAGTTGAAGATCGACCAGTCGTTTATGCGTAATCTCGACAGTACCAGCGGCGACGGCGTGATCGTGCGTTCCACCATCGAGATGAGCCACAACCTGGGCCTCAAGGTTGTGGCCGAGGGTGTGGAGTTCGAGCACAGCCTCACCCTGCTCAAGCGCTGGCAGTGCGACACGGCCCAGGGCTACCTGATCAGCCGGCCACTCAATGCCATGGCGTTCGAGCGCTGGATGCGGCGTGCGCGTGTGCCAACCTAGACAGTTTAACTGTGGGCTACTTTGGCAGCGTTTCAGCGACCAAGGTTTGCAATCGCGCCCACAACCGTTCGACATGCTGGCGTTCGGTGCCCAGTGCACCGATAGACACCCGCACCATCCAGCGCTCATCGAGGAGGGCGGGGGTGACGTAGGCATCGCCTGACTGGTTGAGTTTTTCTGCCCAGGCTCGGGTGTGAGTATCCAGCGCCTGGCCTTCCAACCCCGGCGGCTCATGACGGATGCACAAGGTTTGCAGGGCGGGCGTAGCCACCAATACCCAGTGCTCAGTGGCTTCGATCTGCTCTGCCAGCCAGCGCGCATTGGCCAGGTCTCGCCGCAGCCGCGTTTGCAGGCCGCTGACGCCTTGCTCGCGTATCAGAAACCACAACTTCAAGGCGCGAAAACGGCTGCCCAGGGAGATCCGCCAGTCACGGTAGTTTCGCACTTGGCCGTCTGCGCTGGACTGCAGGTAGCTCGGGTTGGTGGTCATGATTCGAATCAGATGTTCGCAGTCGCGCACAAAGTACACCGAGCAATCGAAGGCTGCGCCCAGCCATTTGTGTGGGTTGAGCACCAGGGAGTCGGCTTTTTCGATGCCCTGCCACAGTGCCCGGCATTCCGGCAGGATCATCGCGGCGCCGGCCATGGCCGAGTCCACATGCAGCCATACACCGTGGCGTTGGGTCACGTCGCCAATCGCATCCAGAGGGTCGATCGCCATGGCGGCGGTGGTCCCGGTGGTGGCAATCACCACGCAGGGTGTGTTGCCGGCGGCCAGGTCCTGTTCGATGGCGTGCGCCAACGCCTGGGGCGACATTGCATTGTGTGGGTCGGTGGCGATGGTGCGGATATGGTTCTGGCCGAACCCTGCGAGGATCGCCGCCTTGTTGACCGAGCTATGGGCGTGAGCTGAGGTGTAGACGATCAGAGGCGCGCCGCTGTTTTGCAGGCCGTCATGCATCAGCGCGTAATCGGAGCTGCGCTCCCTGGCGCTGATGAGCGCCACCAGGGTGGAGGTGGACGCGGAGTCCTGGATCACGCCGCTCCATGCGCTGCTCAGGCCCAGCATGTCGCGCAGCCAGTCGGTGGTCACTTCTTCGATTTCGGTGAGGGCCGGGCTGGATTGCCAGGACAAGCCCACCACACCCAGGCCGGTGCTCAGGCAATCGCCCAGCACCGACGACAGCTCCACATTGGAAGGGAAGAAGCCAAAAAAACTCGGATGCTGCCAATGCAGCAACCCGGGCATGATCAGCTTTTCGACGTCGCCCATGATCTGTTCGAACGGTTCGGCGCTGTCAGGCGGGTTCACCGGCAGGGCGGCTTTGATCTCGCCCGGCAGGGTGGTGGGCTGCACACCGCGTTGCTCGATGTTTTGGCGATAGTCGGCGATCAGGTCGATCATGGCGTAGCCATGGCGGCGGAATTCTTCGGGGGTCATATAGAAGTGTCCATTGGCAAGCGCGAGAAAAGTATCAGCACCAGAAGTAAAACGGTTCGCCCGGGATATAGCCGATAAACGACTGCATGCTGATGCGTGTGCCCGAATCGAATCCGCAAATGGCGTGGGGGCGGCGAGTGTTGATGATCACCAGTTCGTTTTTGCGCGGCCGGATACGCAAAGGCGTTTGCAAGCGCTGCTCGGGCAATTGGGCACCCTCGAAACGCTTGACCTCATCGTACGCAAACGCTGGGGTGTCCCAGATGATCAATTCACCTCCCGAAGGCGGCGTTTGCAGGTAGATATTGGCGCTCAATTGCTGCTCCAGTTCGGCGACCGAGCGGGGCAGGCAATCCACGTGGGGAACGGTTTCCGAGAGGTGCGCGGTCTCGGGGAACATGGCGCGGATAATCCCGCAAAACATCGGCTGGCCCTGGAAGGCGGCGGCGACCGCGCCTTGCGGCCAAATCGCCTGGAGCTGCTGCATCAAGGCTTGAATCGGCGGTTGTTGCGGGGCGCAAATGCGGTCGATCAGGCTGCGCATATGCGCGGCGTCAGCGTAATACTTGCGTTGGGCTTCACTGCCCGTGGCCTTGCCGTAGGTGGAATTGAACGGCGTGCCCCAGCGATGCACGCCATAGAAATGCTGTACGACGTGCCCGCCCTCGTAGGTTTCGTGGCTGTATTGTTCCAGCTTGGCGGTTTCGCTGATGCTGTGAATCAGCCGTGCGCTGGTTTTTTCGTTGGCGAAGTCGGGTACTCGAATGGCAAGCACTTGCCCGCTGATCAGTTTGCTTAAACTTTGACTGTCGAGTTGTTCGAGCTCCAGGATTTTCGCCGAAATACAGGGGGTTGGTTTTACAGCGCTATGGTCCGTCATAGTGAAAAGCTCCATTTGAATGTCATCCGTGCACCCAGGTATTACGCAGGGCGTGCGCACTAAATTAATTTCAACGGGCGGGATGCAAGCGGGATTTTTCCTGGCGTGGCGGTTTTCAGGGACGAAAAAAAGGCGGCTACCATCAGGTAGCCGCCTTTGTTTTACCGCCGGTGCTGCTTAATCCGGCAGTTTGAACGCCATCACATAGTCACCCTGTTTGGTACCCAGGGAGCCGTGACCGCCCGCCATGACCAGCACGTATTGCTTGCCGTCCTTGCCGGTGTAGGTCATCGGGGTGGTTTGCGCGCCTGCTGGCAGGCGGCCTTCCCACAGTTGCTTGCCGTTTTTCACGTCATAGGCACGCAGGTACTGGTCCAGGGTGCCGCTGAGGAACGCGACGCCACCGGCGGTGGTGAACGTACCGCCCAGGCTAGGCACGCCCATGGTCAGCGGGATTGGAACCGGCGAGCTGTCACGCACGGTGCCGTTCTTGTGCATCCAGATGGTCTGGTGGTTGGTCAGGTCGACCGCTGCCACGTAGCCCCACGCTGGCGCCTGGCACGGCAGGCCCATCGGCGACAGCAGTGCTTCAAGGATCACACCGTACGGCGCGCCTTTGTTCGGCTGCACGCCTTCGGTTTCGCTGACGCGCGGGCCTTGCTTGGCGATGTCGGCGGCCGGGATCAGCTTGGATTTGAACGCCATGTAGCTTGGGTTCACGAACGCGATCTGGCGCACCGGGTCAACCGAGATGCCGCCCCAGTCGAACACGCCGAAGTTGCCTGGGTACACGATCGAGCCTTGCAGCGACGGCGGGGTGAACGGGCCGTCGTAGCGCATTGACTTGAAGTCGATCCGGCAGATCAGTTGGTCGAACGGCGTCACGCCCCACATGTCACGCTCCTTGAGGGGCGGCGGCATGAAGTTCAGGTCGGACTTGGGTTGGGTCGGGGAGGTGCGATCGCCAGCCACTGCGCCTTGCGGTACAGGGATTTCGTTGATCGGAACCACTGGCTGACCGTTGCTGCGATCCAGCACGTAGATGCTGCCTTGCTTGGTCGATGCCATTACCGCTTGCTTGACGCCGTCGGCGGTTTTGATGTCGATCAGCGAAGGCTGGCCTCCCACGTCCATGTCCCACAGGTCGTGGTGGGTGAACTGGAAGGTCCACTTCACATGGCCGGTGTCGATGTCCAGAGCGGTCAGGCCCGCTGCATATTTCTCGGAGTCATCGGTACGGTCGCCGCCGTACTGGTCGGGCATCTGGTTGCCCATCGGCAGGTACAACATGCCGAGTTTTTCATCCACGGCGAACATGGACCACATGTTCGGCGAGTTGCGGGTGTAGGTCTTGCCCTCGGCCAACGGGGTGGTGTCGTCCGGGTTGCCGCTGTCCCAGTTCCACACCAGCTTGCCGGTGTGCACGTCGAACGCGCGGATCACGCCGCTCGGCTCGTCGATGGAAACGTTGTCAGTCACGTGACCGCCGATCACCACCAGGTTCTTGGTCACGGCCGGTGGTGAAGTGGAGTAGTAACCGCCTGGGGCGAAGCTGCCGATGTTGGCGCGCAGGTCCACCTGGCCTTTGTCACCGAAGTCTTCGCACATCTTGCCGGTGTCGGCGTTCAGGGCGATCAGACGGGTATCGGCGGTCGGCACGAAAATGCGTTTCGGGCAGGCAGTCGGTGCGGCAGCCGGGCTGGCGCTGCCGGTCGGGCTCTGTTCGGAAGCGTAGGCAGCGTCATCGTGGTACGACACGCCACGGCAGGTCATGTGCGCCCAACCCTTGAAGTTCTCGGCGCCCTGGCTGCTGATCTTCGGATCGAAACGCCAGATTTCCTTGCCGGTGTCCGGGTCCAGTGCGATCACCTGGCTGTGCGGCGTGCACACGTAGAGCATGCCGTTGACTTTCAGCGGGGTGTTTTCCGCAGTGGTTTCACCCGGGTCGTTAGGCCCTGGGATGTCGCCAGTACGATAGGTCCACGCCGGCACCAGCTTGTGGGCGTTTTCCGGGGTGATCTGTGCCAGCGGCGAATAACGGTCACCAAAGGCCGAGCGGCCATAGGAGTTCCAGTCGCCATCGGCCTGGGTTGGCGCAGCGCTGGCCATACCCGGTACCGCGTCGCGGTCCAGTTGGCCGGTCTTGACCATTTCACCTGGGTTGGTGAACTGGCTGGCCAGGGCGGTCGCGCCCGCCAGCACCACGGCCACGCTCAGTGCGCCGGTACCCAGCGGCGCGGCTTGGCCACGCAGCAATGGCCGGCGGAACCACGGCAGCAGCATGACGATGCCCAGGGCGAACAGCAGGGCCAGGCGCGGCACCAGTTGCCACCAGTCCAGGCCCACTTCCCACAAGGCCCACACGGTGCTGGCGAACAACACCAGTGCATACAGGCCCAGCGCGGCGCGGCGGGTGGCCAGCAGCAATACGCCGGTCAGGGCAATGCCGATACCGGCCAGCAGGTAGTACAGCGACCCGCCGAGCATACTCAGCTTGACGCCACCGGCCAGCAAGGCCAGCCCCATGATCAGCAGCAAGACCCCCAGCAGCCTGGGCAACAGGCGGCTTGGGCTTGAGGCACCATCAGTGCTCATAGTGTGTTTCTCCGTTACGTTGGAATTATGTAACCCCGTGCTTCACTCACTGTAGATGACGATTCGGCTCGGGCTTGGTTCATCGTTATTGTTGGTTTTTTCTGTGGATAACCGGGTTATCCACAGGCGGGCAATCAATCCCCTGGCGCAGGTCGATTCAAGACAGCGCTGTCTTTGTGCAAGAAGAGATTCGGCAATTGGGGTCGACCGGGAGGTGAAGCGTTTCAGATTGTTGCGAAGGATAATGCGGCGGGGCGTTTTGAGAAAGGGTGAATCGCAAGATGCATCATTTCAGTTTTGGTAACAGTGACAGATAGTCGCTGCAATACCGATCAGTCACGCGAACGCAATGCTCAACGCGACGACGATCAAATGTGGGAGCTGGCTTGCCTGCGAAGACGTCGGTCCAGCAGACAGTGATGTTGACTGACCCAGCGCTTTCGCGGGCAAGCCCGCACAGGGGGGTTGCGGTGATGATTAGAAGGTAGTGCGAACCCCGAACTGCACGCTTCTACCTGGCGCCGGCGCAATATCGCGCAGGATCGAGCTGGCATAGCGCACGGTCTGGTTGGTCAGGTTTTCACCGTTGACGAACGCCAGCCACTGGCTGCCACCCACATTGAAACGGTAACCCGCGCTGGCACCGAGCGTGGTGTAGCCGTCGGTGCCGCTCTCGTTATCCGGCACGCGTCCTTGGCCTGCGGCATGTTCCACGTCGATACGTGCCTGCCAGCGATCCAGTTCCCACAGCAAGCCGCTGTTCAAACGCAGGGGCGCAATGCGCGGCAAGGCTTCGCCGGTGTCCAGGTTGGTGGCGCGGGTGTAATCGCCCGACAGTTCCAGCGCGAACTTGCCGTAGGCACCTTCGCCGAGCTTCCAGTGATCCTGGGCTTCGAAGCCGGCGAAACGTGCGCGCACGCCGGAATAGCCGTACTCGGGAATACCGCCCGCGTCTTCTTCACCCTCGTCGTTCAACGTACGGCCAGTGCCGAGCAAACCGATGTAGTTGGAGAAGCGGCTGTAGAACACGCCAAAGCTGCCCTTGTGGGTGCCGTTGTCAAAGCGCAGCGCCAGGTCGCTGGACACGGCCTTTTCCTTTTTCAGGTTGGCATCGCCCAACTCATAGGTGCCGGTGGCGACATGGGCGCCGTTGGCATACAGCTCATAAAAGGTCGGGGCGCGTTCGGTGTAGCCCAGCGTCGCGGCCACGGACCAGACAGGCGTCAGCGTATAAACCGCACCGGACGACAGGCTGCCTGCGGTGAAGTCGCTGGATTTATCCGCATTGGCAAAGCGCGCATTGCCCTTGCCGTCCGGGTCGACGTTGGTGTGTTCCAGGCGCGCACCGAGGCTGAGTTTCAAGCGTTCGGTGGCTTGCATCTCTTCGAGGATAAACAAGGCGCCAGCGTTGGTATCGGTCTGCGGTACAAAGGCTTCCTCACCCAGGGCCGAGAATTCATTGCGGGTCACTTGGGCGCCAACCACGCCATCGAACGGGCCGATGGGCTGGTGACGCGCCTCCACCCGGGCTTCATAGCCTTTGTTCTTGAAGGTCGTGCCGGTTTCGCCACCTTCGATTTCGCGGTGCTGATAATCGGTGTAGCCCGCGTCGATCTTCACCGAGGTAAACGGGCCCTGCAGGTTGCGGATCTCGGAGGCAAAGGCGTAATGATCCTGCTTCATGCGGATGCGCACATCCTGCTCGGCGGGGGAGCCGTAATTGCTGTCGTAGTTGCTGTAGGACAGGCCAGCGTAACCATCATCCCAGGTGTAGGAGCCACCCACTGCGCCGCCGTCCTGACGCCCGTTGCTGTTACCCAGGCGGCCATTTTTGCCGGGACCGTTTTCGCTCTCCGGCGCGTGGCGGCTGCGGGCATACCCGGGGATTTTCAGGTCGTTGAATTCCCGCGCATTGGCGTCCAGGTGCAAGGCGAAGGTGCCGTTGCCGGCCTCTAGCTTGCCGGCGCTGCTGCGGGTGGTGTCGGCGCCGCCGTAGCGCAGTTCACCCGCACCGTGGATGCCTTCGATGGCCTCGGTGGGGATGCGGTTGTCGAAGGTGTTGACCACGCCGCCGATGGCGCTGCCGCCGTACAACAAGGCCGCCGGGCCGCGCACGATTTCAATGCGGTCGACATTGATCGGGTCCAGCGGCACCGCGTGGTCATAAGACAGCGACGAGGCATCCAGCGCGCCCACGCCGTTGCGCAGGATGCGAATGCGGTCGCCATCCTGGCCGCGAATGATCGGGCGGCTGGCGCCCGGGCCGAAGTAAGAAGACGACACGCCCGGCTGCTTGTTCAGGGTTTCACCGAGGCTGCCTTTTTGTTGCAGCGTCAGGTCATCGCCTTCCAGCACGGTGGTGGGCGAGGCGAGTTGTGCGCTGCCCAGCGGGTTACCGGTAACAACCTGGGGAGGCAGTTCCAGGGCATGGGCTTGAGCGCCGATCAGCAAGGCAGTGGCGAGGGGAGACAAACGCCAGAGGGAAGGCAGAGACATCGGAGATTCCTAGGCAAAACTTCTGATAAGTAAAGTTACAATATAACATCTCTTTTTTGTAGAAAAGGGGGAACTTTTCCTGACGGGCTATATTCAATGCGATGCTTCCACCTGCACGCCCCGTCGGCTAAGGTGCGCGGCTGTGTTTCCTCTTTTTGCAAAAGGCCTGGCATGACCGCGACAAGCAACGACCCGCTCCACGGTGTGACCCTGCAACACGTGCTCACCACCCTGGTGGAACATTACGAGTGGAGCGGCCTGGCCGAGCGTATTGATATCCGCTGCTTCAAGAGCGACCCGAGCATCAAGTCGAGCCTGACCTTCCTGCGCAAGACGCCCTGGGCGCGGGAAAAAGTCGAAGGGTTGTACGTCAAGCTGATGCGCACCAAACGCCCGCTGGACTGAGCCCATGAAGCGTTTTGTCGCAACGGCCGCACTCGCCGGTTGGGTGGGCTTGGCGATCCAGCAATACCTGATTCTGTATTCGCGCTGGTCCATCGGCGCCAGCCTGCTGGGCGGGCTGATCAGCTTCCTGAGTTTTTTCACCGTATTGACCAACACCCTGGTGGTCGTGGTGCTCAGCTATGCGCTGGTGACTCGCGAATCTGCCGCCAAACGGTTTTTCCTCAGGCCTGGCGTCAGCAGTGGGATCGCCACGAGCATTGTGGTGGTGAGCCTGGCCTACAACCTGCTGCTGCGGCATCTGTGGAGCCCGCAAGGCTTTCAATTTATCGCCGATGAATTGCTGCACGACGTCATGCCGTTGTTGTTTGTGGTGTATTGGTGGCGGTGTGTGCCCAAGGGTGCGTTGCGGCTCAAACACATTGCCGGCTGGGTGATCTACCCATTGGTGTACTTCGGTTATGTGCTGCTGCGGGGGCATATGCTCGGGCAGTATCAGTACCCGTTCATGGATGTGGACAGCCTCGGTTATCCACAAGTGTTTGTGAATGCCGGAGGGATTTTGGCAGGGTTTATCGTCATTGGGCTGGTGATCGTTGGCCTGGACAAGCGCCTCAAATCACCCTCGATTTAAAGTGAGCACCATTAAGGTGGGAGCTGGCTTGCCTGCGATAGCAATCACAGGCAAGCCCCACCTTTATTCTTCTTCGCTGCCTTCGGCACGCCAGTAGCCCACGGCCTTGAGGTATTGCTCATCGACCTTGTGGGTATCCAGCAGCACCCGCCGTACCTGGCGTGACAACCTGGTTTCGGTGGCGACAAAGCTGTACAGCGTGCCGCCGGGCAGTGTCAGGTTTCGCACCACATCGAGCAGGTCATCCTGACCACGCAGCACCCAAATAACCTCGACGTCCGCCGCGCTTTGCAGCGCTTGTTGCTCCGCCGCATCGGCGATTTCAATCACCGCCAGCACCTTGCGCCCGGCCGGCAGTTCTTCCAGGCGTCGACCGATGGCGGGCAGGGCGGTTTCGTCGCCGATCAGCAGGTAGCTGTCGAAAATGTCCGGCACGATCATTGAGCCTCGTGGCCCACCGATATACAGGTGCTGACCGACCTGCGCCTGCTCGGCCCAGGTAGACGCAGGGCCATCGCCATGCAGCACGAAGTCGATATCCAGCTCGCCGATTTCCAGGTCGTAGCGTCGTGGCGTGTAGTCGCGCATGGCCGGTTGCGGGCCGTCGCCCTTGATGGCGAACGTCGGGCTTTCCAGCGCCGCTTGCTCGGCGGCGTTCTGTGGGAACAGCAGCTTGATGTGATCGTCGCTGCCCAGGCTGATAAAGCCCGCCAGCTCAGGCCCGCCCAGTGTGATGCGACGCATGCGCGGGGTGATGTCCACCACCCGCAGCACTTCCAGGCGGCGGCGTTTGATTTCGTGGGTTACGCGGTGAATGGCTTGTGTGTTCATTGGTCTGTCCCGTCGGCAATGGCTTGAGCGGTGCGGTTGAGCAGCGCCGCAACACGAACGATTTCCTGTGGGCTCCAGTGCCCGTTGTGCGAATGCAAGGCATGGCGCAGGTTATGCACCGCTTCGTGGATTTCAGGTGGGCGGTCGTGGCCGCGCAGTGAGCGTTTGCTGACGTCGATGCGCATACGTACGCCGTCCAGAGCAACCGCTTGCTCGCTTAAGAAGAGACGACCGGCGTCGGTGATTGTGTGGTGTTTTTTCCCGCCTTCGGCAGTGCCGCTGATCAGCTCGCTCTCTTCGAGGAAGGTCAGGGTCGGGTAGATCACGCCGGGGCTGGGGCTGTAGGCGCCGTCGAACAGGCTTTCGATGCGGCGTATCAAATCGTAGCCGTGGCATGGCTGTTCGGCGATCAGTGCCAGCAGCAGTAATTTCAGATCACCCGGTGCGAAGACGCGAGGACCGCGACCGCCACGTTTTTCGAATTCACCGCGAGGTTCGTTTCTCATGCAGGGCCTCCAGAAAGATTTAGATATAACTTAAGATATATCTTAATGTGACGATAGGGCTTGGCGACCAACGGTCATCGGCGTCTTTTTCAGGAGAGATCCTTTGAATACCTGGAATACGATTAATTTTAGAGTGATAACTTTAATTAGAGTTTACACTCGGTTAAGTTCGAGTGCGGCAGCGGGTTTGTGGTATTTTTCTGACTGAAAGTTCTTTCGGTTGGCACTGTTTTTTGGGTTGTAGTCTTGTTCTTACAGCCACTTTAAAAGTTTTGGCAAAGTGCCATGTTTTTCTCTCAATCCCTGATTAATAGGGCTACGCAGGTGTGAGAGGTTGCCTGCATACCGACTGTTATTTTGAGTTGATCATTGTTGGGCGTTGCAACTAACGGCAACGCGTTCGTTGTTAAGGCGGTTACTTGGCGACGAATCACTCAATGTTGATAACTACAGGTATTGACCATGTTCAAGAAGTTCGCGATTGCTGTTCCCCTGGCTGTTATGGCGCTGTCCTCCTCGGTAACAGCTTTTGCTGCCGGTGAAGCCAGCCACACCGTCAACATGAAGGCCACCATCCCGACTACCGTGTTCCACGCCCAGCCGCGTGACCCGAACTGGGGTCGCGATGAAACCATGACCTACAACCTGGTCAGCGGTGAGCTGGCGCCGTTGAGCGCCATCTACGACATCAAGAACACCAATGGTTCGGTTCACGCCTACATCGAAGGTGGCCCGGCCGTGCTGTTCAACGGTGACCCAAGCCAGAACATCCCGCTCACCACCACCCTCAATGGCGTGACCCTGACCGGCACCCCACAGGAAGTGGTCAACGAAGCCGACTCCACCCCAGGCGTAGGTGCGGAGATGCGCATCGTCGCAGCCAAGCCTTCGGCGACGCAGCGCGGTTCGTACACCTCCGTGATGCCAGTGGTCTTCGACGCGGTACTGCCAGTAGGGCCTTGATGCCAATCTAATGCCCGCTTGGCGCGGGCATGACTTTTCAGGTCGGCGAATTCCTCCTCCGTTCGCCGGCCTGGTTTTCGATTCTGGTCTCCTGGCATTCAGAGTATCCGTTCATGTTCCCGATGACGCCTATCGCGGCTGCGCTTGCGCTGCTGATATGTACGAGTGCGCTGGCGGCACCTGCTGCTTCCGGTGCAGCCACACCCGGCAGCCTGATCACTCAGGCCCAAGGCTTGCCCGCAGGCTTTGCCGATCACTTTTTCGATGTACCCCTGGCGGTGCGCGTAGACCTGGACCACCAACTGCTTGGCGAAGCGCTGATCGTGCTGTCCCGGGACGACCGCGTCACCCTGCTCGAATTCACCGACACCGGCGACAGCAAGGTGCCGGCTGCCACCCGCGACACCTGGCAAGGTCTGCTGGAAAAAGGCGTGGCGTTGGGCGCCTGCACCCAGTCTTGCCCGCAAAAGATGATCTCTGCTTACTACAACCTGGAAAGCTCCCAGTTGTCGATCCTCACGCAGGACGTTGAACTGAGCAGCGAAGCCCCGCGCTTTTACGATCAGCCCGACGGCGGCAGCCTGGGGTTGATCATCAACAACCAGCTCAACCTCAATGGCGGTCAGCAAGACAGCCTCGGCGGCCGTTATGGTTTGCAAGCCAGTTCCAGCGTGGGCAACTGGAGCCAGGTGTTCAACCTGCAACTGGCGCGTCAGAGCGGTAATGACCAACCCATGCGCCACGCGATTCATGAGCTGTATACCCAGCGTGAACTGGAGGGGCAGTTTTTTCGCCTCGGCCACTTCACCCCCAATTCCGATGGCCTGACCCGTCAACTGCGCAGCTTCGGCGCCAGCCCCGACACCGCCTTGGGCGTCATGTACGGCAGCTCCGACAGCCTGGCGATCAACAACCCCAAGCCCAGCGTGTACCCGATCTACGTCACCGCCAACCGTCAGGCAGCGGTAGAGATTTATCGCAACGGCTTGTTGATCAACACCCAGGCCGTGGCCGCCGGCCTGCAAACCCTGGACACCCGGCCACTGCCCGGCGGTATCTATGAAGTGGAAGTGCGCCTGGTGGAAGACGGCCTCACCACCAGCACCACCCAGGAGCTGGTGTACAAGCCCGGTAACTGGCGCAACGCCGAAGACCGCTGGCGCTACAACCTGTTCGCCGGGCGCGAAACCAAGCTGTTCAGCAACTGGGACGAGCAAGCCTCGGGTGCGGTGACGGCCGGCGCGTCGCTCAATTACCTGCTGCACCCACGAGTGATTCTTGGCCTGTCGGCTCGCCAGGTGCGCGAGCAACTGCAATATGGCAGCTCGGTGGACTGGACCGTTGCCGACAACACCAGCCTCTATGCCAATGTTTATCAAACCCGTGAACATGGCACCGGCCTTGACCTGCAAGGGCTCTACAGCTTCGGCGCGACCAACCTGGTGTTCAGTCACAACCGCAGCTGGCTCGACACCCGCGACACCTACGAAACCCTGCCCGACGGCACGCGCCTGCGGCGCAACACCTTTGTCGGCCAGGCCAGCAATTCGGCGTTGTCGGTCAACCATCGCCTTGATGCGAAAAACACCTTGAACATGCGCGTGTCCCACAGCCAAGGCAACGTCGAAGGTGCGGGGCTGGACCTGGGCTGGAGCCGTCACGACAGCTTTTTCGGCAGTGACGCCAACTGGCGTTTCTCGGTGTTCGACCGCCCCGGCAGCGCCGGCACCAACGACCAGCGCAACCGTGGCGTGGATGTGAGTCTGAGCGTGAACCTGGGCAGCGATGGCCGGCAGATTTCCGGCAGCATCGGCACCCGCACCGCCCGTGATGGCGGTCGCGATAACAATGCGTCGATCACGTATCGCCAGAACCTCACCGACCATGTGCTGCAAAGCGTCTCGGCCACGGCGATCACTGATACCTACGGCGTCGGCCTGTCAGGCATGGCCAACTTCAGTACCGACGTGGTCAGCGGCGACGGCTTTGTGCAGCGCAGCTCCTTCAACGGCGACCTCAGCGGTGGCTTGAACCTCAACAGCACCTTCGTCGCGGGCGCCGGGAAAATGCTGCTCAGCAGCCAGTACCAGGGCAACGGCGCGGGGATGATTATCGACGTGGAAACCGACCTCGATGAGATCGCCCTGCGCGCCGACGACCTGGGTGGCGGCAGCGCGGTACTGCGTCCGGGACGCAACTATGTGCCGGTCTCGGCTTACAAGAGCAGCAGCGTGAGCTTCGACTTCGAAGGCAACCACCCGCCGGCGGCGAACATCCAGCCCGCGCGTTCCAGCTACCACCTGAACAAGGGCGGCGTGGACTACCGCAAGATCACCGTGATGAAAACCGTCACCGTACTCGGCCGCCTGCTGGATGAACGCGGTGCGCCGCTTAAAGGCCATCACGTGATCAACCACGCCAGCCGTGGGGTCAGCGAAGTGGACGGGTTCTTCTCCATGGAGATGAGCGCCAGCGCGCCGACCCTGCAGGTGCGCTACCAGAACCAGTTGCTCTGCCAGTTCCGCCTGGACCCGAGCACCGCGCCGAATGAAAACGACGTGCTGATGATCGGTGACTTGCGCTGCACGCCGGACACGCTGGCCGAAGCTAACCACAAGGGCGAAACCGCCGGTTGACGGCGGTTGAAACGGGAGTTCATGACCTTGATTACCGCAATGAAAAAACGCTTGGGGCTCTGTGCATTCGCGCTGGTTTTGGGCACTACCTACAGCTTGCCGGCACTGGCTATCGTCGAGCAGATCACGGCAGTGTTTCGCCCCGATCCGGCCAACCCAACGAGCAATAAATTCGTCAATACCACGCCGCAAAGTGGCTTGTGTCCCTGGCACGTTCCCGCCAGGTGCGAGGCGGTCAATACCTTCAGTATCCGTAACAGTTCGTTCCGGGCCTATTCCAATGGGCCGATACCGGCGTTTCCGGAGGATCCGCGCCAGAGCGCCTATTTCAAGGTGCCCTCGGCATTTCGCGATCTGCAAGTGACTCACACCGTCACCGGTCGTGCGGAGACGGTACAGATGCGCATTGCCGGTATTGGGGGACGGTGGAATGTCTCTTATCCACCGGGTGTGTCCGGCTGGGCCACGCCAGGTGTGGGCTGGAACGCTTATTGGCGAGGGGCGCCGGCACCGTGCTTGCCGATCAATTACATGGCGGCGGGACAAGCGTATGCGCTCTTTTTCTGGATCGTTCCGGAGAACGCCGGAGCCTGCAGCGTTACAAATGGTATGGAAATCGGGCGGATGAGCTACAGCACGCTTGAGTACGGCTACGAACTCAAGACACCAAACCCTCTGGGTATGGACGCTGGTACTTATGAGGGTTCCATCACTTACACCATGGGCCCGGGTGGCGATATGGATTTCGGCACCACCATGATCCCCGACGAAAACACCCTGACCTTCAACTTCATCTTGTCGGTGGAGCACGTGCTCAAGATTGACCTGCCGGCGGGCGGCAATCGCATCGAGCTGTTACCCGAAGGCGGCTGGCAAGCCTGGCTCAACCAGGGGCGGCGCCCGTCGCGGCTATGGCGTGACCAGACCTTCGCAATCTCCGCCAGCTCACGTTTCAAGATGACCCTGGAGTGCGGACTGGTGATCGGCAACACCTGTGGCCTGCGCAACAACGACGGTGACGAAGTGCCGCTTCAAGTCGCCGTGAGCCTGCCCTATGGCTTGCGTGATCAGCATGACCAGGGTGTGAACAAACTGCCCCTGCGCCTCGACGGCGTCGGCACCGAACTGTTCCAGCCGTTGCAGTACGTGAACAACCGCGAGGGCAAGTTGCATTTCGAGGTAGGCAAGGATGACGTCGCCGACATGCTCAAGAAGCCCGGCAGCACCTATTCCGGCGTGGCCACGGTGATCTGGGATTCGGAAGTCTAGGCGAGCCCGGCTCGCATATCGGCTCCCTGTGGTGGGCCGCGTTCAATCAATAAGGCGTAATCAAACATGAAACATGCAGTGTTAGGGGCTGGGCTGTTGCTGATGTCGTTGGCGGCGCAGGCCGGGCCGGCGATCAATGTCGGCGTGGTGTACGACTACCTGGAGGGCGACCGCAGTTCTTACCTCAAGCGGGTATTCAACGGCGGCACCAGCACCGCCTTTATCAAGGTCAATGTGCTGGAAATTGTCTATAACGCCGACGGCACATCCAGGGAAATCCCGGTGGCCTCCCTGACGGATGACAAGGGCGCCGCCACCAGCCGCGACGGCCTGATGGCCAGCCCGGCGCGGTTGATCGTTCCGGCGGGCGGGCGCCAGGGGACGCGCTTGCTGTACATGGGTGAGCGCGACAAGGAGCGTTACTTCCGGGTGCGCTTCATCCCGGTGGTGCCGGAGAAGGAAGACGACTTCGCCGTGACCGACGCCGAGCGCGACGAGTACAAAAAAGATCTCGCCGCCGGCGTTAACGTCATGGCCGGTTACGGCACGGTGTTTTTCGTGCGGCCCAAGGACACCCGCTTCGATACGAAGGTCGTCGAGGCCGCCGACCAGTACACCCTGCGCAACGCCGGCAACAGCGTGGTGGTGCTCGATGAGTTCCGGGACTGTTCAGCGGCGAAAAAAACCGACTGCGAAGCCACCACCAAGCACCACATTCTGCCGGGGCGCCAATGGCAGCTTGAGAAGAAGCCCGGGCGTGAATATCGCTTCCAGATGATCGAAGGCCGCGACAAAACACCGATGACGGTCAACAGCAACGGGTGATGACAATGTTCAAGCAACTGACGGTATGGGCGGGGCTGGTCGCAACGTTGTTCATCGGCGCGCCGGTACAGGCGTTTCAGGAGCGCCAGAGTTTTGATGTGTCGGTCACCATTCCGATCCACGAAGCCTATGTGCTGCCCTCCGAACCTGACTGGATGGCGCAGGACCAACTGCTGGCCTGGGACCTGGCGACCTCCAGGCTCGGGCGCCTGCGCAAGAACTTCGACGTGAAAAACCTCAATGGCGGCGTAGCTGCGCGGCTGGGGGACGTGCCCTATCTGTTGAGCGGCCGCGACCGTATTGATTTGCGCGTGCTGTTCAACCGGGTGCCCCTGACCCTGGACTCGACCCAGATACTCAGCGCTGACGAGGCGGGCATGGGCCGGCGCGTCGAGCTGGAGATTGCTCCGATCGAGCCGCAGGGTGGATACCAGGGCGGGTCCTACTACGGCACGGTGCACCTGATGTTTGATTTTCTGGCGCCTTGACCGTTTGCGCTCATTTCATCGAGCTGCTGGTACTTCAGGTCGAAGGTGTTGCCGTTGTTCCATTTGGCGGTGGGGTTCTGCTGCTCAAGGTAACGCTCCCAACCTTCTCAACCGGGCTACCAGCGTACTGCGATAGGCCAGATGAATACCGGCCTCGTCGTCCGATGTGAGCCGGTGCTGGTCCAGCTGCGTGCGGGTAGCGGGGCTCGAATAACAGGGTTGGGTAGTCTGTAAGTCAGATGACTTACCCTAATCACGTCCATGAAAGCATGGGTATCTACACAACTCTTTGGTGCTACGCCGGACTTGTGGGAGGGGGCTTGCCCCCGATGGCGGCCTGGCAGCCGGTCAGGATGTTGGATCAGATCGAGTAGTACATATCCGTTGTTTGGGTAACGGCCACTATTGGTTCCGCTTTTACAGCGGGTCACTTTTGGAAAAGAGCCCCAAAAGTAACCAAAAGGGCTCTTGCCCCACCACTCGGCACCTCGCTTAGGCTCGGTGTGCCCGTAATCCGCCAGGGATTTGGGGGGCCGCCGCCACGCGCCATCCATGGCGCGGGGCGGCTAAACCGGCATCCCTGCCGGTTTACCCCCCAAATCCCTGTCGAATTCCGGCCAGCGTGGTTTGACGGGGCGCCTAAGATCAAAAGCAGAGCAAGAGCAAGAGCAAGAGCAAGAGCAAGAGCAAGAGCAAGAGCGGCTCGCTTCGCATCGTGGTTACGGTTGGTAGTGGCTACAAAAGTTGTGTAGATACCCGTGCCCATGAAAGGCCAGGCATACATAACCACTGCATCGCACTTTGCGCTGCACGCTTATTTACCGGTGCTGCTCACACAGGCGTTCTGCTCGTTGCCTTGCAGGTATGGCATCAACAGGGGCGCCATGCCTTTGAGCACCTGCACCGGCAGCGCCGAGGTGAAGGTGAAACCCTGCGCCGAACTGCCGGGCACGAAGGCGGTGAGCGTGCCGAAGTGGCGCTCGCCGATATAAAACACGAAGGTGGCGGTGCGGTTGATTGCTTTGGAGCTGAGAATGCGCCCGCCGGCACCGATGGCTTCGATACGGTTATCGCCGGTGCCGGTCTTGCCGCCCATGGCCAACGGTGTGCCGTCGGCGTGTTTGAAACTGCCGGCGACGCGTTTGGCGGTGCCGGCATCGACCACCTGGGAGAGCGCGCCGCGCAGGGCCGTTGCCACCTCGGAAGGCATCACTCGGCGGGCGCGGTCGGGGGCGTTGATCAGGCGGGTGTCATAGGGCGTACCGGCGGCAAAGTGCAGGCTGTCGATGCGCAGCACCGGAATGCGTACGCCGTCATTGAGGATGATGCCCATCAACTCGGCCAGTGCTGCCGGGCGGTCGCCGGAGCTGCCAATCGCGGTCGCCAACGATGGCACCAGATGATCAAACGGATAGCCCACCGCCTTCCAGCGCTGATGAATCTCCAGAAACGCTTCGATCTCCAGCATGGTGCGGATACGCCCGTCGCGGGCGCTCTGATGGCGGCTTTTGAACAGCCAGCTGTAGACCTCTTGGCGCTCGAACTGACTGGCTTTGACGATCTCGCTGAACGTCGCGTCCGGATGGTTGAGCAGGTAGCCCATCAGCCACAGGTCCAGCGGGTGCACCTTGGCGATGTAGCCCTGGTCGGGCAAGTCATAGGCGCCTGGGCCGTAGCTGTCGTACAGTGTGTCGAGGCGTTTGTCGGTGAGTGTCTGCTGGCCTTTGGTTCCCGCCAGGCGCGCGCGCAGGAAGCTGTTGAAACTCTCGCGGCTGGCGTCGGGCAGCAGGTATCTGTGCACGGCAGCCAGGCGGATCGGGGTGGGGTGCAGACTGTCGAGGAAGGTTTCCAGGCGCGCCTGGGTGTCTTTTTTCTGGTACTTCTTCCAGAACTTGAGCAAAAAAGCGGTGCCTTCACGGTCGGCGAATTGCGCCAGGTATTCCTGGCGGCGGGGCTCGCTGTCGTCCTTGAGCAACTGCGCGCTGTTGTTGGCGCTGGTGTAGGTGACGTAGCGCACCAGGTCGCGCATCAGGCGGATGAACGGCAGGTTGATCGACTCGCGCAGGGCATCGCGCAGGCTCGGGTTGCGGCCGTTGTCCTGGTTGCGAAAGTTGTGGAAGCGGTGCAGGCCGCCACCGGTGAAAAAGCTCTCGCCGGGGCTGGCCGAATAGGTGCGGTCCAGGGCCGCGTCGAGCATGTCTGCCAGGGATTTTCCTGGATTTTGCAGCAGGTAGTCCACGGCCCAACGGCTGAGACGGTCCTGTTCGGCGACCTCGACTTTTTTCAACGCCGCTGGCGCCAATGCGCCGTAGCGCTCATGGAGCTCGGCGATGATTTGCAGGTAGGTGGTCAGCACGCGCAACTTGGCGGTAGAACCCAACTCAAGCTTGCTGCCCTCGTTGATGTCGAACGGCTGGTCGGTGTTGTCGGTCTGCACCCGCACGCGCGCGCTGTCGGCGGTGCGCTCGAACAAGGTAAAGCTGTAGCGCACCTGCGGTGTGCTGGTGGGGGTGAGCAAGCGCTCGCCCAGCAGCCCGATCTCTTTGGCATAGGCCGGGTCGGCCAGTTGTTTGAGGTAGGCGGTGATCTGCTCCTGCAGTTGGCCTTGCAAGGTGCTGGTGGCGGACAGGTCCAGGCGGTCGAGGTCGTACAGCGGGCGATCGAGCAGCGCGGCCAGGCGGCTGCGGGCCACGCTGATGCCTTTGTTGGCCTCGATCTTCTGGGTGGTCGGTTGTTGCTGCCAGTCGCGGTAGGTGACCTGGCTGGCCAGCGCTGCCTTTAATAATCCCGGCTCGATCACGCCCTGTTGCGCCAGCAGTCGCAGGTGGCTGTCGGTCAACTGCGCCAGCTCATCGCGGCCCTTGGTCAGGTAATGGGACGGGCGGCGCTGGGCGATCATCAGCGACAACACCTGGCGCAACGCCAGGCCACGGGCCGCCAGGCTGGGCGCGGTGTTTGTGGTGTCGGCCAGGGCCCGGTTGACCTGGTTGAAGTCGGCGCCGTACCACACCCGCAAACCTTCGGCCATGCCGTGCACTTCACCGTGGCCGGGCACTGCCGAAAGCGGCACGCTGTTGAGGTAGTCGCGCACCACGTTCTGCCGGGCGACAAGGGTGTCGGGGCCGTGCTGATAGGCGCGCACACTGGCCGAGAGCATTTGGCGCAGTTTTTCGCTGCCCGACAGGGTCAGGCCGTCCGGCGAATGGCGGTACTTTTCCAACTGCGTGGCCAGGGTGCTGCCGCCTGCCGTCTGCCCCGGCAGGTGCAACTGGCGCGCAACCTGCGACCACGCGGCCTTGGCAAAGCGCGGCCAGTCCACCGCCGGGTTGGCCTGGGCCGGCTGTGGGTCGAGCAACTCGCGGTTTTCGATAAACAGCAGGCTGCGCACCATCAACGGTGGCACGTCGCTGAACTGCGCATATAACTGCGTCGGGTAATTGAACTGATACAGCGGCGCGGCGCGGCAATCGGTGATGCTCAGCCCGGCCTGGATTTTTTCTGCGTAGGGAATAAACAGGCCGTGACGGCTGTAGTTCATCAGCGCCGCGGAGAAGCGCGCCTGGGACTCGATCACGTAATTACGCTTGAGCAGGCGCGGCAGGAAGTCGCCCAGGGCGCTGTAGCCCAGGCGCTGATCGAAGGGCCCGGCGCCGGGGTACAGGATCGCATCGCTGGCTCCGGGTTCGACGCGGTAGGTCAACTGCGCGGCCCATTGGCTGAGGGTGCGAGCTTGCCAGCGAGCGCTGTGCATCTCGCGCAACGCGGCAAAACCCAGGGCGAGCAGCACCAGCAACAGGATCAACCAGAACAGCCGGCGCCATGGCCGGGGCGGTCTGGATTTTTTCGGCAATGGGGCGGGTGACGGGCTGTCGGCTTCAGCCTGGTGCGAGTCGGTTTGCCACAGTGCGCCCATAGTCGATTGATCCATTCATACAGATTGATCGGACTTGTCTGAAGCGTAGACGCGAATTGCCTTGCCTACGAAGTTTGTCGACGGGGCAGCACACAGCGCGTCACGGCAGGCGTTAATTGTCTAGGCCAGCGGGTCGCGCGGCGGCGGTTAGCGTTTGATTTTAACTGCCCTCAGAGTGTCAACATGACCGCTTCCACCCCTCCAGCCGACTCACAGCACCTCATCACGAGCGAGCAAATCGAAACGTTGTTTCGCCTGCCGCCGTCATTGCTGGCGGTCGCGCAAGAAAGCGCCCAAGCCTACCTTGACCAGCATTTTGCTGAACACAAATGGCAGGCCGGTCTGATTTATATCGCCACGCCCGCCGACAGTGACGGTAGCCTCGTTTACCAGGCCTTGTCCGAGTGGCTGCTGCAACGCCTGGCCCTGGCCGGCCCGGTGTTGCTGGTGGCGGACTATCACGTGGTCGCCCAACGGGTGCGCGAGGTGTTTGTGGAAGGTGGCCCGAGCCTGGTTGAACTGGAACGGCTCATCAACCGCTGCGGCGCGCTGTTGTGGAGGACCTATGTGCAACGCCTGCAAGCCTGGTGGTGTGAAGAGTTGCCGGTGAACATGACGCGCTGGGGCTACCTGTCGGATGACCTGCTGACACTGCTGTATGACTCACCCAAGCCGCCGGGATACAGCGAAGAGCAATTCGCCACACTGTTCCCCAAAACCCTGCTGCATCCGATTCGCCCGGATAACGAGTGGAGCGCCCACGGCGATGCATTGCGGGTGCAGGCGGTTTACCTGGCGGGGCCGCCCGTCGAGATGCTGCCGGTGCTGGTCCTTATTCACGGGCAACAGCGCTTGCTGTTCAGCCCGGCCAGTGGCCTGCACCCGCTGCGCGACGAGGACGAAATCGCTGCGTGGTTGCCGGCTTTTGCTGAGGGCGCGCGCGTAGAGCAATGGTTTGCCAAAGACGTTGACAGCGATCCGTTCGACGCCCTGGCCGCGAGCTACCTGGCACGTCAACTGCGCGACATCGACCGGATCGACCGCAACCTGGCGCTTGCACCGGGGCAGCATCAGGCGTTGCTCGACTACATCACCGATCCGCGACGCTGGTTCGTCGCCAGCCTGGGCGCACGTCAGCAAGCGCTGCGCAGCGCCATGCCGCTGTGGCTGGCCCACGCCGACGAGCAAGACAGCATCGCCTATGCGCGCCTGCTCCAGGCGCTGGTGCTGGCCCGCGAGCAAAATGGCGGCAAACAGTTTCTCGACGGTATCGACTCGATCCGTCAGTTTGCCGATGACGCGCTCAAAACGTGCCTGCACGCTCAACCCGCGGCGCGCAAAGTGCGGCCTGCCGATGTCCGGCTGACCTTTAAACGGGTGATTGCCGCCGCAGTGCCGGTGCCGGGAGGTTTCATCGCGGGTGAAGTCGAGCTGATCACCGTAAGCCTGACCGAACTGGCGCTGGAAAACCTGGCTGGGTTCCCGCACACCGTCACCAGCATCACGTTGAACGACGCCCCGGCGCCCGGTTGGTTGACTTACGACCTGCTGAGCGGGTGTGTGCAAACGGCTGACGTCGGCCAGGCTTACCCGGCTTTGTTGAAAAGAAAGCTGTTGGATGATCCAACCGAAAACGCTCGGCGCTTGCAGTTGTTCAAGCGCCAATTGCGCGTGCAGTTGCCGATGCTGGCATTGGAACTGAAGATCAAGGCCGAGCACGGCCTGACGCTGGATGGCTTCAGGCGCGTGCAGGCTGCGCTGCAATCGCGCGTGGCCGATCGTACGGTACAGGGCCAGGCAATGGCGCTGTGGCCGCTGGCGTTCAAGGCTTCGGCGGCTGCTGAGGCCGATGAGGTCACCGCGCACTTCATCATTGGCCCACGGGCAGGGCAGGCGGGCGCGCATCTGCTGTACCGGCCATTGCTCGAACCGATGTTGCAGGAGTACGCGTCGATCCAGGCGTTGTTCGAGGCCATCAAGGCGCCAGGCCCCTTGCAAGACAGCGTGCTGACCTGGATCGCCCCGGCACGCCAGGCGGTCTACGCCAACGGCGGCTTTAATGAGCCGCATATCCGTCGCTTTTTGCCTGGCGATGAGTTCGGCGTGTATGACAAACCGCCGGCGGCGCAACTGCACAAACAGTTGGGCGCGCAAGGCCCCTGCACGCTGGTGTTCAACGGCACGGCGAAGGCTTTGGTTGCCCTGGCTGACCGGCAATCGGTATCGAACGCCGAACAACGCTGGGCCCATATGAAAGAGGTAGGTTGGCTGTTGTTTGCCAGTGTCCTGCCGTTGACCAGCGGGCCGTTGCAATTGGGCGGATGGCTGGTGCAATTGGTCGACAGCCTGCAGCAGGATATTCAGGACCTGGCCAGCGACGATGAACAGGCCAGGAACAAAGCCGTTACGGATGTACTGAGCAACCTGATGGCAATTGTTGCGCACCAGGCCACGCCCCACGTGCCCCATCAGGCGCTGCAACTGGAGCACCCCGTCTTTGCGCCGTTGGCACACGCCGAGTCCGCCGCGTCGGTGCCCGTTCGTGTGCCCGTGCCTGCGATGTTCCATACCCCGATCCGTTGGAGTAATGCGCGTAAAGACCTGAGCACCGCGCAGAATGCTCGGGCACGCCGCCTGAGCCTCAGGGTTTTCTCCGGAGAATGGAGCAACGCCGAGCAAAGCGGCCCGCGCCAGGGTTTGGTTTATGACACTTCATTTTCACCACCGCAATGGCATGCCTTGGTACGCGGGCACGTGTACCGGGTGGTGGACGAGGCCAATGCAGTGCGGGTCGTCAGCGCCGATGGCCGCGAGAAAGGTCCCTGGTTGAAACCCTTGGGTGACGGGTATTGGGATTTTGATGCGCGATTGCACTTGCCAGGGGGGAATGCCGATTCCGCGCTCGAAGCCGAGCTGCAGGCACTTGAAGTGTCCGAGCCCAGCCTTGAACAACAATACCGTAATGCCGGGCGCGCACGTGACAAGGCCGGTGCAGCCATGATCGTGGCGCGTAAGCTGGCGCGCGAATCAAAGGGCAAGGTTACCGAGGCGCAGTTGGCGCAACTTGAGGAGCGCTACCGCAAGGAAATGCAGAATAAGGTGACGTCCTCGCAACAGGAGCTGCAATTGCTGATGCGTTTGCGTGCGATCAAGCCACGGCCTCGGTATGAAGAAGAACTTTGTGAAGTGCTGGAGTCGCTGATTCTGGGCGTGCAATTACTGGATGCCGACACGCGTGAGCAGATGCTGCAGATCAATGCGCGCATCCGCCCTCTGCTCGATGTCCTGCAAGATGAGAGTGAGGACGAAGCCGGCTCCGATCTTAATCGCCAGGCCCATGCTGACCTGGACCGCAACATGCGTGAGCAAGTGGCAGCCGAGGAGGCGGCGATTCGCTGGCGCACGCTGGAAAAAACCTATATTGACCAACTCAAGGCGGTGCCGCGCCTTGGACGCAACAAGGCCCGCGAGCTGCAAAACGACTTGGCTGCGCGGCCTTCGATCCTGGATTTGCAAGCGTTGCAAGTGACCACACTGTGGGGCATCACCATTGATATCGAAGGCCCACCGCTGGAAGCGGAATTTTTTGACAGCTTGAACCAGGTGATCACGCGTGCCCGCTGGGCCAGCCGCTCCCTGGCGGACCTGCAGCATCTTTCCATCGCGCGAGAAGAACGTGTAGAAGTGCTCAAAAGCCTGGGGCGCATCTATGCGCTCACCGACGACCATATTCAGTTCTGGCGCGCCATGGCGCCGGACACCTTTGACTTGGCCAATCTGCAAAAACTCCAGACGTTGCTGTCTGGCCTGCACCGTCAGGTCGAGGAGCAACTGGCTGACCTGCTGGACCCGGCCCCCGGTGTGGTATCGGTCAGGACTGACGCGGCAGGCTCGCGGCAAAAAAAGATCATCCGCACGCGCAACCGCGATGTGTATGTGGCCCGGGTCAAAGGCCCGACCGGCACCGCAGAGCTGGTGGACGACAAGGGCAGTGTGATCGCCACCTTCACCGAGGCCGACGACGGCGTATGGGAAGCGGTGGAACCGCCGGCCAGACCCCGTACGGCCGACCCGCAACTGGGAGCGCTGGTGAACAAGGGCCAGCGGCTGTTGGCAGGCGTCGAAAACGCGATTGCGAAGGTGCAAGGCATGTCTGACAGGTGTGAGCCCGAATCCCTGCAAGCCCTGTTGGTGGCGCAAGCCAACAGTCGGCGCATGGTGGCGGCGGATATCGACAGAAAATTACGCAGCCTGGACGTCTCACGGCTGGCCGCCACCCAGCAGGCCAACGCCAGGGTGCGGGCCAGCGACTTGCGGGCCGCGGCGACGCGCCTGGAGGCAGCGGGTGTCGAGGCCCGCGTCCGGGCCAGCAAACTCAAGCTGACGCGGGCCGAAGATGTCGACTTCCTGCACGCGCTCAATGAGGTGCGCATTCAGCGACAAGGTGCCCGCGTACGCCTCAAGGGCAAAACCGTGGATTTTCTGCAAGTCTATGTTGTGCAGGATGCGCAAACGGCGCAGCCGCTGTGTTATGCGCATTTTCACTATGGAACCCGCCTGGGCCCGGACGATCACTACACCGCCGCCCACATCAAAAGCCCCGAACAGCAGCGCCTGGGGCGCCAGGCCCAGGCCGAAGCTGAAGCCCAGGCGTTCGCCCGAATACGCAGCGGCCAGACCGGGCGGGTGCAGCAAACCCTGGACATCGACCGTGCGAGCATTTCCCGGCTGCTGGCCAGACGCTTGTTTTTCAGTGTGGACTGAACGGCACGCCGGCTCCCACATTTGAGCGGCCTCGTAGTCCAAACCCGCGCCTTCATGTGCTTGCCCCCAGGTGTCCCGATCCTGACCGGTTATGCAATACTCTGCGCCGTTTTGCGCCGGGAAGGCCGATCTAGACGCTTGGTGCTTGCACCGCCCAAGCGGTTTTTCTCGGGGCTTATCGCCAAATTTCCCCGTTTATTGAGTGAAAAGACCTGACGTTAGCTTTTTATACTGCACGCCCGCTGACCTGTGCGCGTGAGACGCGCCAGGCGGATTTGCCCATGAGGCGAGTCCGGTCCAGCCGGTGTATCAGCCCATCCGCGGATACGCCCAGGCTCGGTGGCTAAATCCAATAACAAAATGAGGTTGTATTCCTATGCCTGTCGGCAAACCACTGCCCCCTGGCGAGACCGCTCAAGGCGGCCCGCTCAAACGCGAACTCGGCGAACGGCATATCCGCCTGATGGCGCTCGGCGCGTGTATCGGTGTGGGTCTGTTCCTGGGGTCGGCCAAGGCCATCGAAATGGCCGGCCCGGCGATCATGCTCTCCTACATCATTGGCGGCCTGGCGATCCTGGTGATCATGCGCGCCCTCGGAGAGATGGCCGTGCACAACCCGGTGGCCGGTTCGTTCAGCCGCTATGCGCAGGATTACCTCGGTCCATTGGCAGGCTTTCTCACCGGTTGGAACTACTGGTTCCTGTGGCTGGTGACCTGCGTCGCAGAAATTACCGCGGTGGCGGTGTACATGGGGGTCTGGTTCCCCGACACGCCACGCTGGATCTGGGCACTGGCGGCGCTGATCAGCATGGGCACCATCAACCTGATCGCGGTCAAGGCGTTCGGTGAGTTCGAGTTCTGGTTCGCGCTGATCAAGATCGTCACCATCATTGCCATGGTGATTGGTGGCGTCGGTATCATCGCCTTCGGTTTCGGCAATGACGGCGTGGCGTTGGGTATCTCCAACCTGTGGACCCATGGCGGCTTCATGCCCAATGGTGTGCAGGGCGTGTTGATGTCCCTGCAAATGGTGATGTTCGCCTACCTGGGCGTCGAGATGATCGGCCTTACCGCCGGTGAAGCGCGTAACCCGCAGAAGACCATTCCCAGCGCCATCGGCTCGGTGTTCTGGCGCATCCTGCTGTTCTACGTGGGCGCGCTGTTCGTGATCCTGTCGATCTACCCGTGGAATGAAATCGGCACCCAGGGCAGCCCGTTCGTGATGACCTTCGAGCGTCTGGGCATCAAGACTGCCGCGGGTATCATCAACTTCGTGGTGATCACCGCCGCGCTGTCGTCCTGCAACGGCGGCATCTTCAGCACCGGGC
Organism: Pseudomonas sp. MF7453; assembly: GCF_016405455.1. Lineage (NCBI taxonomy): Bacteria > Pseudomonadati > Pseudomonadota > Gammaproteobacteria > Pseudomonadales > Pseudomonadaceae > Pseudomonas > Pseudomonas sp. MF7453. The sequence continues at coordinate 272,544 of NZ_JAEKCN010000003.1, read as the reverse complement.
GTATGCTTTACAGCCTGGCGCAGAACGGCCAGGCGCCGGCGACGTTCGGCACCACCTCCAGTAACGGCGTGCCACGCAAGGCTTTGCTGTTGTCGATCTTTGCCTTGTTGCTGGGCGTACTGCTCAACTACCTGGTGCCGGACCAGGTGTTCGTATGGGTGACCTCCATCGCCACCTTCGGCGCGATCTGGACCTGGTTGATGATCCTGCTGGCCCAGCTCAAGTTCCGTAAGGGCTTGAGCCCGGCGGAGCAAGCGGCCCTCAAGTACCGCATGTGGCTGTACCCGGTCAGCTCCTACCTGGCGCTGGCGTTCCTGGTGCTGGTGGTGGGCCTGATGGCGTACTTCCCGGAGACCCGTGTGGCGCTGTATGTCGGGCCTGCGTTCCTGGTGCTGTTGACGGTGTTGTACTCTGTATTCAAGTTGCAACCCGCCGTCGCCAATAGCAGCGCGACCCGCTCCGTTTAAAGGTGCGGGGTTGCCTGCGATAGCGGTGGTGCAGTTAAAAATTCAGTGACTGACACTCCGCTTTCGCGGGCAAGCCCGCTCCCACAGGGGATCTGTGCCGAGCGTTGATCCTGTGAGCAATACATTACCAATGTGGCAGGCTTGCCTGCGAAAGCGGTGGTTCAGTTGCCATTCCGGTGTCCGGCGGCGTCGCTAACTATTTAGTCGCGATGACGGCGCGGCTGGCGTAGCGTTGGTCCAGGCGCTTGTTCAGGTCCAGCCATGCCGCCAATACGCCCATCAACACAGCGCCCGCCAAGGCCGTGGATAACTTGATCGCCAAGCTGTCGCCGGCCATGGCATTGAGCATGTCGGCCAGTGGCGCCAGCACCACGCCCAGGCAAAACACTTCCAGGGAGTAACGCCCCATCCGCGCCAATTGCAGGGCCAGCCACTGCTGCGTCCAGCCGACGTCGGGGAGCAATTTGGCGGTGACGTAGGCCAATGCCAGGAAGTGCAGCAGGCGTACCGGGGACAGGTCGGTCTTGCTGATGGGGTACAGCCATTCGCCAATCACGCGTGGCATCCAGGCGTCATGCACCTCGGGCCAGCGCCAAGACAAGGTGATCACACAGGTCACCAACACGTAGAGCGCAGCGGCCACGAACAAGGGTTGGCGCAGCAACGGCCGCGGTTCGGCGCGGCTGGGTGAGCGCAACGCAGCTGCGCCGCCGAGGATGAACAAGCACTGCCAGGTGATGGGGTTGAAGTACCACACCCCGCCGTTGCTCGCGGGCAAATTCCAGCCCTGCCAGGGCGCCAGCAGGTACACCGTCAGGGACGCCGCCACGGTGACTTTGGGCGCACGCAACAGCAACGGTAACGTGATGGGCAGGCTGAGAATCAGCACGATATACAACGGCAGCGGGTCGGTAAGGTTGGGTTTGAATCGCAGCAGCAGCTCATCGAGCAGGGCTTGCTGGGTGTGGGTGAGGAAGTATTCCAGGCCCATTTCCTGCACCAGGTCGCGGGTTTCGATATGGCTGTTGGCAAAAATCACCATGCCCATCAACAACGCCAACAGGAAAATGTGCACCACGTAAAGCGTCCACACCCGGCGCAGGATTTTCAGGCAGGCGATGAAGTAACCGTCGCGCTGCAGGATCTTGCCGTAGGCCAGCACCGCCGCATAGCCGGCCAGGAACACGAAAATTTCGGCGGCATCACTGAACCCGAAGTTCTGCACGGTGACATTGGCCAGGGGGTTGTGGGGCACGTGATCCCAGAAAATAAAGATCAACGCCAGGCCCCGAAAAAAATCGATGCGCGGGTCGCGTCCGTTCAGCATGGCAGCGGGCTCTTGAACAAGTTGTTGAGTGGCGATAGGTGAGCGCGCGCGTTGTCGTACGCCGCACATCGGGCGGGCGCAGGGTGGCGGTATTTGTAAGCAAATGCAAAGGCTGGGTATTACTGAATGTCTCAGTCGTAGGAGCGGGGGGCTGTCAACTCTGACAGTAGACGCAACACGAACACCGTGGCTTGCTAAAGCGTAACTGCAAAGGATGACGGTATGGCTCGGTTATGGAAAGGATTCACTCTTTATACAGTAGTCGGTGTCGCCAATACGGTGATCCATTGGCAGCTGTTTTTCATGCTGCGGGCAGGGTTTGAGCTCAGCCAGGCGCTGAGCAATCTTCTGGCATTCTGTGTGGCGGCATCCTTTTCGTTCTATGTAAATGCCCTGTTCACCTTTGACATGCCGGTTTCCCTGGGCCGCTATCTGCTGTTCATGACCTGTATGGGAGCGTTAAGCCTGGGGGTAGGTTGGCTGGGTGATCATCTGCACATGCCAGGGCTGATCACTGTGCTGGTGTTTTCACTGGTCAGCCTGCTGTTCGGGTTCCTGCTGTCGCGGTGGGTGGTGTTTCGCGAGGGTAGCCGATGAAGATCTCACTGATAGTGCCTCTGTTCAACGAGGAGCAAACGGTGGGCGTGTTTTACCTCGCGGTCCGGCAAGACCCGTTGTTGCAGGCCTACACCGTTGAAATGGTATTCATCAACGATGGTAGCAATGACCGCACCGCCCAGACCGCCGAGGTGGTGTTGGCCAAACGGCGCGATCGCTCCAGCGACGGCTACCTCAAGCGCCACAGTGCGTCGTTGTTCTACCGCCTATCAACCTGATCGTCAGACAAGCGGCGCGTATCGCTCACCTCGAAATGCGCCTGGTTGGCAGTAGTCGAATCCGGCCCGACGAAGACGGTGAAACCGCCGGCTTCGACCTTCGGTGAAAAATGCTCGTCGAGTAAGGCAAAGTCCTGTTGGCTCAGAAAAAAGCTGACGCTGCGACTTTCGCCCGGTGCCAAATGAATTTTGCGAAAACCCCGTAACCGGCGCACTGGGCGGGTGACGCTGGCAACGTCATCGCGCAGGTACAACTGGACGATTTCATCACCGGCGCGTTTGCCGGTATTGGTGACGGTGACTTCAACCTCCAGCGTTTGGGTGGAGGCCAGTCGAGTAGTGCTCAGGCGAGGTGAGGAATAGCTGAACGAGGTGTAGCTCAGGCCGAAGCCAAACGGATACAGCGGTGTCCAGGGCACATCGATGTAGGCGGATGCGAAGCTGCCATCCCCGCTGGGTGGGCGCCCGGTATTTTTATGCGCGTAGTAAATCGGTATCTGCCCCACATGGCGGGGAAAGGTCATTGGCAGCTTGCCGCTGGGGTTAATGTCACCGAACAGCACATCAGCCACGGCATTTCCGGTCTCGCTGCCCAGGAACCAGGTTTCGAGCAAGGCAGGGGCTTGCTGGACTGAAGCGTCGAGGACCAGCGGGCGGCCATTCATGAGGAGGATAACCAGTGGTTTTCCGGTGTTCAGCAGGGTGTGCAGCAGTGCGGCCTGTCCGCCTGGCAGTCCGAGTTCGGCGCGGCTGTGGGCTTCACCGCTCTGTTCAGCCGTTTCGCCAAGGACGGCGATCAGTACATCGCTACTGCGAGCGGTCTGTTCCACCTGGGTGATGTTCGGAGTGGCTGGGCTGGTGGGTGAAGCGCCAGGCAGGTAAACGATCTCGGTGCCTGGGGCAACTGCATTGCGGATGCCTTGCAAGACTGTGACGGAGTCTTCGGGATTTGCGGCCCCGGACCACGGGCCGATGGTGGCGCTGGCGTCCGAAGCGAGGCTGCCGACTACCAGAACCTTGCCCGGTTGTTTGGAAAGTGGCAGCAGCGCACTGTCGTTTTTTAATAAGACGATAGATTTCTGCGCCGCTTCCCGAGCCAGTGCACGATGCTGCGGCGTGAGTTGGCTGGCCCGCTCGCGGGCTTCATCGCTGTAACGATAGGGGTCATCGAACAGTCCCAAGCGTTGTTTGGCCTTGAGGACGCGGCGAACGGCGTCATCCACATTTTTGCGGGACACCTGGCCTTTACGCACCAACGTTGCCAAGTGTTGGCGATAGGATTGACTGGCCATCTCGATATCCACCCCGGCATTGAAAGCCAGTCGTGCTGCGTCGGCCTGCGTGCTGGCGATGCCTTGTTGGGCCAGTTCCCAGACAGCATTGAAGTCACTGACCAGCAAGCCTGCGAACCCCCACTGCTCGCGCAACAGAGCGGTCAGCAGCTTAGTATGGCTGTGCATCGGAACTGCGGCCACTTCATTGAAGGACGGCATGATTGCACCAACGCCGGCCGCAACGGCTGCCTCGAAGGGCGGCAAGTACACCTCTCTCAAGGTACGTTCCGACAGATCGGCAACGTTGTAGTCTCGACCGCCTTCGGCCGCGCCGTAGGCCACGAAATGTTTTGCCGTCGCGAGCATGGACGAGACGTCAGGGGCGCCTGCGCCCTGAAAGCCATGTACGAGGGCGGTGGCCAGCGCAGAACCCAGAAACGGATCTTCTCCTGCGCCCTCCACGACACGACCCCAGCGCGGGTCACGGGCAATATCAACCATGGGCGCGAAGGTCCAATGCACGCCACTGGCAGTGGCTTCGACGGCTGCGGCGCGTGCAGTTCGTTGCGCAAGATCCGGATCCCAGGCTGAGGCTAGTGCCAATGGCACCGGGAATACTGTGCGGAAACCGTGCAATACATCGTAGGCAAATAATAAGGGAATATGCAGCCGGGAGCCGTTGACCACCTGCTCCTGCAATTGACGCGTCTGTTGGGCCGTGTCGGCGCCAAGTACCGAGCCCAGGAGGGTCACAGGCATCTGTGTGTGCTCGCCTTGATCAATGACGGGGCCGGTAGGCGTAGATTGGATAGTCAGCTGGCTGAGCTGACCAATCTTCTCTTCAAGGGTCATTTGCGCAAGCAAGCGCTCAACCGGATCGTCTTGGGCTACCGCCAGCAGCGGCAGGCAGGCGAGCAGTAATACAGGTAGGCGCTTGGGCATCGTTCAGCCGTCCATGGGCAGGGGATATGCCTTAGTCTTTTGCATCCGAGCAAAATCATCTACTGTCAGAATTGACAGTCAGGGGCTGTTTTCAGATAGATGGGGCGCCTGTTCGGGCATCCTGGGTTCGTACCGGAACAGGGCTTATCCAAAAGCGTCCATCAACAATATCCTGCACGGCTTGGCCTGATACGCATTGATCTGCGGCACCAGCCGTTTGAAGTGCTCGGTCTGGCAGTGCGCATCCAGTGCTGCCTGATCGGGCCATTGTTCGATAAAAATAAAATGGCCCGGGTCTTTTTGATCGACAAACAGATCGTAGGCCATGCACAGCGGTTCCTGGCGGGTTTTTTCCACCAGTTCGGCGTACCACGGGCGCACGGTTTCCAGGTGCTCGGGCTTGATAAAGTCTTCAGCGATGACTTTCAACATGGCAGGCGTCCGTCAGGCTGCAGCGGTTTCGTGGGGCTCAAAACTGTCCGCCCGCGCCATCTGCCACATGCGCGAATAGAACTCGCCGTTCACGTCTCCGGTGAGCAATTCGCCGGGTTTCAAGAACACATGCAACTGCGAAAACAGTTTGATCTCGGTGGCCGACATGCGTCGCACCAAGTGCTTGGCCGACAACTGCGACGGATGATCGAGCCCGGCGGCGGCGAGCATTTCGGCCAGGGCGTGCAGCGTGTTGCGGTGGAAGTTGAACACACGCTGGGCCTTGTCCGGCACCACCAGAGCCCGTTGGCGCAGTGGGTCTTGTGTCGCTACGCCAGTCGGGCATTTGTTGGTGTGGCATGACTGGGACTGGATGCAGCCAATGGCGAACATGAAGCCGCGCGCCGAGTTGGCCCAGTCGGCGCCGATGGCCAGGACGCTGGCAATATCGAACGCGCTGACAATCTTGCCGCTGGCGCCGAGTTTGATTTTGTCGCGCAGGTTCAGGCCCACCAGGGTGTTGTGCACAAACAGCAAACCCTCACGCAGCGGCACGCCAATATGGTCGGTGAACTCCACGGGGGCTGCGCCGGTGCCACCTTCCTTGCCGTCCACCACGATAAAGTCGGGGAGGATGCCGGTTTCGAGCATGGCCTTGGCGATGCCCATAAATTCCCATGGGTGGCCCAGGCAGAACTTGAAGCCCACTGGTTTGCCGCCGGACAGTTCACGCAACTGGGCGATGAACTGCATCAGCTCAATGGGCGTGGAAAACGCACTGTGACGCGACGGCGAGATGCAGTCTTCACCCATCATGATGCCGCGGGTGTCGGCGATCTCCTGGGTGACCTTATGCTTGGGCAGGATCCCGCCATGGCCCGGCTTGGCGCCCTGGCTCATCTTGATTTCAATCATGCGTACTTGCGGGTTCTGCGCCTGCGCGGCAAAGCGTTCCGGGTCGAAACGACCGTCGCTGGTGCGGCAGCCGAAGTAGCCGCTGCCCAGTTCCCAGGTCAGGTCGCCACCGTTTTCGCGGTGATAGGGGCTGATGCTGCCTTCACCGGTGTCGTGGGCAAAGTTGCCGAGCTTGGCGCCCTGGTTGAGGGCGCGAATCGCGTTGGCGCTCAACGAGCCGAAGCTCATCGCCGAGATGTTGAACACCGACGCCGAGTAGGGTTGCGTGCACTGCGGGCCGCCGACCATCACGCGAAAGGCGCTGGGGTCGCTCAACGGTGCCGGGCGCATGGAGTGGCCGATAAATTCGAAGCCCGACTGGTATACGTCGATCAAGGTGCCGAAGGGCTTGTCTGCGGTTTCGTTCTTGGCACGCGAGTACACCAGCGAGCGCTGGGCCCGGGAGAAGGGCAGGGCGTCGCTGTCGGATTCGAGCAGGTATTGGCGGATTTCCGGGCGAATGCCTTCCACCAGGTAACGGATATTGCCCAGGATCGGGTAGTTGCGGCGCACGGCGTGGGGGCTTTGCAGCAGGTCGAAAATGCCGATCAGGCTGAGGATGCCGGTGACCAGGGTGATGGGCCACAGCCATTCATGTTCGATAAAGGGCAGGCTGGCGAGGGTGAAAATGACGCACACAGCAAAGAAGGCGTAGCGGCTTAACAAGGACAGGCTCATACGGTTTCCTTGGGTTCGGACTCTTCAGGTCGATCACCCATTCTGCGCCTCTGAGGAAACCATAGACAACCTGTGGGAATAATCAGTTTGACCTCATCACTGGGACAGACTGGCCCGCAATAGACGACTGGCGACCTGCTGGGACCTCTCGGAGGAGAACGGATCGGCCTGTAGTTATTGCAATCTGTTCTCGTTTGGCTGCATTATTAGTGTTACTGTATAACGCATGTATTGCACTCAAACGCCCCGGAGGCCTCATGAAAGCTGGTATCCATCCCGACTACCGCACCGTACTGTTCCACGACACCGCCGCTGACGTGTATTTCCTTATCGGCTCCACTGCCGACAGCGACCGCACCCACACACACAGTGACGGCAACACCTATCCCTATATCCCGTTGGACGTGTCCAGCGCATCGCACCCGGTGTACACCGGCCAGCAGCGCAAGACCCAGGCCGAAGGCCGCATCGCCGGCTTCAACAAGCGCTTTGCATCGTTTGGGTCGAACCCGAAAAAAGTCGAGGCATGAGGATGATTCGGCGGCGTGCCCTACGCCGCCGTCTGACGAATTGGCAACACCACGCGAAATGTCGTGCCCCTGCCCAGTTCGCTGCTGACGCAAATGTCCCCGCCGTGTTTCTTGACGATGCCGTAAGACAGTGACAACCCCAGCCCGGTCCCTTCGCCCACCGGCTTGGTGGTAAAGAACGGATCGAAAATCTTCGGTACGCTTTCAGGGGCAATCCCGCAGCCGTCATCGGCCACTTCCAGCCAGATATTCTCGCCTTCCACGCCATTGCTGATGGTGATGGTGCCGCGCTGGGGCCCCATGGCCTGGGCCGCATTGATCACCAGGTTCATCACGACTTGATTGAGTTGCGAGGCCAGGCATTCAATGTCCGGCAGGGGCGTGTAGTGCTTGACCACGTCGGCCTTGTACTTGAGTTCGCTGGCGACGATATTCAGGGTCGAGTCGATGCCTTGCTGCAGATTAGCCAACTGCCAGGTCTGGTCGTTGTCCACCCGTGAGAAGTTCTTCAGGTCTTTGACGATCTGCACCACGCGGCCAATGCCTTCCTGGGATTCGCGGATCAGGATCGGTATGTCTTCCTTGAGAAAGTCCAGTTCCAGGTCGGTGCGCAATACCTTCAGCAGATCGCGCTGTTCTGGCGCCGCGAGGTGTTCCTCACTGCGTTGATAGGCATCGAGCATTTGCTGCAGCTGCTTGAAGTAGCTATCGAGGGTGCTGAGGTTGGAGGAAATAAAACCCACCGGATTGTTGATTTCATGGGCGACGCCAGCGGCGAGCTGCCCAAGGGAGGCGAGCTTTTCCGACTGCACCAGTTGGCTTTCCAGGTGCTTGCGCTCGTTGATTTCCAATTGCAGCGCCTGGGTGCGTTGTTCCACCAGTTGTTCCAGGTGTGAGGTTTGCAGGGACGCACGCCGGGCCATGTCCCATTTATTGGCCAGGGTATTGGCCATTTGCTGCACTTCAATATTGTCGAACGGCTTTTTCAGGATCAGCAAGCGGTCATGGGCCTGCAGGCGAAACAGCAGGTCTTCCCAGGAGTAATCCGAGTACGCGGTGCACACCACCACTTGCAACTCGGGCGCGACCTTCCATAACGCTTCGATCGTTTTCGCACCGTCCCAGCCCTGGGGCATGCGCATGTCAACGAATGCCAGCGCATACGGACGCTGTTGCGCCATGGCGCTGGTGAGCAAGCCCAGACCCTCTTCGCCGCCATAAGCCGAATGCAGTTCGAACGCCTGGGCCTGAGGCTTGGCCGCTTCGCCAAACAGCGCCGACTCCATGTCATCCAGCGCCTGGCTGGACACAGCCTCCGGCATCAGGATCTTGCGGAAATCCTCATGAATGGACGGTGTGTCGTCGATCAGCAGGATGCGCCGGTTGGGAGGTTGGTTCATGAGCGGCTTCCGGCAAGAGTCAGGGGGATGGTCAAGGTGAATACCGCGCCCAGGCCTGGCCCGTCGCTGTGAGCGCTGAGCTGGCCGTTCATTTCCACCGCGGCGAGGGCGCAGCTGTGCAGGCCGAAGCCATGGCCTTCTTTACGCGTGGTAAAACCGTGGGTGAAGATCCGTGTCATGTTTTCAGGCGGTATGCCTTCGCCATCGTCTTTCACGCTGATCTTCAAAGTGTCCTCGCCCACCGGTTCGACCGCGAGGGTGATTTGCCGTGGCCGATCAGACAGTTTGTCCATGGCGTACTTGGCGTTGCTGATCAGGTTGACCATGATCAGCAGCAGGCGGTGCTTGTCGCCGAGGATCTGCGGGACCTGTGCGTACTCCTTGATCACCGTGACGTGGTGGCGGCTCAGCGAGCCGGCGTTCATGCGCAGGGCGTCATCCATCAAAGCGCCAATATCGATAGGCTCCAGCAACGTGGCGGCGCCGGCATAGGATTGCTGGGTCGAGACGATGTCTTTGATGTGATCGATGCTTTTACTCAGTTGCGCCAGCTCATCGCTCATGCCCTGTTGCTCCACGGCGATCGCTTCCACCAGTTGGTTGAGGTAACCCGGCAGCAATTTGCCTTTTTCATCTTCGGTGAGAAAGGTGCCCAGGTCGCTCTGGTGTGCGTTGATCAATTGCATCGCTTTGCCCAGGCCCAGGGCTTTGCTGCCGCGCAGTTTGCGGCTGACCAGCTCGGCAGAAATATTCACGCTGTTGAGCACGTTGCCGACGTTGTGCAGCACGTTGGTGGCGATCTCCGCCATGCCTGCCTGGCGGGCGCTGTCGAGCAGTTCGCTCTGGGCGTCCTTGAGTTGTTGGGTGCGCCGTTCCACCCGTTGCTCCAGGGTTTCGTTGGCCGATTGCAAGGCGCGATTGACGCGGTTGATCTCGGCAAAACTGCGCAGCAGGCGCACTGCCAGGTACAGCAACAGCACCACCAGCAGCGTCGAGAAGACCAACAGGTAGCGATGATATTGATGGTCAACCAGGTCCGAAGTCTGTTGGTCCTGGTTGAGGTGAGTGGTCAAGTCGTCGAGCCGCTCGGCCACCGGCACGGCGGCGATGCGTTCGAGCAGGCTGTTGACCAGCGGCTGTTCGCGCAGGATCAGCGAAATATGGTTGCTGAGGATATCCACCGGCGCCTGGAATTCACTGGGCAGGCTCTGTTTGTTGATCGCCAGTTTGCCCAGGCCCACCAGAATATCGGCGGCGCGTTCGTCGCTGGTGACCTGAGCAAACTCCAGGCTGCTGAGCAGCAGGTCGTAGGTGTCGGTGGCCACGTCTTGCAGTTGCAGCCGGCCTTGATCGTCAATCTGGTTGAATTGGGCCTGGATGTCGTCTTCGGCGGTCGGTAAAAACGCCAGTGAGTTGCGCAACACAGCGTTGTGAGACTTGAACTGATCCACCAGGCGGGCTTTTTCCTGGATGGCGCTCATATACGCCGCCTCGTTGGCCTGCCAACCCGCCAGGTCGGCAGGGTTGTGGTAGGTGTCGCGGCTTTGCAGTTCAGACCAGATACGGGTCATGTCCGAGAGGGGGGTGACCAGCGGATCGTAATTGTGGGTGATCGCGATCCGGGCCTTGAGCACTTCGCTGTCCCATTGAGCATTGAGCTGCTGGAGCTGGCGGATCAGGTCTCGCGACTGGGTATAAGTGGCCGTCTGGTCGCGGGAAGACTTGAGGTATAGAAATACCAGGGTGGAGGCCAGGAACAGGGTCATGACACCCAGGAGTATCTGGCCGGCACGGCGGCGCGAAAGTCGTCTCATAGCGGCTTGCCCGCCCATTCGCCGGTCAGGGTCTTGAGAAACTGAATAATCAGATCTTTGTCTTCCTCGGACGGCGTACGCCCCAACTGGTACTTGAACATCACGTCAACCGCGTCTTCCAGGGTCTTGGCCGAGGCGTCGTGGAAGTAGGGCGCAGTGACGGCCACATTGCGCAGGCTGGGCACCTTGAACACGTGGCGGTCCTCTTCATCGCCGGTCAGCAGGTAGCGGCCCAGGTTCGATTCGACCGGGTTGCCGCGTGCCTTGAAGTAATCGCCCATCACGCCGAACTTCTGGAACATATTGCCGCCGATATTCACGCCCTGGTGGCAGGCGATACAGCCATAGTCCTTGAAACGCTGGTAGCCGTATTTTTCCTTGGTCGTCAGGATCTCGGTGTTGCCCAGCAGATACTGGTCGAACCGCGAGTTGGGCGTGAGTAGCGTGCGCTCGTAGGTCGCCAGCGCGTCCTGCACATTGGCGGCGCTGACGCCATCGGGATACAGCTGTGCAAATGCGCGCTGGTATTCGGGGTGGGCTGACAGGTTGTGCACCACGGTTTTCCAGTCGCTGCCCATTTCCACCGGGCTGATCACCACGTGCTCGATCTGCGCTTGAAGGGTGTCGACCCGGCCATCCCAGAACTGTTTGAAGTTCAGGCTGGCGTTGAACACGGTGGGCGTATTAAGTGGCACCGGCTTGCCGTCGAAGCCAAGGGAGAAGGGCTTGTTGTCGGCGCCGCCGGTTTCCAGGTGATGGCAGCTGGCGCAGGACAGCGTGTTGTTGACCGACAACCGCGGCTCGTTGAACAGCCGGCGGCCCAGCTCAACTTTGGCCGGGTCCTGTGCCGCAACCGCGGGCAATGGCTTGAGTGCTTCATTCAGCGGGGCGGCGCTCGGTGGAGTGCCGATGTTCATGCACAACGCCAACATCAAGCCGAACCGGGTAGTTAAAACCTTGCTCAAGCGAGCACTCCTTGCAGGCCCTGGGCTATTCATCGGGTACCAGTGTTGCGCAATCGAAGGTGTCCGGCACAGCGATTTGCGTGCTTTTCAACCTGCTGCAAAGCATAGTTGAGTTCCCTTGATATCGACGGCCAGTTGGCGTCAAATCAACATCGCGTATGTTTGCAGGGGTTCAGTTGAGCCAAGCTTCGTTCAATTTGAAGGCAGAGTCACCATGGATGAACAACTCGCTACGAAGTCTGCCGTTTTGCTGGTCGACGATGAGGAATCGATCCTCAACAGCCTGCGCCGTCTGTTGCGCGGCCAGCCTTATGAGGTTTTATTGGCCACCAGCGGTGCTCAGGCGCTGGAGGTTCTCGCCAGTCGGCCTATCGACCTGGTGATGAGCGATGCGCGTATGCCCGGTATGGACGGGGCCACGCTCCTGGCGCAGGTTCACCGCCTGTATCCCGCCACCGGCCGCATCCTGCTCACCGGTTACGCAGACCATGACACCATCATCAAGGCCATCAACGACGGGCAGATCCACCGCTACATCAGCAAACCCTGGAATGACGCAGAGCTGATACTGGTGCTGCAGCAGTGCCTCGAACACCAGCGGCTCCAACGCCTGACCCACCAGCAGAACGAGCAGCTCAAAGCGCTCAACGCCACCCTGGAAAAACGCGTGACCGCGCGCACCGCCGAGTTGCAGCAGACCGCCGACATGCTCGACCTGGCCTACGATGAGCTCAAGCGCAGCTACGTGACCGGCACTGAAGTGTTTTCGCTGTTGGCCAACCTGCGCTTGCCCAAGAACAAGCAAACCAACCGTGCGTTGATCGAGCTGATCCGCGTGTGCTGCGCCGCCCAGTCTTTGGATGAAGCCAGCACCCGCGACCTGACCATGGCCGCCGCGCTGTACAACATCGGCAAGCTGAGCTGGAGCGACAGCATGATGGTGTCGCCGGCAGACAAACTGCACAGCACTGACCGCGCGCAGTATCGCGAGTACCCGACGCAAAGCGAATCACTGTTGATGACCCTGGAACCGATGAAGGATGCAGCGCGGATCATTCGTCATCATCAGGAGCGGTGGGACGGCTCGGGGTTTCCCGATCACCTCAAGGGCGAGACCATTCCCGCAGGTTCGCGGTTGTTGAAGCTGGCGGTGGATTTCATCGAGTTGCAAAAGGGCTTGATCCTGGAGCGGCACCTGAACAGCGACGAAGCGCTGTTGTACATTCGCAAATATGCCGGGCGCTTGTATGACCCGGCGCTGGTGGAAGACTTTGTACTGGCCTGCGCGACCTTCCTCAGCGACGTGACCCTGGGCGACCCGACGGTCAAAGTCCTCACCACCCGCGAACTTGAAGCCGGGATGGTGTTGGCACGCAACCTCAATGCCGACAACGGCATGTTGCTGCTCAACGCCGGCAAGGTGCTGAACCTGCCGCTGGTAGACAAGCTGATTGCCTTCGAAGCCATGGAGGGTGCCAAATACAGCATATTCATCAAACAACCGGACGAGACCTCGATTCCTTCATGAGCCATTCAACTATCCGCATCGCCGCCGCCGTTTTGATCGACAAAGACGGCCAAACCTTGCTGGTGCGCAAGCGCGGCACCCGGGCCTTCATGCAACCTGGCGGCAAGATCGATGCTGACGAAACCCCGCTCCAGGCGTTGGCCCGTGAGCTGCACGAAGAGCTGAACCTGCACATTAATCCGCAAGAGGCCGTGTATCTCGGCCAATTCTCGAGCCGGGCGGCCAATGAGCCGGGTTTTATGGTGCAGGCCGATATGTACCAGTTGCATATCGACGTGGCGGTAAAACCGGCGGCCGAAATTGAAGAAATATGCTGGATCGACCCCATGGGCGACGGCGGCCTGGAGTTGGCGCCGCTGACGCGTGAGTACATCCTGCCGCATTACCGCGCTTCCTTGCGCAGCGCATGATTCGCCCATTGCAGGCTGGCGATGCCCAAGCGTATCGGGCATTGATGCTTGAGGCTTATGGCGCGTATCCCCAGGCATTTACCTCCAGTGTTGCCGAGCGTGCCGCGATGCCATTGAGCTGGTGGGAAAAGCGTGTGAGCAGCGCCCTGGATCGCCTGCTTGGGGCATTCGAGGGTGATCAACTGGCGGGTATCGTCGGCCTGGCGTTCGAGCCGCGGGAGAAGGCGTGGCACAAGGCGACCTTGTTCGGTATGTACGTGAGCGCGGCTTATCAACAACGTGGATTGGGCCGGCAATTGGTAGAGGCTGCGCTGGAGCAGGCTCGTGGGCAGCCGCGGTTGAAGCTGATCCAACTGACTGTTACCGCCGGGAATGACGCGGCGTTGGCGCTTTATCAGCGTTGCGGTTTTATTCAGTACGGGTTGGAGCCGTTGGCGGTGCGGGTAGGTGAGGAGTATTTCGACAAGATCCACATGTGGCGTGAGTTAAAAGATCAGTGATATCCAATGTGGGAGGGGGCTTGCTCCCGATGGCGGCCTGAAAGCCGACGACGATCTCACTGATGCCACACGATTCAAATGTGGGAGGGGGCTTGCCCCCGATGGCGGCCTCAGGGTTGGTTGGGATGCTGGACTTTGATCGAGTACATATCCGTTATTTGGGTCACGGCTGCTATTGGTTCCGCTTTTACAGCGGCTCACTTTTGAAAAGCCGGAATGCCGGCCCAGACAAAAGTAAGCAAAACGCTCTTGCCCCACCACTCGGCACCTCGCTTAGGCTCGGTGTGCCCTCACTTCGGCCAGCGTGGTTTGACGGGGCGCTTAAAATCAAAAGCAGATCAAAGCAGATCAAGAGCAAGAGCGGCTCGCTTCGCATCGTGGTTAGCGTTGGTGGCTATGCAGTCGCTTAACGCACGGCACTCACTCCATCCAGGGTGGAAAATGAGGTGTCCTTGGCTGTCAGCAAGAAGTCGCGCATGTACGGTGCATCCAGCATGTCGGCCCGAATGCCTGCGTACAGCGTGGCGAACAGGCCTTTTTCGCCCAACCGCTTGGCCTTCACGTACCCGCGTGAACTGTACTCATGCAGTGCCCAATGGGGCATACCGCAGACGCCTCGGCCGCTGGCCACCAGTTGCATCATCATCACCGTCAGTTCCGAGGTGCGCACCTGGGCGGGTTCCACGTCGGCCGGTTCCAGGAAGCGGGTGAAGATGTCCAGGCGGTCACGTTCCACCGGATAGGTGATCAGGGTTTCTGTCAGCAGGTCTTCGGGCACGATGTATGACTTGTTCGCCAGCGCGTGCTGGTTGGCCACGGCCAACATGGCTTCGTAGGTGAACAACGGTACGTAGGTGATGCCCGGCAGTTCCAGCGGGTCGGAGGTCACCACCAGGTCCAGGTCGCCGCGGGCCAGGGCTGGCAATGGCGCGAAGGCAAAGCCGGAGGCCAGGTCGAGCTCGACTTCCGGCCAGGCATCGCGGAACTGGTCGATAGTGGGCATCAGCCACTGGAAACAGCTATGGCATTCGATAGCCATGTGCAGGCGCCCGGCGGTGCCGCCGGCCAGCCGCGCGATATCGCGTTCGGCGCCACGCAGCAAGGGCAGGGTGGCGTCCGCCAGTTGCAGCAGGCGCAGGCCGGCGCTGGTAAAGCGCACGGGCTTGGTCTTGCGGGCGAACAACGGCATGCCCAAGCGCTCTTCCAGCTCCTTGAATTGATGGGAGAGTGCGGACTGGGTCAGGTGCAGGCGCTCGGCGGCCTCCACCAGGCTGTCGGCTTCACGCAGGGCGTGCAGGGTCTTGAGATGACGGATTTCGAGCACGGGCGCACCATGAGAACAATTTGCAAGAATATTGAATGACGTGAGTTTGTCTCATGTTTAAAGGCGTGTCGACCATGACCGCCTGGCACTCTTCATCAAACTGTCATCGAACTGTGGCAGCGCGCTTGAACAAACTTCATCAGACTCGCGCTCTACTGGGGTTCTGCGTTTCGGTGTTTTTCATGCGCGTGTTGCTTTTATTGGCCGCTCTGTTGTTCGGCCTGCCGTCTTTTGCGGCGTCTCGATGTGATGTCAATGTCCCGACCCAAACGGTCGACCTGGAAAAGGTGAGCATCGCCTACCAGAGTATCGGGCGTGCGTCGGACCCTGCCTTGCTGCTGGTGATGGGGCTGGGTGGGCAGTTGATCCATTGGCCGGATGAAGTGGTGGTCGCCCTGTGCGAGCAAGGGTTTCGGGTGATCCGCTACGACAACCGAGACGTCGGCCTGTCGACCTGGCGTCAGGCGCCGGCCAGTGCCAACCTGACCTTCGAAGTGCTGCGCTACAAGCTCGGCCTGCCGGTGGCGGCGCCCTATACGTTGACCGACATGGCCGACGACGCGCTGGGCTTGATGGATGCGTTGCAGGTGCAGCAATTTCATGTTCTCGGCGCGAGCATGGGCGGCATGATCGCCCAGCACATGGCGGCCATGGCGCCGCAACGGGTCGAGAGCCTGACTCTGATCATGACCAGCTCCGGCGCCGAGGGCCTGCCCGCTCCGAACGCGGCTCTGGTGCAATTGCTGTCGCGGCGCAGCGCGCCCAATCGCGAAGTGGCCCTGGAGCAGCAAGCCGATTTGCTCGCAGCGCTGGGCAGCCCGAACGTAAAGGATGATCGTCAGGCATTGCTGCACCAGGCGGCGCAGTCCTACGACCGCGCCTTCAACCCCGAAGGCGTCAAGCGCCAGATCATGGCGATCCTCGCCGAGCCCAGCCGTGTACCGTTGCTCAACCAACTGCGCGTGCCGACCCTGGTTGTGCACGGCACGGCTGATCCGTTGCTGCCGGTGATGCACGGTGTGCACCTGGCCGCGCATATCCAGGGCAGCCAGCTGAAATTGATCCCGGGTCTGGCCCACCGTTTTCAGGAGGCGTTCAAGGCGCCGCTGCTGGCGGCGGTGCTGCCGTACCTGCAAGCCCATCGCCAGGATACGGCGCACTGGGCGCAGATTGACCAGGGCGCGCCGTCGAAGCTGCTGTAGAGGTGGTGTATCGTGTAGCTTTGCGGCGCACTAATGCCAGCGAGGTTGCCTACCATGAGTACTCCCCTGAAAATCGATTTCGTCAGCGACGTGTCTTGCCCCTGGTGCATCATCGGCCTGCGCGGCCTGACCGAAGCCCTCGACCAGCTTGGCGCCGAGGTGCAGGCCGAGATTCATTTCCAGCCGTTCGAGCTGAACCCGAACATGCCCGCCATCGGGCAGAACATCGTCGAGCACATCACCGAAAAATACGGCTCCACCGCCGAAGAATCCCAGGCCAATCGGGCGCGTATCCGCGACATGGGCGCAGCGCTGGGCTTTGCCTTTCGCACCGACGGCCAGAGCCGCATTTACAACACCTTCGATGCGCACCGCCTGTTGCATTGGGCCGGGCTGGAGGGCTTGCAGTACAACCTCAAGGAAGCCCTGTTCAAGGCGTACTTCAGCGATGGCCAGGACCCGTCCGATCATGCGACGCTGGCGATCATTGCCGAAAGCGTCGGTCTGGACTTGAAACGCGCCGCCCAGATTCTCGCCTCCGATGAATACGCCGCCGAAGTTCGCGAGCAGGAAAAGCTGTGGATCACCCGCGGAGTGACCTCGGTGCCGACCATCGTGTTCAACGACCAGTACGCGGTCAGCGGCGGTCAGCCGGCTGAAGCCTTTGTGGGCGCGATTCGCCAGATCATTGCCGACGCGCGATCCTGACGCCGCTCTAATGTGGGAGCTGGCTTGCCTGCGATAGCGGTGGGTCAGTCGGCACCTGTTTAACCGTGGCACCGCCATCGCAGGCAAGCCAGCTCCCACACTTGATACTCATTGTTTTCAAAAACGGCGCTCATCCAAACGCTGGCCCATCCCTTGCATTAACCCCCTAAAGCCCAGCCGGCCTGCGGTTGGGCGCTGCCATTAGGGGTGAAACACTACCTTGAACATACTTGACCTCGACCACAGCCTCACCGGCCAGGCGCCCATTGCCCGGCGGTTGGCCAGCGGCCGGGCCACGCGTCTGGACCTGCTCGACCTGGGGCCGAAACTGCGCCTGTGGTCCACTGAAAAAACCTGGAAACGTTTCACCGAGCGCCTGGCCCAACGGCCTAGGCCCAGGGATGCGCGCCCGGAAATCCTGTTTGTCGGCTCCGGCGACTACCACCACCTCACGCCGGCCTTTTTGGCTGACCTTAAGGAGCCTGTCAGCCTGATCCACTTCGACAACCACCCCGACTGGGTGCGCTTTGCACCCAGGCGCCACTGTGGTTCGTGGGTCAACCGTGCACTGAAGATGCCGGCGATCAAACGTATCGTCACCCTCGGCCCGTGCAGCGATGACCTGCATAACCCGCAATTGCGTGGCGGCAACCTTGGGGCACTCAAGCGCGGGCAATTGCAGCTGTTTCCGTGGCAGCACCCGCCGTCCAAGGTCTGGGGCCGGGTCGGCGATGGGGCGGGCCACCAGCAGCAGGAAAACCACCTGCACTGGCGCAACCTCGCTGAGCTGGATTGGGCGAAATTTCTCGACCAGATGATCGCCAGCCTGCCCACCGAGGCGATCTGGATCACCATCGACAAGGATGTGCTGGCCAGTGAAGACGCCGCCACCAACTGGGACCAGGGCGGTATGCGCCTGACCCATCTACTCCAGGCCCTGCGGGCGTTGGCGGCGCATAAACGCATCATTGGTATCGACGTGTGCGGTGAGTTCGCCACGCCGGTGTTCAGCAACGCGTTCAAGCGCTGGGAAGCCAAGTCCGACCAGCCGCCACCGCAGCGCTGGAGCGCGCAAGACTTGCAGCGCAATGTCGCGACCAATGAAGCCCTGATCAACCTGTTTGAGGAGCTGTTCCCGTGACCCTGACCGTGGTGTTGTTGCTGGCGTTTTCCATTGTCCTCGATGTGATTGGCCAGCTGTGTTTCAAACTCGGTGTGGACCGCTTACCGCAACTCGATGGCGGGTTCAGCCTGCGCGCCTTTTGGGGCCAGGTGTTCAATGCGCCGCTGCTCTGGGCGGGCGTCGGCGCCTATGTCGTCGAGTTTTTCGTCTGGCTGGAAGCCTTGTCCCGCGCGCCATTGAGCCTGCTGTTCCCGCTGGCGGCATTGGCCTATTGCCTGGTGGTTCTGGCGGGCAGGGTGGTGCTCAAGGAAAGGGTCAGCCCAAGGCGTTGGCTGGGCACGCTGGTGATTACCCTGGGTGTGATGTTGGTAGCGATTGCGGGGAGCCAGGCATGACGACGCAAACAGTCGATAGCGGTTGGTTACATGGGCGTCTGGGCACCCTGGTGTTGTGGGCACTGTTGATCGCCACCGAAAGCGCCGGGCAATTGTTTACCAAGGTGGCCGGTGATCAATTGGGGCAGATGGATTTTACCTGGCAGTGGCTGGCCGACGTGGCGCGTAACCCGGGGATACTGGCCGCCATTGCCAGTTATCTGGGGGCGTTTTTTGTGTGGATGCTGATCCTGCGGCGCAGCAGTTTGTCTTTGGCGTTTCCGCTGAGTTCACTGGTGTTTGTGGCTGTGCTGGCGGGGTCGTGGTTGGGGCTGGGCGAGCACATCAGCCTGCTGCACTGGGTGGGGGTGGGGGTGATTATCGGTGGTATCGCGCTGTTGGCTGAGGGCGAAGAACACTGAAAATTTTGCTGCCAAGCACAGGCAAAATGTGGGAGGGGGCTTGCCCCCGATGGCGGCGGGTCAGTCAATCAATCAGTTGGCTGACACCCTGTTATCGGGGGCAAGCCCCCTCCCACATTTGGATCTGCTGACTTAAGGCAGAACTGCGTCGGGTTCTAATCGAAGGTGTAGCTGATCGCCGTCTGCACCTGCCCCTGGTTCACGTCACCAGCCTGTTTGACGATGCTGCTCCGGGCCGCCGAGCCCACCAAATGCACCCAGCTTGCACTGGTCAACAGCGACCAATGGGGCGCCAGAGGAAAGGCGAAGCTCTGGCTCAGCGTCACATTCTGGAAGCCACCGCTGGCGTTGTAGGGCCGAAACCCGGTGGCGGCGGCTTCGTTGTTATCCACGCCAAAGAAGGTATTGGCTTGGCGCGCATCGGCAAAATGCGCCACCAGGCCACTGCTGCCGATAATCCCGCCGCCTAGCGGGTAGCCCAGTTCGCCGCCGATTTTACCCAGGGTGCCGCTCTGGGAGTGCCCACCGCCCACCGCCTGGCCCAGTTGCGCGTAGACCCGCCAGAAATTGGCCGGGGCGTACTGGATAAAACCACCGACCTCAGCCATGTCCGACACATTGCGCAAGCCCTGCAACTCGCCGTTGGAGGTGCGCCCCGACAGGTAGTTGATATAGGGGCCGGCGGTGATGCCGTGGGTGTTCAGCGCGCTCCAGGTCAGGCCGTCGTCGGTGCTCAGGCTGACGTCGCCCCAATCCAGGTCCAGGTAAGGCACGGGCCGGGTTTCGTAGCGGCTGCCGGTGGGGTCATGGGGCTGATAGCTCAAGCCCGCGCCCACGTCGCCGCTGATGCCGTCTGCCCAGACGGCGCTGGAGCAGCCCCACAGGCCGAGCAAGCCTGCGAATACGGCAGAAGTGATGTTGGTCATGGCGTACGTTCCTGAGGTGGACAGGCGCGCATGAACGCGCAAACCCTCGCGCCTGTGCAAGCACTCATGTTGTTTGTAGCAAGCTACAAAAATTGTAGCTTGCGCCACACAAATCCCCTGGCGTATCCCGCCAAACCCCCAGCCCCACTGGGTTCTGTCCAGTTGGCACAGTCCCTGCTCTATCCCTTGGCAAGCGCATACAGCGCACTCTCCCAGGCCCTTTACCTAAAGGAAAGGCAGATGATCCACTGGCATATCGTGTGTGACTTCGATGGGACCATTACCCCCACGGATGTCATCGACAACGTCCTCCAACGCTTCGCCGGCCCCGAGTGGGAAACCATTGAACAGCAATGGCTGGACGGGCATATCGGTTCACGCGAATGCCTGAGCCGCCAACTGGCGCTGATCAAGGCCACCCCAAGTGAATTGCTGGCGTATTTCGACAGCGTCGAGATCGACCCGGACTTTCCGGATTTCGTCGATCACGTCATGGACCTGGGCGCGACCATTGAGGTGGTCAGCGACGGCATCGAGCAGGGTATCGCGCGCATCCTGTCGCGCAATTACGTGACCTTGTTGCCGATCCTCGCCAACCGCCTGCGCCAGGTCGATCAGAACAGCTGGCGTATCGACTTCCCTTACGCCAGCGATGCTTGCCGCGCCGCTTCCGGCAACTGCAAGTGCAAATCCACCCCGCGCAACAAGCGCGTGCTGGTGATCGGCGACGGCAAGTCCGACATGTGCGTGGCTTCCACCGCCGACTTTGTATTCGCCAAGGGCAGCCTCGCCGAGTACTGCGTCGCCAACCACATTCCTCACGCGCGCTTCGACACCTTTGCGCAAGTGACCGCACTGCTGGCCAAGCTGCCTCAAGGCATCGCTGCCAACGCCACCACCTTCAACACCTCTTCTGACAATCAGGAACTCTTCCATCATGTCTGATATCCGTATCGCTACCGCCGAAGACCAGATTCTTCTGGATAAAGAAGCCAAGTATTGCTCCTACGGCGACACCGTTCATTACATCGAGCCGCCGCGCATTTTCAGCCGTTGCGAAGGCTCCTATGTGTGGGACACCGAAGACCAGGCCTACCTCGACCTGCAAATGTGGTACTCGGCCGTCAACTTCGGCTACGCCAACCCGCGTCTGAACAATGCGCTGAAGCAACAGATCGACACCCTGCCGCAGATCGCCAGCCAGTACCTGCACAAAGGCAAGATCGAGCTGTCGGAAATGATCGCGGTCGACGCCAAGAAAAAATTCGGTCTCGACGGTCGCGTGCACTTCAACGTCGGCGGCTCGCAGTCCATTGAGGACTCCCTCAAGGTGGTGCGCAACGCCAGCAACGGCAAAAGCCTGATGTTCGCCTTCGAAGGCGGCTACCACGGCCGCACCCTCGGCGCCTCGTCGATCACCTCCAGCTTTCGCTATCGTCGTCGCTACGGCCACTTTGGTGAACGCGCCAATTTCATCCCATTCCCTTACCACTTCCGTGGCCCGAAGGGCATGACCAAGGAAGAGTACGGCAGCCATTGCGTGCAGCAGTTCGCGCGCTTGTTCGAGACCGAATACAACGGCGTGTGGGACCCTAAAACCAACCAGTGCGAATACGCGGCCTTCTACGTCGAGCCGATCCAGGGCACCGGCGGCTACGTGATCCCGCCGATGAACTTCTACCGCGAACTCAAGCACGTCCTGGATCAGCACGGCATCCTGATGGTGTCCGATGAAATCCAGATGGGCTTCTACCGCACCGGTAAACTCTGGTCGATCGAGCACTTCGATGTGCAGCCGGACGTGATCGTGTTCGGCAAGGCCCTGACCAATGGCCTCAACCCGTTGGGCGGTATCTGGGCCCGTGAAGAGTTGATCAACCCGAAGGTGTTCCCGCCAGGTTCGACGCACTCCACCTTCGCCTCCAACCCGCTGGGCACTGCCGTGGGCCTGGAAATGTTCAAGATGACCAGCGAAGTCGATTACGGCGCGATGGTCATGGCCAAGGGCAAGTTCTTTTTGGAAGGCTTGCAGGACCTGCAAAAACGCTTCCCGATCATCGGCGATGTCGACGGCCTGGGCCTGGCGCTGCGCTGCGAAATCTGCGGCCCGGATGGCTTCACCCCCGACAAGGCGACCCTGGATTACATGGTCGAGGAAGGCATGAAAGGCGACATGGTGGTGGACGGCCAGAAACTCGGCCTGATCCTCGACGTGGGCGGTTACTACAAGAACGTCATCACCCTGGCACCGTCCCTGGAAATCAGCTACCCGGAAATCGAACTGGGGCTCAAGCTGCTTGAGCAACTGTTGGTGCGAGCGACTAATCGGTGAATGCGCAAGGGATCGACCTCGGTGAAGGTACTGCCGGTTTCGTTCTCGGTGATGGTCCGGTCGGGATCCTGTTGATCCACGGCCTGACCGGCACACCGACCGAGTTGCGCCAGGTCGCCAAGGGCTTGGCCAAGGCAGGTAATTGCACCGTGTATGTGCCCACGTTGGCCGGGCACTGCGGTGATAACAGCGACCTGCAGGCCACCGGCTGGCGTGACTGGTACGAAGGTGTGCGCAAGACCTTCGTGCAGGTCAAGCAACGCCACGGGCAGGTGTTTGTCGGCGGTTTGTCCATGGGCGCGGTGATGTCCATGTACGTGGCCGCCGAACACCCGGGCCAGGTCGCCGGGCTGCTGATGTATTCCACCACCTTGAAGTACGACGGCTGGAGCATCAACAAGCTGGCGTTCCTCACGCCGCTGCTGATGAAGATTCCATTCGGTGTGCACATTTGCAGCTTCGAAGAGAAACCGCCCTACGGCATCAAGAACGAGCGCTTGCGGGCCATCGTCGAGCGGCAGATGAAGGAAGGCGAAAGCAGCGAGGCCGGTTTGCTGACGATGGAGGGCATTACCGTGCGCGAATTGCACCGCATGAACGCGGTGGTCAAAAAGCGTATGCCCGACATCAAGGTGCCGGCGCTGGTGCTGCATTCCATTGAGGATGACATCACCAGCCGCTGGAACGCCGACTACGTGGAACGCCACCTCGGCGGGCCGGTGACCAAGATTTTGCTGGATAACTGCTACCACATGATCACGGTCGATTTGCAGTACCGACGGGTGATCGAGTTGAGTGCCGAGTTTGTCGAGCAGCATTCGGTGCAACTCAATCGTGTTGCGTGATGAGTTACTTGTAGGAGCGAGCTTGCTCGCGAAGGTCGTTAACGATAACGCGTACTACCAGTTTGAACGCGGTGTCTGTTCGGTTTTCGCGAGCAAGCTCGCTCCTACAGTAGGGCGGCGTTGATAAGGAAAAACTGTGATAACTACCCAAGCCTTCCCGACCATCCGGGCGATCCAGCGTGATGCCTGGAATGACTGTTTTCCCGGTGCCCTGGAGGATTGGGACTATTACCTGGCCGTGGAAAACGCTGCGATTGATGATTTTCAGTGGCGCTACCTGGCAGTCTACGAAGATGAAACGCTGGTGGCCGTGGCTGCTGCGTTCATCACCCACTATCGCCTCGACACCACGGTGTCGGGGGCCGGCAAGCGTTTGACCGAGCGCCTGAATCGCCTGTGGCCGCAGGCTTTGCAATTGGCGCTGTACGCCCTGGGTTCGCCGGTGGCTGAGCGCTGTGATGCGGGCGTCGCCAGCCATATCCCCAAGGCCCGTCGCGCAGTGTTGTTGCAGCAGTTACTGGCCGCTGCGCGGCGTGATGCCGATCACTTCGGTATCGGCCTGGTGGCGGTCAAGGACGCGCCGACCAACGACCCGCATTGGGCCGACAGTTGCCGCGCGGCCGGCTTTCAGACCATGCCGAGCTTGCCGACCGGGGTGTTGCCGTTGCCCTATGGGTCGGTGGATGCGTACCTGGGCTCGCTGGGCAAATCCACGCGCAAGGACCTGCGCCGCAAACTGCGGGCGCCCGGGCCGCGCATCGAGTGGCGGCACAACGTCGATGATGTGCTGCCCGAGATCATGCGCCTGTATGAGGCCACGCTTGCACGCGCGGATTTACAGTTCGAGCGTTTGCCTGCCGGTTACTTCACCGGCGTGCTCGAACACCTTCACGAGCGGGCGGTCTGTGTTCTTTACTGGGTGGACGAACGCCTGGTGGCGTTCAACCTGATCCTGCTGGATGAGCAGCGGCTGGTGGACAAGTTCTTTGGTCACGACATCGAGTTCAGCCGTGAGTACAACCTGTACTTTCGCAGTTGGCTGACCAATGTCGACTATTGTATTGAACACAATATCCCGGTGTACGAGTGCGGCCAGGCCGGGTATGCCAGTAAACTGCGGCTGGGGTGCGAGTTCGAGGGCAACAGCCTGTTCTTCCGCCATCGCAACCGGCTGGTCAACAGCCTGCTCAAACTTGTAAAACTGTTTATTCGACCGGATCGTTCCGACCCTGCCATGGCTGCTGCGATAAGCGAAACCTGATGATCACCAAGACCCGCCAGAAAGCTCGCCCCTTTGCCATTTCGCGTTGGAGCGTCCAGCGCAAGCTGGTGCTGGCGTTCTGGCTGGTCAGCGTGATTCCAACCATGATTGCCGCTGAGCTGGCGGCCACTACGCTGTCGCAGATTTTCGACAGTAACGTGCGCATCTGGCTGCAAGAGTCGACCAAGATCGTCAAGGATGAGATCGGTGACATCCTTCATGACAACGCGCGCATGGCCAAGCTGTTCCTGCGCTATACCAGCCCGCCGTCGTCCAAAAATGCCGAGAAGCATGACCGGCTCACCGCCGACATTGCCGATGCCACCGATATCGATGTAGTCGCGCTGATTCGCACCAGCGACCGTAAAGTGGTGTTCAGCACGGCCTCCGATGACATCGTCAGGCAGATCAACCTGACCAGCAACGCCGTGCTGCAGACTGTGCAAGTCGCTGGGGTGAGCACGGGGCTGGTGGTGTCGACCTTCGAGACCAGCCGCGATGGCGTTGACTACCTGTTGTTGGTGGCGACCTACCTGGACAGCAGTTTCCTGACCAGCGTAGCCGATGTGCACTCCCTGGACCTGCGTTTGTACCTGGCCAACCCGGCGGGTTTTTCCGAGATATTTTCCACCCAGCGTTTCGAGAATCACCCTTCGCGCATTCCGAAAAATGTCGAGGCTGCGCTGCGCAGCACCAAGCAGCCCAGCGAGCAATTCACCAACCAGTACAGCGGTTTGTATTGGCCGATCTTCAATGATGCCGGTGAACTGCAGGGCGTGATATTCAGCGGCCTGTTGCGTCATACCAGCCTGGTCGGGCTGGTGAATCAGAGCAACCTGTTCGTGCTGATCTTCCTGGTCAGCTCGGCGCTGTCCCTGGCGGCCGGGTTGCTGGTGTCGCGACGCCTGACCAAGCCCCTGCGCGATTTGTCCCAGGGAGTGGATGCGGTGATCTCGGGCAGTTATGCGCACCGCGTGGTGGTCAGTGGCGGCGATGAACTGGCGCAACTGAGCAGCACCTTCAACCACATGACCGAGCGCCTGGGCGAACTGCACCACCTCGAAGCCCAACTGCGCCGACGTGATCGCCTGCATGCCCTGGGTGAGGTCGCCATGGGCCTGGCCCACGAAATCCGCAACCCGCTGGGCATCATCAAGACTGCCACCCAACTGTTGCATCGGCGTGCCGACCTGGCAGACACCGATAAGCGTCACCTGGAATACGTCATCAGCGAGGTCAGCCGCATCAACGAACTGATTACCGAGTTCCTCGATTTCGCCAAGCCCAACCCACCGATTCGCGTGCTGCAACCGGCACGCGCCCTGGTGGAAGAAATCCTCGGTTTCTGCGGCCCGGAGCTGAGCACCCATACTATCGATGCACAGATTGACGATCAGGCGCCCGACGCCACGATCTACGCCGACGCCAAGCAGCTCAAGCAGGCTTGCCTGAACTTGATACTCAACGCCATCGACGCGATGCCCGAAGGCGGGCGCCTGACGCTGGGCATTCGCAGCGTGGACGACAACACGGTGATCAGCATCGCCGACACGGGCCAGGGGATCCCGGCGGATATGGTCGAGCGTATCTTCACGCCGTTTGTCACCACCAAGGCCTCAGGCACCGGGTTGGGCCTGGCCAAAGTCTATTCGATCATGGAAAGTCACGACGGCAGCATCGAATGCGCCAGTGAGAAAGATGCCGGCGCCACCTTCAGCCTGTACATTCCGGCTAACGGTGAAGACGACGGCGAGGATGAGGACGGGCATGACGCATAACGTATTGGTGGTCGACGACGAGCCCAAGCTCTGTGATCTGTTGACCCAGGCCCTGAGCCAGAACGGTATTGAGGTGTTCAGCGCGGGCAACGGCCTGCATGCGCTCAAGGTGCTGGGCGAGGAGGACATCGACCTGGTGATCAGCGACTGGCGTATGCCGGGCATGGACGGGCCGGCGCTGTTGGCCGAGATCAAGGTGCGCTATCCGCATGTGCCGGTGATCGTGATGACCGCCTACAGCACAGTCAAAAATGCCGTGCAATCGATGCGCAACGGCGCCTATGACTACATCGCCAAGCCGTTTGATATCGACGAGCTGGACATCACGGTAGCCAAGGCCCTGCAATTTCGCGACATCATGCGCGATAACGCGCGGATGCGCGCCGAGCTGGACGAACACGCGCAGTTCGACAGCCTGGTGGGCGACAGCCCGGCGTTTCGCCAGGTGCTGCAAGCCGTGGACTCGGTGCGTGACAGCAGCGCGACCATCCTGCTGACCGGCGAAAGCGGCACCGGCAAGGAAATGGTCGCCCGCGCCATTCACAAGCATGGCAGCCGCGCCGACAAACCCTTTGTGGCCGTCAACTGTGCGGCGATTCCCGAAGGCTTGCTGGAAAGCGAGATGTTCGGCCATCGCAAAGGCGCTTTCACCGGGGCCGTGGCCGACCGGGTAGGGCGCTTCATGCAGGCCGACAAAGGCACGTTGTTCCTCGATGAGGTGGGGGATATGCCCCTGGCGTTGCAGGCCAAGATTTTGCGCGCCTTGCAGGAGCGGGTGATCGAGCCGGTGGGGGACCCACGCGAGCGCAAGGTGGACGTGCGGGTGATTGCCGCCACCAACAAGAACCTGCTGGATGCGGTGGCGAATAAAGAGTTTCGCGAAGACCTGTACTACCGCCTCAACGTCTTCCCGATTCCATTGCCGGCTCTGCGCGAGCGCGTGGAAGACATTGCGCCCCTGGCCCGGCATTTCGCCCAGACCTTGAGTGCCACCGCGGGCAAACGCATTACCGGTTTCAGCCCCGAGGCGTTGCAGGCGATGGCGGCGTATCACTGGCCGGGCAATATCCGCGAGCTGCAAAACTGTGTGGAGCGCGCGACCATCGTGGCGGCGTCGCC
The DNA here is from genome assembly GCF_016405455.1 of Pseudomonas sp. MF7453. Taxonomy (NCBI): domain Bacteria; kingdom Pseudomonadati; phylum Pseudomonadota; class Gammaproteobacteria; order Pseudomonadales; family Pseudomonadaceae; genus Pseudomonas; species Pseudomonas sp. MF7453. Next base: position 245,073 of record NZ_JAEKCN010000003.1, on the reverse strand, counting down.
GGTGATCGAGGATATAGATTTGCCGGGGTATCTGTTTGCTTCGAAACCAAGCGAGGGCGATGTGACGGCGATCCTCAGCGACGGCCCGGGCGTGCCGCAGGATCTGGATGCGGCGCTGGCCGAGGTGGAGAAAGCCTACATTCTGGCGGCGTTGCAGGAGAGCAATGGGGTGCAGGCTGCGGCGGCGCAGCGCATCGGGATTTCCGAACGCAGTTTCTGGTATCGCCTGAAAAAACTGGGCATTCAGGTAGACAAAATAGTCCGCTGACACGCTGTGATTAAACATGTTGTAGGAGCGAGCTTGCTCGCGAAAAACGTCAACGATAACGCGTGCTTCCTGAGTAAACGCGGCGCCTGTGAGTTTCTCGCGAGCAAGCTCGCTCCTACAAAGGGCGATCCCACCTGTTTAACCGCGTTGCGTCAGGTGTGGAGGCGTACCCACACGCTGACCAACACCGTCGCAGCCATCAACCAGGCCACGGCGGCGACTGCCAGCGATGCCTCCAACCGCATCCGATCCACCATCACATACAAGGTCGCCAGGTACACGAAGTACGGAATGATCGACCACATCCCGAACACGATGGTGGTCTTCAAATCCGCAACCGTTCGCCCTTTGCCGACGATGTAATGAGCGATCAGCGCGAAGGTCGGAAACAGCGGCACCAAGCCTGCGATGTAATAGTTTTTGGTCTTGGCCAGTGCCGCCAGGATCAGCACCACCGCCGCGCCGAGTGCGGCCTTCAGGAACAGATCCATCAGTGGCTCAACCCGTATTTCTTGACCTTGTCGAACAGGGTGGTCTTGGCCATCCCCAGTTCCTGGCTGGCCTGGGTCAGGTTTCCGCCGCTGCGCTGCAAGGCGTCCACCAGCAGGTTGCGCTCAAAGGCTTCCACCGCCTCGGTAAAAGCAACCCCTTGGTTGCCGTTGCCGGCGCCGCTTTTCTTGAAGGCGGGCAGGCCCAGGGCAAAGCGTTCGGCGACGTTGCGCAGTTCGCGCACGTTGCCCGGCCAGTCGTGGCTCATCAGGCTCGACAAGGTCTGGTTGTCCAGCTCCGGCACCGCCCGGTCGAAGCGTAGCGACGATTGCTGCAGGAAGTGTTCGAACAGTTGCAGGATGTCTTCACGCCGCTCGCGCAACGGCGGCAGTTCCAGGGTGACCACGTTGAGGCGGTAGTACAGGTCGCTGCGGAACTGGTTGGCGCGGCTCAGTTCGTCGAGGTCGGACTTGGTGGCGGCGATTACCCGGCAATCCACGGCCACGCTCTGGTTCGAACCCAGGCGTTCCAGGGTACGCTCCTGCAGCACCCGCAACAGTTTGATCTGCAGGTTGATCGGCATACTTTCCACTTCATCGAGGAACAGCGTGCCCTGGTGGGCGTGCTCGATCTTGCCGATGCGGCGTTTTCCGGCGCCGGTAAAGGCATTGGCCTCGTGGCCGAAAATTTCGCTTTCGAACAGGTTTTCCGGCAGGCCCCCGCAGTTCAAGGCAACGAACTGATGGGCGTGGCGGCGGCTGAAATCATGCAGGCAACGCGCGACCAATTCCTTGCCGGTACCGGTCTCGCCTTCGATCAGCACGTTGGCTGACGTGTCGGCGACGTTGGCGATCAGTTCGCGCAGGTTTTGCATCGCTGGCGAGCGGCCGATGATGCGGCCTTCCAGCGAATCACGCTCGGCCAGCTGGCGGCGCAGTGACCAGACCTCTCGCGCCAGCCCGCGCTGCTCCAGGGCGCGACGGGCAACATCGACCAGGCGCTCGGGAGAGAAGGGTTTTTCCATGAAGTCGTAAGCGCCGTTGCGCATGGCGCCGACGGCCATGGAGATATCGCCGTGCCCGGTAATCAGTACCACCGGCAGGCTTTTATCCAGGGCCTTGAGGCGGGTCAGCAGCTCCAGGCCGTCGATGCCCGGCAGGCGAATATCACTGATGACAATGCCGGCAAAGTTCTCGCCGATGCGCTTGAGCGCTTCTTCGGCGCTGCCCACGCCGACGCTGGGGATGTCTTCCAGCGCCAGGGCCTGCTGGCAACCGAGCAGCACATGGGGGTCATCTTCGACAATCAGCACGGTCAGGTCTTGGGATTCAATATTCATGTCGACTCAACTTTTTCAGAACCCGCCAGCGGCAGGTTCAGGACAAAGGCAGTACCACCATTGGCCGGGTGTTCCACGGCCAGGCTGCCACCGGTCGCGGCCGCAAGGCTCGCGGACAGCGTCAGGCCCAGCCCAAGGCCTTGTTCGCCGGGCTTGGTGGTGAAGAAGGGTTCGAACAAATGCTTGCGCGCCTCCGGGTCGATGCCGTGACCATTGTCGCGCACCAGCAGACGATATTTGCCCTCGGCACTCTGGCCCTCCAGCCACAATTGCGGCGCCGGTTGCGCCTGCATCGCATCCAGCGCATTACCGATCAGGTTGACCAGGATCTGTTCCAGGCGCGTCTGATCAATCTGCAACTGGGCGGGAGCGAAGTCGCGGTGCAAGGTCAGTGGCAAACCGTCCAGGCGCGCGCCCAGCACCTGAAACGCAGCGTCCACGGCCTTGCCCAGGCTGGCTTCGCCCTGGTCATCGCCGCGCCGGGCGAACGAGCGCAGGCTGGCGGTGATACGGCCCATGCGGTCGATCAGTTCGTTGATGGTCTTGAGGTTGGTGCTGGCGGTGTCCAGGGCGCCGCGCTCAAGAAAGCGCACGGTGTTGCCGGATAGGGTGCGCAGCGCGGCCAGCGGCTGGTTCAACTCGTGGGCGATGCTGGTGGACATCTGGCCGATGGCGGCGAGTTTGCCGGCCTGCACCAATTCGTCCTGGGCGCGGCGCAGGGTTTCTTCAGCCTGGCGCCGTTCGCGAATCTGGCCCTTGAGCCGTTCGTTGCTGGCGCGCAGGTCGGCGGTGCGTTCGGCGATCCGCCGCTCCAGTTGGCTGTTGGCTTCCTGCAAGGCTTCCCGAGCGGCGAGGCGGGTGGCGATGACCTTGCGTCGTTCGTTCCAGGCAATCAGCAGGAAGGCCACGAGGCCAAAGGCAACGGCCACCAGAATGCCCTGATTGATGGCGGCGCGGCGCAAGTCATTGAGCGGGGTAAGCAGGGTGAAATTCCACGGCGTGTCGTTGAGCGGTCGGGTTTGCGCCAGGTAGCTGACGGCGTGCTGGTCATTGACCACTTCCGAATTGGCCGGGAAGGTCAGCTTCTCGGTGCCTTCGTTCAGGCGCTCGCGGGCCAGGGGTTGCAGTTCATTGAGCGTTGCCCAGTAATATTGCAGGCTGTGAGCCAGGCGATCCTTGGTGTCATCGCTCAGCGGACGTACAGCCTTGAGGCGACGCGCCGGGTCACTGGACAAAATGATGATGCCGTTCTCGTCGCTCACGAATGCCTCAAGACGGGCGCGTTGCCAGCGCTCTTCAAGGGCTTCGAGGCGCACTTTGACCACGGCGACGCCGATGATCTTGCCGTGCTCTTCCAGGCCATGGGCCAGGTAATAGCCGGGTTCGCCGTTGGTGCTGCCGATACCGTAGAAACGGCCGGGCTGGCCACGTACGGCATTCTGGAAATAGGCGCGAAAAGACAGGTCTTCACCCTGGTAACTGTCGGCATCGCGCCAGTTACTGGTGGCCAGCACGCGGCCGGTGGTGTCCATCACGTAGATGGCTCGGCTGCGACTGCGACGGTTCAGGCCTTCAAGGTAGTCATTGACTGTTTTGCGGGTTTCCTGGTTCGGCTCGGCCAGCAATTGCGACACGCTGGACTCCAGCTCCAGCAGGCTGGGCAGGTAGGTGTATTTGCTCAGTTCACTTTCGACGGTGCGGGCGTGCAGCTCCAACTGGCGTTCGCCGTTGTCGCTGAGGGTGCGGATGCCATAGTACTCGCTGACCCAGAAGCCGATATAACCCAGACCGATCATCAGGGCGATGATCAGCGGCGGCAGGAACAGTTGGCGTATCAGACGAGGCTTCACGGCAAGTGATGGCGGCGCGGCGCGATATTGATTGGGGTCGCATTTCATCACAGATGCCTTGGGTCAGCTACTTTTCGCCAGTGTAAGAGCGGGCTTGTGTGGGAGCCGGGCTTGCCCGCGATGCAGGCGCCTCGGTGTAACAGTTGCACCGAGGCGATGCCATCGCAGGCAAGCCAGCTCCCACACAAGCCCGGCTCCTACAGGACGAACGGTGTTGCTTTTAGTGCTGCAGGATTTTCTCAAGGAAGTGCTGCGCGCGTTCGGAGCGTGCGCTGATGTCGCCGAAGAACTCTTCTTTCGGGCAGTCTTCGATGATCTTGCCGGCGTCCATGAAGATCACACGGTCGGCCACTTTGCGCGCAAAGCCCATTTCGTGGGTCACGCACATCATGGTCATGCCTTCGTGGGCCAGTTGCACCATCACGTCGAGCACTTCGTTGACCATTTCAGGGTCCAGCGCCGAGGTCGGTTCGTCGAACAGCATGACGATCGGGTCCATGGCCAGGGCGCGGGCAATCGCCACACGTTGCTGCTGACCGCCGGAGAGCTGGCCAGGATGCTTGTGGGCGTGTGCCGACAAGCCCACGCGTTCGAGCAGTTGCAGGCCCTTCTTGGTGGCTTCTTCCTTGCTGCGGCCCAGCACCTTGATCTGCGCGATGGTCAGGTTTTCGGTGATGGTCAGGTGCGGGAACAGTTCGAAGTGCTGGAACACCATGCCCACGCGTGAGCGCAGTTTCGGCAGGTTGGTCTTCGGGTCGGCGATGGAGGTGCCATCGACCACAATGTCGCCCTTCTGGAACGGCTCCAGCGCGTTGACGCACTTGATCAGGGTGGATTTGCCCGAGCCGGAGGGCCCGCACACCACGATCACTTCGCCTTTTTTAACCTCGGTGCTGCAATCGGTCAGCACCTGGAAGTCGCCATACCACTTGTTGATGTTCTTGATAGAGATCATACGGCAAACCTTTTTTGCAGACGCTTGACCAGCAGCGAGGCGGAAAAGCTGATGATGAAGTAGACGACACCGGCAAAGATCAGGAACTCATTGGAGCGGCCGATGATGTCGCCGTTGGAACGGGCGGAGTTGAGGAAGTCCACCAGGCCCACGGTGTAGACCAGGGAGGTGTCCTGAAACAGGATGATCGACTGTTGCAGCAGCAACGGCGTCATCTTGCGGAACGCCTGGGGCAGGATGATCAGGCGCATGGTCTGACCATAGGTCATGCCCATGGCTTGTGCTGCCGCCATCTGGCCCTTGGGGATCGACTGCACGCCGGCCCGCACGATTTCGCAGAAGTACGCAGCCTCGAACATCATGAACGCCACGACGCAGGAGGTGAACGCACCGATCGGCGTGTCTTCGCCGGTGATCCAGCGCAGCACGAACGGCACCGCCAGGTAGAACCAGGTGATCACCAGCAGCAGCGGGATCGAGCGGAAGTAGTTCACATAGGCGCCGGCCACGCGGGACAGCAGTTTATTGGACGACAAGCGCATCAAGGCCAGAATGGTCCCGATGATGATGCCGCCGACCACACCCATGACCATCAGCTTCAAGGTCATGACCATGCCGTTCCACAGGCCCGGGATGGCGGGGATGATGCCGCTGAAATCGAAGTCCATTATTTACCCCCCACAGAGATCAGGCCGGGCACTGCGACTTTCTTCTCCACGACGCGCATCAGCAGCATCAGGCTCATGTTCAGGGTGAAGTAGATCAGCGTGGCCAGGGTGAAGGCTTCAAACAGGTTGGCCGAAAACTCGGCGGTCTGTTTGGTTTGTGCCAGCAGTTCCATCAAGCCGATCAAGGACGCCACGGAGGAGTTCTTGAACACGTTGAGGAATTCGGAGGTGAGCGGTGGAATGATGATGCGATACGCCTGGGGCAGCAGCACGTTCCAGTAGATCTGCGGCAGCTTGAAGCCCATGGCGCGGGCGGCGGATTCCTGGCCGCGTGGCAGCGCCTGAATGCCTGTACGTACTTGCTCACACACACGGGCGGCGGTGAACAGGCCCAGGCACACCACGACGCTCAGGTAGGCTGAGGTGGTCGGGTTCAGGTCTTGTTTGTACCAGTCCTGCAGGTTTTGCGGCAGCATGTCCGGTACCAGGAAGTACCAGATGAACAGCTGAACCAGCAGCGGCACGTTACGAAACAGTTCCACGTAGCAGGTCGCAATGCCCGACACGAGGCGGTTTGGCACCGTGCGCATGACCCCCAGAATGGAGCCCAGCAGCAAGGCGATAATCCATGCCACGATGGCGATGGCGATGGTCCAGCCCAGCCCGGAGAGGTACCAGTCGAGATAAGTCTCGCTGCCCACGCCGGTGGACTTGAAGAATACGCCCCAGTCCCAGTTGTAATTCATTAGGGTCTCCCCTCGAAATCGATCGATGTACAAGCACCCGCTTGGGGAAGATCCTTTCCCGCCTGACAATGAATGCCAGGCACACGCGATCGGCTCGAAAACCGCCAGGTCGAGTGTTCCAAGTTAAAGCCAGCAGGTAATTACAGGCGCCTGAGGGAGGTTGGCTCCCTCAGGAGATAAGCTTAGTCAGGTATCAGATTTTTACTTCTGGCGCTGGTTTGTCGCTTGGGTTGGCGATCAGCTCCTTGACCTTGTCGCTCATCGGGAAGTTCAGGTTCAGGCCTTTCGGTGGGATCGGGCTTTCGAACCATTTGGCGTAGATCTTGTTGATCTCGCCGGACTTGTACAGGGCGACAATGGCGTCATCCACGGCTTTCTTGAAGTCCGGGTCGCCTTTGCGAACCATGCACGCATAGGCTTCGAAGGACTGCGGAGTACCGGTGATAACCCAGTCGTCCGGCTTCTTGGCCTTGGCTTCTTCACCGGCCAGCAGCGCGTCGTCCATCATGAACGCAACGGCACGGCCGCTTTCGAGCATCTGGAAGGATTCGCCGTGGTCTTTGGCGGAGATAACGTTCATGCCCATCTGCTTGTCGGCGTTCATCGCTTTGATGATGCGCTCGGACGTGGTGCCGGCGGTGGTCACGACGTTTTTGCCTTTGAGGTCGGCAAAGTCAGCGTAGGACGGCTTGCCTTCCTTGTCTTTCTTGACCAGCAGACGGGTGCCGATTTCGAAGATGTTGACGGTGAAGTCGACTTGCTGGGCGCGTTCGGCGTTATTGGTGGTGGAACCGCATTCCAGGTCCGCGGTGCCGTTCTGGATCAACGGGATACGGGTTTGCGAGGTCACCAGGTTGTACTTGGCTTTCAGGTCGGGTTTGTTCAGGTCTTTTTTCAGTTGTTCAACGACGGCCAACTGAATGTCGTGGGAGTAGCCCACGGGTTTGCCCGAACCATCCGCAATGTAGGAAAACGGAATAGAGCTGTCGCGGTGAGCGAGAGTGATGGTGCCGGAGTCGTTGATTTTCTTCAGCGTGCCGGTGAGTTCTGCGGCGAAAACTGGAGTGCTGATCAGAGCAGCAGCGATAGCTGCGCCCAGGATATGGGGAACGATGCGCATCAATACTTCCTCGACATTTGTTTTTTTTATGAAGCCAGCTTGAACGGCTCTCTTGTACAGCGAATGCCCGTGACGGCTCCTAAGGCGCCTCAGGTAATCGTCAAAGAGTGTAGAGCATGAGTCGTGCCATACCGAAAATAAAAGGTTAAGCGCATGATTTATATAGAAATTAATTTTTTGTTTCGGCGATATTTTCAGTCTTCGATCCGGCAAACCGAATAGAGCAGAGGGGCGTGTTCGGAAAACCGAATAGTCCGTAGGCGCGTGCTTGCTCGCCAAAAACGCAAAAACGCCGCGTTTATTCTGGATAAACGCGGCGCTCTCAGGTTTTTCGCGAGTAAGCTCGCTCCTATAGTAGGGCGGTCAGGCGGCTTCGATCTTACTGCGGCTCTGCTCGACCTTGGACAGGTAATGCTGCAGGTTTTCCTGCTCCTGCGGTGTGGTGAACAGGCCGAGCTTGGTGCGGCGCCACAGCACGTCCTGCGGTTGGGTCACCCATTCCTCGGCGCACAGGTAGTCGACTTCGCGGGTATACAGGCCGCCACCCAGGTGATCACCGAGGTCGGCCAGCGACTGCACGCCTTCAAGCAGGCGCCAGGTGCGGCTGCCATACGTGGTGGACCAGCGACGGGCGATCTCGCTCGGCACCCAGTCGAACTTGTTGCGGATGGCTTCGGCCAGCGCTTCAGGCGTGCTCATGTCTTCGCCGCCGGGCAGGCTTGCGGTGGCGGTCCAGCTTGGGCGCATCTGGGTAAAGTACGGCGCCAGTTGGGCCATGGCCGATTCGGCCAGCTTGCGATAGGTGGTCAGCTTGCCGCCGAATACCGACAGGATCGGCGCTTCGCCGGTGCCGCCGGACAGCGACAGGGTGTAGTCCCGTGTAATTGCCGACGGGTTGTCCGACTCGTCATTGCACAGTGGGCGCACGCCGGAGTAGGTGTGGACAATATCGTCGCGGCTCAGCTGTCTCTTGAAGTGTGCGTTGACCACCTTGAGCATGTAGTCGGTTTCACCTTCGGTAATCGCGACTTTTGCCGGATCGCCGGTGTATTCGCGGTCGGTGGTGCCGATGATGGTCAGGTGGTTCAGGTACGGAATGGTGAAGACGATGCGTTGGTCTTCGTTTTGCAGAATATGCGCGTGAGCACCCTCGTACAGTCTCGGCACGATCAGGTGGCTGCCCTGGATCAGACGAATGCCGTACGGTGAATCCAGCTTCAGGTCATCGCGGATGAATTTGGCCACCCATGGGCCGGCGGCATTCACCAGGGCGCGGGCGCGGATCGAGAACAGGCTGCCGTCGGCACGTTCCATGTTCATTTCCCACATACCGTTGCTGCGCTTGGCGCTGACGCAACGGGTCTGGGTGTGGATGTGCGCGCCTTTCTCACGGGCAGCCATGGCGTTGAGTACCACCAGGCGGGCATCGTCGACCCAGCAGTCGGAGTATTCAAAGCCTTTGGTGATTTCGCTTTTGAGCGGGCTGTCGGCGCCGAACTTAAGGCTTTTGGAACCCGCGAGCTTTTCGCGCTTGCCCAAGTGGTCATAAAGGAACAGACCAGCACGAATCATCCAGGCCGGGCGCAGGTGCGGGCGGTGCGGCAGTACGAAGCGCATTTGCTTGACGATGTGCGGTGCCTTGGCCAGCAGAACTTCGCGTTCGGCCAATGCTTCACGCACCAGACGGAATTCGTAATGCTCCAGGTAACGCAGGCCACCGTGGATCAGCTTGCTGCTGGCCGAAGAAGTGTGGCTGGCCAAGTCATCCTTTTCACAAAGGAATACCGACAACCCGCGACCGGCTGCGTCTGCTGCAATGCCGACGCCGTTGATCCCGCCACCAATTACGGCAACGTCATAGACTTCGGCAAGCGGTGGAGCAGGCAAGGTGGAAGGGTTCATCGGCTAGCCTCGCGATCTTTTCGTCTTGGAATTCGAACATTAATGTTCATTTGCGAAAATGGTAGCTGATAAATGCGGGCACAGCCAGCTGACTTCGATTGAAAAAACTCATCGAAGGGCGGAGAAAGGAAGAATTATGAACAAAGGTGAATGTATGGGTGTTAGTGAGGCCGTCATCGCGGGCAAGCCCGGCTCCCACATTTGATCGCATTTCAAACTGTGGGAGTCGGGCTTGCCCGCGATGACGCCTGAACAGGCGCTAAACGACTTCCAGCCGCACCTTGTGCTCATTCAGCACTTGCACCAACGCCGGAACCGGCTGCTGGTCAGTCACCAGGCAGTCCACCAGGCTGATCGGCCCCAGGCGAATCATGGCATTGCGCCCGAATTTGCTGGAGTCCGCCGCCAAAATCACCTGCCGCGCATTGGCGATGATGGCCTGGGAAACCCGCACTTCCTGGTAATCGAAGTCCAGCAGGCTGCCGTCCTCGTCGATCCCGCTGATACCCACCAGGGCAAAGTCGACCTTGAACTGATTGATGAAATCGACACTGGCCTGGCCCACCACGCCGCCATCGCGGCGCACGTTGCCGCCGGTCAGCAACACATCGAAGTCGTCCTTGGCACTGAGCATGGTGGCGACGTTGAGGTTGTTGGTGATGATTTTCAGGTGGTTGTGATTGAGCAGCGCACGGGCGATGGATTCGGTGGTGGTGCCGATGTTGATGAACAGCGAGGCATGATCGGGAATCTGCGCAGCGATGGCTTCACCGATGCGTTGCTTCTCGTCACGCATCTGATCGGCCCGCATGGCGTACGCGGTGTTCTCGACACTGGAGTCATAGGCCGCGCCGCCGTGGTAGCGGCGCAACAGGTTGGCATCCGCCAGTTGGTTGATATCGCGGCGGATGGTTTGCGGGGTGACAACGAATAGCTGCGCCATTTCCTCGATACTGACGTACCCGCGTTCGCGGACCAGTTCGAGGATTTGTTGTTGGCGGGGAGGCAGATTCATGGGGCGTCCTTTGGGCTGCCATACAAAAGTGGCCCATGATGACGCAGGAATCCGCTCCCTGCCAGTTACAACCTCAAGGGAAACCGGCGCTTGGCTTATTCGGCGCCTTCGTGCGGCTCCCAATCGCGGGTGCGACTCACCGCTTTTTGCCAGCCGGCATAGAGTTTCTCTTTGGCGGCTTCGTCCAGTTGTGGTTCGAATTCGCGCTCGATCACCGCCTTGCCACGCAACTCATCCAGGCTGCCCCAGAAGCCACACGCCAGGCCGGCCAGGTAGGCGGCGCCGAGGGCTGTGGTCTCGCGCATTTGCGGGCGCTCGACCTGAGTGCCGAGGATGTCGGCCTGAAATTGCATCAGGAAGTTGTTGGCCACCGCACCACCGTCCACACGCAGGGCCTTGAGGCGTTCGCCCGAGTCCTGCTGCATGGCGTCGAGTACGTCGCGGGTCTGGTAGGCAATCGACTCCAGCGCCGCACGAATAATATGATCGACGCGTACGCCTCGTGTCAGGCCGAACAGCGCGCCACGGGCATACGGGTCCCAGTAAGGAGCGCCCAGACCGGTAAAGGCGGGTACCAGGTACACACCGTTGCTGTCCTTGACCTTGCCGGCGAAGTATTCGGTGTCGTGGGCGTCGTTGATGATTTTCAGCTCGTCACGCAGCCATTGCACGGTGGAGCCGCCGTTGAATACGGCGCCTTCCAGGGCGTAGGCCACTTCGCCGCGGGGGCCGCAGGCGATGGTGGTGAGCATGCCGTGCTTGGATTTCACCGCCTTGTCGCCGGTGTTCATCAGCAGGAAGCAACCGGTGCCGTAGGTGTTCTTGGCCTGGCCGGCTTCGACACACATCTGGCCAAACAGCGCGGCTTGCTGGTCACCGGCAATACCGCCAATGGCGATGCCACTTTTGGTGCGGCCGTAGATTTCGGAGGACGACTTCACTTCGGGGAGCATTTCCCGCGGGATGTCGAGAATCTCCAGCATCTTCGCGTCCCACTCCAGCGTGTGGATGTTGAAGAGCATGGTGCGCGACGCGTTGGTGTAGTCGGTGACGTGGGTTTTGCCGCCGGTAAATTTCCAGATCAACCAACTGTCGACGGTGCCGAACAACAGTTCGCCATTGCGTGCACGCTCGCGGCTGCCTTCGACGTTGTCGAGGATCCACTTGAGCTTGGTGCCGGAGAAGTAGGGGTCGGTGACCAGGCCAGTGGTGTCGCTGATGTATTGCTCATGGCCGTCGCGTTTGAGTTGCTGGCAAATTTCAGTGCTGCGTCGGCACTGCCACACGATCGCGTTGTAGATCGGGCGGCCGGTGATTTTGTCCCAGACCACGGTGGTTTCACGCTGGTTGGTGATACCGATGGCGGCAACCTGGTCATGGTGCAAGCCGGCCTGGGCCAGCGCCTCTACCATCACCGCGCTTTGGGTGGCGAAGATTTCCATCGGGTCATGCTCTACCCAGCCGGCCTGCGGGTAGTGTTGAACGAATTCACGTTGCGCGGTGCACACCACGTTGGCGTCACGATCGAAGATGATCGCCCGCGAACTGGTGGTGCCCTGATCGAGGGCAATGATGTAGTTCTTATTCTGAAGGTCGGTCATGTCAATTGCCTTGAACGAAATAAGGAAGTCAGAAATCAGCCTGGGCCGCGAAGGGCAGGGGCCAGGCTGGCGCTTTCAGGAAATACGGGTCTTGCCGTCGACAGCCGTGTCAGGTGTTTCAGCTATAGCAGGTGCTGCGCTCGGCAGGTGGCGGGCGATCAGCCCGCGATAGGCCGCAGCACCGAGGCAAGCACCAACAATCGGGGCGAAAATCGGTACCAGGAAGTAAGGAATATCGCGACCGCCAGTAAAGGCCATTTCACCCCAACCGGCAAAAAAGGTCATCAGCTTGGGCCCGAAGTCCCGCGCCGGGTTCATCGCAAAGCCGGTCAGCGGGCCCATCGCGCTACCAATCACCGCGATCAACAAGCCGATCAGCAGCGGGGCCAGCGGGCCGCGAGGCAGGCCGTTGTTGTCGTCGGTGAGGGCCATGATCACGCCCATCAAAATCGCGGTGATGACCATTTCTACCAGGAATGCCTGGGCCGTGCTCAGCAGTGCATGAGGGTAGGTGGAGAACACCGACGCCAGTTCCAGGCTGGCTTGGGAGCCGCGGACCATCTGGTGGGTTTGTTCGTAATCGAAAAACAGATTGCTGTAGAGGGTGTACACCAGGGCGGCGGAGCAGAATGCGCCAGCGACCTGGGCGAGAATATAGAAGGGCAGTTTGCGCTTTTCGAAATCGGCAAAAAGGCACAGGGCGATACTCACCGCCGGGTTGAGGTGAGCCCCGGAAATACCGGCACTCAGGTAGATCGCCATGCTGACGCCGACCCCCCAGATGATGCTGATTTCCCATAAGCCAAAGCTCGCACCCGCGACCTTGAGCGCAGCGACGCAGCCGGTACCGAAGAAAATCAGCAGCGCAGTGCCCAGGAACTCGGCCATGCATTGGCTCGAAAGTGAAGGCTGTTGAAGAGCAGTTGTCATGGAAAACCTCAGTTGTTGTTCTTGTCTGGCGCACTGCCTCAACGGGCGGTTGCGCGATTTTCACCGTGACGAGGATCCCCATCCTTAGCCGCGGCTTACTGCTGGAGCACTGATGGACTATTCCTACAGTATTCGGAAACGAAAAAATATAGACAAGAATGACCGCTGTCAAAGGTCGAAAGTGAACCATTGGTCACTTTCGAACTATTGGTCTGATGAATGATCACGCCCTGTATACCGGAGCTCTGGGCCAGCAGCGCTTGAACTAGAGCGTTTTGCCGGCGCTTGGCCTAGAATTGGGTACCTGATTTCCCTGCCGGAGACGCCATGACGCCCGCACTGGATTTGTTGAAAAAAGTTCGCGCCGAACATCGCATTCACAGTTATGAACATGACCCCAAGGCGGCGTCATATGGTCTGGAAGCTGCGGAGAAATTGGGCCTCGACCCGGCGCAGGTGTTCAAGACGCTCTTGGCGAGTAGCGAGAAGGGCGAATTGTTGGTGGCCGTGGTGCCGGTCGTCGGAAGTCTGGACTTGAAGGCGCTGGCCCATGCGGCCGGCGTAAAAAAGGTCGAAATGGCGGACCCGGCGGCAGCGCAGCGGTCCACTGGCTATCTTTTGGGCGGCATCAGCCCACTGGGGCAGAAGAAGCGCTTGCGCACGTTTATCGATGAAACGGCGCAACCCTTTGCAACGATTTTTGTCAGCGCGGGCAGAAGAGGATTGGAAGTCGAATTGCCAGCGGCGGTGTTGGCTGAACACACCCAGGCCAAATTCGCACCGATCGGGCGGGCCTGATAATTATTCTTTGAAGTCTATGAGGATCAAATGTGGGCTTGCCTGCGATAGCATCAACGCGGTGTAACAGATAACCCGAGTTGTCTGCATCGCAGGCAAGCCAGCTCCCACAGTTTGATCCGGTTTCGTCAGTGAGCGACGCTGTGGCGGCGCACGCCTGACTCAACAGCGGGAATCTGCGCCGCTGTGCTGCCGGATGCCTGGAACACCACCAAATGTTCAGCCGCCACACGAATCCCCACCTCTGCACCCACTTGGTGATCGGCATGGCTGGGGAAAATCGACTCCAACTGAGCGCCGGTCGGCAGCTGTAACCGATACAGCGTTGAGGCGCCGAGGAAGGTCTTGCCGACGATCCGGGCTTTCAACGCGCTGTCCGGCGCATACACGATATCGTCCGGGCGCAGCAGCACGTCCACCGCAGCGCCGGTCGGCAAGGTATAGGCGCGATTGCCGCGCAAGTCACCCAGTTCAGTACTCACTGACTCCGGTGAGTTCAAGCGGCCTCGAATGAAGTAACCCTGGCCGATAAAGCTGGCGACATAGGGCGTCAGTGGTTCGTGGTAAAGGTTGTAGGGCGTGTCCCATTGCTCAAGACGACCCTCCTTGAACACGCCGACATGGTCGCTGACCGCGAAGGCCTCTTCCTGATCATGGGTTACCAGGATCGCGCTGGTGCCGCGAGCCTTGAGGATGTCGCGCACTTCATGGCTGAGCTTGCGGCGCAGTTCCCCATCGAGGTTGGAAAAGGGTTCATCCAGCAACAGCAGTTGCGGTTCCGGCGCGAGGGCGCGGGCGAGGGCGACACGTTGTTGCTGACCACCGGACAGCTCATGGGGGAAGCGCTTGCCCAGGTTCTTGAGGTTGACCAGCTCCAGCAGCTCGGCGACCACGCGATCTTTTTGCTCATGCTTGCGAATGCCGAAGGCGATGTTGTCCGCCACGCTCAAGTGCGGGAACAGTGCGTAGTCCTGAAACACCATGCCGATACGCCGTTTTTCCGGTGCCAGGGTGAAACCGGCACTGGAGATGACTTCGCCCGCCAGGCTGATTTCGCCTTCGTGTACCGGTTCAAAGCCGGCAATGGCGCGCAAGGTGGTGGTCTTGCCGCAACCGGATGAACCAAGCAGGCAACCGATGTCGCCGGCGTTGAGGTGCAGGTTGAGGTTCTGCACCACGCGTTGATGTTGATAGCCGCATGCCAGATTGCGCAGATTCAGCAGTAATGGCTGGCTCATGCGTGGTGGTACGACGGCGGGACGAGAAACTCTAGCAAGGCTTTTTGCGCGTGCAGGCGGTTTTCAGCCTGGTCCCAGGCGACAGAGCGCGGGTCATCGAGCAGGTCGAGGCTGATTTCCTCACCACGGTGAGCAGGCAGGCAATGCATGAACAGGACGTCCGGCGCTGCGGTATCGAGCAGCGCGCGTGTCACCTGGAACGGCGCGAACTGTGCCAGGCGCTTGGCGGTCTCGTCTTCCTGGCCCATGGAGGTCCAGACGTCGGTACTGACCAAGTGTGCGCCGACCACCGCATCCTTCGGATCACGCAGCAGCTGCACGCGGCCATCGGCCTTGGCCATGAACTCGGCGCTCGGCTCGTAGCCTTCAGGGCAAGCGATGCGCAGGTGGAAGTCGAACTGGATCGCCGCTTCTATATAGCTGTTGCACATGTTGTTGCCGTCACCGATCCAGGCCACGGTCTTGCCCTGGATTGAGCCACGGTGTTCGAGGAACGTTTGCATGTCGGCCAGCAACTGGCAGGGGTGCAGGTCGTCGGACAGGCCGTTGATCACCGGCACGCGGGAGTTGGCGGCAAATTCGGTCAGGGTGCTGTGGGCGAAGGTACGGATCATCACGGCATCGAGCATCCGCGACATGACGATGGCGCAATCGCTGATCGGCTCGCCACGGCCCAGTTGGGTATCACGCGGGGACAGGAAGATTGCCTGGCCACCCAGCTGGATCATGCCGGCTTCGAAAGACAGGCGTGTGCGCGTCGAGGACTTCTCGAAGATCATCCCCAGTACACGGTTTTTCAAGGGCTCAAACAGTACGCCGCGGTTACGCAGGTCTTTAAGCTCAATGCCTCGACGGATCACGCTGACCAGCTCTTCGGGCGTGCAATCCATCAGGGAGAGAAAGTGCCTTGCGCTCATCATTAACTACCTTTTTGCAACAGACCGCAGATACTCAAAGCCTTGTTTATTGTGACAACGGGCGAGACCTGCGGCGAAAGCCGCACGGGGCGACGAAATAGGGGAAGGCGCGATATTGACATTAAATGTCGCGTCTTACCAATAGGGCTACGGTTTTTAAGAGTGTTCAAGCAGGGCGCTAACGCGCGTTTGAAGACGATTTCCCGACAGCAGTGAGCCATTTGTACACTGGCGTCCAGACGTTTTGCAATGCGCGGGGGCGGGCCCAGGCCAGGTTGCGTCGCTTTTGGTCGGTATGCGCAAGGCTTCTGAAACATTTGCTCATGGTTAGCCATGCCTTTGCCTATGCCCGTCGATTCACAGCACGAAGGTTGCTGGTGCCCTGAGCGGTCGCGGGCCATAGTTGGGCCAAAGCCCTTATAAAAAGCCCTTATAAAGAGACTGGCCATGACCAAGACTCTCCATCACCGTGCCTGCCACCTGTGCGAAGCCATCTGCGGCCTGACCCTGGAAACGACACAAGCCGAAGACGGTCGCCTGGCGATCACCTCGATCAAGGGCGACCCCCTGGACAGTTTCAGCCGTGGGCACATCTGCCCCAAGGCCGTAGCGCTGCAGGATATTCAGAATGACCCGGACCGCCTGCACCAGCCCATGCTGCGGGTTGGCAGCGAATGGCAGCCGATCCCATGGGAAGATGCCTTCGCACTTGTAGCCGAACGCCTTGCCGGCATCCAGGCCCGGCATGGCCAGAACGCGGTGGCGGTGTACCAGGGCAATCCGAGCGTGCACAACTATGGGTTGATGACGCACAGTAATTATTTTCTCGGCCTTTTGAAGACGCGCAACCGGTTCTCCGCGACCTCCGTCGACCAATTACCCCATCATTTGACCAGTCACCTGATGTACGGCCATGGCTTGCTGCTGCCGATCCCGGACATCGACCACACCGACTTCATGCTGATTCTGGGCGGTAACCCGCTGGCGTCCAACGGCAGCATCATGACCGTGCCCGATGTGGAGAAACGCCTTAAAGCCATTCAGGCAAGGGGCGGTAAAGTGGTGGTGGTCGACCCGCGGCGCAGCGAGACGGCGGCGATTGCCGATCAGCATCTGTTCGTACGCCCCGGTGGTGATGCGGCGTTGTTGTTCGGGGTGCTCAACACCTTGTTTACGGAAGGGCTGACCCGCGCCAGCCATTTACCGGTTGAGGGCCTGGACGACGTACGCCATGCGATCGCCAGCTTTACCGCCGAGGCCATGAGCCGCCAATGTGCAGTGCCTGCCGAGCAGATCCGTCAATTGGCGCGAGACTTTGCGGCCGCCGATAAAGCGGTGTGCTACGGACGCATGGGCGTCTCGACCCAGGCATTCGGCACGTTGTGCCATTGGCTGGTGCAATTGATCAACCTGGTGACCGGCAACCTGGATCGGGTGGGAGGTGCGTTGTGCACCACACCGGCGGTGGACCTGGTGGCCTCGACCGGAGGCGGACATTTCAATCGCTGGCAGAGCCGTGTGTCCGGGCGTCCCGAGTACGGGGGCGAATTGCCGGTATCGGCCTTGGCTGAAGAAATACTCACCGAAGGCGAAGGGCAAATACGCGCCCTGGTGACAGTGGCCGGCAACCCGGTTCTGTCCACGCCCAATGGCCGTCAACTGGAGCAGGCGCTGGATGGGTTGGAGTTCATGGTCAGTGTGGATCTCTACATCAACGAAACCACGCGTTATGCCGACCTGATCCTGCCGTCCACGTCGGCATTGGAAAATGACCACTACGACACCACTTTCAACATGTTCGCAGTGCGCAACCTCACGCGCTTCAATCGCGCGATCCTGCCCAAGCCTGCAGGCGCGCTGCACGATTGGGAAATTTTCGTCGGCTTGGCCAAAGCCTTTGCAGCGCAGACCGGCGTATCACTCAAACCGACAATGCCGCCGGCGCAGATGATTGATTTCGGGCTGCGTGCCGGTACTTATGGGGATGCGTCTGCACACAAGTTGTCGGTGGCGATGCTGGCCGATCACCCTCACGGCGTGGACCTGGGCCCACTCAAGCCAAACCTGGGCGCCCGGCTGAAAACCGCCGATGGCAAGGTGCAGGCGGCACCGTCGGTGATCCTGGCGGACCTTGCGCGTTTTGCCGCGCAGCCCGTGCCTGTGGCCGACGAGCTGTTGCTGATCGGTCGGCGCCATGTGCGCAGCAATAATTCGTGGATGCATAACTATCACCGGTTGGTGAAGGGCAAGCCGCGTCATCAACTGTTGATGCACCCGGATGATATGACCACTCGGCAGTTGAGCGATGGGCAGCGGGTGCAAGTGAGTTCGCGCATTGGCATGATCGAAGTGGAAGTTGTGGCCAGCGCGGACATGATGCCGGGTGTGGTCAGCCTGCCTCACGGTTGGGGGCACGATCGTCCGGGCGTACAGATGAGCATTGCAAGCGGCCAGCCGGGTGCGAGTGCGAATGACTTGACCGACGAGCGGCAATTGGATGAGTTGTCGGGTAATGCGGCGCTCAATGGGGTACCGGTGAAGGTGGCGGCGGCCTGAGCATCCCGTTGGATTTTTGCGTTACAATGCGCCACCGTGCCGACCCGTGAGTCGCAAAGTTCCTGCAGAGGTGTTCCATGGATATCATCGAAACGATCAAAGAGCAGATTGCCAACAACACCATTCTGCTTTACATGAAAGGCGCTCCAAACGCGCCTCAGTGCGGTTTCTCCGCGAAAGCGTCCCAGGCCGTCATGGCGTGTGGCGAGAAGTTCGCTTACGTGGATATCCTGCAAAACCCCGAGATCCGCGCCAACCTGCCAAAGTACGCCAACTGGCCGACTTTCCCGCAGTTGTGGGTAGCCGGTGAACTGGTTGGCGGTAGCGACATCATCACTGAAATGGCAGCTGATGGTTCGCTGCAAGAGTTGATCAAAAGCGCAGCGCAAAAAGCAGCAGTCAAGACTGACGCCTAATTGGCGAGCAATAAAAAGCCCCGCTTCTCTGGTGAGAGCGGGGCTTTTTTGTGCCTGAACGCTACGGGTTATTCGCCCATCTGCGATTGCAGGTAATTTTCCAGGCTGACCTTGTCGATCAGGCCCAGCTGGGTTTCCAGCCAGTCGATGTGTTCTTCCTGGTCCTCAAGGATGTCTTCCAACAGCTCACGGCTGCCGAAATCGCCCTTGGTTTCGCAGTGGGCAATCGCTGCCTTGATGTCGCTGTGGCTTTTGCGCTCAAAGCCCAGGTCGCTGCCGATCATTTCCTGAGTGTGCTCGCCGATGTTCAGCTTGCCCAGGTCTTGCACGTTCGGCAGACCTTCAAGGAACAGGATGCGCTTGATCAGCGCGTCGGCGTCCTTCATGGCCTTGATCGATTCTTTGTATTCACGCTTGCCAAGCTTTTCCAGGCCCCAATCGTCGTACATGCGCGCATGCAGAAAGTACTGATTGATCGCGACCAGTTCATTGGCAAGGATTTTATTGAGTTGCTGGATGACTGAGATGTCGCCTTTCATGACTGGGGTCCTGCCCTGTAATAGCTGTGTATAGGGCGGAGTCTGAGCGGTGAAAATCCTAGTGTCAAACCTAAGTTATTGAATAATAAATGAAAATTAATCGGAATAAGAATGTTTGTGTTCCGCGTCTTGACGCTAACTAATTGAATTACAGGCATAAAAAAACCGGACACAAGGTCCGGTTCTTTAAAACATGCCTATCAGGCGTGTGTAAATTCTGTCGAGTAGGGGAGCGCGGCCTGGGCTGTTTGCAGCTGCGTCAGGGTTTCCCGTACCACTTGCTTGGCGAGGCAGGCGCATTTGCCGCACTGGCTGGCAACGCCCGTGGTTTCACGCACTTCTTTGTAGCTGCAGCAACCTTCGTAGATTGCTTCGCGGATTTGTCCGTCGGTGACGCCAGTGCAGAGGCAGACATACATAAGTGAGAACCGTCGCGGGTTTATGGCTTAGGTGCGATGGATCTTAATGTTAACGAGAATGATTGTCAAAATAGTTTCAACAGCAATTCGGGCGGATGGCCCGTGCGCTGACGAACGGTTTTTTCGGTGTATGATGATCGGTCTTCACGAAGCGTGATTGCGTCATGTTTCTGTCTGTTTCCACAGGCAGACTCGACCGGTCCTTTTACTTCAATCGTCATCCCTATATCAGGAGATATCCAATGAGCGTACTCGTCGGTAAACAAGCCCCGGATTTCGACGTACCAGCCGTCCTCGGCAATGGCGAAATCGTCGACAGCTTCAAACTGTCTGAAGCCATCAAAGGCAAATACGGCCTGGTATTCTTCTACCCGCTGGACTTCACTTTCGTCTGCCCTTCGGAGCTGATTGCTCTGGATCACCGCATGGACGATTTCAAGGCGCGTAACGTTGAAGTGGTTGCGGTGTCCATCGACTCCCATTTCACCCACAACGCCTGGCGCAACACGGCCATCAATGATGGCGGTATCGGCAAAGTCAAATACACCATGGCTGCCGACATGAAGCACGACATCGCCAAGGCCTACGACGTTGAGTCCGAAGGCGGCGTCGCTTTCCGTGGCGCGTTCCTGATCGACGACAAGGGCGTCGTGCGTTCGCAGATCATCAACGACCTGCCTCTGGGCCGTAACATGGAAGAGCTGATCCGCCTGGTTGACGCTCTGCAATTCCACGAAGAGCACGGTGAAGTCTGCCCTGCCAACTGGAAAAAAGGCGACAAAGGCATGAACGCTTCGCCAGAAGGCGTTGCCGCTTACCTGACCGAGAACGCCGGCAAGCTGTAAGCCTGCGTTTTGGTATAAAAAAACCGGCCTGAGAAGGCCGGTTTTTTTGTGGGAGGCGTCTTAGTCGTTGAAGTCTTCCCAGCCACCCATCTGTTTCCAGCGGTTGACGATGCCACAGAACAGGTCGGCGGTCTTTTCGGTGTCGTAGCGGGCCGAGTGGGCCTCACGACCGTCAAAGTCGATACCGGCTGCCTGGCAGGCTTTGGCCAGTACCGTTTGGCCATACGCCAGGCCTGCAAGGGTTGCAGTGTCGAAGCTGGAGAACGGGTGAAACGGGTTGCGCTTCATGTCCAGGCGCGCCACGGCGGCATTCAGGAAACCCAGGTCGAAGCTGCTGTTGTGGCCGACCAGAATCGCACGTTTGCAGCCATTGGCCTTCAGCGCCTTGCGTACACCGCGGAAGATATCGGTCAGCGCCGCTTCTTCACTGACGGCCATGCGCAGCGGATGGTCGAGCTTGATCCCGGTGAACTCCAGGGCAGCGGCTTCGATATTGGCGCCTTCGAACGGCTCTACCCGGAAGAAGTGGGTGTGTTCCGGGAACACGAAACCCTGTTCGTCCATGCCGATGGTGGTCGCCGCGATTTCCAGCAGCGCGTCGGTGGCGCAATTGAAACCACCGGTTTCTACGTCGATGACAACCGGCAGATAGCCGCGAAAACGCTCGGCCATCGGGTGGCGCGAACCGCCGCCGCCGTGCTCTTGTTCGTCGTCGTAATGGTCTTCACTCACTTGCTTTCCTCCAGCAGGCGCCAGCGCAGTGTTTCACCGGCGCGCAGCGGGATAACGGTCAGCTCGCCAAATGGCAGGCTGGCGGGGGCGGTCCAGTCTTCACGAACCAGGGTGATGCGATCGGTATTCGCCGGCAGGCCGTAGAAACGCGGACCATTGAGGCTGGCAAAACCTTCGAGTTTGTCCAGGGCATTGCGTTGTTCGAACGCCTCGGCATACAGCTCGATGGCGGCAAACGCCGTGTAGCAGCCGGCACAGCCGCAGGCCGCTTCCTTGGCGTGCTGGGCGTGGGGCGCCGAGTCGGTGCCGAGGAAGAACTTCGGACTGCCGCTGGTGGCGGCATCCAGCAGTGCCACCTGGTGAGTATTGCGCTTGAGAATCGGCAGGCAATAGAAGTGCGGCCGAATCCCGCCCACCAACATGTGGTTGCGGTTGTAGAGCAGGTGATGAGCGGTGATGGTCGCACCAACGTTAGCCGAAGCTTCGGTGACGAACTGCACGGCATCGGCGGTGGTGATGTGCTCGAACACGACCTTCAGGGTCGGGAACAGCTCGACCACACGGCGCATGTGTTCGTCGATGAAAATCTTCTCGCGATCGAACACATCCACATCGCCACGGGTGACTTCCCCGTGGATCAGCAACGGCATACCGACTTCGGCCATGGCTTCGATCGCCGGCAGGATCTTGTCGATGCTGGTGACGCCGGAATCGGAGTTGGTGGTCGCGCCGGCCGGGTAGAGCTTGGCGGCATGTACGAAGCCGCTGGCCTTGGCCTGGCGAATCTCTTCAGGCTGGGTGCGGTCGGTCAGGTAGAGCACCATCAACGGTTCAAAGCGGCTGCCGGCCGGTCGTGCAGCGAGAATACGCTGGCGATAGGCGTCGGCTTCTGCGGCATTGCGCACCGGAGGTACCAGGTTAGGCATGATGATGGCACGGCCAAACGTGCGCGCAACATCGGCCACGGTTTGGGGTAACGCAGCACCATCACGAAGATGAATATGCCAGTCGTCGGGACGCAGCAGGGTCAGGCGGTCGGACATTGGGGATTCCAGGCGGGTCAATCTGGTGGGAATGCTACCGGAAAAGACTCTTGCAGGCACTCGCTATCAAGTTTTGCCGGATGCTACCGATATCCCCGGGTATGCCTTAACGATGTATGACGCTTTGAAGTGTTGTAAAAACCAGTGGAGCCTCCCGTGCGCCAGCATTATCTAGCCCTGCTCAGTGTGTTCGCCAGCCTGCCCGCTATGGCCCTCACGTTCCAGACACGTCTGGAGAATATTGAGTGGAAGGTAGAGGGCGATCAGTTCGAGTGCCGCCTGACGCAGCCGATCACCGATTTTGGTTCCGGGGAGTTCGTGCGCCGGGCCGGCGAGCAGGCGACGTTTCGCCTGAAAGCCTATAACGGTGCGTTTGGCGCAGGTTCGGCAACCTTGCTGGCCGCGGCCGCGCCCTGGCAGCCGGGCCGAGGCGATATCAACCTCGGGGCGGTGCGTGTCGGCAGTGGCGACGTACTGTTCAATAGCTCCCAGGCTCAGGCCGGGCGCCTCTTCACCGGCTTGCTTGAGGGGCGCAGCCCGACGGTAAGGCATTACGCGCGCGAAGGCGGTTACTCGGAGGTGCGTCTGCTGCCGGTGAGGTTCAGCAAGGCCTACAGCGACTATCAGTCGTGCACCGCCAAGCTGTTGCCGATGAATTACGACCAGGTCAAGCAGACGGAAGTCGGCTTCCCCGGTGGTGGCATTGAGCTGGACGCTGGCGCCAAGAAGAAGCTGTCTGTGATTCTTGCGTTCATGAAGGCCGACCCCACCGTCAATCATGTCGAGTTGAATGGCCACTCGGATAACAGTGGCAATCGGCTGACCAACCGCGACGTCTCGCGCCGCCGCGCCCTGGCGGTGATGGATTACTTGAAGGCCAATGGCATTCAGGAGTCGCAGATCACCCTGCGTTTCCATGGCGAAAGCTACCCGCTGGCCCCCAACACCAATGCCGCCAACCGCGCCCGTAATCGTCGGGTGAATATCCAGCTTGAGCGGGTAGCTGCTCCCGAGAAACCGGCACCCCAGGCCACGGTGCCGAGCAACCCGGCGGCCACGTCGTAGGTGCGACCATCGGTCGCCCGCTCGACATAATCTGTCGCTTTATCTTCATTTGCTGTCGCGCCCCTGTAATTTCGCGGTTTTGATCGGTAGAATCGTCGCCTTTCCGTACAACCCCGTGGAGTGATGGCATGGCCGACGTAAACAAGGTCGTTCTCGCGTATTCCGGCGGCCTGGACACTTCGGTGATCCTCAAGTGGCTGCAGGATACTTATAACTGTGAAGTGGTGACCTTCACCGCTGACCTGGGTCAGGGCGAAGAGGTCGAACCTGCACGTGCCAAGGCGCAAGCCATGGGCGTGAAAGAGATCTACATTGACGACCTGCGCGAAGAGTTCGTCCGCGATTTCGTATTCCCGATGTTTCGCGCCAACACTGTCTACGAAGGTGAGTACCTGCTGGGTACCTCCATCGCACGTCCGCTGATCGCCAAGCGCTTGATTGAGATCGCCAACGAAACCGGCGCTGACGCCATTTCCCACGGCGCCACCGGCAAGGGCAACGACCAGGTGCGTTTCGAACTGGGTGCCTACGCACTCAAGCCTGGCGTAAAAGTGATTGCTCCTTGGCGTGAATGGGACCTGCTGTCCCGTGAAAAGCTGATGGATTACGCTGAAAAGCACGCAATCCCGATCGAGCGCCATGGCAAGAAGAAGTCGCCGTACTCGATGGACGCCAACCTGCTGCACATCTCCTATGAAGGTGGCGTGCTGGAAGACACCTGGACCGAGCACGAAGAAGACATGTGGAAATGGACCGTCTCTCCGGAGAACGCTCCTGACAAGCCGCAGTACCTGGAACTGACTTACCGCAACGGCGACATCGTTGCGTTGGACGGCGTTGAAATGTCTCCGGCCACCGTGCTGGCGACCCTCAACCGTATCGGTGGCCAGCATGGTATCGGCCGTCTCGACATCGTCGAGAACCGTTATGTGGGCATGAAGTCCCGCGGTTGCTACGAAACCCCGGGCGGCACCATCATGCTGCGTGCCCACCGCGCCATCGAGTCCATCACCCTGGACCGTGAAGTCGCCCACCTTAAAGACGAGCTGATGCCCAAGTACGCCAGCCTGATCTACACCGGTTACTGGTGGAGCCCTGAGCGTCTGATGCTGCAACAGATGATCGACGCTTCCCAGGCCCACGTGAACGGCGTCGTGCGCCTGAAGCTCTACAAGGGCAACGTGATCGTCACTGGCCGTAAGTCCGAAGAGTCACTGTTCGACTCCAACATCGCAACCTTTGAAGAAGACGGTGGCGCCTACAACCAGGCGGATGCGGCTGGCTTCATCAAGCTGAACGCCCTGCGTATGCGCATTGCTGCCAACAAGGGCCGCTCATTGTTCTGAGTGTTGTCTTGAGTGTGCGAAATGGCTCCTTATCCAAGGGGCCATTTTTTTTGCTTGTTTATTATTGAATGAACATAAATACAGCGGCGATGTTTATCGGCGTTTAGCAGATGCTTGACTGTGTTTTTTTCTGAAACTTTAACGGTTGTTTTACTTTTTTGCGTTTTGTTTTTAGCGCTGAATGATTTTTTACATCTGCGGAGGAACTATGTCTGACAGAAAATTCACTCATGTAAGTGCAATGAGAAGGTGAGTTGTAGAATTTTCTGTAGGAATTATGGAAGTTTATAAATATGTTAAATGGAACTAATGCAGATGGGCCTTCCTTGCCGTTCTGCGTGCGGCATGGCTACAAGCAAGGGGTATTTCCTGAAAGTCTTGTGCGCTGCGTTTACCTTCATGGGCCCATGCCTGGGACATTTCAGTCAAAATGTGTACGCGTCGAGAAAGATCTGAAAGCTTCCATAAAGCCCCATACATCTAAGTTTGCGATTTTTTGTAGGCTAATTCCTATCTTCCTGTGGGTTGGGTCTCTCCCTGCCGTTGCTCGGGGTGGAATGCTATGCCAACTAGTAATCGACTAGGCTATTGTGTTTGCTCTAAATAATTCGAACAGCGAAATTGGACTTTCTCATGAATAAAGTGCTGATCGTGGATGATCATCCCGTCATTCGTCTTGCTGTGCGCATGCTAATGGAGCGTCATGGTTATGAGGTCGTTGCCGAGACCGATAACGGTGTCGATGCGTTGCAACTTGCACGGGAACATATGCCGGATATTGTGATACTGGATATCGGAATCCCCAAGCTCGACGGCCTGGAAGTGATTTGCCGGTTGGCTTCAACCAAGCAAGCCGTATCGTTCAAGGTGCTGGTGCTGACGTCCCAGGCTCCGGGCCATTTTTCCATGCGCTGCATGCAGGCAGGGGCGGCCGGCTATGTCTGCAAGCAGCAGGACCTGACTGAGCTCTTGAGCGCCATCAAGGCGGTGCTCTCCGGCTACAGCTATTTCCCGAACCAGGCGCTCAATTCGGTGCGTTCAACCATGGGCAACGCCAGTGAAGCCGAAATGGTTGAACGCTTGTCGGGGCGAGAGATGATGGTGCTGCAACAACTGGCCCGTGGCAAAACCAACAAGGAGATTGCCGACGGCATGTTCCTGAGCAACAAAACCGTCAGTACCTATAAGACCCGCTTGCTACTCAAGCTCAATGCCCGCTCCCTTGTGGACCTGATCGAGTTGGCACAACGCAACGGCTTGGTGTAGGAGGGCATTGCACCGCTCAAAACCCGTGTATCCGGCAGAAAAAAGCCTCCGTCAGGGAGGCTTCCGGTCGTTCATGCATCGATCACAGATCGAAGTCGTAATCGGCCAGCTGTTTTTGCAAGCGTCGCTCTTCCAGTAGATTGTCGATAGTGCGGCGTTTGCTCAAATTGGTCTTGGCTACCTCTACAGGTGTCTCTACCGCATCGTCATCCGACTCAACGAGGTCGTCTTCCACTTCCAGTTGTTCTTTGCCAGCGCTCATAAGATTAACTCCGGGCTAAGACTGCCATTGGGGCTCCTTATAGCGATAATCTGCGAACGGGTAAAAAAGATTTTTTCAATCGACTGATCAAAAAAAGCAATGGTCGCTCAATCGTCTGACGTCTTGTCCTTGTATTCACACAAATCTTCGATCCGACAGCTGCCGCAGCGGGGCTTGCGAGCCTGGCAAACGTAGCGCCCGTGCAGGATCAGCCAGTGATGGGAGTCGAGCAAATACGGCTTGGGCACAAACTTCATCAGTTGCTTTTCCACTTCGACCACATTTTTGCCCCGCGCAATACCGGTTCGGTTACTGACCCGGAAGATGTGAGTGTCCACTGCCATGGTCAGTTGCCTGAATGCGGTATTGAGCACCACATTGGCCGTTTTACGGCCCACCCCTGGCAAGGCCTCCAGGGCTTCACGCGTTTGCGGGACTTCAGCATCATGCAGCTCCACCAGTAGGCGGCACGTTTCGATCACATTCTTGGCCTTGCTGTTATACAGGCCGATGGTCTTGATGTATTCGGACAGGCCTTCCACACCCAGGGCGTAAATTGCGGCCGGGGTATTGGCCACGGGATACAGCTTCGCCGTCGCCTTGTTAACCCCAACGTCCGTTGATTGGGCTGACAGGATCACCGCAATCAGTAATTCGAACGGTGAGGAGTAAGCCAGTTCGGTTTTCGGTTCCGGATTGTCTTCGTGGAACCTGCGGAAGATTTCCAGGCGTTTTGCGGCATTCATAGGGGCGGACGTTTCCTTGCAGGCGGTCGACGTGATGTTAGCAATACAGCGTGCAGGTTCAGGCGCCAGTGTTGGCCTCGGCATCCTGCAGCGTCTGCTCGGCGGCGTTCAAAGCAGCGCTCAAGGCTGCCAGCTGCTGCTCGCCAGCCTGCTCGGCCTGGGCCTTTTTCAGCTCGGCCCGACGCATGGCCAGTTGGATCTTTGCGCGCTTGAGGTCGGTGCCTTGGGGTGTCTTTGTCGGCGGCGCACTGTTGGCCTCCAGCTTGGCAAGCGCCTGTTCGCAAGCTTCAAACTGCCGTTGCAGCTTAATCAATTGCGACTGTTGCTCAAAGGTCGGAGGATGCCCAAACGCCTTCAAGGACTTGTGCAACTGAGCGCGACTCATGGTGACGCTGATTCTGGCCTGCTTGATGGCGGCTTCCTGCGCGCCCTGATGATTATCTATCGCTGCTGTTTCCATTGCAGCTGCAGGTTTGGCCCGTGTCAGGCGTTCGGCGAGCTTGCGGGCTTCCTCACGTTGCAGGCGGGCGTTACGTTGTTCGAAGCGCCGCCGCGCTCGGTCACGTTTGAGGTCACGTTCACGCCGCTCGTCATTGCTGCCAGCCAGGTCGCCCACGATAGGCAGCACGTCAGCGAGCGCACGCATCTCGATACAGTCGACAGGGCAGGGTGCGAAACACAGGTCGCAACCGGTGCACTCATCGATAATCACCGTGTGCATGAGCTTGGCGGCACCCACAATGGCATCCACCGGGCAAGCCTGGATGCATTTGGTACAACCGATGCATTCGGCCTCACGGATATAGGCTACCTGCGCGGGCGCTTCCCCGCGGCTGGTGTCCAGCTCCAGCAGTGGCAGGTGCAGCAGTTGCGCAAGCCCGGCGATGGTTTCCTGCCCACCGGGCGGGCACTTGTTGATGGCCTCGCCTTTGGCGATGCCTTCTGCATAAGGCTTGCAACCCGGGTGCCCGCATTTGCCGCATTGAGTCTGCGGCAGCAGCGCGTCGATACGTTGAATGAGGTTCATGCTGTGATCATAGCGTTGACGCCCGGCCCAGGGAGGTGGGCAAGCTGAAAAGCCCCGCCGTAGCAACAGCGGGGCATTTTGCAGGGGTTACTTGATGCGTTGACCCGGCTTGGCGCCGCTGTCGGGGCTCAGCAGGTAGATTTCTTCGCCGCCAGGGCCAGCCGCCATCACCATGCCTTCGGAAATACCGAACTTCATCTTCCGTGGCTTGAGGTTGGCGATCATCATGGTCAGGCGACCGTCGAGCTTGGACGGGTCCGGGTAAGCGCTCTTGATCCCGGAGAACACGTTGCGCTGCTCGTCACCGATATCCAGCGTCAGGCGCAGCAGCTTGTCGGCACCTTCCACAGCTTCGGCTTTGATGATCAGTGCCACGCGCAAATCCACGGCGGCAAAGGCGTCGAAATCGATTTCCGGGGAAATCGGGTCCTTGGCCAGCTCGCCATTGCCCGTCGGCGCAGATTGGCCGGTATCGGTCTGGCTGGCGACCAGGTCTTCTTTCGAAGCGTCGGTCATGGCCTGGACTTTCACCGGGTCAATACGGGTCATCAGGGGCTTGAAGGCGTTCAACTGATGATTACCGAGCAAGGTGGCGTGATCGTTCCAGGTCAACGGCGCCACGTTGAGGAACGCCTCGGCATCGGCGGCCAGCAATGGCAGCACCGGCTTGAGGAAAATCACCAACTGGCGGAACAGATTGACGCCTGTGGCACAGATAGCCTGCACCTCGGCTTCCTTGCCTTCCTGCTTGTTCAGCGACCACGGGGCCTTGTCGGCGATCCAGGCGTTGGCACGATCGGCCAGGCCCATGATCTCGCGCATGGCGCGGGCAAAGTCGCGGGCCTCATAGGCGTCGGCGATGCTTGGCGCGGCGGCCAGGAAGGCGTCGGTCAGCTCCGGTGCAGCGTTCTCGGCTACCAGTACGCCTGCGTTACCCTTGTGGATAAAACCGGCGCAACGGCTGGCGATGTTGACGACTTTACCCACCAGATCCGAGTTGACCTTCTGTACGAAGTCCTCCAGGTTCAGGTCCAGGTCGTCGACACCCCGGCCCAGCTTGGACGCGTAGTAATAGCGCAGGTATTCCGGCGACAGGTGATCCAGGTAGGTGCGTGCCTTGATAAAGGTGCCACGGGACTTGGACATTTTCTGCCCATTGACCGTCAGGTAGCCGTGCACGGCAATGCCGGTCGGCTTGCGGTAGCCCGAACCTTCAAGCATTGCCGGCCAGAACAGCGCGTGGAAGTTGACGATGTCCTTGCCGATAAAGTGGTACAGCTCGGCAGTGGAGTCTTTGCCCCAGAACGCGTCGAAGTCCAGCTCCGGGGTGCGATCGCAGAGGTTCTTGAAGCTGGCCATGTAGCCGATCGGCGCGTCCAGCCATACATAGAAGTACTTGCCCGGCTCGCCCGGGATCTCGAAGCCGAAGTACGGCGCGTCGCGGGAGATGTCCCACTGCTGCAGGCCACTGTCGAGCCATTCGGAGAGTTTGTTGGCCACGGCGTCCTGCAAGGTGCCGCTGCGCGTCCAGGTTTGCAGCATTTGCTGGAAATCCGGGAGCTTGAAGAAGAAGTGCTGCGAGTCTTTAAGCACCGGAGTGGCGCCGGAGATCGCCGACTTGGGGTCCTTCAAGTCGGTCGGTGCGTAGGTCGCGCCGCATTTTTCGCAGTTGTCGCCGTACTGGTCTTCGGTGCCGCACTTCGGGCAGGTGCCCTTGATGAAGCGGTCGGCCAGGAACATCTTCTTTTCCGGGTCGAAATACTGGGTCACCGAACGTTGGTCGATGTGCCCGGCTTCTTTCAACCGCAGGTAGATCTGGCTCGACAACTCGCGGTTTTCGTCCGAGTGGGTCGAATGGAAGTTGTCGAAGTCCACCAGGAACTCGGCAAAGTCGGCGCTGTGTTCAGCCTGCACGTTGGCGATCAGTTGTTCCGGGGTGATGCCTTCCTTTTCGGCGCGCAACATGATGGCCGAACCGTGGGCGTCGTCCGCGCAGACATAAATGCATTGATTGCCGCGATGCTTCTGGAAGCGCACCCACATATCGGTCTGGATGTACTCAAGCATATGGCCAAGATGGATGGAACCATTGGCATAGGGCAGGGCGCTGGTGACGAGGATCTTGCGTGGCTCGGACATGGGGCTCGGCTACTTGATGAAACGGAGGTCGGCCACTATAAAGCGCCGGGAAATTTATTTCACCCCGTGACGCTGTTTCAGAATCTTCCGGAACCTCGAAAGCGTGCCGTTCAACCGTCGGAACGGTTAGGATAGCCGCCTGTTTCAGTCAGTCTTTTTTCGGGAGTAGCCCATGAGCGCCGTCAATCGCGCAGCGGTGGAAGCCGTTCTTCGCCAGTACACCGACCCCTATTTGAACCAGGACCCGGTCAGTGCCGGTTGTGTGCGCAACATCGAGGTCCAGGGCGACCAGGTGTCGGTACAGATGCAACTGGGTTATGCCGCAGGTTTGTTCAAGCGTGGTTGGGCGCAGATGCTGCAAATGGCCATTGAAGGCATTGATGGCGTGGGATCGGCCAAGGTCGAGATCCAGTGCGTGATCGCCCCGCACAAGGCCCAGGCGCAGATCCCGGGTTTGGCCAATGTCAAGAACGTGGTGGCGGTAGCCTCCGGCAAGGGCGGCGTGGGCAAATCCACCACTGCGGCCAACCTGGCTTTGGCCCTGGCCCGCGAAGGCGCGCGAGTGGGGATTCTCGACGCCGATATCTACGGCCCAAGCCAGGGCGTGATGTTCGGCATCGCCGAAGGCACACGGCCGAAGGTCAAGGATCAGAAATGGTTTGTGCCCATCGAGTCGCTGGGTGTGGAGGTGATGTCCATGGCCTTCCTGACCGATGACAACACGCCGATGGTCTGGCGCGGGCCGATGGTCTCCGGGGCGTTGCTGCAATTGGTCACACAGACCGCCTGGGGCGACCTCGATTACCTGGTGATCGACATGCCCCCAGGCACCGGCGACATCCAGCTGACCCTGGCACAAAAAGTCCCGGTGGCCGGTGCGGTGATCGTCACCACGCCCCAGGACCTGGCGCTGCTGGACGCCAGAAAAGGCGTCGAGATGTTCCGCAAGGTCAACATCCCGGTGCTGGGTGTTGTGGAAAACATGGCGGTGCACATCTGTTCCAACTGCGGTCATGCCGAGCATCTGTTCGGTGAAGGGGGCGGTGAAAAGCTGGCCACGCAGTATGGCGTCGAACTGCTCGCTTCTTTGCCGCTGTCGATGGACATTCGTGAACAGGCCGATGGTGGCAAACCCACTGTAGCGGCCGAGCCCGAAGGGCAGGTCGCGATGATCTACCAGGAGCTGGCCCGGCATGTCGGTGCGCGCATTGTCTTGCAGGAAGCGGCCGCGCCGGCGATGCCGACGATTACGGTCAGTGACGACTGATGCCCGTAAACGGTGGGCAATGAGGTTTATTGCCCTTTTCCGCAATCGCGCACGTAAGCATTTGCTTACCTTTGCGTAAGTGATTGGTTTTTTTACCTGGCAAGGACGTCCCGATTTTTTTGAGAATTTTTTCATCTCATTGAAATACAAGACTTATTTATCTATGTGGGGGCGTCGCTGCGTGCCAGTGGATGGAAACGGGTCGCGTTGAACTTATCTATGAACCCTCTAACATCAGCCCTGTGTCCACGGATTGACACAGCCATCAAGGAACGATGGTTTGAAGGAACGTCGCAGGATGCGATTCATCAGGATGATGAAAAGGAACACAGGGACTAGGGAAAAAATGTGGGCGGGTCATACCGCCCCTTTTTTCGCCTGCAGAAAAGTGAATGCAGGCGCCAGAATGCAAAAAAGGCCCTCAAGGGCCTTTTTTTGTTGGGCAGTGGCGCTTTAGCGCTCTAGTTGCTCAATCTTGTTGGGTTTGCCATCCCACTCGGCGGCATCCGGCATCGGATCCTTGCGCTCGGTGATGTTCGGCCACACTTCTGACAGTTCGACGTTCAATTGAATGAATTGCTCCATGCCCGCAGGCACTTCGTCCTCGGAGAAAATCGCGACGGCCGGGCATTCTGGTTCACACAGGGCGCAGTCAATGCACTCATCCGGGTGAATAACCAGGAAGTTCGGGCCTTCGTAGAAGCAGTCCACCGGACAGACTTCTACGCAGTCGGTGTACTTGCACT
Source organism: Pseudomonas sp. MF7453 (assembly GCF_016405455.1). Lineage (NCBI taxonomy): Bacteria > Pseudomonadati > Pseudomonadota > Gammaproteobacteria > Pseudomonadales > Pseudomonadaceae > Pseudomonas > Pseudomonas sp. MF7453. The sequence goes on along the minus strand of NZ_JAEKCN010000003.1, from coordinate 212,823 downwards.
TGATGCAGTTGTCGGTGACGACGAAGGTCATTTCTAATTTTCTCCTCAGGCGGCGGCAGCGAAACCCCTTGTGGTGGGGTTCGCGAGGTTTGAGAGCGATAGTCTGCGGACCAGGCTAAAAGCCCGCAGCATCCCAAACCGCGCGAGATTCTATCAGCTTGCAAGCGTCTGCGTTATATCCGAGTCTTCAGTGCATATAACATTTCGAGCGCTTTACGCGGCGTCAAGTCATCCAGGTCAAGCTTTGCCAACTCATCCAGCACCGGATGGGGCAGGCTGGCGAACATATCGCTCTGATGCGGCGCGGCAGGTTTCTTATTGGCTTTGGCCGGGCTGGCGACCACGGTTTCATGGGGCAGGGCCGTGGTTTCCAGGCGGCTGAGGTGTTCGCGGGCGCGAGTAATCACCTCGTTCGGCACACCGGCCAACTGCGCCACGGCCAGACCATAACTCTGGCTCGCCGGCCCTGGCAGCACATGGTGCAGAAACACGATGCGCTCGTTGTGCTCGGTGGCATTGAGATGCACGTTGGCCACCAGCGGCTCGCTTTCCGGCAACACCGTCAGCTCAAAGTAGTGCGTGGCGAACAGCGTGTACGCACGCAGATGCGCCAAGCGTTCGGCCGCGGCCCACGCCAGGGACAGGCCGTCGAAGGTGCTGGTACCGCGACCCACTTCGTCCATCAGCACCAGGCTGCGCTCGGTGGCGTTGTGCAGGATGTTGGCGGTCTCGCTCATTTCCACCATAAAGGTCGAACGGCCACCGGCCAGGTCATCGCTGGAGCCGATCCGCGTGAAAATGCGGTCCACCAACGACAATTCGCAACTGGCTGCCGGTACGAAGCTGCCGATATGCGCCAACAACACGATCAACGCGGTCTGGCGCATGTAAGTGGATTTACCGCCCATGTTCGGACCGGTGATCACCAACATGCGGGTATCGTCGTCCAGCGACAGGTCATTGGCGACGAACGGCGTGGTCAGCACCTGCTCCACCACTGGGTGACGGCCTTGCACGATGCGCATGCACGGTTCGCTGACAAACCGTGGGCAATTGAGGTCCAGGTTCAGCGCCCGTTCGGCGAGGTTGCTCAACACATCCAGCTCCGCCAGGGCGGCGGCGGTGTCTTGCAACGGCGCCAGGCGGCTGATCAAGTCCTCAAGCAAGGCTTCGTAGAGCATCTTTTCCCGCGCCAGGGCACGGCTTTTGGCCGACAGCGCCTTGTCTTCAAACTCTTTGAGCTCGGGGGTGATAAAACGCTCGGCGCCTTTGAGGGTCTGGCGACGTTGATAGTCGATAGGCGCCGACTCGGCTTGCTTGCTCGGCAACTCGATAAAGTAACCATGCACGCGGTTATAGCCGACCTTCAGGTTAGCCAGGCCCGTACGGGCTTTTTCGCGGGCTTCCAGGTCGATCAGGAACTGCCCGGCGTTTTCGCTGAGCGATTGCAGCTCATCCAACTCGCTGTCGTAGCCGGTTTTCAATACGCCGCCGTCACGAATGATCGCCGGCGGGTTGTCGATGATGGCCTTTTCCAGCAGCGCCGCGAGGTCCGGGTAAGTGCCCGCGGTGACTGCAAGCTGCTGCAGGTGCGGCGTGTCCAGTTCGGTCATCGCCACTTGCAACTGCGGCAGGGCGCTCAAGGCATCACGCAGGCGCGCCAGGTCACGGGGCCGCGCGTTACGCAGGCCGATCCGCGCGAGGATGCGCTCGATATCGCCAATTTCTTTCAGTTGCGGCTGCAATTTTTCAAAGCGGTAACCGTCAAGCAGGCAAGTAATAGAGGTCTGACGTGCTTGAAGTACAGTCAAATCCCGCAGCGGACGGTTTAACCAGCGGGTCAGCAAGCGGCTGCCCATCGCCGTCTGGCAACGGTCGACCACCGATTGCAGAGTGTTATCGCGCCCGCCGGCCAGATTGGTGTCCAGCTCCAGGTTGCGACGGCTGGCGCCATCAAGCACCACGGTATCGTCCAGACGCTCATGGCGCAGGCTGCGCAAGTGCGGCAGGGCGGTGCGCTGGGTTTCTTTGGCGTAGCTGAGCAGGCAGCCGGCAGCGCCGATAGCCAGGGTCAGGGTTTCGCAACCGAAGCCTTTAAGGTCCTGCACCGAAAACTGCTGGCACAGACTTTTCAGCGCCGAATCACGCTCAAAATCCCACGGCGCACGACGCTTGGTCCCACGACGTTTCTCCGCCGGCAAGTCCTTGGGCCAATCATCCGGAATCAACAACTCCACCGGATTGATGCGCTCCAGCTCCGCCAGCAGGTTTTCCCAACCCTTGATCTCCAGCACGCTGAAGTTGCCGCTGGTGATATCCAGCACCGACAGGCCGAACAAACGCTCATCGCCCAACACCGCCGCAATCAGGTTATCGCGACGCTCATCCAGCAGCGCCTCATCACTCACCGTACCCGGCGTAATAATGCGCACCACCTGACGTTCCACCGGCCCTTTACTGGTCGCCGGGTCGCCGACCTGCTCACAGATCACCACCGACTCGCCCAGCTTCACCAGCTTGACCAGGTAGCCTTCCAGCGAGTGGTAAGGGATGCCACACATCGGAATCGACTGCCCCGCCGACTGCCCGCGAGCGGTCAGGGTAATGTCCAGCAGCTTGGCGGCCTTCTTCGCGTCTTCATAGAAGATCTCGTAGAAGTCGCCCATGCGATAGAACATCAACTGATCAGGGTGCTGGTTTTTCAGGCGCCAGTACTGCTGCATCATCGGGGTGTGGCTGGAGAGGTCGGTCATACGGGGTGTTCAGCTCTGCCTGTCTATTTGACGATTCACATCTGTCTAATACTACAGGGATTTTTTCGGCATTGTCGGCGGCAGTCCGACGTTGATTTTGCGCAACCGCAAGTAGCGCTGCGTCATTTTTGCGTCGGTGTGTCCGCCCAGCTTCTGTGCATCGTTGCCCTGGTCATCCGTGTCCGAGAGGGACTTGGCGCGAAGATCGTGGAGGCTCGCATCCGTGACTCCGGCCTTCTTGCAGCTGGTGGCGAAGGCATCCTTGACTGACCCGTAGTGCACGGGTTTTCCACCGCGCGGCGAACAGAAAAGGGTGAGCCCCCGGATTTTTCTGGGCAGCGCCTTGACCCTGGCGATCAACTCTTCGAGGTCGGGTGTCATCTGCACGAGAAGTCTTGCGCTCGTCTTTTCCTGCTTGAAGACGATTCCCTCGGGGCTGATATCGGCTAACCGGATGGCCAGCACGTCACCGATGCGCTGACCGGTTAGGTAGCACATCTCATAGATGACGCGCATGTTGTCGCTCGAGTTGTCGCAGATCGCCTGGAACTCGCCGTGGGTGACGTACCGGTCGCGCCGGTGTTCTTGGTGTCGACGAACGCCGTTGCAGGGGTTGGAGTCGACGATCTGCTGTTCCAGTGCGTAGTTAAATACGGCCCGCAGCACCGAGATCACCCGGTTCGACATGTTCGGCGTGTCCGCCATGTGCAGCTTGAGCGCGACGACGTGCCGCTGAAGGACCTCGCGCGGCTCGAAGTCGGCGAAGTTTTCCTTCAATCGCTCGGCCGCCGCCTCGTATTGCTTGAGCGTGTTCGGCTTCAGCGCCGGCTTCGTCCTTGTGCGCATGTGATCGAGCGCGTCGTCGATCAGTTTGGGCATCCCGCCCATGCTGCGCTTGTCCAGAAGCATGGCGTACTCGGCGAGAGACGCCTGAAACTCCGTCCCGAGGCGCACCCACTTGCCCTTGCGGACCAAGTAGTACGCGCCGTGCTTTTGGTACATACACGCTGGCAGGTGCCGGTCCTTCTTCCGCGGTCGCATCTATCTCACCTCAGCACAGCCGCAACTCCGGCCCCTTCCTTGATTGAATACCACCCAGCCGCCCGATGACAACTTGGCGCAGCACCTTTGGGTGCCCATCCCCACCTACCGCGAACCCGTATCGTTCGGCGGTCAGCCACTTTATCTGTGCCCCTGGCTTCTTATAGCCGGTCAGGTCGGCAACTTCCTCTGCTGTCAAAAACATGCCTTCCTCCTTCAGCCCGCCGTGGGCCGCGCTGTCTTAATGATGTGAATAGCCAGGCCGAAGCTGATCAGCAGCCAGACGCAGGTTCCGGCGAAAGCGCCGAGTAGTGCCTCGGTGGTGCCGGTGCTGAGCAGGTCAGGCCCTAACCAGGCGAGCCACCAGCCAGTGCCGAACAGGTACAGCAAAGCGCCCAAGAGGATCAGGGTGAGTTTCGTTGCGTACATGGGGTGTCCTTGCCGCGCAGGGCGGCAGAAGGTGGGTTAGGGTTTGGCGGGGAACCACTCGGTGTCGTATTCGAACTGACTCACCAGCTCGACCGAAAGGTGCGGGATCTCCCGTTCGAATCGCAGTGTCCCGTAGTGGTGATCGACGTAAGCCTTGGCTTCTTCGATGAAGCGGTCCTTGAAGATGCGCACCAGATGATCGGCCGCCTTCTCGAAGTCTTCCTCGCGGTAGTTCCCCTCTGCGAGGCCGCCACGGCACACGCGCCAGACACAGCGCTTTGGCTGGGCTTCGGCCGCCTTGATCTTCTCGGCCATCTGGTCGCGGGCGTATTTCATCTGGTCCAAGGTGAGTGTTTCGACCCAGGCATCGGTGCCGATGCTTTGCTTATGGCCGAACTCGCATTTGATTTCAGGCATGGGAATACCTCGCCCGCCGCTCACCGGCAGGCATGTAGGGGGATGGAGTAATGGCGTTTTGCCTAGATATCTCTGTCGTTTGGATGGGTGTAAAAAGGGGACTCAACCCATTCAGTTGCCAGGAGGGCGCGTGTCACACCAAATAGATGTTCCGATTGCCCACGCGTATCGGGGTCACACGATGTTTCTCAAGTTCGAATGGCGCCGTCCGAACGACGATGCACCGGTTGCCGCGACGATAATTGAGCCCGCGCCAATTGATGGGCTGGGCGAGGTTGCCGCCGAACTGACCGGGCCCTGGCCGGACTACCCAGCCGCGCTCGATGAGGCCATGGCCGCTGCTGAGCGATGGGTCGACAGTCAGCTGCCTTGACTCAAGCTGCTAGCTGCTCCAGCGGTTGTTGACGCAGCGCAGCCTGTACTGCCTCAACCACCAAGACAGCTTCGACCAAACGATCACCGGCAGGCAGGAAAGGCGGTGTGTTTGCCAGGATTCTAAGCGGCCTCGAACGTGATGCAAAAGCGTTGTTACCGCCGCCGTTCTTAGGCCTGAATGCCGCTGGCCCGGCTCAGCGGTTGCAACCCCGTGAGGTGCTGGCGAACAGTCGAGCAAAGAACCCATCCGCAGGCTCGTTGACCGCGAACAAAGGCCCCGGGCTGATCGAGGCACTAGAGCGCAAGCTCATCCCCATGCCTTTCGAAAGCCGGGTAGCGACTCCTGCCAATACTCCCGATTTCAAGCGTGAACCTCTGCCGGGCACGCTGAAGATGCCTGCCAACCCGCTGGGAACCGTGAGTAGATTGGGATTGGCCGGCGCCCGCCGTCTTGGTCCACTGAAGTACGTCGACACCGCCGTGGATGTGATCCAGGGCGTGCGCACTGGTGACGTCAAGGCTGTCGGTTCTGGCCTGAGCACCGCCGGTGGCGCCTGGGCCGGGGCGTCCGCCGGCGCCGCGCTCGGCACCCTGGTTTTCCCGGGTATCGGCACCGCAGTCGGCGGCGCCATCGGTGGCTTGCTCGGCAGCGAAGCAGGCAGTTGGCTTGGGGATAAGTTGTTCGCTTCAAGCGATCGTCTGCCTGCGCCGAACGCCCTGAGTAAAGAGCTCAACAGCGCGCGAACAGACAACGTCCAGGTCACGCTCTCACCGAGCATCCAGATCACCGGCGTCAACCCGGCGGACGCTCAGCAGGTGGTCAATCAGGTGATCCAGGCCCTGCAGTTTCAATGCGTGCCGATGGTTACCGACTCCCTGGGCATCCGGCGCAACGCGGCCCTGGCCGATCCTTCAGGAGGTGATTGATGCGACAACAAATGGTGCTGGGCGACTTTATTTTTGGCTTGTCCCGAGGTTTTGCCTATTCGTCGCTGATGCGCAACAGCGACGGCGGTTGGAGTGACCTGGCGATCATTGCCAGCAAACCGCAGTCGCGCCAGAACGGCCAGAAGCTGGAAAAGCTCACGTTCAGCGGCACCGCCATGTACGCCGTCGGTATGCAACGCCTGGACGAATTGCGCGCTCTGCAAAATGCGCGGGCGCCGTTGCCGCTGGTTGATGGTATCGGCCGTAACTGGGGCCAGTGGCGGATCAATGCGGTGGTGGAAAACCAGAGCCATGTGATCGATGACGGCACTGCCATGGTCATGACCTGGACCCTTGAACTGGAGGAATTCGTCAATGCGTAGAGTGCGAAGTATTGCCGGTGATTCGGTCAACCTGTTGCTCTACCGCGAATTGGGGCGTTGCGATGACGCGGCGGAAGAAACACTTTGGCGCTTGAACCCTGAACTCGCCGAATACGGCCCGGTACTGCCCGCAGGTGTATGGGTGATTGTGCCTGAGATGCAAGCCAGGCCGGCCGCGGTGCGTCCCATCCTGGCCTGGGATTAAGGAGGCGGTATGGCACAGGGATTCACCCCGATCGTGGAGTTCTATGGCGCCAATGCGACGCTGCTCAATCAACGCCTGATGCACTGGAGCCACACCGACGCCGCAGGCATCGAGACCGATCGCCTGGAGCTGACCCTCAACATCGAAGGGTTGGAAGGCTTGCCCAGCCTCAGTGGCAAGATCGGCCTGCGCGTCGGCTATCAGGAAACCGGCCTGGTGGAAAAAGGCGAATTTGTCGTCACCCAACGAACCCCGGTGCTCTTTCCAATGCGCCTGATGATCGTGGCCACCGCCGCACCCTTCAGCGGGACGGATAAAAGCGGCTACCGCCAGCGCCGTTCCGCCAGTCATGGGCCGACCACCCTGGGCGCATTGTTCCGGCAACTGGTCAGCCGCCACGGCTTTTCGCCGCGTGTGGCACCCACGCTGGACGGTATTGCGATCGAGCATATCGACCAGTCCAACGAAAGCGACATGGCCTTTATCACCCGCTTGGCCAAGCGTTACAACGCGGTCACCAAGCCGTTCAACGAGCTTTATGTGCTGGCCGAAGCGGGGCAGGCCAAGTCACTCACCGGCCAGTTGCTGCCCGAAGTAAAGCTGTCCGTGACACACGATAACCGCCCGGGAAACCAGGCCTTTATCACCGCCAAGCTTGATGAAAAATCGCGCTCCAAATACATGGGCAGCCGCGTCAGATGGTGGGACGCCGCTGCAGGCAAACAGCGTGTGGTCCAGGTCGGAATAGCCCCGTTCAAGACCTTGCGCCAGCCTTGCCAGAACGAAGCCGAAGCCCGCGCCGTGGCCGAAGGTGAACTGCGCCGCGTGGGCCGTGAAGGCTTGAAGTTACAGATCGATTGCCCAGGCAACCCGTTGCTGGCAGCCGAAGGGTTGCTGGTGCTGGATGACACCTGGCCTGTGTACATGCAGGGGCGCTGGTCGATTACCAAAGTGACCCACGTTGGCGACCCGGCGACGGGGTATCGCAGTTCGATCATGGCTGGTGGGTTGGCGTCTTGATCGTCACCGTTGCACGTTGCGCACGCTCACCACTGACTCGCTACAGGAACCAGGATGCCTATGAATGACGAAGAATTGGCCGCGATCAACCGTTTGATCGCCGCCCTGCAAACCCAGACCGATGGCCAAGTGGCGCTCAACGCGGCCATTCGACTGTTGGCCCAGAGCAACCAGGCATTGGTCGACCTGATCAAGAGCCGAGAACCGGACCCGAATGCACCGCCTTACCTGGACGGCAAACCGGCGCCCTGATCCCGTCTCGACCTGCCTTGTACGCAGCAACACAGCCGTTGCACCCCACAACCCGCCTTCGCGGGTTTTTTATTGTTCATGGAGAACACTCGATGTCGATTCTTACCCAAGGTACCCAGATTTTCGCCCTCGTTCCGCCGGTCTCCGGCACCGGGCCCTATACCGTGCTGGAAGTCGAGCACGCCACTTCGTTTGAACCGGGTGGCGCGCCGGCCGAGCAGATTGAAGACACCAGCCTCAACGCCGAAGAACGCAGCTACAAGAAAGGTTTGCGCACCCCTGGCACGGCGAGCCTGGGCCTGAACGCCGACCCGACCAACGCCAGCCATATCCGCCTGCACCAGCTGTCTGAAGCCAAGGGCGATACCGGCGTGAAGTGGGCCGTGGGTTGGTCCGATGGCAAGGACGTGCTGCCGACCGTCAACGCCAAGGGCGATGGCTTTGAATTGCCGGCAACCCGCACCTGGTTCACCTTTGACGGCTACGTATCGGACTTCCCGTTCAACTTCGCACTGAACGCAGTCGTGACCACTACCGTCACCATCCAACGCACTGGCGCCAGCGCCTGGATCAAGAAAGCCTGAGAGACGCCATGAACCTCAAACAACTGAAAGCCAAGGGCGGCATCGTCGATGCCCAGCCGGTGAAGAAAGACATCAGCTGGACGCACCTGGACAGCAAGACCGGCAAGCAAGTGACTGACACGTTCACGTTGCACATTCGCCGCCAGTCCTTCGGCGTGATCGAGCGTCTGTTCAGTCAAGGCGAGTCAGCACAGAGCCGCAACGCCAGCTATCTCGCCGCGTCAGTCTCGCTGGGTGCCGAGGGTGATGAAGCTCTGAGTTACGACGATGCGTTCGGCCTTGAGCCGTCATTGGGGTTTGTGATCCTCAATGCAGTCAATGAGGTCAATGGCACCCAGGGTGGCGGCGTAAAGAGCTGACGGCTGCCGATGAGTTCTGGCACGAACTGGTGCTGAACGGAGTGGGCGGCCGGACGATCGCCGAAGCCAAGGAACGCATGACCTATCAAGAAGCCCTGGCCTGGGGGCGCTATATCGACCGATATGGCTCCCTGCACGCCGGTAGGCGGCTGGAGGCGGGCAGCGCGTTGATAGCGCTGCAGACCCACCGGCTGGGCGGCGGCACGGCCGAGATGATTGACTTCATGCCCCATGAGCTGCGCCGGGGTGTGTCGCTCGAACGTGCGATGAACGAGTGGCGTTAAGGACGACGCCACTTTCCTTGAAACCCGTTTCGACGGGTTTTATCCATGACCCGGAGAAACCTATGGCAACTGCTACCCAGGGTAATCTGACGCTCAACCTCGGCAGCCTGGAGCAGGCCCTGGCGAAGGCGTCACGGATTACCGAAAACAGCATGCGCGAGATGCAGCAGAAGATCGAGGACGCCGGTAAAAAGGTCAGCGCCTCTGCCGCAGCGGCGCTACAGGTCACGTCCGGCCAGTTCAAGGGCTTTCAACGGGCCTATGACCCGGCCACGGATGCGGCGGAAAAATTTATCCAGAAAAATGCGCAACTGGTGCAAGTGCTCAAGCAGAGCCAGGGGGCGCAGAATGATTTTGTTGGCGCGTTGGATGCGCAGTCCAGTTATACCGAGCGGGCCGGGCTGACGTTTCCAGTGGGTGGGCCATACGCAGAGGCTGTACCCACGCCTTCGGGTGACGAAGCGGCAATGGCGTTTTTGGACGATGCAAAGGCCCGGCAGGTAAAGAGCAACTTCGCCGAAATGACGCAGCTGCTTGATGACTGGCGTCAGGGCGCTAACAGTGCGTTCGATGAGTATTCGAACAAGGCAGGTACGGCGGCCGAACAATCGAAGGCAGTGTTTACCAGCGCTTTCGAGAAAATGGACCAGGCGGTGCTGACGTTCGCCACCACGGGCAAATTCAATTTTTCGGATTTCGCCACGTCAGTGCTCAAGGACATGGCCACGATGGCGGCCAAGACCGCGGCATCCAGTGCGCTGAGTTCGTTGTTCGGGCTGGCCAGTTCGGCAGTGAGTGCATGGTTGGGCAGCAGCACGCCGACTCCGACAACCACCAGTGTCGGTGCTAACAGCTACACCTTTAACCCCCAGCTCAACACGGCGGGTATTCATTACAACGCGAAAGGGAGCGCTTGGAACTACGGTGTTCAAGCCTTTGCCAATGGCGGCACCTTCACCAACTCCGTCGCTACTGGCCCAACGTTAGCCCCCATGGCCCTTTTCGGCGAAGCCGGCCCCGAAGCCATCATGCCTCTGAGCCGTGGCTCCGACGGCTCCCTGGGCGTGCGTGTACTGGGCGGCGGCCAATCAGGCAGCACCAGCAGTAACCAAGTGGTGATCCAGCAAACCATCAACGTCGCCGACGGCCAGGGCTCAGGCACCGACACCAACGCCCAGAACGTCGCCCGCGCCTATGCCGGTTCCGCCCGCCAGGGCGCCGCCGAGCAGATCGCCCGTGACCTCAAGCCGGGCGGGCAAATCTGGTCGGCCATCAACGGCCGCTGATCATTAACGGCTTACGCCTGGAGAAAACATGAGTACAGAAACTTTCACATGGGTGCCCAAGGTGGAGCCCGTCGGCAGCGTCGAGTTTCGCCTGAAGACGGCCAAGTTCGGCGACGGCTACCAGCAGACGGCAGCGGACGGGATCAACAACAAAACCCAGTCCTGGCCACTGACGTTCGTGGGTGACGAGGCGCGCATCAAAGCGATCGTTGCTTTCCTTGATCGCCATGCCGGCGCCAGGGCGTTCAACTGGACCGCACCACTGGCAGCGCCTGCGTTGTATCGCTGCAAGGGTTATCAGCCAACGCCCATGGGCGCCGGGCTCTACTCCCTGACGGCGTCGTTCGAGCAAGCCTTCCACCCCTAGCGCCGCCTCCACCCCGCCACAGTGCGTAATGCCGTTCAGTTAAGCGTATATCGCCTCTGTAGGAGCGAGCTTGCTCGCGAAAAACGTTAACGATAACGCGTGTTTCCTGATTGAACGCGGCGCCTGTGAGTTTTTCGCGAGCAAGCTCGCTCCTACAAAAAGCCTTAACTGAACGGCATTACGCCACAGTGCGGGGTTTTCTTTGCCCGGAGAATCATATGTCCATCACCGCAGATATCCAGACCCTGGAGCCCGGGGCCTGGGTGGAGCTTTTCGAGCTCGACGCCACTTCCCTGGGGGCCGAGTTGTACAGGTTCCATGGTTATCCTCAAGAATCGTCGATCTTCTGGCAGGGCCACGAGTATTCCCCCTGGCCGATCCAGGCCGAGGGCTTTGAAATGTCGGGGCAGGGCACCCAACCGACGCCGACACTGGCCGTAGGCAATGTGGGTGGTTTCATCACAGCGCTGGTGCTGTATTTCGAGGATTTGGTAGGCGCGCGCCTGATCCGCCATCGCACTCTGGCCAAGTACCTCGACGGCCAGCCCGAAGCCGACCCGGAAGAGGAACTGCCGCCGGACATCTGGTACGTCGAGCGCAAAGTCGCGGAAAGCAGCGAGACGGTGAAGTTCGAACTGGCCAGTGCGCTGGACTTCAACGGCGTGCAGTTGCCACGTCGCCAGATCGTTGCCAACGTGTGTTGGTGGCTCAGTTGCGGTGGTTACCGTGGCCCTTATTGCGGCTATAACGGCGGCCCGGTGGCGGATGCCAATGACGTGATCGTCACCGACGCGGCCAAGGATAAATGCGGTGGGCGGCTGACCAGCTGCAAGCTGCGTTTCGGCGAGAACAACCCGCTGCCCTACGGCTCATTTCCGGCAGCCGGCCTGTTGCGGAGCTGAGCATGAACAAGACCAACCTGGCGGCGATTGCCCGGCACGCCGTGGCCGCGTATCCCCATGAGTGCTGCGGCCTGCTGATTCGCGAAGGGCGCAAGCGTGTGTATGTGCCGTGTCGAAATACGGCGAGCACGCCCAGCGAACACTTTCGCCTGGCGCCCGAGGACTACGCCGGCGCCGAAGAGCGGGGAGAGATTCTCGCAGTAGTACACAGCCATCCCGATTGCCCGGCGACACCCAGTGAAGCAGACCGCGTGGCGTGCGAAGCCTCCGGGTTGCCCTGGCACATTGTGGAAGTACGCACCGGCGATGATGGGCGGGTGCGCACCGGTGAATGGGCCCGTTGCACGCCGAACGGCTACCAGGCGCCCCTGATCGGTCGCGCCTTCGCCCACGGTGTGCATGACTGCCTGAGCATCATCCTCGACTACTACCGTCGCGAGCTGGGCATCGAGCTTGGCGACTATCAGCGCGAAGACGGTTGGTGGGACAAGGGCGGCAACCTCTACCTGGACAACCTGCCGGCCGCTGGCTTCGTGCAGGTCAGCCAACTGCAACAGGGCGATATCGTACTGATGCAGATCCGCTCGCCAGTGCCCAACCATGCTGCGATCTACCTGGCCGACGGCGTGCTGCAAAGTGAACCCGAACATTACCCGGCCCCAGGTACGATCCTGCACCACCTGTATGGCCGCGACAGCAAGCGCGATACCTACGGCGGCTATTGGGGCGAGGTGACGGTGAGCTATTGGCGACACGGCCTGCGGGCCAAACACTAACCAAACCGGCGGATCATTCGCCTGGAGGATGCCATGCATCATGAAAAAGTCAGGACGGTGCGCCTCTACGGCAGCCTGGGCGCGAGCTTCGGGCGCGTGCATCGGCTGGCGGTGAGCAATGCTTCAGAAGCGATCCATGCGCTGTGCATTCTGGTGCCGGGGTTCGAGCGTTTCTTGATGGAGTCCAAGGACCGGGGCGTGACGTATTCGATTTTCCTGGGTCGTGACAACATTGGCCAGGATCGCCTCAAGGCACCTCCAGGCGCTGCGGATATCCGTATCGCACCGGTACTGATGGGCAGCAAACGCGCAGGGTCCATGCAAACCATTATTGGCGTGGCGCTGATTGTCGCTGCCTCGTACTTCTCTGGCGGTCTGGCATCGGGGAGTTCCTCTACCCTGATCGGTGCTTCATCCACCACTGGCTGGACCTTTGCCGCGAGCATGGGGATTTCCATGGCCATGGGCGGCGTTATGCAGTTGATGTCGCCGATGGCCAAAGGCCTGGGCACCATGGACCGTCCGGAAAACCGTGCGAGTTACAGCTTCAATGGGCCGGTCAATACCAGCATTCAAGGCAGCCCTGTGGGCCTGCTTTATGGTCAGTTGACGGTAGGCAGCGCGGTCATCAGCGCGGGCATTTATGCGCAGGACCAACTATGAGGAAAATTGCGGTGACTCCCAATTCCCAAACGTGCGTGCCAGCCACACAACAAACCGCTGCCGAAAAGGTGCGCACGGTTCGCCTGTATGGCGTGCTGGGTGCGCGCTTTGGCAGAGTGCATCGATTGGCAGTCAGTAGCGTTTCAGAGGCCATACATGCCCTGAGCATCCTCCTGCCTGGCTTTGAACGTTTCCTGATGGAGTCCAAAGACAACGGGCTGACCTATTCGGTGTTCACGGGCAAGGAAAACATCCCCCAGGAGCGCCTCGGTGCCCCGATAGGCAATGACGACATCCGCCTGGCGCCAGTGCTGATCGGCAGCAAGCGCGCGGGCGCCCTGCAGACCATTGTCGGCGCGGTGCTGATTGTCGTTGGCGCGATTATCACAGGCGGTACCTTTGGTGCCGGCGCACCGTTTGGTTCGGGCATGATCATGATGGGCGCCTCCATGGTAATGGGAGGCGTGATGCAGATGTTGTCACCCGTACCCAAGGGGCTGGCGGCACAAGATGGCCCCAATAACCGCGCCAGCTACAGCTTCAACGGACCGGTCAACACCAGTGCCCAGGGCAACCCGGTAGGCCTGCTTTACGGCCAACTGATCGTCGGCAGCTCCGTGATCAGCGCCGGGATCTACACCCAGGATCAACTCTAACGTTCCTGCTCTTCAACCAGCCCGCCGAGTGCGGGCTTTATTTCGCCTGAAGGAAAGCCATGACTGACCTCACTCTCGCTGGCAGTAAAGGCGGCGCGTCCAAGCCCCGTCCCTCCGTGGAGGCGCCAGACAGCCTGCAAAGTACGGCCTATGCCCGTATCCTCGATCTCGTCAGCGAAGGCGAGATTGTCGGTTTGAAAAACGATAAGCGCTCGGTGTTTCTCGACGAGACCCCGCTGGCCAACGCCGATGGCAGCCTCAACTTCAGTGGCGTGACCCTCGACACCCGCAATGGCAGCCAGGACCAGTCACATATCCCTGGCTTCCCGGCAGTGGAAAACGAAAGCCCGGTGTCGATCGAGCTGCGCAGCGATCAGCCCTGGACCAAGTCCTATTCCAACCTGCAACTGTCGGCGGTACGGGTTCGCCTGGCCGTGACGCGGCTGTCGCAGACCAACACCAGCAACGGCGACACCAACGGTTATACCGTGCAGTACGCCATCGACCTGTCCACCGACGGCGGTGCGTTTACAGAGGTGCTGGCCGCTGCGTTCAGCGGTAAAACCACCACCAAGTACGAACGTTCCCACCGCGTTGACTTGCCCCCAGCCAAAGTGGGCTGGGCCCTGCGCGTGCGGCGTATTACACCCAACTCCACCAGTGGTGCGATTGCCGATACCACCACCGTGGAGTCGTCCACCGAGGTGATTGACGCCAAGCTGCGCTACCCGGGCTCGGCGCTGATCGGCCTGCAATTCGATGCCGCACAATTTCAGTCGATCCCCTCGCGCTCTTTCGAACTGCGCGGGCGCATCATCAAGGTGCCAAGTAACTACGATCCGCAAACCCGCACCTACAGCGGGGTATGGGACGGCACGTTCAAATCGGCCTGGACCGACAACCCGGCCTGGATTTACTACGATCTGCTGTTGCACCAACGCTATGGCCTGGGCCACCTGCTCAACGCCGGCCAAGTGGATAAGTGGGAGCTTTACCGCATCGGCCAGTACTGCGACCAGCCGGTGTCCGACGGCAAGGGCGGCACCGAACCGCGCTTCACCTGCAACCTGTACCTGTCGGTGCGTGCCGATGCATTGAAGGTGCTGCAAGACCTGGCGACTACCTTTCGGGGCATGGCCTATTGGGGCGCGGGTTCCGTGATGGCGGTGGCGGATATGCCGGAAGACCCGGTCTACACCTACTCCAACGCCAACGTGATCGGCGGCCAGTTCATCTACGGCGGTTCGGCGAAAAAGACCCGCTACACCGTCGCCCTGGTCAGTTGGAATGACCCGACGGATTTCTATCGCCAGAAGGTGCAGTACGTCGACGACGCCGAAGGCATCGCGCGCTACGGCATCCAGCAAACCGAAATCAGCGCCACCGGTTGCACGTCGCAAGCCCAAGCCCAGCGCATCGGCAAATGGGCGTTGCTGACCAACCGCCTGGAAACCGAAAGCGTGACCTTCGCGGTCGGCCTCGACGGCACCCTGGCGCGCCCCGGCCAGATCATCCGCGTGGCCGACAATGACCGCGCCGGCCGCCGCATTGGCGGGCGCCTGCGTGCCGCCACTCTCGACACCCTGACCCTGGATGCTGAGGTCACCGCCACTGCCGGCGACACCATCACCCTGGTGATGCCCAACGGCAAGGCGGTGTCCCGAGCGGTAAAATCCGTCAGCGCCGCAGGTGCGGATGAGCAGTTGGTAGTGCTGCAAACCAGGCTCGACGAACTCCCGCCGGCCCAATCGATCTGGGCTATCGATTCGGCGACCCTGGCTTTGCAACAGTTCCGCGTGCTGTCGATTTCCGAAGACTTTTCGGATGACGAAATCAAATACAGCCTCAGCGCGGTCAAGCACGTACCGAGCAAATTTGCCGCCATCGACAACGGCGCCAAAATCGACAGCCCGCCGATCACCGTGATCCCGCCGAGCGTGCAAGCAGCACCGACCGGCGTGACGGTCAGCAATGACCATTTCGTCGAGCAAGGCAGCGCGGTCAATGTCATGACCATCGAGTGGCAGCGAGTGGCAGCGAGTGGCCAATGCCATTGCGTACGAGGCTTACTGGCGCAAGAACGACGGTGAATGGGTCTACGCAGGCCGCACGGGCGGCAGTTCTATCGAGGTGTCCGGCATTTATGCCGGGCGTTATGTGGCCAAGGTGCGGGCGATCAACGCGCTGGATATCGGCTCCCTGTATAGCGAGTCCGTGGAAACCGTCCTTAACGGCAAGACCACACTGCCGCCGACCGTGGCCGCGCTGACGACGGAGTCGTTGGTGTTTGCGATCAAGGTGAAATGGCAGATTCCGCAGGGAGTGAGCACGGCGGATTTGCAGCGTACGGAAATCTGGTACGGGAAGACCGCTGATCTGGCGATGGCAACCAAGCTGGGGGATTACGCCTATCCGCAGACTGATTTGACCATGATGGGGCTGGCGGCGGGGACGTCGTTGTTCTTCTGGGCACGGTTGGTGGATCGCACGGGCAATATCGGGCCGTGGTTTCCAAGCGGGTCGGGCGTCAACGGGCAAGCGAGTTCGGATGCTTCGCCGATTCTGGATCTGATCGCAGGGCAAATCAGCGAGACGGAACTGGGCAAGCACTTGCTCGACCGTATCGAGTTGATTGATGGATCGGGCGCGGGTTCGGTCAACGACCGATTGGACAATACCCGTAAAGAACTGCAAGCACTGGTTGATCAAGTGACGGATGCGTTGCTGTATGACGCGGCCAGGGCATATGCCAGTGGCGAGTTTGTACGCCAGGAAAATCATCTTTACCAGGCTATCCAGACAGTACCGGCTAACAGCCCGCCGCCTAACGCGGCTTATTGGCTCGACATTGGCTCCCTGGTGCAAACCAGCAATGCACTGGCGTTGCAGATCCAGCAGAACAAAACAGCGATTGAGACGGTGGACGGCAAGGTTACCAGCACCGCCCAGAAAACCGACGGGGTTTATGCTCAGGTCAATCCGAAGATGGCAGGTGATGAGCAAACCTCATTTGCGGGTGATGACGTTTCCATGGCTGGTACTTGGTCGGTGATGTCTGCGATTGCCGAAGGTGATATTGCCCAGGCGATTAAGACGGATGCGTTGGAGGTCAGGGTTAATCAGAACCGAGCCAGTATCACCAGCGTAGATAGCGCTTCTGCTTCCCGGGATGAAGCCCTTGCCCAGCGGGTTACGCGGCTGGATGCAAAGGTCAATAACAACTCGGCATCGATTGATACGCGACTAACGACGTTGGCCACTGCGGATAAAACGCTGGCCCAAAGCATTGAAACGGTACAGACCAAAGTTAACCAACAGTCAGTGAGTATCCAGACCAATGCCTCGGCGATTGCGGATACCAATGGGAAGTTGGCGGCGAATTGGTCAGTGCGGATGCAAGTTGCTGCGGGTGGTGGTTATAAGTTCGCCGGTATTGGGTTGGGCATCGAGAATGGTCCAGGTGGGTTGCAAAGTCAGTTTCTGATTTCGGCGGATCAGTTTGCGATTTATAACGAAAATACGCCGGGTAAGCCTTCGACACCGTTCGCAGTCAGGGGAACTGAGACATTTATCGATAGTGCATTTATTCAGAACGGCACGATCACTAACGCCAAAATTGGTCAGGTTATTCAGTCCAATGACTATCAACCGGGTGTCCGTGGTTGGAAGCTTGACAAGGCGGGTGGGTTGGAACTTAACGGGGTAGGTGGCGGTGGCCGGATGACCATCAGCAATCAATTGGTTCAAGTGTTTGATGCTAACCAGGTATTGCGTGTTCGATTCGGGATCTGGGGTTAATCACCAACCCATCAACAGGAGAGAGGCTATGGCAGCAGGATTTCAAGCGTTCAATGCACAGGGCGAAGTGCTGGTCGATGTAAACACTCGGCTTGCTCGAGTGATTGGTAGAATAAGCAGCGGCACTGGATCAGGTTCGTTGATGGTCGATGCATTCGCTCAAGGTCGTCCTTGGTATATGGTCACACTCGAGGCAGGCATCAATGTTACTGATGGGCCCCAATGCCGTATTTCACAGAACACCTTGATGTGGAGTGCCTCTGTCAATCCAGGGCTTATCACTTACGGTATTTCATGATGGCTATTGGTTTTCAAGTTTTAAACGATGACCGCAGCGTACTCCTTGATCAAAACTTTAAAACTTACGGTTTTGTGAGTAAGACAACTCAGGTGAGTACTGCCACCAGCAGCAACCCGGCATGGGGGCAGTACTTGGATGTCTGGATACCGGATGCCGAGGAAATTGTGGCTGTACGCGCCCAGAACGAAGCTCACTCAGTGTGCCTGGCGAATGTATCGCGCAGTGGAGGTGGTTACATCCAGCGTTACGTCACCGATGGTTCAACGATCGTCAACCTGGACGTTTATCGTTTCCGGCCGGGCGTGTCTGCGGGAGGAGCCTTTGGCATGCAGATATTCAATGACCATGGCGAGTTGGTGTATGACGCGACGACGCCTCAGTTAATTGTAAGAGACGTATTGGTAGGGACGGATAATTTTGAGGCGGTGGTCGGCGATCATAATTATGAGACAGGCAAGAAATATGCAGTTGTGTTTGGAGGTCGATGTGGGCGAAGTTGGCGCACCACGCAATTTACGGGTGGCGGTGGGAACTTCAGGATTAATGAATATGCGAGCACTAACTTCTTCACTCATGGTCCAGGTAAAATAAATTTTAAGGTCAAATATTATTATTACTATGGGTATACCAAGCAGCATCAGGTGAAAGAGTTCAATTATAGAGCTGAAGCCTACAGCTACCTCGTAGTCGATGTGAGCGGGATATGACTGCAAGTGATAATAAGATAAGGAACTTGCTGAGGTTGAAATGGATTTTCAATTTGGAGGTTAAGGATGTCTCGACAAGAAATTGATCTCGGTACGCGCCCCAGTGGGGTAGGTGGTGATACGCCCCGCAGTGCCATGATCAAGATAAACGCAATGACCAACGAGTTGTACAAAGGCGATGCACTGGCAAAAGCCAGTGGTTGGGGAGGGAATGTCCCCTTTGCTATGCAACCCACCGACAGCGCTGATGGTCTGCCCGTGATAAATGGGCTGTTCATGTTCGGCAATGGTGGTGTCTCTCTGCCATACCCTTACGTATTCATCATTCAGGTGCTCTCGGGATCGGGTGGATATGTGCGGCAAGTTGCCTATAGCCTTTTAGAGAACGTGACCTGGGAACGTCAGTTTTTGCAAGGAGCCGCTGCGGGCAAAGCCTGGACGCAAGTTATCAAGGCAGGCGATTTTGGCGTAGGCGGTGTGGTCAAGATACTCACCACCAGTGCGGACGCAGTGGCGGCCACCGGCGAGTACTACGGCAACAATATTCCCGGCCCCAATGGCCCCAACAGCTATGGCTTTTTGTCGCACAAATATTTGTCGGCTGTGTACTCCACTCAGGAGTGGGTCAACCCCGACACCACGAACACCGCGTTCAGGCGAGTCAACGCCAACGGCACATGGACACCATGGGCGCGCCTGTACACAGGTGCCAATGCCGAGGGCGATCCGGTATCGGGTGTCGGGTTGATGAGTAAAGCAGTGGTAGGCGGCTGGAACATCAGTAAGTACATCAACGGCCAGATTTGCATTCAGGGCTATAGTCCGGTCAGTGCGGTATTGCCACCTAATCAGCCTACGGTGGTGACGGTTGCTTTGCCGGTGGCAATCGTATTGGGCAGTGGCAGCGTTTATGTAAATCCGCAGCCTCAGATGACTTATGAACATTTCGGCGCGTTGAACTGCTACGTCAACGGGACCAGTGCGGTGGACATCATCATCAGAAATGGCTCGACCGCTCAAAGTTTCCAAAACGCCGTGACCGTATGGGGAGCCTGGAAATGATCAGGATCAAACTGTTTCCCTTCTTGACGGATGAGCCGCTGAAGGTCTCTGTGCGCGATGAAGTGATCACGGTCAATGGCCGGGATTTTGATCTTTCGGTCATCCCGAATGGTTATCGCCTTCTCGCCAGCGCAATGGGCAGTGACTGCTTCGTAGATGAGATTGTACGAATCCATGGCGACCTGACCCTCACGCTTAAATTGCCGGTCAAGTGGGATGATCCGCCGTCACTGCGCAACCCGGTTGAGCCTACGATCATTGAGGTGAGCTCCAATGGGCCAGTTGAAATACCCACCTCTGCAATAACTGAAGAACGTTCAGCACCCTCCCAGGAAGAGGTGATCCATGATTGATGTCAGCCAATTGCAAAAAATAAAGAGCGCCCAGGAGCTGGAGGAGGATCTCGCCCTTGATCAGGCCCATGGCTACCTCAGGGACAGTGACTGGTATGCGTTTGCGCAGATGGAGGAAGGCACCCCGATGCCTGCGGATATCAAAGCCGCTCGCAATGCGGCACGCGCCACGATCTACAGGCTTGCTGAAAAACGCCTGCCCTGAAAAATGCGCAGACATCCCGTACCCGCTTTTTAGCGGGTCTTTTATTGCCCGACTATGGAGAGTCCCCATGGCACGACAGGAAATCAATATTGGTGCGGCACCCACTGGCGTCGGCGGCGACACACCGCGTAGCGCCAGTATCAAGATCAACGCAATGACCCAGGAGCTGTTTGCCCGCCAGGCTCAGTTGGGCACGGCAGCCACTCAAAACGTAGTGACGGGCAGCGACGACTTCACCCCGGGGCGGGTGTCAATGATGGGTCATGCGGGTTGGGGTAGTACTCCGATTTCGAGATCGCCCACCGACGATGCTAACGAGTTGCCTCGAGTCAGTGGTCTGTTTCAATTCGGCAATGGCGGTATCAACCTGCCTAACCCGTTCGTACAGATTCTGCAGATAGCCAACTCCGGCGGCTACGTCTGGCAAACCGCGAAGGCTATGCTTGATGAGTCGGTTTATATGCGAGGTCGACGTGGGGATGGTGCTTGGTCCCCGTGGCGGGCTGACATCAATTCATCGTTGTTTGCGATCGGGATCGGGCAAGGTGCTTCGACCGGAGAACTGATGGGGCTGTCGGCTGCACAAACCGCATCCCCAAATAAAGCCAATACGGGCCTGTACAGTTATTACGGTCACCCGGATGGCGTACCGGGGTTTGGTGCAATCAGTGTGCTCTCTCAAGCCTGGGGCCATGACCCGCAGTGGCGTGCGCAGTTGTCGATGGCGGTATCGGGGGATGGTATTCACTTCCGCCAGTTCAGCGTCAACCCAGGCGCGGCGGCACCCAACTGGCGCAGCATTCTTCATAACGGTAACGCGATTTCCGGGGTGCTCAACGCTGGCCCTTCGGGTGCTTTGCCAATTAATTCCGGGCTGATCGAACGTGGCGGTGCGCTCGATAATTGGTACTTCCGCTTTGCCGGCGGTTTGCAAATCTGTCAGCAGCGCTTCACCGGCTACACCGCTGGTGTCACGCGCAACGTTGCATGGCTGGCGGCTTTCGCGGACACGCCTGTGGCGGTGTTCCCCAACATTTACCCGTCGATTGACTGGGACATGTCGGCCAGGTGCTACGGCAATAGTGGCTCCTACTTTTTTATGTCCGACCGGACGCTGAACAATATCGTGACAGTGACGGCAATCGGGAGATGGCACGCATGATTATTCACCATGTTCCTTTTCGGCCTCTTGGCATCGCGACTCCCACGACAGCCTTTGTCGAAGGTGAAACATTGATCCTGAATGACCAAAGGATTGACCTTTCGCAGATCCCTGACGGAATGACCCTGCCGATGTCCGCCATCGGGCATGAATTGTTCGCAGGGCCCGTCACCCGTCGTAATGGCGAGATCGAATTGACCTTGAAGCTGGCCGTCAACGCGGGGGCGCCAGCTTATATGTGGCAGAACGGCAGGCTCCAGGTATCCGCCGGGCCGGTTCCCTTTCCGGTCGAGCCGATTGATCCGCCCAATCACTCAGCCAAACCCGTGGAGGACTTGAGCGATGTTTGATTTGTCGAAGCTTGAAAAAAACCAGACCCCCCAAGACCTCCAGGCACAGGCGGACTCCCGTGAGGCCCTTGCTTATCTGGCGTCTACCGACTGGTACAGCTTGCGGTACCTCGAAGAGAACACGCCCGTGCCCGAAGCGATTCTGGCTGCCAGAGCGGTGGCCCGTGGCAAGGTCATCCCATGACACTCGCGCAACTTCAGCAAGTCTTCCCACGCGCCCGCTCTCTAGCGGGCGTTTTCATATCCTCACTCAACTTGGCAATGCTGAATCGGCAAATCAACACTCCCCAACGCGCCGCAGCCTTCCTTGCTCAAATCGGTCACGAGTCGGGTGAACTGCACTACGTGCGCGAACTGGGCAGTGATCAATACCTGACCAAGTACGACACCGGCAGCTTGGCCGCGCGCCTGGGCAACACCCCCGAAGCGGACGGAGATGGACAAAAGTATCGTGGCAGAGGGCTCATCCAGATAACTGGCCGCCGTAATTACCTTGCGTGCAGCCAGGCATTGTTCGCCGATGATCGCCTGTTGCTCCAGCCACAATTGCTGGAGCAACCGCAATGGGCCTGCGAATCCGCCGCCTGGTTCTGGCAAAGCAACGGCCTCAACGAGCTCGCCGACAAAGGCCAGTTCACCACCATCACCCGCCGCATCAACGGTGGCCTTAACGGTCTGGACGACCGTTTGCAATTATGGGCCCGGGCGAAGGCGGTGTTATGCGCTTCCTAGGCGCGTTTCGCTTGATCGGTGTGTGCTTGCTCATGGCGTTGGTCTGGCAGGTACAAGCGTGGCGATACGGTGCGCGTATTGAGTTGCAATCGGTCGCCCATGCCCAGGCTCTGAGTCGACAAAGCCAGGCAGCCCTGGAGCGTCAACAGGCCGAACAAACCAAACGCCTGGCTCTTGAGCAACAGCTCAACGCCAGCGACCAGCAACACACCCAGGAATTAAGCGATGCCCAACGCAACCAAGCGGCTCTGCGCGATCGCCTGGCCACTGCTGATGTGCGGCTGTCAGTCCTTCTCGACACCACCGCCACTGGCTGTACAGTGCCAGCCACCTCCACCCCCGGCGGCGTGGTTCATGCAGCCCCGCGAGCCCGACTTGACCCGGCGCATGCTCAACGAATTATCCGCATCACCGACGACGGCGACAGCGCCCTGATCGCCTTGCGTGCTTGCCAGGCCTATGTGCAGGCCGTCGCGCGTTAGTCTCTTGATGCACTCTGTATCTTGCATGGCCGATAGGCTCCTGTAGGGTAGGCGAACCCCCGCCCACTCCTGGAGACGACTGTGAAGGAAATCACTCAACTGGCTGCCGAACTGGGTCGCCGTTTGCAGGTGCTCAGTGCTCACGTGACCACTGCCGAGTCCTGTACCGGCGGCGGCATTGCCGAAGCCATCACGCGAATTCCGGGCAGCTCGGCCTGGTTCGAGGCGGGCTATGTCACCTATTCCAACCGGCAGAAGACCCGACAGTTGAATGTGCCGGAAAAACTGTTCGTCAAGGTCGGGGCTGTCAGCCAGGAAGTGGTGGAGGCGATGGCCCGCGGTGCGCAGGAAAAAAGCCTGGCGCGATTTGCCGTGGCGGTCAGCGGTGTGGCCGGCCCCGATGGCGGCTCGCCGGACAAGCCGGTGGGCACCGTTTGGCTGGCCTTTGCGGTGGGCGATGAGGTGACCGCCGAGCTTGCGCACTTCTCCGGCAACCGCGACGAGGTCCGCCGACAAACGGTGAAAGCCGCGCTGGAGGGCTTGTTGCGACGAGCTGCAGCAGAAATAGACAATCAGGGGTAGGCGATCACCGATCTTTGTGGAACAATACTGTCTACTTATACAGGTGTTGGCCGTCAGGCCTTATTGATTACGTGAGGACTTTAATGGACGACAACAAGAAGAAAGCCTTGGCTGCGGCCCTGGGTCAGATCGAACGTCAATTCGGCAAGGGTGCCGTAATGCGTATGGGCGATCACGACCGTCAGGCGATCCCGGCTATTTCCACTGGCTCTCTGGGTCTGGACATCGCACTCGGCATTGGCGGCCTGCCAAAAGGCCGTATCGTTGAAATCTACGGTCCTGAATCTTCCGGTAAAACCACCCTGACCCTGTCGGTGATTGCCCAGGCGCAAAAGATGGGCGCCACCTGCGCGTTCGTCGACGCCGAGCACGCCCTGGATCCTGAGTACGCCGGCAAGCTGGGCGTCAACGTCGACGACCTGCTGGTTTCCCAGCCGGACACCGGCGAGCAAGCTCTGGAAATCACCGACATGCTGGTGCGCTCCAACGCCATCGACGTGATCGTGGTCGACTCCGTGGCTGCCCTGGTACCCAAGGCTGAAATCGAAGGCGAAATGGGCGACATGCACGTGGGCCTGCAAGCCCGCCTGATGTCCCAGGCGCTGCGTAAAATTACCGGTAACATCAAGAACGCCAACTGCCTGGTGATCTTCATCAACCAGATCCGTATGAAGATCGGCGTGATGTTCGGCAGCCCGGAAACCACCACCGGTGGTAACGCGCTGAAGTTCTACGCTTCGGTCCGTCTGGATATCCGTCGTACTGGCGCGGTGAAGGAAGGTGACGAGGTTGTCGGTAGCGAAACCCGCGTCAAGGTCGTGAAGAACAAAGTGGCCCCGCCATTCCGTCAGGCTGAGTTCCAGATTCTCTACGGCAAGGGTATCTACCTGAACGGCGAGATGATCGACCTGGGCGTACTGCACGGTTTTGTCGAGAAGTCCGGTGCCTGGTATGCCTACAACGGCAGCAAGATCGGTCAGGGCAAGGCCAACTCGGCCAAGTTCCTGGCGGACAATCCGGATATCGCTGCCACGCTTGAGAAGCAGATCCGCGACAAGCTGCTGACCGCAGCGCCGGACGTGAAAGCGGCTGCCAACCGCGAGCCGGTAGATGAAATGGAAGAAGCCGATACTGACGTCTGAAGTAAACGATGACTGTTGTACTGGATACACTCGTCGCCGTTCGGCGCACTGCGATGGACCTGCTCGCTCGCCGCGAGCATGGCCGAGTCGAGCTGACGCGTAAGTTGCGTCAGCGCGGCGCAGAGCCTGAGATGATCGAAACAGCCCTCGACCGTTTGACGGAAGAGGGGCTGTTGTCGGAAGCCCGTTACCTTGAAAGTTTTGTGTCCTACCGAGCGCGCTCCGGTTATGGCCCTGCGCGAATTCGTGAAGAACTGAGCCAGCGTGGCCTGCAACGTGCCGATATTGATCTTGCCCTGCGTGAGTGCGGTATCAGCTGGCAGTCTCAATTGGAAGACACCTGGCGCCGCAAGTTTGCGGGGCATCTTCCGATTGATGCCAGGGAGCGTGCGAAACAAGGTCGCTTCCTGAGCTATCGCGGGTTTTCGATGGACATGATCAGTCGCTTGTTAAGCGGTCGGGATATGGACGACTGAACGCCCCAAAACGAAAGGCCCACTATGAAAATAGTGGGCCTTTTTTTTCGCCTGCAAAAAACTACGCCGGCAGTGACGTCACGCGTTGCTGCGTCTCGCCTTGGGCCTGTGCCCAGTTTTCCGGCAGGTTGATGTAATCCACCAACTCCCGCAGCCGCCCCTGGTCGCGGCCATTGAAGTTGAACACCAGGCGGGTCAAGTGGCTGAACCTGGGTTCGTCATGGTCTTCGCCCGTATAGGCGAGTTGTTGAAATTCGCCACTGAGCCGCAGGCTGGCGAACTCTTGCTGCAAATGGGCCAGGGCGCGTTCACTGAGAGGATGGTTCATGCGCACCACAAACTCACGTTTCAGCCAACGGGTGGAGTGGAAGTTGGCATAGAACTGGTTGATTTCATCCACGGCTTCTTCGGCGCTGTAGACCAAACGTATCAGCTTGAGGTCGGTGGGCAGGATATAGCGGTTGGCCTCCAACTGGCTGCGGATAAAGTCCAGGGCGCCTTGCCAGAACCCACCGCCCGGTGCATCCAGTAATACTACTGGCACCAGCGGGCTCTTGCCTGTCTGGATCAGGGTCAGTACTTCCAGCGCTTCGTCCAGAGTGCCGAAACCGCCAGGGCACAACACCAGCGCGTCGGCTTCCTTGACGAAGAACAGCTTGCGGGTAAAGAAAAAGTGGAATGACAGCAGGTTTTCGGTGCCATCGATGGTGGGGTTGGCGTGTTGTTCAAAGGGCAGGGTGATATTGAACCCCAAGCTATGTGCCAGCCCTGCGCCTTCGTGGGCTGCCGCCATGATGCCGCCGCCGCCGCCAGTGATCACCATCAGGTCGGAGCGCGCCAACGCGGCACCCACCTCTCGGGCCAGCGCATACAGTGGGCTTTCCACAGGGGTACGTGCCGAGCCGAACACCGTCACCTTGCGTCGGCCCTTGAATTGTTCGAGTACGCGAAAGGCATGGTCCAACTCGCGAATGGCGCGCAGGGTGATCTTGGCGTTCCAGCGATCACGGTCGTCCTGAGCCATGCGCAGAACGGTGAGGATCATGTCGCGATACAGGGGGATATTCGGGCTGTTGGGAGCGATCAGCTGGATTTGTGCGTCGACCTGCTGCGTGAGGTCGGTCCCGTTTTCTTCAAAGTGACGAAGCAACTGGTCATTGGATTCATAAGGCATTCAACTTCTCCTTCTTTACAGGGCCTGGATAGTCGACGAGAGCGTCGTCGGGGGCCACGACACTGCATGTGTCGTTGCATGCCACAGGAGGGCAGGCCTCTTTTGCCCTGAAAGTGTTACAGAACAGCATTGAAATAGCTGTGGGCGGGCGTATGGAATGGCTTGATCATGGGCCGAAAAACCCTTGGCTGGCAACCGCTTATTGGTTACACATCAGAGCGTTCAGTCGTTGGCAGAAAACGGATCCAGGGATTGCGCGCCGCTGGACAGCCGCGCGCGAGGGGGCAGCAGCAATTACTTTTTCTTTTTTGCCGGAGCCGGGCAATCGGCTTCAACGAACTTGACCGACGCCACAGGGCGATTGGTCTTGTTCTCGGTGATTTCGTAGCGCATCACCGCACCCTTTGCCATCAATTCGCGGTAGCCAGGGTTGGTGCAAACACTGCGTCCGAGCTGGAAATACACAGCCTTGGGGTTGGCGCGCATTTGTTCGGCACGATCAGACTGAACGCTGAGGTGATCGATCAGTTGCATACCTTCAACCGTGTAGGCCACTTCCAGAGTCTTTTCGTCGATTTCCCGGGGCAGGTCCTTGTTGCTTTCGGCCGCGACGCTTTGCAGCTTCTTGTTCATTTGAGCCTCCAGCAGCGAGGCCGCGTGGGCGCCCATAGGCAAAACCAGCGCAAGGGCGACGGATGGGGCAACAAGGCGCAGCATGGAACGCAGCATGGAAATCTCCTGATTCGGTTACTGGTGCATAGACCAGCCACTGCGCTGTGCGTTCAGTGGCGCGCAATTATAGGTGAGCCCTTGCCACTACAGCCAGGCGTATCGCTGGTAAACTGCGGGACTTCTGTTTTTCACGAGTTTCTCCCGTGTCGATTTCCTTTTCTTCGCCGCGTGCTCGATGAGCCACGCCGTTTCTCGTTTGCGTGCCCAGCGTCTGGCGCGTGCCGTCAGGCCGTTTCTCAATCGGGGTTCCCGCGCTGAGCGCTGTGCCGGTTGTCGGGTCATTCCTGAGTACTGTTTGTGCGCCTGGCGGCCCCAGGTACAAGCCAAGTCAGCCATGTGCCTGTTGATGCATGACGTTGAGCCGATGAAACCCAGCAACACCGGCTGGCTGATCGCCGATGTCATACACGACACCACCGCATTCGCCTGGTCGCGTACCGAAGTCGACCCTGATTTGCTCAGGTTGTTGGCCGATCCACAGTGGCAGCCCTATATTGTATTTCCCGGTGAATTCGTGGCGCCACAACGGGTGGTCAGTGAAGTCCGCGCAGGGGAGGGCAAGCGCCCACTGTTTATCTTGCTGGACGGCACCTGGAGCGAAGCGCGCAAGATGTTTCGCAAAAGCCCTTATCTGGAGCATCTGCCGGTCCTGAGCCTGGCGCCCGAGCAGTTGTCTCGCTACAAACTGCGCCGTTCCAAACGTGATGACCATTTCTGTACCGCCGAGGTGGCGGCGTTGTGCCTGGAATTGGCTGATGACTTGGCGGCCAGCGAAGTGCTGGATGCCTACCTCGATGTATTCAGCACCCACTACCTGGCTGCCAAGTTTCAAATGCCGCTGGATCCGACGGACGCTGTGCATACTCGCCTCGCACCCTACATCCCGGCGGTATAACCAGACGACGTTTGCATGATGGCACCGTAAACCTGCAACCCGCTAAAATGCCCGCAGGCGTAGTGCTTGACCCTCCAGGCTACGCTGGTCATGCTGGGCGCCGATTGGGGCGCAACCGTGAATGCCTGACGTCGTTTCAAGTGCTTTTGACGTCGAGCAGGCCCTGTGGCGATAGCTGCCAGGCCGTCGCCTTGTGTATTGGTGAGCCCTGAACCATCAGGGCTCCCATAAAAAACAGGATCATTTAACCAATGGCCACATACGAAATCCTGATAGCCGATGACCATCCGCTGTTTCGCAGCGCTCTGCATCAGGCAGTCACCCTGGGGCTTGGCCCTGATGTTCGCCTGGTCGAAGTGGCCAGCATCGCTGAACTGGAAGCGCGCCTCACCGAAAAATCCGACTGGGACCTGGTATTGCTCGACCTGAACATGCCCGGCGCCTATGGATTTTCGGGGCTGGTACTGCTGCGCGGGCAATACCCGCAGATCCCGGTGGTCATGGTCTCGGCCCAGGAAGAAGCCGACGTAGTGGTCCGCTCCAAGGAGTTTGGCGCCAGCGGTTTCATTCCCAAGTCCAGCGCGATGGAAGACATTCAGAAAGCCGTGCGTGCGGTATTGGACGGCGATGTGTCGTGGCCACCCCAGGCGTTTGAACAAATCAATGTGTCCGACGAGGCCAAGGCCGCCCGTGATGGTCTGGCCAGCCTGACCCCCCAGCAGTTTCGGGTGCTGACCATGGTGTGTGAAGGTTTGCTGAACAAGCAGATTGCCTACGAATTGAACGTGTCGGAGGCGACCATCAAGGCCCACGTGACGGCGATTTTCCGTAAGCTCGGAGTGCGTACCCGGACCCAGGCGGCGTTGCTCTTGCAGCAACTTGAGTCAATTTCGCAACATTAAGTTACAGCCGCTTCACGCTTTTTTGACTTTGCGTGATCTAGCTTCCCCACTTCTTTGGTTCAGTTGCCTACATCTATGTCGCCTTTCAAGGGTCAAACCGGTATCAAACGTATCTTCAATGCTGGGGGCTATTCCCTGGATGGCCTGCGCGCAGCTTTCACCGGCGAGGCGGCGTTCCGTCAGTTGGTGTTGCTGAACGTCATCCTGATCCCGTTGAGCTTTTTCCTGCAGGTCAGCCGGGTTGAGCGCGCGTTGCTGATCGCGGTGTGCTTGCTGGCGTTGATCGTCGAATTGCTCAATTCTGCGGTAGAAGCGGCCATTGACCGCATTTCCCTGGACCGCCACCCCTTATCGAAAAACGCCAAGGACATGGGCAGCGCCGCGCAATTTGTGGCACTGACCATGATCACTCTGGTGTGGGCTGTGATCCTGATCTGACGATCAGGCGATACTCGGCAGTACGATTTCGTCGCTGCGCTGCACCCCGGCGGTGAAAGCGCGGCACAGTTCGAGAAATTCGCGCATCGCCGAGGTCTGGTACTTCTGCTTGTGCCAGATGAAGTAGAACTGCCGGGCCAGGTCCAGGTCCGGAGTTTCCACCGGCACCAGGCTGCCGCGGCGGAATGCGTCGCGTAGCGCCAGCCGCGAAATGCAGCCAATCCCCAACCCCGACTCCACAGCCCGCTTGATTGCCTCGGTATGTTCCAGCTCCAGGCGGATATTCAGCGCGCTGCGATGATGGCGCATGGCCTGGTCAAAGGTCAGGCGCGTGCCCGAACCTTGTTCGCGCAGGATCCACGCTTCGTGGGTCAGCTCATCCATGCTTGCCACGCCACGCTTGGCCAGATGATGCTGGGGCGCGCAAAACACCACCAACTCGTCTTCTACCCAGGTTTGCACTTCGATATCCGGGTGGCTGCAGTCACCTTCGATTAGACCCAGGTCAATTTCGTAGTGCGCCACCTGATGCACGATATGCGCAGTGTTCTGCACATGCAGTTTCACCTGGCTCTCGGGATGCTGCTGCATAAAGCTGCCAATCAGCAGCGTCGCCAGGTAATTGCCGATGGTCAGGGTGGCGCCGACTGCCAGGGAGCCGAAGCCGGATTTGCCGTTGAGCAGGTCTTCTATCTCCTTGGCCTGGTCCAGCAGCGCCACCGCTTGGGGTAGTAACTGATGGCCGAGGGCGTTGAGGCTCAGGCGTTTACCGGCGCGGTCGAATAATTGGCAGCTGGATTGACGCTCCAGCTCGGTAATCGACGTGCTGGCGGCGGATTGAGATAAGGCCAGAAGGCCAGCAGCGCGAGAGACGCTTTCCTGCTGGGCGACGGCGACGAAAACTTGCAGTTGACGGAGAGTAAATCGCATATCGATATAACCGATAACCCTTATCTTAATAATCCAGTTAACAGATATTGTCGCCGCCATTAGAATGCTGTGCAATTGCGCATCCTTACCTTTGGCGCAGACCCATTTCCAGGAGTCCCCCGTACATGAGCAACATGAACCACGAGCGTGTCCTCAGTGTTCATCACTGGAACGACACTCTGTTCAGCTTCAAGTGCACCCGCGATCCGGGCCTGCGCTTCGAGAACGGTCAGTTCGTGATGATCGGCCTGCAACAGCCCAACGGCCGCCCGCTCATGCGCGCTTACTCGATTGCCAGCCCGAACTGGGAAGAGCATCTGGAATTCTTCAGCATCAAGGTGCCGGATGGTCCGCTGACTTCCCAATTGCAGCATTTGAAGGAAGGCGACGAGATCATCATCAGCAAAAAACCGACGGGCACCCTGGTGCTTGACGATTTGAAGCCGGGCAAACACCTGTACCTGCTCAGCACCGGCACTGGGCTCGCGCCGTTCATGAGCGTGATCCAGGATCCGGAGACCTACGAGCGTTTCGAAAAAGTGATCCTGTGCCACGGCGTGCGTTACGTCAACGAAGTTGCCTACCGCGAATTCATCACCGAGCACCTGCCGCAGAACGAGTTCTTCGGTGAGGCCCTGCGTGACAAGTTGATCTACTACCCGACCGTGACCCGCGAGCCGTTCGAAAACGAAGGCCGCCTGACCGACCTGATGCGCAGCGGCAAGCTGTTCAGCGACATCGGCCTGCCACCGATCAACCCTGAAGACGACCGCGCCATGCTGTGCGGCAGCCCAAGCATGTTGGATGAGACCAGCGAAGTGTTGAACAGCTTCGGCCTGAAGGTTTCGCCACGGATGCGTGAGCCGGGTGATTATTTGATCGAGCGTGCGTTCGTCGAGAAGTAATACAGAGTCAGTAACACCAGCGATCCAAAAAGTGTGGGAGCTGGCTTGCCTGCGATGCAGACACCTCAGTGGTTCAGTTGAACCGAGGTGATGCTATCGCAGGCAAGCCAGCTCCCACATTTGGTTTTCGCCCTATTTAGCCGAAACCACTTCCAGCACACAAATCATCCCCGGCTCCGGGTAGTGCCAGCGCACATCCACATCCCAGAACCGCACACCGTATTCACGCTCAGGACCGGGCGTTTGGTAGGCCGGTCGCGGATCTTGCGCCAGGCACTGATCAATCAACTCCACCAACGGCTCACCAAGGCGCTGGGCGTGGCCTTGCGCCTGTTGCAGCGCAGCCTTGAGCCATTGCACGCCGATCTGCGCGGGCGCATCGCTGGCGATGTCGTTGGTGGCCGCATCCACGATATCGGCATAGGGCACATACGGCTTGATATCCAGCACCGGCGTGCCATCGAGCAAATCGATCCCGGAAATCCACAGGCGCCCCGGTTCCACCTTGTCCAGCTTCACCACCGACTGGCCAATGCCATTGGGCCGATGGGTTGCGCGGGTGGCAAACACGCCCATGGACGTATTGCCGCCCAGGCGTGGCGGGCGCACTTTCAGGCGTGGTTTGTCTTCCAGGGCCTGATGAAACAGAAACAGCAGCCACACATGGCTGACCTGTTCCAGCCCCTGCACCGCCTCGCCCTGGTCGAACGGCGCCACCAGCTCCAGCACGCCACGGGCAGCCGGTGCCAGTTGCGGTTGGCGCGGGATGGCGAACTTCTCCTTGAAACAGGAGCGTACGAAGCCGACGGGCGAGACCTGGTAACTCATGGCTTAGGCACGGACCCGCAAGGTCAGGCCCTTGAGGAAGTTGCGCAGCAACTGGTCGCCACAGGTGCGGTAGTTGGTATGACCAAACTTGCGAAACAGCGCGCTCAGCTCTGGCTTGGACACCGGGAACTCCGCTGCCTTGAGGATGGCATGCATGTCGTCTTCCTTCAGTTCGAAGGCCACGCGCAGCTTTTTCAGGATGATGTTGTTGGTCACCGGGGTTTCGATCGGCTGCGGTGGACGGCTTTCGTCCTTGCCGCGCTTGAAAATCACCAGGCCATCAAGGAAGTGAGCCATGACTTCATCCGGGCAGAACACGAAGCCTTCTTCCTCATCTTTCTTGAGGTAGGTCAGCAGGTCTTCCTTGGTCACGTCCATGCCGCCGAGCTTGATGATCTCGACCATCTTGTTGTCGCTGATGTCGAGCATGTAGCGCACGCTGCGCAGTACGTCGTTGTGAATCATGGTGGGCAATCCTGGTATTCAACTGATGACACCGCCGGAATCAGGCGGTGTCGGGAAAAGGGGAACGGTTTAGAACTTCTCTTTGCCGGACAGGTAACGCCATTGACCCACTGGCACCTTGCCAATGGACACACCGCCGATGCGGATGCGGCGGATGGCGATGACTTTCAGGCCAACGGCTTCGCAGAACAGCGCGATCACGCCGGGTTGCGGGTTTTTCATCGCAAAGCGCAGTCGGTTTTCGTTCTGCCAGCTGGCTTTCACGGCGGGCAGCTCTTTACCCTTGTAGGTCAGGCCGTGGTTCAGGCGGTTAAGGCCGTGGGCAACCATGTCGCCTTCGACTTCTACCACGTATTCCTGCTCGATCTTGGCGGCATCGGCGGTCAACTTGCGCAGAATCTTCCAGTCCTGAGTGAACACCAACAGACCGCTGGCTTTGGCTTGCAGGTCGGCGCTGGCGGTCAGGCGCAGGAAATGCCCCTTGAGCGGGCGCTTACTGAAGCGGTGTTCTTCGGACAGGGTCTCGGCGCTGATCGTGGCCATGGCGGTTTCTGCGTCCATGCCAGCCGGCGCGTGCAACAGAATGGTCACCGGCTCTGGCGCGGTGGCTTTGGCCTCTGGGTCCAGCTCGACTTTTTCGGTAGTGACCTTGAACTGCGGCTCGTCGATCACTTCGCCGTCCACCGAGACCCAGCCGCCTTCGATAAACAGCTCAGCCTCCCGACGGGAGCAACCGACCAGTTCGATAAGGCGTTTGGAGAGGCGTATGGGGTCAGTCATGACAAGGGCCGTAACAAAAGGGGGCCACTATTGTACCTGCCTGGCGCCGGTTAATCCCGGCCCCATTTCAGCGCATGTGCCTTAACATTATTTAACTGAGGCACCACGGATCAAATGTGGGAGCTGGCTTGCCTGCGATGGCGGTATACCAGCACCGGATGGGTAGACTGATCCGACGCCTTCGCAGGCAAGCGAGCTCCCACAGTTCAGGCCTTACGGGCCTGTTGCTGCTGGTGTAGGCGCAGGTGCAGCAATGGATAGGGCTGCCCAAGACCATCATGCTCTGTGCGCCCGATGACCTCAAAGCCTTGCTTGAGGTAAAAACCCAGGGCCTGGGGGTTCTGTTCGTTGACGTCCAGTTCATCGGCATTCATGTGTTCGATCGCGTAACCCAGCAATTGCCGGCCCAGTCCCTGGCCACGGTGGTGCGGGTCGATAAACAGCATCTCCACCTTACCCGCCGACACTCCGGCGAACCCGGTGATGTGTTGGCGTGAGTCTTTGGTGCAAATCAGCATCACTGCATCCAGGTAGCGGGTCAGCACCAGGTTTTTCAGCAGATCGATATAGCTGTCCGGCAGGAAGTCGTGGGTGGCGCGTACCGACGCTTCCCAGATCTGCGCCAGGCGCTCGTAGTCGCTGGCTTTAGGTGTGTAGATGACCGAATGCTGACGCATGACCGCTGCCCCTTGGCGTAATTGGCGCTGATGGGCAAAACGATAGACCTAAAAAAGCCCCGCATCTTGTCAGAGGCGGGGCTTTTTTAAAATTTTACGCAAACACCCTTCAGTCGCGCTTTTCAGCCCACAAGTCGTACTCGTCGGCGTCGGTCACGGTGCACCAGACCTTGTCGCCCGGTTTCAAGCCGCTGGCATCGTCAATAAACACGTTACCGTCGATTTCCGGGGCATCGAAGAAGCAGCGGCCAACGGCGCCTTGCTCGTCGACTTCATCGATCAACACTTCGATTTCCTTGCCGATGCGCAGTTGCAGGCGTGCCGAGCTGATCGCCTGCTGGTGCGCCATGAAGCGCTCCCAACGGTCTTGTTTGACGTCGTCCGGCACCACGGCCAGATCCAGCAGGTTGGCCGGAGCGCCCTCCACCGGCGAGTACTGGAAGCAACCGACGCGGTCCAGCTGCGCTTCGGTCAGCCAGTCCAGCAGGTACTGGAAGTCTTCTTCGGTCTCGCCGGGGAAGCCGACGATGAAGGTGGAACGGATGATCAGTTCCGGGCAGATCTCGCGCCAGTTCTTGATGCGTGCCAGGGTCTTGTCTTCAAACGCCGGGCGTTTCATCGCCTTGAGCACTTTCGGGCTGGCGTGCTGGAACGGGATGTCCAGGTACGGCAGGATCTTGCCGGCGGCCATCAACGGGATCAGTTCGTCCACGTGCGGGTAGGGGTAAACGTAGTGCAGGCGCACCCATACGCCCAGGCTGCTCAACGCTTCGCAGAGTTCGGTCATGCGGGTTTTCACCGGCGCGCCGTTCCAGAAGCCGGTGCGGTATTTCACATCGACGCCGTAAGCGCTGGTGTCCTGGGAGATCACCAGCAGCTCCTTGACGCCAGACTTGACCAGGCGCTGGGCCTCATCAAGCACATCACCGA
The DNA here is from genome assembly GCF_016405455.1 of Pseudomonas sp. MF7453. Lineage (NCBI taxonomy): Bacteria > Pseudomonadati > Pseudomonadota > Gammaproteobacteria > Pseudomonadales > Pseudomonadaceae > Pseudomonas > Pseudomonas sp. MF7453. The sequence goes on along the minus strand of NZ_JAEKCN010000003.1, from coordinate 178,136 downwards.
CCGGGCGGCTCACCAGCTTGCCGCGCATCGACGGGATGATGCAGAAGCTGCAGCTGTGGTTGCAGCCTTCAGAAATCTTCAGGTACGCGTAGTGACGCGGGGTCAGCTTGATGCCCTGGGGCGGCACCAGGTCTATCAGCGGGTTGTGGTCCTGACGTGGCGGCACCACTTCGTGCACGGCGTTGACCACCTGCTCGTACTGCTGCGGGCCGGTCACGGCCAGCACGCTCGGGTGCACGTTGCGGATATTGCCTTCTTCCACGCCCATGCAACCGGTCACGATGACCTTGCCGTTTTCCTTGATGGCTTCGCCGATCACTTCCAGCGACTCGGCTTTGGCCGAGTCGATAAAGCCGCAGGTGTTGACCACCACCACATCGGCGTCCTGGTACGTGGACACGACGTCATAGCCTTCCATCCGCAATTGCGTGAGGATGCGCTCGGAGTCGACCAGAGCCTTCGGGCAACCCAGGGAAACAAAGCCAACCTTGGGGTTGGCTTTTGCGATGGTGGTGGACATGTCTAACCTCGGTATTGAATGACGCTGCCGGTCGTGCACGACAAGGCAACGGATGGGCGCTTGGTGCGCCTCTGATCAAAAAGTGCGCAATTCTATCGGCGGGCAGCGCACTTGACCAGCTTTATGCAGGGAAATACGACGAGTGCTGCGCTATGCTTCGCGCCGTTGCGCACGGGTAATGCCCTTGGGTCAATAAAACGTCTGTTACGAGAAGTAAAACAGTACATGCTAGGGTCAGCTTAGTCGTGCTGTTTATAAAAGACCTCGGGTCAAAGGGCAGGAGTGGTTGATGGGTCAGGCAAGTAGTCAGGCAGCAGGTGCCGAGCATTCCAACGCCAAGCCGATTGGCATGCTGGTGGCGGCGGTCGGGGTGGTTTATGGCGATATCGGGACCAGCCCGCTCTACACCCTTAAAGAGGTGTTCAACGGCGGTTATGGCGTGCAGGTCAACCATGACGGTGTTCTGGGGATTTTGGCGCTGATCTTCTGGTCGCTGATCTGGGTGGTGTCGATCAAGTACATGTTGTTCGTGCTACGTGCCGACAACCAGGGCGAGGGCGGGATTATGGCGCTCACCGCGTTGGCGCGGCGGGCCGCCGGGGAGCGTGCAAAATTGCGCAGTTTCCTGGTGGTGTGCGGCCTGTGTGGCGCGGCGCTCTTTTATGGCGACAGCATGATCACCCCGGCGATTTCGGTATTGTCGGCCATCGAAGGCCTGGAGCTGGCGTTCGACGGCCTGGAAAAATGGGTCGTGCCCATTGCGTTGATCGTGCTGGTGGCGCTGTTTCTGATCCAGAAGCACGGCACCGATCGTATCGGCAAGTTGTTCGGCCCGGTGATGGTCACCTGGTTCCTGGTGCTGGGCGGTCTGGGGGTGTATGGCATCTTGCAGCAGCCCGAAGTATTGAACGCACTCAACCCTGCATGGGGCGTGCGCTTCTTTATGGTTCACCCCGGCATCGGCGTGGCGATTCTGGGCGCGGTGGTGCTGGCCTTGACCGGCGCCGAAGCGCTGTACGCCGACATGGGCCACTTCGGGCGCAAACCCATTGCCCGTGCCTGGTTCATCCTGGTGCTGCCGGCGCTGGTGCTCAACTATTTCGGCCAGGGCGCGATGCTGCTGGGCGATCCGGAGGCCGCGCGCAACCCGTTTTACCTGCTGGCGCCGAGCTGGGCGCTGATCCCGCTGGTGGGCTTGTCCACCCTGGCGACCGTGATCGCGTCCCAGGCGGTGATCTCCGGTGCGTTCTCGTTGACCCGCCAGGCGATCCAGCTGGGTTACATCCCACGTATGCATATCCAGCACACTTCGAGTGCCGAGCAGGGCCAGATCTACATCGGCGCCGTGAACTGGTCGCTGATGGTGGGCGTGATCCTGCTGGTGCTGGGTTTCGAGTCCTCCGGCGCTCTGGCCTCGGCCTACGGTGTAGCGGTGACCGGCACCATGCTGATGACCACTATTTTGGTGTCGGCGGTCATGCTGTTGTTGTGGAAGTGGCCGCCGGTGCTGGCAGTGCCGGTGTTGCTCTGCTGCTTGCTGGTGGATGGTCTGTTCTTCGCCGCCAACGTGCCCAAGGTGATCCAGGGCGGCGCGTTCCCTGTGCTGGCGGGGATCGTGTTGTTCGTGTTGATGACCACCTGGAAGCGCGGCAAGCAATTGCTGGTCGAGCGCCTCGACGAGGGTGGGCTGCCGTTGCCGATCTTTATCGGCAGCATTCGCGTGCAGCCGCCCCATCGCGTACAGGGTACGGCGGTGTTCCTCACCGCGCGCCCGGATGCGGTGCCCCACGCCCTGTTGCATAACCTGCTGCACAACCAGGTGCTGCATGAGCAAGTGGTGCTATTGACGGTGGTCTACGAAGACATTCCACGGGTGCCTGCCGCACGGCGTTTCGAGGTGGATTCCTACGGCGAAGGCTTCTTTCGCGTGATCCTGCACTTCGGCTTCACCGATGAGCCGGACGTGCCCGAAGCACTGAAGCTGTGCCATCTGGATGACCTGGATTTCAGCCCGATGCGCACCACCTATTTCCTCAGCCGCGAGACCGTTATTGCCTCGCGCATCAAGGGTATGGCGCGCTGGCGCGAAACCTTGTTTGCCTTCATGTTGAAGAATGCCAACGGTAACCTGCGGTTCTTCAAGTTGCCGGTAAACCGTGTGATCGAGCTGGGCACTCAGGTCGAAATGTAAGGCGCTGCATATCGGGAGCCGGCAATCGGCTCCCGCTTTCCTTTCTGAACCCTGTGCAATCGATGGTTGTCGACTAGGCTGGTAGGAGCGAGCTTGCTCGCGAAAAACGTCAACGATAACGCGTTAATCCTGGTTAAACGCTGCGCCTGTGCGGCCTTCGCGAGCAAGCTCGCTCCTACACAAATGCTTATGAAACCCACAAGAGGTGCGCCATGAGTCAGCTGCTCGAACCTTATACCCTGCGCCAATTGACCCTGCCCAATCGCATCGCGGTCTCGCCGATGTGCCAATATTCCAGCGATGACGGCCTGGCCAATGACTGGCACCTGGTGCATCTCGGCAGCCGAGCTGTGGGCGGTGCCGGGCTGATTTTCACCGAGGCCACCGCCGTGACGGCTGATGGGCGTATCACCGCCCAGGACCTGGGCCTGTGGAACGACGCCCAGATCGAACCGCTGCAGCGCATCACGCGCTTTATCGCGGCCCAGGGCGCGGTGGCGGGTATTCAACTGGCCCACGCCGGACGCAAGGCCAGCACCCACCGGCCCTGGATCGGCAAGCATGGCAGCGTCAAGCCGGAGGAGGGCGGCTGGGTGCCGGTGGGCCCTTCGCCAATTGCGTTTGACCCCAATCACACCCAGCCCAAGCAATTGGACGAAGGGCAGATCGAACAAGTGATCGCCGACTTTGTCGCCGCCGCCAAGCGCGCCTTGACCGCAGGTTTTGAAGTGGTGGAAATCCACGCCGCCCATGGCTACCTGCTGCATCAGTTTCTTTCGCCCATCAGCAACCAGCGTCAGGACCACTACGGTGGCTCGTTCGAAAACCGCATTCGCCTGGTGCTGGAAGTAACCAAGGCCGTGCGGGCCGCCTGGCCACAGGAATTGCCGCTGTTTGTGCGGGTATCGGCCACCGACTGGGTAGAAGATGGCTGGAACCCGGATGAAACCGTGGAACTGGCGCGCCGCCTGAAAGATTTGGGCGTTGACCTGATCGATGTATCTTCCGGCGGCACCGCTGCCAACGCCGAGATTCCCACCGGCCCCGGCTACCAGACCCGCTTCGCCGAGCGCGTGCGCAAGGAGTCGGGCATTGCCACCGGCACGGTCGGCATGATTACCGAACCGGCCCAGGCCGAGCACATCCTGCGTACCTGCCAGGCCGACATCATCTTCCTGGCCCGTGAACTGCTGCGCGACCCGTACTGGCCGTTGCATGCCGACGATGACCTGGGCGGGCGCAAAGCTATCTGGCCGGCGCAGTACCAGCGGGCAACCCACCGGGACCAGCCGATCCATGAGTCGGATCTGCGCGATTGACCCTACTCACCTCTGTGCCAAACCCACCCTGATACGGTGGGTTTTTTCATGCTCGCGTTGTAGGCGTTCCGCAGCCGACACCGGCTATCACGTGAGTAATGGCTGTAGGTTTTTATTACCGAAGCTATTTTTTTAAGTGAATACTCTAAAAAAATCCCACGTGTGACGAGATAGTTTCTAAGCTTAGGGTGAGCCTGGTTCCTGGCCCAGGGAGGCAGGCTGTTTGTCCACGAAAGCGTTGTACTTCGGGGAGTTTGGAAATGGGCACCAGGAGTATTTGACTGATAGCAGGAGTAGTGGTCCATGGCCAAATCCTATGGCGTAGCGGGTGCGATGGCGTCTTTTCTGAGCCGCCGGATGTCCTTGCGGGGTCGAAGGTTGAGTTCGGATGAAATGGAGTTGCTGGCCCAATACCGGGCGCTGACCGAGAGCGATCAGGTGGCGATGCGGTATCTGATTGGCGCGATGAAAAGCGTGTCGCGGTTCTAAGCCACCTGTGATCATTCCCACGCTGCGGCGTGGGAATGATCAGGCGGTTAATTTCAGGTGTACTTGCGCTGCTCCGGTGCAGGCGGGAAGTACTGATAGAGCCAGGTTTCGCTCAGAGTGCGGTCCTGGGTCCGAATAAACAGACGCAGTTCAACCGGCTCCACGCTGTCGCTGGTGGGGTACCAGTCGAACAGGATGCGATAGCCCTTGATGTTATCCAGCACCAGCACGCTGAAATCCTTCACCTCACCCTGGGAACAGGTCACCACCGGCTCGATGCCGGTGCCCGCCGGCAAGCGATCCAGGCCGCCGCCCTTGAAATCTACGGCGAAACGCCGCGCCCACACCTTCGGGTAATGCTCGCCGGGTGCCCAGCCTTCGGTAAAACCACCCATGCCTGAGCGGGTCGCGTCGACCTGCGCCAACGGCGTGCTCACCGGTGGCAGTGCGCTCCAGTACAACTTGTAGCCATAGTTGAGCGAGTCACCGGCGGCGACGGGCTTTTTCGGGGTCCAGAAGGCGACGATATTGTCCAGGGTTTCGCCGGTGGTAGGGATTTCCAACAGATCGATCGAGCCTTCGCCCCACGCAGTGGTAGGTTCAACCCACAGGCTTGGGCGCTTGCTGTACCAGTCAACGGTGTCCTGGTAGCTGGCGAATTCATGGTCGGTTTGCACCAGGCCGAAGCCTTTGGGGTCGGTGTCGGCAAACGCGTTGAATTGCAGCTTGGCCGGGTTGTTCAGTGGGCGGCAGACCCACTCGCCGTTGCCGCGCCACATGGCCAGGCGGTCCGAGTCGTGGATTTGCGGGTGGATGGTGTCGCACATGCGCCGCTCATGGGTGCCGCAGCTGAACATGCTGGTCATTGGGGCGATGCCCAATTGTTCGATGGCGGTGCGTGCATTGATGTGGGCGTCGATTGCCATCACCACCTGGTTGGCCTGGCAGTCGATATCGAAGCGGTAGGCGCCGGTTGCGCTTGGCGAGTCGAGCAGGGCGTAGACCACAAACCGGGTGGCATTCTTGTCGGGAGTCTCGAACCAGAACTGCGTAAAGTCTGGGAACTCCTCGCGTTTTTTCGCGTAGGTATCAATCGCCAGGCCACGGGCCGACAGGCCATATTGGCCGGTGGAATCCACCGCGCGAAAGTAGCTGGCGCCGAGAAACGACAGCACGTCATGGCGGTCCAGCTCCGGCGCCTTGAACAGCTTGAAACCGGAAAAACCCAGGTCACCGGTCAGTTGCTGGGTGTCCACCGTGGTTTTTTCGTAGTTGAACAGCGAAGGGCGGAAGTGCACTTCGCGGGCCTCCCGGGTCTTGGGATCGACACTGTGCATGCGCACCGGCGTCTTGAAGCCCATGCCGACATGGAAGAACTGCACGTCCAGTTGGCCGTTCAGCTCCTTCCACAACGAATGGTTGGCGTCATAACCAATGGCATTGAAATTCTGCGGGGTCATGTTGGCCAGGGTGGGCGGCAGCACCTGCTTAGTGTCCTGATAGCCACGGGTGGCCAGTTGCTTGGCTTGCGCCTTGAGCGATTCGAAATCGAACGCCACGGCCTTGCCATCGGCGGCACGGTTCCCGGCCCAAGCCTGCGCGGCCAGCAGGCCACTGGCCGACAACCCTGTGTAAGCCGCAATGGCCATGGATGCTTTGAGCAAATTCCTGCGGTGCATAGAGACAACCTGTCGTGAGCAAATCCCGCGCCGTTCCTGGCACGTAACGGATCAGAAATAACGGTTCGGACATGCCTTCGGCCAAACGCAACGGACATTAAACAGACGCCGGATAGCTTAAGCGGTTCGATGAACAAGGCAAATTGATTGATGGCGGGATGATGGCTCTGCATGTGCAACAAGACATTTCCCGCTTGGCAGGTCAGCGTTACATCTGGAAGCACTCTAGATCACGGCTTTTTGGCACTTAGTCTTACGCTTGGGGCCTATTGGTCCTATGAACCCAAGTGTCTGGAGGCTACGAATGAATACCCGCGGATTGCTCGATCAGTTGCTCAAGTCTGGCCAGGATATGTTGCAAAACAAGGCAGGCGGCCAACGCAAATCCAACGACAAAAGCGCCCTTGGCGGTTTGCTCGGCGGCAGCGGGCTGGGCAGCATGCTCGGCGGTGCCGGCGGTGGTGCCCTGGCGGCAGGAGCCATGGGCTTGCTGCTGGGCAACAAAAAAGCGCGCAAATTCGGCGGCAAGGCCCTGACCTACGGCGGCCTGGCTGCATTAGGCGTGATTGCCTACAAAGCCTACGGCAACTGGCAAGCCCAGCAAGCCAGAGCCCCGCAAGCCGAGCCACAAACCATCGACCGCCTGCCACCGGCCCAGGTCGAACAACACAGCCAGGGCATCCTCAAGGCACTCGTTGCAGCGGCCAAGGCAGACGGCCATGTGGATGAGCGCGAGCGCGGGTTGATCGAAGGCGAATTCACCAAGCTGGACAACGACCAGGAGCTGCAACACTGGCTGCACGCCGAACTCAACAAACCCCTGGACCCCACCGATGTTGCCCGCGCCGCCAGCACTCCGGAAATGGCCGCCGAAATGTACATCGCCAGCGTAATGCTGGTGGATGAGGAAAACTTCATGGAAAAAGCCTACCTGGACGAACTGGCGCGCCAACTGAAACTTGAACCCGGTTTAAAGCTGGAGCTGGAAAAGCAAGTGCGGCTCAACGCATAAGTAAGGCTATCGACGCAGCTCTACCCGCTAACAACGATGCGAAGCGAGCCGCTCTTGCTCTTGCTCTTGATCTGCTTTTGATCTTGATCTCAGGCGCCCCGTTAAACCACGCTGGCCGGAATTCGACAGGGATTTGGGGGGTAAACCGGCAGGGACGCCGGTTTAGCCGCCCCGCGCCATGGATGGCGCGTGGCGGCGGCCCCCCAAATTCATGGCGAATTACGGGCACACCGAGCCCAGGCGAGGTGCCGAGTGGTGGGGCAAGAGCCCTTTTGGTTACTTTTGGGGCTCTTTTCCAAAAGTGACCCGCTGTAAAAGCGGAACCCATAGCAGCCGTTACCCAAATAACGGATATGTACTCGGTCTCATCGGGAGCAAGCCCCCTCCCACATCTGCTCCACGCCCCCTCAGTTAGATCCCTATAGCTGCAGATGCCCCCATCCCACTTATGCATTCTGTGGCCCCTCCCTCAAAAGCGTTGATAAACCCGAGCATCCGCTCAGCTATACTCCCCTCCATTTGAATGCCCCTGCGAGGAATTACTGTGAAGAACTGGACCCTGCGCCAAAGGATTTTGGCGAGCTTTGCGGTAATCATCGCCATCATGCTGCTGATGGTAGTGCTCTCTTATTCACGCCTGCTGAAGATCGAAGCCAGCGAAAACTCCGTGCGCGACGACGCTGTTCCCGGCGTGTTTTTCAGCTCGATGATCCGCAGCGCCTGGGTCGACAGCTACCTGCAAACCCAGGAACTGGTAGGGATCCACGAAAACCAGGGCATTTCCGACGAAGACAGGCAGGACTACAAGGCATTCGAAGCGCGGCTTGAGCAGCACATGGCCAGTTACGCGAGCACGATCAATATCACCCAGGATCGCACCGAGTTCGATGCCTTCGAAAAACTGCACCAGAACTACAACGCTATTCTTGCCCAAGTCCTGGCGGCTCATCAGAGTAACAACCCGACCGAGGCACTGAGGCTGTTCAACGAGCAACTGACCCCCGCCTGGACCGCAGGCCGCATGAAGCTCAACGACATCATCAATGAGAACAAACAGGTCGCCGACAACGCCACCGCAGCCATCGATGATGCTGTAGCGGCGGCGAAGGTCAGCATGGGTGTCTCGCTGCTGCTGGCGATTCTCGCCGCAGCGCTGTGCGGCCTATTGCTGATGCGCGCGATCATGGCGCCGATGCAACGTATCGTGCAGATCCTGGAAGTCATGCGCACCGGCGACCTGAGCAAGCGCCTGAACCTGGAGCGCAAGGACGAATTCAACGCGGTCGAAACCGGCTTCAATGACATGATGACCGAGCTGACTGCCCTGGTGTCCCAGGCGCAGCGTTCGTCGGTGCAGGTTACCACCTCGGTCACCGAGATTGCCGCGACCTCCAAGCAGCAGCAGGCCACCGCCACTGAAACAGCAGCTACCACCACCGAAATCGGCGCCACCTCCCGTGAAATTGCGGCCACGTCCAAAGACCTGGTGCGCACCATGACCGAAGTGTCCACCGCCGCCGATCAGGCTTCGGTGGCCGCCGGTTCCGGCCAGCAGGGCCTGGCACGCATGGAAGAGACCATGCACTCGGTGATGGGCGCCGCCGACCTGGTCAACGCCAAGCTGGCGATCCTCAATGAGAAGGCCGGCAACATCAATCAGGTGGTGGTCACCATCGTCAAGGTGGCCGACCAGACCAACCTGTTGTCGCTCAACGCCGCCATCGAAGCGGAGAAAGCCGGTGAATACGGACGCGGATTTGCCGTGGTGGCCACCGAAGTGCGCCGCCTGGCCGACCAGACTGCCGTGGCGACCTACGACATCGAGCAAATGGTGCGTGAGATTCAGTCAGCAGTGTCGGCGGGCGTAATGGGCATGGACAAGTTCTCCGAGGAAGTCCGCCGGGGCATGTCCGAAGTGCAGCAAGTGGGCGAGCAACTGTCGCAGATCATCCATCAGGTTCAGGCCTTGGCGCCGCGGGTGTTGATGGTCAACGAAGGGATGCAGGCTCAGGCCACCGGCGCTGAACAGATCAACCACGCGCTGGTGCAATTGGGCGATGCCAGCAGCCAGACCGTCGAATCCCTGCGCCAGGCCAGCTTTGCCATTGATGAACTGAGCCAGGTCGCAGTGGGTCTGCGCAGCGGCGTGTCGCGTTTCAAAGTCTGATGAGCGACCTCGCGGCTAAACGCGTCGCCGTCCCGGCAGCGAAAAAAGCATTGTTCCTGGTGTTCTGCATCGGTACCGAACGCTTTGCTCTCAAGGCCACCGAAGTGGCGGAGGTGTTGCCGCGTCTGCCGCTCAAACCCATCGCCCATGCGCCCCTGTGGGTGGCGGGGATCTTTGCCCATCGCGGCGCACTGGTGCCGGTAATCGATGTGAGTGCCCTGACGTTCGGCACCTCGGCCCAGGCCCGCACCAGCACGCGGCTGGTGTTGGTCAACTACCAGCCGCAGCCCTGGAGTGAAGCGCGTTGGCTGGGGCTGATCCTGGAGCAGGCCACCGACACCCTGCGTTGCGACCCCGCCGAGTTCCAGCCTTATGGCGTGGACAACCAGCAGGCCCCCTACCTGGGGCCGGTACGCGAGGATGCCCAGGGCTTGATGCAATGGATTGGCGTCGCCGAGTTGCTGACCGCTGAAGTACGTGCCTTGCTGTTTTCCGCCGAGTTGAGCCTATGAGCAGTGACCCGCGTTTTTCGGCGTTCTTGAAAGAACGCATCGGCCTGGACGTTGCCTCGGTGGGCGAGGCGATCATCGAGCGTGCGGTGCGCCAGCGCTGCCAGTCCTCCCAGGCGCAGTCGACGCAGGATTACTGGCAGCTGTTGCAACATTCCCACGACGAGCAGCAGGCGCTGATCGAAGCGGTGATCGTTCCCGAGACCTGGTTTTTTCGCTACCCCGAGTCCTTCGCAACCTTGGCCCGCCTGGCCCAACTGCGCCTGGCCGAGATCAAGCAGATGCGCGCGCTGCGCATTCTCAGCCTGCCGTGTTCGACGGGTGAAGAACCCTATTCGATTGCCATGGCCTTGTTGGATGCAGGCCTGGCGCCTCATCAGTTCAAGGTGCAGGGGATGGACGTCAGCCCGCTGTCGGTGGAACGTGCCCAGCGCGGCGTGTACGGCAAGAACTCGTTTCGCGGTGCCGATCTTGAGTTTCGCGACCGCCACTTCACTGAAGAAACCGGCGGTTACCGCATCGCCGACCGCGTGCGCGAGCAAGTGCGTCTGCAAGTGGGCAACTTGCTGGACCCGACACTGCTGGCCAACGAGCCAACCTACGATTTTGTGTTCTGCCGCAACCTGTTGATCTACTTTGACCAGCCAACCCAGAAGCAAGTTTTCGATGTACTCAAGGAGCTGACGCACGTAGACGGTGTGCTGTTTATCGGCCCGGCCGAGGGCAGCCTGCTGGGGCGTCATGGCATGCGTTCGATTGGCGTGCCGCAATCCTTTGCCTTCAGTCGGCACGTTGAGCAGGCGGCGCCGGTGTTCGTGCCGACGCCGGCGCCAATACCGCAGCGCAGCACGGCACCGATACCCCGCAAGCCGCGTCCGTTCAGCACGGTCAGTACGGTCAGCACTCAAGTGGCGCCGGTCAAGGTGCCCCACAGCGACGCGGCGGATTTGCTCGGTCAGATCGCCACCCTGGCCAATGAAGGCAAAAGTGCCGAAGCCCGGGCCGCCTGTGAGCGTTATTTAAGCAGCCACCCGCCGGTTGCCCAGGTGTTTTACTGGTTGGGTCTGCTCAGCGATGTGGCCGGCAGCGCCCTGGAGGCCCAGGGGTACTACCGAAAAGCCTTGTACCTGGAACCGCAGCATGCGCAGGCCTTGATGCACCTGGCCGCGTTACTCGAGTCTCAGGGCGACAGTGCGGGGGCGCGCCGGCTACAGGCTCGCGCCGCCCGTAGCGAGCGAGCACACAGTGAGTCCGAACGATGAACAGCCCTGACGCGCTCGACACCGCAGGCCTGGACCTGACGCTGACCGATACCCAAGCCATCGACGACTGTTGGAACCGTATCGGCATTCATGGCGACAGGTCCTGCCCATTGCTGGTCGAGCACATCCATTGCCGCAACTGCTCGGTGTATTCCGCCTCCGCTACGCGCCTGCTCGACCGCTATGCCCTGCAGCAGGATGATCAGCGCCCGCAGGCCGCCGCCGAAGCGGATAGCGAGGTGGTCACCCGTTCGCTGTTGATGTTCCGCCTCGGTGAAGAATGGCTTGGTATTGCCACCCGCTGCCTGGTGGAAGTGGCGCCATTGCAACCGATCCACTCCTTGCCGCACCAGCGTTCCCGTGCGCTTCTGGGGGTTGCCAACGTGCGGGGCGCGCTGGTGGCGTGCCTGTCGCTGGTGGAATTGCTGGGCCTGGACAGCACCAGCAGCGCGCCCTCAGGCGGGCGCATCATGCCGCGTATGTTGATCATCGCCGCCCAGGACGGCCCAGTGGTCGTGCCGGTGGATGAAGTGGATGGTATCCACGCCATCGATGAGCGCACCTTGAACGCGGCGTCGGCTTCCGGTACCCAGGCCAGCGCACGCTATACCCAAGGTGTGTTGCAGTTCAAAGGCCGCAGCCTGCGCTGGTTGGACGAAGCGCAATTGTTGTCCGCCGTGACCCGGAGCCTCGCATGACCCCCGACCAGATGCGTGATGCCTCGCTGTTGGAACTGTTCAGCCTGGAGGCCGATGCGCAAACCCAGGTATTGAGCACGGGCCTGCTGGCGCTGGAGCGTAACCCGACCCAGGCGGATCAACTCGAAGCCTGTATGCGTGCCGCACATTCGCTCAAGGGCGCGGCGCGGATTGTTGGGGTGGATGCCGGGGTCAGCGTGGCCCATGTCATGGAGGATTGCCTGGTCAGCGCCCAGGAAGGCCGCCTGTACCTGCAACCCGAACATATCGATGCGTTGCTGCAAGGCACTGACCTGCTGATGCGTATCGCCACGCCAGGCAACAGTGTGGGGCCGGTGGATATCCAGGCGTACGTGGCGTTGATGGAGCGTTTGCTCGACCCGGCGCAGGCTCCCGCCATACCCGCGCCCAAACTTGAGCCCGAGCCTGCCCCGGCGCCTTTCGTTGAGGAGTTGCCGCAAGAGCCAGAACTTGTACCGCCTGTCAGCAGTGAACCGCCGCGCCAGAACAAGCGCATGACCGAGGGGGGCTAGCGTGTGCTGCGGGTCACCGCCGAGCGCTTGAACAGCCTGTTGGACCTGTCGAGCAAATCCCTGGTGGAAACCCAGCGGCTCAAACCTCACCTGGCCAGTATGCAACGCCTCAAGCGCATTCAAAGTAACAGCCTGCGCGCCCTCGACGCTCTGGACGGTCACCTCAAGCACCTGGATTTGAATCTTGAGACTCAGGAAGCCCTGGCCGATACACGCCGCTTGTTGAGCGAAGCCCAGACGCTGCTGGCGGATAAAAACGCCGAACTGGACGAGTACGCCTGGCAGGCCGGCCAGCGCGCCCAGGTGCTCTACGACACCGCGCTGGCCTGCCGCATGCGACCGTTTGCCGACGTACTGGCGGGGCAGGTGCGCATGGTGCGTGACCTCGGTCGCAGCCTGGGCAAGCAAGTGCGCCTGGAAATCGAGGGCGAAAAAACCCAGGTCGATCGAGACGTATTGGAAAAGCTCGAAGCACCGCTCACGCATTTACTGCGCAATGCCGTCGACCACGGCATCGAAATGCCCGAGCAGCGTGTACTGGCAGGCAAACCGGCGGAAGGCCTGATCCGCCTGCGCGCATCCCATCAGGCCGGGTTGCTGGTGCTGGAGTTGAGCGACGACGGCAACGGTGTCGACCTGGAGCGCCTGCGCGGCACCATTGTCGATCGGAATTTGTCGCCGGTGGAAACGGCCCTGCGCCTGAGCGAAGAGGAGCTGCTGACCTTCCTGTTCCTGCCGGGGTTCAGTCTGCGCGACAAGGTCACCGAGGTGTCCGGCCGTGGTGTTGGCCTGGATGCGGTGCAGCATATGGTCCGCCAATTGCGTGGCGCGGTGGTGCTGGAGCAGACGGCGGGGCAGGGTAGTCGCTTCCATCTGGAAGTGCCGTTGACCTTGTCGGTGGTGCGCAGCCTGGTGGTGGCAGTCGGCGAAGAAGCCTATGCCTTTCCCTTGGCGCATATCGAACGCATGTGCGACCTGGCCCCCGACGACATCGTGCAGTTGGAAGGCCGCCAGCACTTCTGGCATGAGGGTCGGCATGTTGGCCTGGTTGCCGCCAGCCAGTTGCTGCAGCGCCCGCCGGGGCAGACCCCGTCAGATACCTTGAAAGTGGTGGTGATCCGCGAGCGCGATGCCGTGTACGGGATTGCCGTAGAGCGTTTTATCGGCGAGCGCACCCTGGTGGTGTTGCCGCTGGATGATCGCCTGGGCAAGGTCCAGGACATTTCTGCTGGGGCCTTGCTCGATGATGGCTCGGTGGTATTGATTGTCGATGTCGAAGACATGCTGCGTTCGGTGGACAAATTGCTCAACACCGGCCGCCTGGAACGTATCGCCCGGCGCAGCCAGCAGGCCACCGAAGCGCCGCGCAAGCGCGTGCTGGTGGTGGACGACTCGCTGACGGTACGCGAGCTGCAACGCAAACTATTACTCAATCGCGGTTATGAAGTCGCTGTTGCGGTCGATGGCATGGATGGCTGGAACGCATTGCGCTCCGAGGACTTCGACCTGCTTATCACTGATATTGATATGCCTCGCATGGACGGTATTGAATTGGTCACACTTTTGCGCCGTGACAGTCGCCTGCAATCGTTGCCGGTGATGGTGGTTTCCTACAAGGATCGTGAAGAAGACCGCCGCCGTGGCCTCGACGCCGGAGCCGACTATTATCTAGCCAAAGCCAGTTTCCATGACGACGCCTTGCTCGACGCCGTGGTTGAGCTGATTGGAGGCGCCCGGGCATGAGGATTGCGATCGTCAATGACATGCCCCTGGCGGTAGAAGCCTTGCGCCGCGCCGTGAGCTTTGAGCCCGCCCACGAGGTGGTTTGGGTGGCCAGCAATGGCCTGGAAGCGGTGCGGCGCTGTGCCGAACTGACTCCGGACCTGATCCTGATGGACCTGATCATGCCGGTGATGGACGGTGTGGAGGCCACCCGGCAGATCATGGCCGACACGCCTTGCCCGATTGTGATCGTCACTGTCGACCGCCAGGCCAACGTCAGCCGCGTATTTGAAGCCATGGGGCACGGAGCGCTGGATGTGGTGGATACCCCGGCGCTGGGCGTGGGCAACCCCAAGGATGCAGCGGCACCGCTGCTGCGCAAGATCCTCAATATCGGCTGGTTGATCGGCCAGCGCGGCACGCGGGTGCGTGCCGAAACCCCGCCGCAGCGGGTCACCGGCAAGCGTCAACGGCTGGTGGCCATTGGTTCTTCGGCTGGTGGGCCGGCGGCCCTGGAGGTTCTGCTCAAGGGCTTGCCACGGGATTTTCCCGCAGCCATCGTGCTGGTGCAGCATGTGGACCAGGTGTTCGCCGCCGGCATGGCCGAATGGCTGAGCAGCGCCTCAGGCTTGCCGGTGCGCCTGGCTTGTGAGGGCGAGCCGCCTCAGGCCGGGGTAGTATTGCTGGCTGGCACCAACCACCATATTCGCTTGTTGAAAAATGGCACGCTAGCCTATACCGCAGAGCCGGTGAACGAGATTTACCGACCCTCCATCGACGTGTTTTTCGAAAGCGTCGCCAGTTACTGGAACGGTGACGCCGTCGGCGTACTACTGACCGGCATGGGACGCGACGGGGCCCAGGGCCTCAAGTTAATGCGCGAACAAGGATATTTGACCATCGCCCAGGATCAGCAGAGCTCGGCGGTGTACGGCATGCCCAAAGCGGCGGCGGCGATTGATGCTGCTGTTGAAATTCGCCCACTGGATAGAATTGCGCCCCGATTGCTGGAGGTCTTTGCAAAATGATCAAAAATCTCCCGCCGTGCTGGCTTGCAGGTAGTAATTCAGGTGACTGCACATGAATGATTTACAGCTCGACGACTTCAAGACCGATGAGAACGCCGCTATGGTGCTGCTGGTCGACGATCAGGCCATGATCGGCGAAGCCGTGCGGCGCGGCTTGGCCCATGAAGAAAACATCGACTTCCACTTTTGCGCCGACCCGCACCAGGCGATTGCCCAGGCGATCCGCATCAAGCCGACGGTGATTCTGCAGGACCTGGTGATGCCCGGGCTTGATGGCCTGACCCTGGTGCGTGAATACCGCAATCACCCGGCGACCGCGAATATCCCGATCATCGTGCTGTCCACCAAGGAAGACCCGCTGATCAAGAGCGCGGCCTTTGCGGCCGGGGCCAACGATTACCTGGTCAAACTGCCGGACAACATCGAACTGGTGGCACGTATCCGCTATCACTCGCGCTCCTACATGACCCTGTTGCAGCGCGACGCGGCCTACCGTGCACTGCGCGTCAGCCAGCAACAGCTGCTCGATACCAACCTGGTGCTACAACGCCTGATGAACTCCGACGGCCTGACCGGGCTGTCCAACCGCCGCCACTTCGACGAATACCTGGAGCTGGAATGGCGCCGCGCCATGCGTGACCAGACCCAACTGTCGCTGTTGATGATCGATGTGGATTTCTTCAAGACCTACAACGACAGCTTCGGCCACGTCGAGGGCGACGAAGCCTTGCGCAAAGTCGCCGCCACCATTCGCGATGCCAGCAGTCGCCCTTCGGACTTGCCGGCGCGCTATGGTGGTGAAGAGTTTGCGCTGGTCCTGCCCAACACCTCGCCGGGCGGTGCGCGCCTGGTGGCAGAAAAACTGCGCATGGCGGTGGCGGCGTTGAAAATCCCGCACATAGCCCCGGCTGAAGGTGCCAGCCTGACCATCAGTATTGGGCTGTCGACATTGACGCCGGTCCAAGGTACGGACTGCCGGCAGTTGATCATGGCGGCGGACAAGGGCTTGTACACGGCCAAGCATAATGGGCGTAATCAGGTTGGTATCGAGTAATTAGAGGCCAATTCTAATGTGAGAGGGGGGCTTCCCCCTTGCACTCCTGAGTTTCGTACTCATCCAAATTGATTACATATGAAAGTTTTTGAGCTAAGAAATCTGCCATCGTTGTAGAGCCGATGGCAGGGGGCAGGGCGGCGTTATTCTATTCTGAATCCAGACTTGCCATTATTCGCCCGCCACTCTTTGACCTCTTTTACAATGCCTTCTGGGCTGTCCTCTCTGTCATCTCTTGGGTAGTAGATTAGATCTGCTCCGTCCGGGTGCTCCGTCAGGCGTTCAAACTCGAAAACCATTTCAATGTCTTCTTCTTCGGTGCGAACGCTGCTGTCACAAAGAGAGATTACAAAGCTTAAAAACTCGCTTTCTGTGTACTCGGAAATTGATATTTTCATCTTAATTACCTTTGCCGTGAATACGCTTGTTAAGTTTTGGAGCATCAGCCCCGGCTGAAGGTGCCAGCCTGACCATCAGTATTGGGCTGTCGACGTTGACGCTGGTCCAGGGTACGGACTGCCGGCAATTGATCATGGCGGCGGACGAGGGACTGTACACGGCCAAGCATAATGGGCGTAATCAGGTTGGTATCGAATGATCTGAGGGCTGTATACCAATTCAAATGTGGGAGGGTGGCCCCTCACATATTTAAACTTCAGAGTTTTTCATGGTTTAGTAAAAAACTTAGGCGCGTTGAGTAAAAACGCCGCTCTTAATATCAGTTTAATGGCCGTATTTATTATGGTTCAACCTTAAATCCAGGCTTGTTATTGGTGGCGCGCCAGGTTTCAATTTTTTCAGTTATAGCTTCAATTGTACTTTCTGCGTCAGATGCGGCGTAATAAATAAGATCTGTTCCTGCCGGGTGTTCAGTGATTAACTCGAAGTGTTGTAAAAGCTCATCTAGTCGCTCATCGGTTGGAGCGGTGTTTTCCTTGAGTATTTCTTGCATGAGTAGTAGGAACTCATCTTTTGTATACTCGGAAAAGCTTTGTTTGAGTTTCATTGTTCGGCTCCTTTATTGTGAAGTTCCATGTGACGTTTAGGGGTTAGTAGGTGTAGATTTTCAGCATTATGATTCTGACCGCCCATCGGCAGCCGTCTTCGAACTCATTCGAATCGGCAGGTCGATTGTGCTGTTGACTGCCGAGGTTACCGTTGACTTGTTGAGTGAAATAAGAAGTCTGCCATCGTTGTGGAAACGATGGCAGGTGATAGGACGGCGTTATTCAATTCTGAAACCAGGCTTGCCATTATTCGCGCGCCACTCTTTAACTTCTTTTACTACAAATTCAGGTCCATCTTTTTCAGGCTCCGGATAAAATATTAGATCTGAACCAGAAGGGTGTTCGGTTAACGCTTCAAATTTTAAAATTGCATCGGTGTGCTCTTTTTCTGTGGCGTAGTCGTCGTTATAGATTTTCACAACCAAGTTTAAAAACTCACGCTCCGTCATCTCGCTCATTAATGTGCCCATTTTTAGGAACCTCTGTGAATGTCGATATGCTTTTTTGGCGTTAGAATCACGATATTGTCGATGCCGTATACTTCACCGTCAGTAGACACATATTTTTTATGATGAAGCTCAAACCGTATCCGTTTACCCACTGCTTCACTTTTTTTAACAATCGGCGAACGTCCATTTTTCATGGTGGCTAACTCACTAGGTGCAAAATGCTGAGCCAACTCTGAATCTGTAGACACTGCTTTCCAGAAAGCCTCACGAAATGCCTTGAAATTTTTAAACTGCTGGCCTCTCAACTGATCAGCGATTTGCGATGGAATGGGGGCGCCGTCGTCTGTGGTCGCTGTTCCAAGCCAGTTGCCAAACACAGGTTGGCCCATCCCGGTAGCAACTCCCGGATCCTCCCGCCTATCCCTGAACATCACATAGATAGGAGGCAACCCGGAATCTATAGGGAATACGGTTATAAAGTCATCAAAACGTGACTCACGGACTCCTGGAAACGAATCAACTCTGCCAGCAACCGGCGTCACCGTAGCTCCAACGTAAACAGGCGGTTCAGGCTGGTCAACGGGCAGAGTTGTTGAGCTATCCCCGGGGGCAACGATAGGTGTCCAGACCAACGTCCTGGGTGGGACGTCACTTGTCGTGACGGTGTACACCTTCCGCGCTGAATCGTAGGTCGCGGCAACCACCTTGACCTTGGAAGGCACGCTTGTACCGTCGGCAATGACCACAAACACTTCGGAGCGTCCATCCTCCGCCGTCTTTGAACTCATTCGCACTGGCAGGTCGATTGTGCCATTGAGTGCGGTGGTGAGCGTTGACTCGTTGACGTCTGGCAAAAACGTTGAAACCGGGGTACCGAGTGCGTAACGCTCCGCCAGTTCTCCGTTTGCAAGCTTGGGTGAATAGACCAGAGCTGAAACACCGACAAGTAAGCCGCCTGCCGTGCTTGCGACCAACTCCGTCAATGCGGCCACTGCTGACCGAATGGCAGCTTGCAGCGTGATGGTAATCCCTTCTGCTGTAGCGATAGTCCCGACTGAGGTCATGACTATCGCTTGAGTCGCAGAAGCAGTGCCCGACAGTCGATAGGTATTGGCTACTCGTACCGCTTCAATACGCGCTTGGGCCGTTGCTACCTGCTGCGCACGTTCTGCGAGGTCGCTGATTGCATTGGAGGCGTTGGCAAGAAACCGCGCGGACTCTGACTTCAGCACATAATCATGGCGGCTGAGCCATCTCACCCCAAGAGCGGTGTTCTGCTGCAGATAAATAAGCTGTTTGAGTCCCTCAAGCTCGGGTTTGCTCAGTGGCGGTGTAACCTGTGGGTTGGCTGCGGGATAGTAAATCATCAACCCGTTCCGGTTTATGGCTAACGGTGGGTCAATAGGTTTGATCGCAGCCATCGTTTCTTCGATCATTTTGTCCAGCGTGTTTTTGTAAAGCATGAGGGTCTGGTCGGGTGTCAATCCAACGACCGAACCGGCAAGAGAGGCGAGTTCCACCTGCAGGTATTCCGGCAGCAACTGCACCTGAATTTCCAACTCATCGGCAATGGCCTTCAGATACTCATTGTGTAAATTTGCCCAGCCAGGATCATGTTCGGCTAAATTGGCCTCCAGTGTTTGCCGAGCCTTTGCCAACCCTGAAAGTTTTTTAGTCAGAATGTCTATGGAGAGCGAGAGAGCCTTGAGTTCTTGTGCGGCCCTCCAGACGTTGTCGTAAAGTGTGTAGGCATCGCCCAGATTGTTTATCGGGTCAGAAGAGGCAAGTGTTTCACGTAGCTTTGTATAAGTTAAGTTTTCCATCAGGTAAAAAGGGCTTTGATCATAGAGCCCATAGATGAGTGGTGCAGTACTGGCGTATTTGGATTTTTTCGCGTCGATGATTTCAAATGCGATTTTTTGATCGAGAATGGCTGAGGCTGTCTCTGTGAGTGCCTGTGAAGCTTTCGCGGCTTGCTGTTTCTCTGCGAGTTCGCCTTCAGTTTCAGTAGTGAGGGTTGCGAACCGTGCGCTGTACTCCGCGTCAATCAAGGATTGATTGTACTTTTGCTCTCCAATGAAATCGGCGGTGGTGCTAGGGAAATCAAACTGCTTGAAGCGGCTACGGTCTCCTTCACCTCGACGTGGCCCTTCTTGAAGGCCCCAGCCATCTCCACTTCCTACGTAGCCTCCGCCTTCACCACCCCAATAAGTGTTTCGTCTCCCGGCGGTAATTATCGTCGGTTTGAGTTCTAAAGGTTGTCCTGGCTGCCACCCTTGTTGTGCCATAGGGCCTCTCCATTTTTGTGAGAGTGATCGTTAGAAGTTTCTGCGTCCTGAAGAAAAAGCTCAGGCGCTTTGATCGAACTTATTTGAGAAGGAGGAAAGAAAAAACTGATGGCGTTTTGATTTGATTTTATGCGTGTAGGAGGCTTTGTAAGATGGTTCTGAAACTGATGTATTTATATTCTTGTATGTTTGTGACTTGAGTCTTGGGATGATTTGGCTAGCAACCTAATTGTTTGTTTTTATTGGAGTGGGTTGGTTTGTGGTCTTTTAGGCAGGCTCTGATTTGGATTTTCAAATTATTTGTATAAACAGATGAGCGGTCTGGTTTTAGCGAGTAGTAGGTCGGGTTTTCTAACGCGCGGCATCGTCAACCTATAGGAAATGCTGTGATGGTCGCGTGTCTGTCACTGAAGCAAGCGTGATGAGAGGGAAGCGCTGTCTTGGCAGAATCGACCAAGCGGGCTGCCGTTTCCAGCCGTTTGCCGTTATACTCGCCGGCTTTCAAAAGTTCGCCAACGAGTGCTGCCCGCCATGGAAATCAACCCGATCCTTAACACCATCAAGGACCTGTCCGAGCGCTCCGAAACTATTCGGGGGTATCTTTGACTACGATCAAAAGCATGAGCGTCTGACCGAGGTCAATCGCGAGCTTGAAGATCCGAGTGTCTGGAACAAACCTGAATACGCCCAGGAACTGGGGCGCGAGCGCGCGGCGCTGGCGCAGATCGTCGACACCCTCGACGAGCTGAACACCGGTCTGGCCGACTGCCGTGACTTGCTGGACATGGCTGTCGAAGAGAATGACGAAGGCGCAGTGGGCGATGTCGTCGCCGAGCTGGCCCGTCTTGAGGAAAACCTCGCCAAGCTTGAATTCCGCCGCATGTTCAGCCATGAAATGGACCCGAACAACGCCTACCTGGATATCCAGGCCGGTTCCGGCGGCACCGAGGCCCAGGACTGGGCCAACATCCTGTTGCGCATGTACCTGCGCTGGGCCGACAAACGCGGTTTCGATGCGACCATCATGGAACTGTCCGCCGGTGAAGTCGCCGGTATCAAGGGCGCGACCGTGCATATCAAGGGCGAATACGCCTTTGGCTGGCTGCGTACCGAGATCGGCGTGCACCGCTTGGTGCGCAAGAGCCCGTTCGACTCCGGCAACCGTCGTCACACCTCGTTCTCGGCCGTGTTCGTCTCGCCAGAGATCGACGACAAGGTGGAAATCGAGATCAACCCGGCTGACCTGCGCATCGACACCTACCGTTCCTCCGGTGCTGGTGGTCAGCACGTAAACACCACCGACTCGGCTGTACGTATCACCCACGTACCGACCAACACCGTGGTCAGCTGCCAGAACGAACGTTCCCAGCACGCCAACAAGGACACCGCCATGAAAATGCTGCGGGCCAAGTTGTACGAGCAGGAAATGCAGAAGCGCAACGCCGCTTCCCAGGCGCTGGAAGACACCAAGTCGGATATCGGCTGGGGTCATCAGATCCGTTCGTATGTACTGGATGCCTCGCGGATCAAGGATCTGCGCACCAACATCGAACGCAGCGACTGCGACAAGGTACTCGACGGTGATATCGACGAATACCTGGAAGCCAGCCTGAAGTCCGGCCTGTAACACCCCTGTAGGAGCGAGCTTGCTCGCGATCCCCAGCCGAAGGCTGGGGAAAACGTACCTGTGATGGAATTTCAAAAGACATGAGCGACCAACAACTCGACCCGCAAGCCCTGCAACAGGAAGAAAACTCCCTGATCGCCCTGCGCAAGGAAAAGCTTGCTGCCGAGCGCGCCAAGGGTAACGCCTTCCCCAACGACTTCCGCCGCGACAACTACTGCGATGCCTTGCAGAAACAGTACGCGGACAAGACCAAGGAAGAGCTGGCAGAAGCGGCGATCCCGGTCAAGGTGGCAGGTCGCATCATGCTCAACCGTGGCTCGTTCATGGTGATTCAGGACATGACCGGGCGTATCCAGGTCTACGTCAACCGTAAAACCCTCTCGGAAGAAACCCTGGCCTCGGTGAAGACCTGGGACATGGGCGACATCATCGCAGCCGAAGGCACCCTGGCTCGTTCCGGCAAGGGCGACCTGTACGTCGAGATGACCAACGTGCGCCTGCTGACCAAGTCCCTGCGCCCGCTGCCGGACAAGCACCACGGCCTGACCGACACCGAGCAGCGCTATCGTCAGCGTTACGTTGACCTGATCGTCAACGAAGACGTACGCCAGACCTTCCGTGTGCGTTCCCAAGTCATCGCCCACATCCGCAGCTTCCTGATGCAGCGTGACTTCCTGGAAGTGGAAACGCCGATGCTGCAAACCATCCCCGGTGGTGCCGCAGCCAAGCCGTTCGAAACCCACCACAACGCGCTGGACATGGAAATGTTCCTGCGTATCGCGCCGGAGCTGTACCTCAAGCGCCTGGTGGTCGGCGGGTTTGAAAAGGTGTTCGAGATCAACCGCAACTTCCGCAACGAAGGCGTCTCGACCCGTCACAACCCTGAATTCACCATGTTGGAGTTCTACCAGGCCTACGCCGACTACGAAGACAACATGGACCTGACTGAAGAACTGTTCCGTGAGCTGGCGCAGCTTGTTCTCGGCACTACCGACGTACCGTACGGCGACAAGGTGTTCCACTTCGGCGAGCCGTTCGTGCGTCTGTCGGTGTTCGACTCGATCCTCAAGTACAACCCTGAGCTGACCGCTGACGACCTGAATGACATCGACAAGGCTCGTGCCATCGCCAAGAAAGCCGGCGCCAAGGTGCTGGGCTTCGAAGGCCTGGGCAAATTGCAGGTGATGATTTTCGAAGAGCTGGTTGAGCACAAGCTGGAACAGCCGCACTTCATTACCCAGTACCCGTTCGAAGTGTCGCCGCTGGCGCGTCGCAACGACGACAACCCGAACGTCACTGACCGTTTCGAGCTGTTCATCGGCGGTCGCGAAATCGCCAACGCCTACTCCGAGCTTAACGACGCGGAAGATCAGGCCGAGCGGTTCATGGCCCAGGTGGCCGACAAGGACGCCGGTGATGACGAAGCCATGCACTACGACGCCGACTTCGTACGTGCCCTGGAATACGGCATGCCGCCGACCGCCGGTGAAGGCATCGGCATCGACCGCCTGGTGATGTTGTTGACCAACTCGCCGTCGATCCGCGATGTGATCCTGTTCCCGCACATGCGGCCACAAGCGTAACCGTTGCGAAATCCGAAGCCGCCTTTTATAAGGCGGCTTTTTTATGTGGCGTATTCCAGTGGCACCTTTAAAGGAAGAAGTGTGGTGAACCGCGTAATGGCTCAAGAAGGTGCCGCCGGCATTGCTGCTGCCGTGGCTGAAAGCGTTCAGTACCAGGGCCGCAAGGCCAGTCGACGGGGCAGCGAGCAACGCCGGCAAGACATTCTCGATGCGGCCATGCGTATTGTCGTGCGCGATGGCGTGCGGGCGGTCCGTCACCGTGCAGTGGCGGCAGAGGCGGGGGTGCCGCTATCAGCCACCACCTATTACTTCAAAGACATCGACGACCTGCTCACCGACACCTTCGCCCAGTACGTGGAACGAAGCGCCGCGTTCATGGGCAAGCTGTGGGTGCGCAACGAAGGCCTGTTGCGCGAGATGGTCGCCTATGGCGACGGCAGCCCGCAGTCGCGCTCGCAACTGGCCGATGACATCGCGCGGCTGACCGCCGATTACGTGCTGCGCCAACTGACCAATCGCCGCGAATACCTGATGGCCGAGCAGGCGTTTCGCCAGGAAGCCCTGCTCAACCCGCGCCTGGCCGAACTGGTACGCTCCCACCAACAGATCCTGTTGCAGGGCACCGGGCAGTTTTTCCAGGTATTGGGCTCCCGTGAGCCGCAGCAGGATGCCAAGGTGTTGACGGCTATCATCAGTCGGATGGAATATCAGGGCCTGTTGGGCGGCGCAGAGCCTCTGACCGGTGAAGAGATGCTTGAAATCCTCAAGCGCTACATGCACCTGGTACTGGCCTCGGTCTGACAGCGTTCGAGCAAAGCCTGAGAGGGTTCAACGTTTAAAGAGGGAAATACCGGGTGGACGATTACCAGCAGACGATACGCAGCTTGTCCGATCGCATTGTGCTGGCGCAGACACCGATCCGGGTTCTCGACGCAGTGAAGTGGGACGAGAACATCCGCCAGGGTTTTCTCAAGGCCAAGGGCAAGGCCATGCCTGCCGTGGACCGCGATTACTACCTGAACCGGCCCCTGTCTTTTGATTCCAGTGCCGTGAAGCTGGAGTTCCAGAACATCGAGCGCGACATCACCCGCCGCCTGGGGCAGTTCAGCCCGGTGGGGCAGATCATGCGGCGCATGTGCCGCGAATACCGCATGGTGGTGCGTATGCTTGAAGCGCGCGGCACCGAGGACTTTGGCCTTATCTCTCAGGAACTGTACGGCGCTGCCTCCGATGCGTTCCACGCCGGCGACCCGACCCTGGCAGACCTGGGGCTGATGCTCTCGGACTACCTGAACAATATCGATGGCCGGGGCGATCTCAAGGACGAAGCCAAGACCCTCACCGCCAAGGACGCCGTAAGCCTGCTGCAAACCCGTCTGAACAAGGTGTTTGGCGAAGCAGAAGAGACCATTCGCGTGTTCGAATCCGACGGTATCGTCGCCGATGCAGCCGCGGGCGCCGACTACATCAAGATCCGCGCCGATGCGATGTTCAATGACCGCGACGTGCGCGCCCTGGAAGTACACGAAGGGCTGGTGCATGTGGGCACCACGCTCAACGGCCAGAACCAGCCGATCTGTACGTTCCTGTCCAAGGGCCCGCCGTCGTCCACCGTGACTCAGGAGGGCCTGGCGATCCTGATGGAAATCATCACGTTTGCCTCCTATCCCAGCCGCTTGCGCAAACTGACCAACCGTACCCGCGCCATCCATATGGTGGAGGAGGGCGCCGACTTCCTGCAGGTGTTCGAGTTCTTCCGTGAGCAAGGCTTTGAAATGGCCGAGAGCTATGGCAACGCCAGCCGGGTGTTCCGTGGTTCGGTGCCGACCGGTCTGCCGTTTACCAAGGATCTGTCCTACCTCAAGGGCTTTATCATGGTCTACAACTACATCCAGCTCGCCGTGCGCAAAGGCAAGCTGGAACAAGTGCCGCTGCTGTTCTGTGGCAAGACCACCCTGGAAGACATGCGCACCCTGCGCCAACTGGTGGATGAGGGGCTGGTGGTACCGCCCAAGTACCTGCCGGAGCAGTTTCGCGATATGAACGCGCTGGCGGCGTGGATGTGTTTCTCCAACTTCCTCAACCATTTGAGCCTGGATCGGATCGAGGCGGATTACTCCAATATCCTGTAACTGACGAAACCGAATCAAAAAATGTGGGAGCTGGCTTGCCTGCGATAGCGCTGGGTCAGCCAGCACTCAGTCACTGATAGACCGCTATCGCAGGCAAGCCATCTCCCACATTTGATCTTTACTGGTCTTCAGAACTTTCGCGAGGTTTCAACGGATGAGAATCCTCGGCATTTTATGCCTGCTACTCACATTGAACGGCTGCAGCTCCTTGCTGTTCTACCCCGAGCCCGGCCTACCCTTCACCCCAGAAAAAGCCCACCTGCAATACCGCGACGTCACGCTCACCACCGCAGATGGCGTGAAACTGCACGCCTGGTGGCTGCCGGCCAAACCCGGCGTGCCTCTCAAGGGAACGGTGCTGCACCTGCATGGTAACGGCGGCAACCTCGCCTGGCACCTGGGGGGCAGTTGGTGGTTGCCGGAGCAGGGTTATCAAGTGCTGTTGCTGGACTATCGCGGCTATGGGCTGTCGGAAGGCAAGCCGTCGTTGCCGGCGATCTACCAGGATATCGACGCCGCATTCGGCTGGATCGACAAGGCGCCTGAAACCCAGGGTCAACCGCTGATTATTCTCGGCCAAAGCCTGGGCGGTGCACTGGCGGTGCATTACCTGGCAGCCCACCCGGAGCGTCAAGCCCAACTAAAAGCCTTGGTACTGGACGGCGTGCCCGCCAGTTATCGTGACGTAGGACAATTCGCCCTGAGCACTTCCTGGTTAACCTGGCCGTTGCAGGTGCCCCTGTCGTGGCTGGTGCCCGACGCCGACAGTGCAATCAATGCCATACCCCAGCTGACCGGCGTGCCAAAACTGCTGTTCCACAGCCTGGATGATCCCATCGTGCCGGTGGCCAATGGCATCCGCCTGTATCAAGCGGCCCCCCCGCCCAGGGTGCTGCAACTGACCCGTGGCGGTCATGTACAGACATTTGCCGACAAGACCTGGCAAACCGTCATGCTGCGTTACCTGGACGACCCGCAGCACTTCAATGGCCTGCGCCGTCTGGGCGAGATTCCGAATTATCCAGTTCCTAAAGTTGATTCATCAGAGAGCCCGCAATGAGCGAAGAACGCAACATGATCCCGCTGATCCTCACCGGCATCGGCACCATCATCGGTACAGTCGGTTGCCTGTGGTACTACGGCTACTTGCACTTTGCCAAACCCGAAGATGCGTTGTTGCTCAGCGACTTCACCATGCTCAAGACCGTGCCCGGTGAGGATTACAAAGTCTCCCTCACGCCCGCCGCACAAGTGGCGCAGTGTGTCGACGGTGTGCTGGTGATGTTTGATACCGATCAGAAAGGCTTGAGCGGCGTGCTGGTGAACAACAAGAAGCAGGCCGTGCGTTGCATGGGGGAGCAAACCCCGCAATTGCAGGAGTAGGCCTGAGGATCACAACGCTTGATCAGCGCCCCGACGAAAATACCGGGAACCGTTTTGTGTAAAAAAGCCACAGAGGGCCATGTAACTTACACAGAA
The DNA here is from genome assembly GCF_016405455.1 of Pseudomonas sp. MF7453. Classification (NCBI taxonomy): domain Bacteria; kingdom Pseudomonadati; phylum Pseudomonadota; class Gammaproteobacteria; order Pseudomonadales; family Pseudomonadaceae; genus Pseudomonas; species Pseudomonas sp. MF7453. The sequence continues at coordinate 151,388 of NZ_JAEKCN010000003.1, read as the reverse complement.
GGGGGCGGGGAAGCAGTGATCGATATTAATGTGATACGCAACATGCTGGCCATGGCCAGGGCGCATCAGGCGTTGGAGCGGCACGATGCCCAAGAGCAGGCGCGTAACAAATTGACTGGCAACCCGCCAGGCAACCCCACAAGCGCGAAGATGATAACGCCGCCGGATGAAGATACCGATCGTCCAATCACATTTTCGTAGCCAAAAAAAACCCACCGCGAGGTGGGTTTTTTTATCACTCAACAATCAATCAGTTAGCAACGGAAGACCGTGGCTTGACCGGCTGGTTGTCGTTGGAGATGGTCACTTCAACGCGACGGTTCATGGCTCGGCCAGAAACGCTGCCGTTGTCGGCAACCGGATATTCCTTGCCGTAGCCCTGGGTCACGATGCGCGAGATATCCACACCTTGTTGAGCCAGTGCACGCTGTACGGAAGCTGCACGACGCTCCGACAGGCTCTGGTTGTACGAGTCCGAACCGGTGCTGTCGGTGTAGCCTTCAACGATGACTTTACGGTCCGGGTTGTCGCGCAGGAACTGCGCCAGCTTGGTGATGTTCACCAGGCCGCTGGATTTCAGGTCGGACTTGTTGGTGGCGAACAGTACGTCACCGAAAGTCACCAGGGTGCCACGGTCGGTTTGCTTGGCGTTCAAGCTGTTTTGCAACTGCTTGATTTGCGCGTCACGGGCGTCCAGCAGGGCGCGGGCACGTTCGTCGCCGGCGTTTTTCAGCTTGGCTTCGGATTCGCGCAGGACGATGGTGTCCTTGGCCACTTCAACGCGCTGGTTGGTCAGGTACGCGAGTTGGTCGACTTTCTTCTCGTCTTCGTTGTCGCGGTACGCCTTGTCAGCCTTGTCCAGCCATTCGCTGGCGTCTTTGGTTTCCAGGGCTGCCAGTTTGGTGGCTTGCGGGTTGGTTTGCAGGGCCGAGAAATTGGTCCGTGCATTTTCCAGGTTCGCGTTCGGCGGGGTGGAGCAGGCCGCCAAGGCAACGCTCATCGCCAGCAGGGCAGGGATCATCAATTGTTTACGCATAGTCGTGTCGTCCTTTCAATTCGATATCAGGTGCGATGCAGTCAAGGGGCAGTGCTTACTTCTGCATGATTGCAGCTGGGCGCATGCCTTCCTTACGCAGTTCTTCAACAGCCTTCTGAGAATCCTTCACAGCCTGTTGAGCCTTGGCAGCCTGGGCTTTACGCTCAGCGACGCGGGCATCCCACTCGGCTTGTTCAGCCAACTGACGAGCTTTCTCGTAGTTTTTGTCGTGCATCGCGATTTCAGCTTCTTTGAGCTTGTCCTGAGCCGACTTCATTTCAACGGCTGCAAACTCGGTACCGCCAGCGCTTACGGCGCTGTTAACGGCCGACTGGGTCACAGCGTACTGCTCGGTTGGAGGGTTGCCGGCGCAGCCTGCCAGAACGAAGCTGGTGCCGATTGCCAGTGCGGCCAATTTGAGCCCGCGCAGGTGGTTAAACGAGGATTTGGCGGTGCTGGTGTTCATCGTCTTCAACTCCATTGGATAACTCCTGAAAAACATCAAAATCCATCGTGGCGTATCGGTTGCGGGCCCGGCGCTAAAGCACATGACACCAGTTCAAACGACCGTTCCACAAGTGATGGCTACTGGCTGTGACCTGAGGCTTTTTTCAAAAGTTCAGCGGATATGGCGATTTGCCTAAAAAAATATCTGACTGAATGGTCAGTGTTCAGGATATGGAACTTTCCCAGCGCGCAGCGGTACTCCGAACCCGTAAAAGGCCCGGAATACCTGGGTTAAATTGACGTCAATAAACTGTTTTTCAGTGCTTCTGTTCGTCAGCGCTTGCGGACAAATCATGCAAGTAGCGGCGCGACAATGTCAGAAACCTGGGAGTGAGACCCACGTCTTCATACAACGGATCCCCCTCTTCATCGGTGGCAATCACCTGGTCGCCCTTGATATAGGGAAAGCTTTCTTCCAGCTCTTCAAGGGCGGCGCCGATCAACTCGCCGAGCAGTTCTTCGACGTGGCGCTTGGGGTACATCTCGGCAATGGCGGCCAGCCTTGCGGCAGATTCCACATCCAGATGAATCGCGTACCCAGTCTTGGTCAGGCGACCCTTGGCGGTTTCTTCCCAATGTTGGGCCAGTTCTCGAATTTTCATGGCTACCTCAATAAGCCCGCGCTGGCAGGCGGTGATGAGTGACCAGCCGCCCGCGTGAACAATGCGACGGCTCATCCTTGAGACTAGCTCCAAGGCGCAAGGTTTAAAGTGGTTTGCGTTCGGCCTTGTCAGAAACCGATGCCGACGGCACTCTGGAACACCTGCGCGTCCCGGATTTCTGGCTGGAGATTGGCTGATGAGTGATATCGATGCACGCTTGCGTGAGGATGTTCACCTGCTGGGTGAACTGTTGGGCAACACCATTCGAGAGCAGTACGGCGATAACTTTCTCGACAAGATCGAGCAAATCCGCAAAGGCGCCAAGGCTGACCGCCGCGGCGCTGTCTCGGACAAGGCGGCCGGTGACGAACTGAGTGCCAGCTTGAATCAGTTGCAGGAGGATGAGTTGCTGCCCGTAGCCCGGGCCTTCAACCAGTTCCTCAACCTGGCCAACATTGCCGAACAATATCAACTGATTCATCGACGCGATGAATCGCAACCGGCGCCTTTTGAATCCCGGGTCTTGCCGGAGTTGCTGGCACGCCTTAAAAGCGAAGGCCACAGCAATGAATCGCTGGCCCGACAGTTGGCGCGGTTGGAGATCGAGCTGGTGCTCACCGCCCACCCCACCGAAGTGGCTCGCCGTACGCTGATCCAGAAATACGATGCCATCGCCGCGCAACTGGCCCTGCAGGACCACCGTGACCTCACCAGCGCCGAACGCGAGCAGATCCGCGAACGCTTGCAACGGCTGATTGCCGAAGCCTGGCACACCGAAGAAATCCGCCGCATCCGGCCCACCCCGGTGGATGAAGCCAAATGGGGCTTTGCGGTGATCGAACATTCGCTGTGGCACGCCATCCCCAATTACCTGCGCAAGGCCGACCAGGCCCTGCACGCTGCCACCGGCTTGCGCCTGCCTCTGGAGGCTGCGCCGATTCGCTTTGCCTCGTGGATGGGCGGCGACCGAGACGGCAACCCGAATGTCACCGCGCCGGTCACCCGCGAAGTGCTGCTGCTGGCGCGTTGGATGGCGGCCGACTTGTACTTGCGCGACATCGATCATTTGGCCTCCGAGCTGTCGATGCAACAGGCCAGCCCGGCGTTGCAAGCCAAGGTCGGCGACAGCGTCGAACCCTATCGCGCCCTGCTCAAGCAACTGCGCGAACGCCTGCGTGCCACACGCCAGTGGGCTCATGCGTCGTTGACTGCCAGCACCCCGGCACCTGCCGATGTGTTGCAAAACAACCGCGACCTGCTGGACCCGCTGGAGTTGTGCTACCAGTCACTGCACGAATGCGGCATGGGCGTGATCGCCGACGGGCCGCTGCTCGATTGCCTTCGCCGTGCAGTGACCTTCGGTTTGTTCCTGGTGCGCCTGGATGTGCGTCAGGACTCCAGCCGTCATTCGGCGGCCATGACTGAAATCACTGACTACCTGGGCCTTGGGCGTTATGAGGATTGGGACGAAGGCGCGCGCATCCGCTTCCTGACCCAGGAACTGGCCAATCGTCGGCCGTTGTTGCCGGGGTATTTCAAAGCGTCGGCAGACACTGCCGAGGTGCTCAATACCTGCAAGGAAATCGCTGCCGCACCGGCTGCGTCGTTGGGCTCGTATGTCATCTCCATGGCGGGTGCCGCCTCGGATGTACTGGCGGTGCAGCTGCTGCTCAAAGAGTCGGGCGTACAACGGCCGATGCGTGTGGTGCCGTTGTTCGAGACCCTGGCCGACCTGGATAATGCCGGGCCGGTCATGGAACGGCTGTTGCAACTGCCGGGTTATCGCTCACGGTTGCAGGGCCCTCAGGAAGTCATGATCGGCTACTCCGACTCGGCCAAGGACGCCGGCACTACCGCCGCCGCCTGGGCGCAATACCGGGCGCAGGAGCGTCTGGTGGATATCTGCCGCGAACAGCAGGTGGAGCTGCTGTTGTTTCACGGTCGCGGTGGCACCGTCGGCCGTGGCGGCGGCCCGGCTCATGCGGCGATCCTGTCGCAGCCACCGGGCTCGGTGGCGGGGCGGTTCCGCACCACGGAACAAGGCGAGATGATCCGCTTCAAATTCGGCCTGCCGGATATCGCCGAGCAGAACCTCAACCTCTATCTGGCCGCCGTGCTGGAGGCAACACTGCTGCCACCGCCACCACCGGAGCCCGCGTGGCGTCACCTGATGGACGAATTGGCGGCAGACGGCGTCAGCGCTTACCGCGCCGTGGTGCGTGAGAATCCGCAGTTCGTCGAGTATTTCCGCCAGTCCACGCCGGAGCAGGAGTTGGGCCGCTTGCCCTTGGGCAGCCGCCCGGCCAAGCGTCGCGCAGGAGGGATTGAAAGCTTGCGCGCGATCCCGTGGATCTTCGGCTGGACCCAAACGCGCCTGATGCTGCCGGCCTGGCTCGGCTGGGAGGCGGCATTGAGCAAGGCGCTGGAGCGCGGTGAAGGTGAGTTGCTGGCGCAGATGCGTGAACAGTGGCCGTTTTTCCGCACGCGCATCGACATGCTGGAAATGGTGCTGGCCAAGGCCGATGCCGATATCGCCCGTCTTTATGATGAGCGCCTGGTGCAGCCAGACCTGCTGCCATTGGGGGCGCATTTACGCGACCTATTGTCGCAGGCCTGCGCTGTGGTGCTTGGCCTGACCGGCCAGTCGCAGCTACTGGCCCATAGTCCCGATACCCTGGAGTTCATCCGCCTGCGCAACACCTACCTCGACCCCTTGCACCTGTTGCAGGCCGAGTTGCTGGCACGTTCCCGCCAACAAGAGGCGGCGCAAGACAGCCCTCTGGAACAGGCGCTGCTGGTGTCCGTGGCCGGTATTGCCGCCGGTTTGCGCAACACCGGTTGAGGTTTCTCGCGTGTTCTCAATGGCTTGCGGATCAACCACAGCGACCGCCCTGAAAAGGGCGGTCGCTGTTTGAGCAGGCGGGTTGCGCTCAGGCACACCCCGTTGCTGACGCATGTCGGGTGCGGGTTTCTCCTACTTTTGGCGGCTTGTATGGTGAGGGCCCGCTGTGTATCTTGATCAGCCTTTGGCCGTTTGATCGGCCTGGAACCATATTTTTACGAGATTGGCCCCACGCGGCGAATCCGAGCGTCATCTCTATAAAAAATTGAGGAGCACATCGATGCGCGTCATTCTGCTGGGAGCTCCCGGGGCCGGTAAAGGTACTCAGGCAAAGTTCATCACTGAAAAATTCGGCATTCCACAAATCTCCACCGGCGACATGCTGCGTGCGGCCGTCAAGGCGGGCACCGAGCTGGGCCTGATCGCCAAGAGCGTGATGGACAGCGGCGGCCTGGTCTCCGATGACCTGATCATCAACCTGGTCAAGGAACGCATCAGCCAGGACGATTGCAAGAACGGTTTCCTGTTCGACGGTTTCCCTCGCACCATTCCCCAGGCTGAAGCCTTGGTGAAGGCCGGTGTTGAATTGGACGCCGTGGTTGAAATCGCCGTAGAAGACGAAGAAATCGTCCAGCGTATTGCCGGTCGTCGCGTTCACGAAGGCTCGGGCCGCGTTTACCACATCGTCTACAACCCGCCGAAAGTTGAAGGCAAGGACGATGTTACCGGTGAAGACCTGGTGCAGCGTAAAGACGACACCGAAGAAACCGTGCGTCATCGCCTGTCGGTCTACCACTCCCAGACCAAGCCGCTGGTGGACTTCTACCAGAAGCTGTCGGCAGCCCAGGGCAAGCCCAAATACAGCCACATCCCTGGCGTGGGCTCGGTTGAAGCCATTACCGCCAAGGTATTGCAAGCACTGAGCTGATCCCGCCATCCGCTTTGCGTACAACGGCCCGCTTGCGGGCCGTTGTTGTTTATACTGGCGCACTTTTTTCCCGATTTGGACACCCACACCGATGAGCACCCTGCTGGCCCTGGACACCGCGACTGAAGCTTGCTCCGTTGCCTTGCTGCACGATGGCAAGGTAACGAGCCACTACGAGGTGATCCCGCGCCTGCACGCGCAGAAGTTACTGCCGATGATCAAGCAGTTGCTCGAAGACGCCGGCACCACACTGGCTGCGGTGGATGCCATCGCCTTTGGCCGTGGCCCCGGTGCCTTTACCGGCGTGCGCATTGCCATTGGTGTGGTGCAGGGCCTGGCGTTTGCCTTGGAGCGTCCGGTATTGCCGGTGTCCAACCTGGCCGTGCTGGCCCAGCGCGCACTGCGTGAACACGGCGCCACGCAAGTGGCCGCGGCGATCGATGCGCGGATGGACGAAGTGTATTGGGGCTGCTATCGCGAAACTGCCGGCGAAATGCGTCTGGTGGGTGTGGAGGCCGTGCAGCCGCCGGAAGCGGCAGGGTTGCCGGCCGATGCCAGCGGTGAGTGGTTCGGTGCCGGCACTGGCTGGGGTTATGGCGAGCGTATCAACGTGCAATTGGCCGGGCAGGATGCTGCGATGTTGCCCCATGCCGAAGACCTGCTGACGTTGGCACGTTTTGCCTTCGAGCGCGGCGAAGCGATTCCGGCGGATCAAGCTGCGCCGGTTTACCTGCGCGATAAAGTGGCGCAGACCAAGGCCGAGCGCGGGATTATTTGACGTCAAAAATAGGCGAATTCGACGGCAAATTTCGCCAATCGTCAGAATTTGCCGCGGTTTTTAAACCTTTTACAAATTATGTGTTCTAGTTATCACCAGAGCATTTGCGCACTACGGAAAGTGCCGCTAAATTGCCATCATTGATACCGAGTCTGCATGTATGCGTATAGACGGCTTCACCTCACAGTCCTACCCTCTCAAGCGTAAGCCGCGCAAGGCAAACGTGACGGTAGATGAGTCCGTAGAAGATTCGCCCGACTTCATTGAAGTTCACGCTGATTCGCCTTCCAGCGCCAAGGGTTCCGGTAGCGCACGCATCAGCGGCGTTCCTGCCCGTCAGCAAGACATGGTCTTCCCCCGTTCCATGAGCAAAAGCGTCGCCACCGCCCTGGCCAGTTACCTGACCACCGCCGGCTTTGTCGAATGGGATATGGAAGTGCTGGGTCTCGACATTCATATCTGATGGGTTTGCCTTACTACATCGGTTGCCCGTCCTGGAGTGAAAACGCCTGGCGCGAGTACCTGTACCCGGTTGACGCGCGTTCCAGCGATTACCTCGGGCTCTATTCCCAAGTCTTCAATGCGGTTGAAGGCAATACCACCTTTTATGCTCGACCCTCGGCCGCCACCGTGCAGCGCTGGGCCGAGATCATGCCCGCTGACTTTCGCTTCACCGCCAAATTCCCGGGCGATATCAGCCACGCGGGTGACTTGCGCGAGCAATTGCCTGCGGCAGAAAGTTTTGTCGGCTTGATGAGCCCTTTGGGTGAGCGCGTTTCACCGCTGTGGCTGCAGCTCTCAAAGGCGTTTACCCCGCAACGCCTGGCTGAGCTGGCCGGATTCCTCGATGGCATTGATCGGCCGTTGGCGGTGGAAGTCCGGCATGAGCAGTTTTTCGCCAAGGGTGACGCCGAACGTATGCTCAACCGCCTGTTGCGCGACCGTGGCGTCGAGCGCATCTGCCTTGACCCTCGCGCCCTGTTCAGTTGCACGTCAACCTCGGCGGCAGTGCTGCACGCCCAATCCAAAAAGCCCAGGGTGCCACCGCGCCCGGCGGCGCTGACCCAGTTTCCGCAGGTGCGCTTCATCGGGCATCCGCAGCTGGAAGCCAATGACCCGTTTCTGATCCCGTGGGTAGAAAAGATCGCCAGCTGGATCGAAGAGGGGCGCACGCCCTACATGTTCCTGCACACCTCGGACAACCGCCTCGCGGCCCAATTGGCGTTGCGCTTTCATGCAAAGCTGATGGCGCGTCTGCCCGGCCTGCCGCCGCTGCCCACCCTGCATCGAGAGCCCGTTGCACAGCAACTGGGGTTACTCTAGGCGTTCGATTTTTCAAGGATTGAGCCGTGGGTTCGATAAAAGTGCTGGGCCTGCTGTTGCTGTTGGCGGGCGCCTTTGTGCTGGGTGTCTGGCGCGACTGGCTGCCGATGCGGGCTGAATGGAACCCCTGGGCACCCCTTGATGTGCGCGCCAGTCCCAACCTGCTCACGCGCTACAAGCTCAGCCGTTTGCAGGATGATCCGGCGCTGTGTGACCAGGTCTTGAAAACCTCTGGCCTGCGGGTGACTCGTCAGGCGGATAGCGCAGCCGATGCGGCGTGCCCGTTGCGCGATGTCCTGCGTGTGCAGGGCGCTGAGGTGGCCTTGAGTAGCAGCTTTCTGGCCAGTTGCCCCCTGGCTGTGGCGTTTGCGTTGTTCGAGCGCCACAGCCTGCAACCGGCCGCCCAGGCTGTGTTTGGCCAGGCGGTGAGTCGGGTCGAGCATTTGGGCAGCTTTGCCTGCCGCACTATCTACAACCGTGCGGACGGGCGCCTGAGTCAACATGCATCAGCCAATGCCCTGGATATCGCCGGTTTTCGCCTGGCCGATGGGCGCAGCATCAGCGTGTTGAAGGATTGGCCGGGGGAGGGCGACAGCGCGCGTTTCCTGCGCCTGGTGCGCGATGGCGCCTGTGACGACTTCAACGTGGTGCTGAGCCCGGACTACAACGTTGCCCACCGCAACCATTTTCACCTCGACATGGGGCGATGGTGGGTGTGTCGCTGAGGCTTAAGCGGCCAGGCGCAGGTTGTGGGTAACCAGCGGGCGCGCCCAGTAGTAGTCGAAGTCCAGCGCCTTCTGTTGCGCGATGATTTCTTCTTCAGGGTATGGCGTGGCCGCTGGTGGCAACAGGTCCAGTTCGAACTCGGCAATCGGCAAATGCAGTGGACGCGGCTGGGGCGCCGGGCCGGGTGCTGGTAGCGGTTGGCCGGCGTTCAGCACAATCGGGCGGACCCAACCGCTGTCGAAATCCTGCTGGCGCTGCTGGGCGACGATTTCTTCTTCCGGGAACGGCGTGGCCGCCGGTGGCAGCAACTCGGTTTCGAATTCGGCAATCGGCAGGAACAGCGGCTCAGGCGGGGCGATCTCGGTGTCTTTTACATCGCACTCACGCTGGGTGAGGATCTGCGAGAGCAGGTCGGCGCCTTCGCTGGGTTCCACCGTCGGGTCGGTCGTTGCAGGCGCCTTGGCCGCCAGTGCCTGCGACGTTTCACCAAGCTGTTCGGCCAGCGCACGGGCGAAGAAGTCCTGCCACACATGACTCACCCCGGCCAGCGCTTGAGTATTGCGCAGGCCGTAGTGGTTGTGGGTCGGCAGTACACCGATGGTTAGGGGAAGAATGTCTGACATTTTTCTCGGTCGACGCTCAGCTCTGGCAAAATACCTGACTGCTTTTTTTATCGGCCGCTGTTTGCCGATCCTTAATATTTTTGAGCGTAGCGATTGATGAACGAACAACCAGCGGCCAGCCGCATCCAGGTCCAGGCGTTGGCCGACAGTTTCCAGGCCCGCGCCGAGCAGTGGGCTTCGCAGCTGGGCTTGCCGCTACAGGTGGCGGATGCGGATTTTTCCCTGCAAGTGGGCGAGCAGGGGCTGCAATTGCAGCAGCTTGGGCCAGATGCGCCGGGACCGGTGCGGGTCGACTTTGTCGAAGGTGGCGCGGCGCACCGGCGTTTATATGGCGGTGGCAGCGGGCAAATGATCGCCAAGGCCGTGGGCATTGCTCAAGGCGTGCGGCCTAGGGTGCTGGACGCCACCGCCGGGTTGGGCAAGGACGCGTTCGTACTGGCCAGCCTTGGGTGCGAGATGAGCCTGATCGAACGCCAGCCGCTGATCGGCGCCTTGCTCGAAGACGGCCTGGCCCGCGCTGCTCAGGATTTTGAGGTAGCGCCGATTGTGGCGCGCATGCAGTTGCTCAAGGGCAATTCCATCGATGTGATGCTCAATTGGGAGGGTGAGCCGCCCCAGGTGATCTATCTGGACCCGATGTTTCCACACCGCGAGAAAACCGCCCTGGTGAAGAAGGAAATGCGCCTGTTTCGACCGCTGGTGGGCGATGATCCGGATGCGCCGGCCTTGCTCGCGGCCGCCCTGGCGTTGGCCAGCCACCGCGTGGTGGTCAAGCGCCCGCGCAAGGCGCCGTGCATTGACGGGCCCAAGCCGAGTCATGCGCTGGATGGCAAATCCAGCCGTTATGATATCTATCCCAAAAAAGCCCTGAAGCCTTGAAGTTGGGCCGTTCCCAGGGTGTCGGGGGCAAGCCGAAGCGTACATTGCCCTCTGTAGGAGCGAGCTTGCTCGCGAAAAACGTCAACGATAACGCGTGCTTGCTGAATCAACGCGGCGCCTGTGAGTTTTTCGCGAGCAAGCTCGCTCCTACAGGCATTAGGGCAAGCTCCCTCGCCACAGGTTCGGCGGCGCACCAAAGTGGTGTCGATACCTATGCTCGTGCGTGGGAACGGTAGTTCAGGTTCTAAACGCCCGCATAAACAACCTCACCACATCCTGCACATGCGCCTCGGCCTCTACCGCGCTCAGTTGCCCGCCGCAGCCGTACAACAAGCGAAAGTTCGCCGTGCCCTTGAGCAGGCAAAAGAAGTGTTCGGCCGCTTTGAAGGGGTTATCGATGCGCAGGGCGCCGCTCTGGTCGATCTTGCCGAGCAGGCGCTCCATGCCTTGCAACATGCGCATTGGGCCGGCGTCGAAGAAGATCTGAGAGAGTTTCACGTCCTGATTGCCGCTGGTCATCATCAGGCGATGCAGGTTGACCGACTCCTCGCTGTTGATCAGCCGATGAAAGCCGCGCGCGATGTTCAGCAAAACCGTCTCTACGGGCATGCCTGCGGGTAGCTCGAAGTACATCACCGGCAATTGCTCTTCACATTTGGCCACCACCGCCGCGGTGAACAACGTCTCTTTATCGGTGAAATGGCTGTAGACGGTGAGCTTCGAGACGCCCGCCGCAAGGGCGACGGCATCCATGCTGGTGTTCGCATAGCCATTGCCCAGGAACAGGGATTTCGCCGCTTCGAGGATTGCCTGGCGTTTTGCCATGTCCTTGGGGCGCCCGGGGCTTGCGGTGTTTACAGGATTGTCGGACATTTTCACCTTTAATACTGGACTGGTGAGTTTGGTATTAATAACATACCGGCCAGTATAATTATTCCAAGCTCCATTTGCGAAAGGTCCTTCAGCATGCGCAGCGCGTTCCTGCCCCTTGCTTTGCCTGTCAGCCTGGTCTTTTTATTGGCCGCCTGCGGCCATGAAGAAGCGACCCAGGCTACCGTCCGTCCAGCCATGGTGGTGCAACCGCAGCCCTCGGCACAGGCAATGGACAGCTACCCCGGCGAAGTACGTGCTCGTTATGAGCCAGACCTGGCCTTTCGCATCGGCGGCAAAGTCAGCAAGCGGCTGGTGGAAGAGGGCGAGCGGGTCAAGGCCAACCAGCCACTGGCTGAACTCGACCCCCAGGATGTGCGCCTGCAACTGGAAGCCAGCCGTGCCCAAGTGGCTGGCGCGCAGGCCAATCTAAGCCTGGTACGGGCTGAACGCGATCGCTACAAGACCCTGATGGATCGTCAGATGGTCAGCCGCTCGCAGTACGACAATTCCGAAAACCTCTACCGAGCAGGTGAAGCGCGCCTCAAGCAGATCAAGGCCGAGTTCGACGTATCGAGCAACCAGGCCGGGTATGCCGTACTGCGCGCGCCCCAGGACGGCGTGGTTGCCAAGCGTGCTGTCGAAGTGGGCCAAGTCGTGTCTGCGGGCCAGACCGTATTCACCCTGGCCACCGATGGTGAACGCGAAGTGCTGATCAGCCTGCCCGAGCAAGGCTTCGGCCGCTTCAAGGTCGGCCAGCCGGTGTCGGTAGAGTTGTGGAGCCAGCCCGAACAGCGCTTTGCCGGACGCATCCGTGAGTTGTCTCCCGCAGCCGACCCGAAATCCCGCACCTTCGCCGCCCGTGTTGCCTTCACCGGCGGTAAGGTGCCTGCCGAACTGGGCCAGAGCGCGCGCGTGTTCATACAAGCCGACGGGGTCATTCCTCTCTCGGTACCGCTGTCGGCCCTGAGCGCAGAGAACGGCGCGTCCTTCGTTTGGCGGGTACAGCCGGACAACACCCTTCAACGCACGCCGGTGCGCATTGGCGCGTTCGGCGAAAAAACCGTGCCGGTGCTCGAAGGCTTGGCGCCCACCGACTGGGTGGTTGCCGCAGGCGTGCATGTGCTGCATGAGGGCCAGCAAGTGCGCCCAGTGGATCGCTCCAACCGTGTTGTGAATCTGGCGGCCAAGGAGTAGTCCCGATGGGTTTCAATCTTTCCGAATGGGCGTTGCGTAATCGCCAGATCGTACTGTTTCTGATGATCCTGCTGGCTGTGGTCGGCACTTTGTCTTACACCAAGCTGGGGCAAAGCGAGGACCCGCCCTTTACCTTCAAGGCGATGGTGATCAAGACCAACTGGCCCGGCGCCACGGCCCAGGAGGTGTCGCGCCAGGTCACCGAGCGCATCGAGAAAAAGTTGATGGAGACCGGTGAGTACGAGCGCATCGTGTCCTTCTCGCGTCCCGGCGAATCCCAGGTCACTTTCATCGCCCGTGACTCGATGCGTTCGGCGCAGATTCCTGAGCTGTGGTACCAGGTGCGCAAGAAAATCAGCGACATCCGCCAAACCTTGCCACCGGATATCCAGGGGCCGTTTTTCAACGACGAGTTCGGCACCACCTTCGGCAATATCTACGCCCTGACCGGCGACGGTTTTGACTACGCCGTGCTCAAGGACTACGCCGACCGCATCCAGATTCAGCTGCAACGGGTGCCGGACGTGGGCAAGGTCGAGCTGCTTGGACTGCAAGACGAGAAGATCTGGATCGAACTGTCCAACCTCAAACTTGCGACCCTGGGTCTGCCGTTGGCCGCGGTACAGCAAGCGTTACAGGAACAAAATGCCGTATCGACGTCCGGCTTTTTTGAAACCCCGAGCGAGCGCGTACAGTTGCGCGTGTCGGGCAACTTCAAAACCGTGGAGCAGATTCGCGACTTCCCGATTCGAGTGGGCGATCGCACCTTCCGTATCGGCGATGTGGCTGAAATCCACCGAGGCTTTAACGACCCACCGGCACCGCGTATGCGTTATATGGGCGCGGACGCCATCGGCCTGGCCGTGGCCATGCGCGACGGTGGGGATATTCTGGTACTGGGCAAAGCCCTTGAGGGCGAATTCGCACGCCTGCAAAAGAACCTTCCTGCGGGCATGGAGCTGCGCAAGGTGTCGGACCAACCGGCAGCGGTGAAGACCAGCGTCGGCGAATTCGTCCAGGTGCTGGCCGAGGCACTGGCGATTGTATTGCTGGTGAGTTTTTTCTCCCTCGGTGTGCGCACTGGCATGGTGGTCGCCCTGGCGATCCCGCTGGTACTGGCGATGACCTTTGCCAGCATGTATTACCTGGGCATCGGCCTGCACAAGATTTCCCTTGGCGCTTTGGTGCTGGCCCTGGGCTTGCTGGTGGATGACGCGATTATCGCCGTGGAAATGATGGCGATCAAAATGGAGCAGGGCTACGACCGGCTCAAGGCCGCGAGTTTTGCCTGGACCAGTACTGCGTTCCCCATGCTCACCGGTACCTTGATCACGGCCGCAGGTTTTTTGCCGATCGCCACCGCGCAATCGAGCACCGGCGAATACACCCGCTCGATCTTCCAGGTGGTGACCATTGCCTTATTGGCCTCCTGGGTGGCTGCCGTGGTGTTTGTACCGTACCTCGGGGAAAAGCTGCTGCCGGACCTGGCGAAAATTCATGCCGCCAAGCACGGCACCGATGGCCCGGATCCGTACGGCACACCTTTCTACCAGCGCGTAAGACGTTGGGTGGAGTGGTGTGTACGTCGGCGCAAGACGGTCATCATTTTGACCCTGCTGTTGTTCATCGGCTCGGTCGCATTGTTCCGCTTTGTACCGCAGCAGTTCTTCCCGGCTTCCGGGCGCCTGGAACTGATGGTCGACCTGAAACTGGCCGAAGGCGCCTCGCTGAGCAACACCGCCGAGCAGGTCAAGCGCCTGGAGGCGCTGCTCAAGGCGCATGCGGGTATCGACAACTATGTGGCCTACGTGGGCACCGGCTCGCCGCGGTTCTACCTGCCGCTGGACCAGCAACTGCCGGCCGCCAGCTTTGCGCAGTTCGTGGTGTTGGCCCACACCATCGAGGAGCGTGAAAGCTTGCGCACCTGGCTGATTGAAACGCTCAACGAACAGTTCCCGGAGCTGCGCTCGCGGGTCACTCGCCTGGAGAATGGCCCGCCCGTGGGCTACCCGGTGCAGTTTCGCGTGACCGGCGAACACATCGAAGAGGTCCGCAACCTGGCCCGCAAAGTGGCGGCCAGGGTGCGCGAAAACGCCCATGTGGTTAACGTGCATCTGGACTGGGAAGAGCCGAGCAAGATCGTGTATCTGAATATCGACCAGGACCGTGCGCGCGCCCTCGGCGTGAGTACCGCCAACCTGTCGAAATTCCTGCAGAGCTCTCTGACCGGTTCCAGCGTCAGCCAGTACCGGGAGGACAATGAATTGATCGAGATTCTCCTGCGCGGCACCGCCCACGAACGCACTGAATTGTCACTGCTGCCCAGCCTTGCCGTGCCCACCGATAACGGTAAAAGCGTAGCGCTGTCGCAGATCGCCACCCTCGAATACGGTTTCGAAGAAGGCATCATCTGGCACCGCAACCGCCTGCCGACCGTGACCGTGCGCGCCGACATCTACGGCAAGGAGCAACCGGCGACCCTGGTGCAGCAGATCCTGCCCACGCTCACAGATGTGCGCGCCGAACTGCCGGACGGTTACCTGCTGGAAGTGGGCGGCACCGTTGAAGACTCCGCTCGCGGGCAAAACTCGGTGAAGGCCGGCGTGCCGCTGTTTATCGTGGTGGTGCTGACCTTGCTGATGCTGCAATTGCGCAGCTTCTCACGCACGGCGATGGTTTTTCTGACTGCTCCCCTGGGCCTGATAGGGGTGACCCTGTTCCTGCTGGTATTCCGCCAACCCTTCGGTTTTGTCGCCATGCTTGGCACCATCGCGCTGTCGGGCATGATCATGCGTAACTCGGTGATTCTGGTGGACCAGATCGAGCAGGACATCAAGGCTGGGCTGGCACCGTGGCAGGCGATTATCGAAGCGACCGTGCGCCGCTTCCGCCCGATTGTGCTGACGGCTCTGGCGGCGGTATTGGCGATGATCCCGCTGTCGCGCAGCGTGTTTTTCGGGCCGATGGCTGTGGCGATCATGGGCGGGTTGATCGTTGCGACCGCGTTGACGCTGCTGTTTTTGCCGGCGTTGTACGCGGCGTGGTTCAGAGTCAGGAAGGATGCACAGTAGTGAGGACTTTGCCGTTTCACGAGCATTTGGTTTTTCAGGGTTCTTTGCCAGGCCAGGCGGCCTTGGTATGCGCTTTCGTTAAACCCCTGACAGGCCTGGCCTGAAACAACTGCGCCAAGGCCCGTAACAAGCGGCCTTGGCGCAGTAGCGTAACAATGCGGGGTTACAGCGCTCCAAACACCTTCTTTGCCAGGCTGGTGGCAGCCGCCGCCGGATTCTTGCGAATCGTCTCTTCCTGCTGCGCAATCATCTTGAACAAACCATCCAGCGCTTGCTCGGTTACGTAGTTTTCGACGTTGGCGCTCTTGGCGTCCACGGCGCCGAAGGCCGCAGCCTTGCCAGCCAGGGCGTTGTACTGCTGAGCCACGCCAACCTTGTCGGTAGCGGCCTTGACGATAGGCAGGAACTTGGCGCGGATTTCCTCTCGGCTGCTTTTGTTCAGGTATTGGGTGGCAGAGTCCTGACCACCGCTGAGGATGCCCTTGGCGTCGGTCACACTCATGTTTTTCACGGCATTGACCAGAATCGGCTGGGCCTGGGTCACGGCGGTTTCAGCCGCTTTGTTCATGCTGGTTTCCAGCTGCGTGACCTGGTCACCCATGCCGAACATTTTCAGTTTGTCGGCGACTTTGCCGAGCTTGCCCGGCAGGCCGATTTTTACTTCCGGGTTGTCGCTGAAGCCACCGGGTTTGCCCAGTTGTTTGACGGCAATCTGCGCACCTTGGGTCAGGGCATCCTTGAGGCCGCCGTTGGCGTCGCCCTGAGACAGGCTGCCAAGGTCCAGGGCCATGGCGTTGGCACCGAACAGCAAGCCGGCACACAGGGCTGTGAGGCGAAGAGATTTGCGGAGCATGGGCGCTTCCTTATGAAGTGGGAATGATCAGTGTGCGGCCGCATCAACCCGCAGGCGCAGCGGTTGTGGGTCCTGGCCGTTGAGTTGCACGGTGTGCCGCTCGGTGGTGATGAACAGTAGTTTGCCGTCCAGCTCGATGCGAGCGCTGACCGAGTATGTGTGGCCTGGCTTAACCTGGGCCGGGTCATAGCTCAGGTGAAACGGCAGCGGCACCTGGCCTTTGACCGGGCCTTTCTGTTCGGCGAGGGTCACGGCTGGGGCGTCCATCAGGGACACATCTTGCAGGCTGACGCTCAAGGTGGCGGCCGGTGGCAAGGCGATGCGCTGCAGGTAGAACACTTCGCCGTCGAGGCTGGCTTTGGGCGTTGGGGTCATTGAGTGGCAGGCTCCGAGCAGGGCGGTCAGGCCCAGGAGGATGATCTTTTTCATGGTGCAGCTCCTTTTCAACGGCGCCGGAATCCGCCCGGCGCCTCAGTCACTCTAACGGCTTTGTTCAGGTGTGACAGTGTCTGCTTGCGCTGGCGCTTCGGCCGCGCCGTCCACGCGATGCAGGGCCACCTGCCGGATCGACAGGCGAATATCGGCTGGCAGCACGCGTTTGGCGGCGCCTTCGGCCAGTTCGCCGAGCAGGTCGTGGTAGCCCAGTTTGCCGGCTTCATCACGACGCAGCACATCTTGCTCCAGCAACGTCTGAATAAAATGTCGGAAAAGACTTTTGTCGAAGAATTCCGGCGCGTTGAGGCCGTGCAGGATCGACAGGCGCTGGGCCATGATTGTGCACAGGTCTTCCAGTTCTTCGGCGCTGATGCTGTTCTGGCCGCTGTTGAGCAACAGCGAGATCGCCATGTAGAACCGTTGCAGGGTCTGGGCGATGCTTTTGGACAACAGCGTCAGCAGAACAAACTGCCGCGAGCTTGGCGCTGGGCGCAGGTACACGGCGTTTTCGAAGCGCAGCAGACCTTGCTCGACAAACGCGTCCAGCCATTGGTCGACCACGGTGTCCAACTCTTCCAGCGACCATCGGATAAACAGCTCCGATTGCAGATACGGATAGAGCGCATGGGTATAACGCAGGATCTGTTCGCGGCTCATGCGCGAGCTGCTCTGGAAGAAGCTCGCCAGCAACGCCGGCAGGGCGAAGATGTGCAGCACGTTGTTGCGGTAATAAGTCATCAGGACGGCGTTCTGCTCGTCGAGGTACACAATCTTGCCCAGGGCGTCGCTTTGCTCCGACAGCAGTTTCATGTCCTTGACGTGCTTGATCAGCGCCAGGCCATCACCTTCCGGCAGGGTGGTGTGGGGCGAGTAGGGCACGCGGCGCAACAGCGCCAGGTACAGGTCCAACTGGCGCGCCATGGCTTGTTCATCCAGAGCCAGGCGCGTGGTCGACAGCAGGGCCAGGGCGACCAGGTTCACCGGGTTGATCGCCGCGGCTTCGTTCAAGTGTCGCGCGACCTTCTCGCCGAGGCGGTTGGTGGTTTCGTTGAGCCAGGCCGGTTTGTAGTTCGGGCCCAGTTCCTGCGCGCGCCAGTCCGGTTGCTCGGCGTCGAGAAACTCCGCCAGCTTGATTGGCTCACCGAAGTTGACGGCGACCTGGCCGAAGCGCTGCTTGAGGGCGCCGACCACTTTGAAAATGTCGAAGATCGATTCTTTCTTCTTGCTCGCGCCCCGCAGTTCGCCGAGGTAAGTGCGGCCTTCGAGTACACGCTCATAGCCGATATACACCGGCACGAACACAATCGGCATACGCGAGGAGCGCAGGAAGCTGCGCAGGGTGATCGCCAGCATTCCGGTTTTTGGTTGCAGCATACGCCCGGTGCGCGAGCGGCCGCCTTCGACGAAGTACTCCACGGGGAACCCTTTGGTGAACAGGGTGTGCAGGTATTCGTTGAACACCGAGGTGTACAGCGGGTTGCCCTTGAACGTGCGGCGCATGAAAAACGCACCGCCACGGCGCAGCAGGCTGCCGATGACCGGCATGTTGAGGTTGATGCCGGCGGCGATATGCGGCGGAGTCAGGCCGTTCTTGAACAACAGGTATGACAGCAGCAGATAGTCGATGTGGCTGCGGTGGCAAGGCACATAAATCACCTCGTAGCCTTGGGCCACCTTCTGCACGCCTTCGATGTTATTGACCTTGATACCGTCGTAGATCTTGTTCCAGAACCAGCTCAGTACCACTTCCAAAAAACGGATCGCGGTATAGGTGTAGTCCGAGGCAATCTCGTTGCCGTAGCGCAGGGCCAGGGCTTTGGCTTTTTCCGCAGAGATTTTTTCTCGTTCGGCTTCATCCGCAATGGCTTGGCGCACCAGCGGCATATTCACCAGGCCCTTCACCAGATTACGGCGGTGGGACAGATCGGGACCAATCACGGCCGTCTTCAGGTTACGAAAGTGCACACGCAAGATGCGCTGGGCCATGCGCACGGTGCGTTCGTGGCCTTTATTGTGCTCGATCAATTCACGCAGGTTGATTGGCGCGGAGAATTGCACGCGGGTCTTGCGCCCCAGGATCAGGATGCTCAACAACCGGCGCAGACGCCCGGTCACCGCCCAGCTGTCGGCAAACAGCAGTTTCCACGGGCTGGACTCGCTTGCAGGGGTCTGGCCCCAGAACACGCTGACGGGAATGATTTGTGCATTCTCCTCGGCGTGCTCGGTCAGGGTATTGACCAGGCGCGTGAGGGTAGGCGGCGCGCCGCGCTTGTCCTGGCGCCCGAGCCAATCCGGATCCGGCGTGAGGTAGAAGAACGCCGCGGGCTCCATCAATGGGCCTACCGAAACCGGCAGCACCGGGCGTGGCAGGCCGGCCTTGGTGCACTCGGCATCGACCACCGCCAGCTCGGTGAGGGAGGGGGATTGCAGGACGTAGAAAACCGGCCGGCTGCGGTCCAGGTTAAGGGTGAGGGACGACTGATTGATCGTCTCCGAGCGAACCCAGAGGTACAACAGTCGGCGCAAGGTGCCAAACACCAGACGGCGGAACGGGGAGCGGGTCATAGGCGAACTGCTTCAAGTGGAAAAAACCGAGCAGATGCTCGGGCAGGTAGTGTGCCGTATTCACCGAAAATCGGCAAAAAAGCAGCGATGTAAACTTGAGTTGATGGTTTTTGAGCCTGTCTTATACTCGGCAGTTCAATACGTGCGACTCAACAATAAAAACCAAGTGGGAGTGAACAGATGGCAACGCGCGAAACCGGCAATGTGAAGTGGTTCAACGATGCAAAGGGCTACGGCTTTATTCAGCGTGAAGACGGCAAGGACGTGTTTGTGCACTACCGCGCCATTCGCGGTGAAGGCCACCGCTCGTTGGCCGAGGGCCAGCAGGTGGAATACGCCGTGGTGACGGGCGAGAAGGGCTTGCAGGCAGAGGATGTGGTGGGCCTGTAACAACTTTGTTTTGCTAACCCATTCAACTGTGGGAGCTGGCTTGCCTGCGATAGCATCACTGTGGTCTGACGGATAGACCAAGGTGTCTGCATCGCAGGCAAGCCAGCTCCCACATTGATTGGATTAGCCCGCTGTCAGGCAGTTTTCCAGGTGATCTGCTCTTCACCATCTGCGCTGATGCGAATCCAGGTATCGGCGCTTTCCTCGCCTTCTTCCTCGACCCACGTCCCCGGTGCGCAGCGCACTTCGACATTCAGCGCGGCAAATGCGGCACGGGCACAGGCGATGTCGTCGTCCCACGGGGTCTGGTCGCTTTCCAGGTACAGGCTGTTCCATTTGCCTACAGCCTTGGGCAGCCAGGTAACCGGCACGCTGCCGGCCTTGCACTTGTAGGTCTGGCCTCTCTGGACCCAGTCGGAGCAAGGGCCCAGGGCGGCGCCCAGCCAGGCGGCGATGGCTTTGTGATCGACGTCGGCGTCTTTCAGGTAAATCTCAATATCGGGTTGGCGCATGGATGTTCCTCGTTGCGGGATTCGAAAATCCATATCGCGAAATTTGTAAAGTGAGCTATTGAAGCACGAAATAATCGTAGCGCATCGACACCGTGACCTGCAGCGGTTCGGCGGCCTCGATCACCTCGCTACGGCGTTCGGCACTGGCCCGCCAGCCATGAGGCGTCATGGCCAGCAGGTTGGCGCGGTCAGTAGGCTCGGCCAGGCTCAGGGTGAATTCAAGGGTTTCACTGTGCGCCAGGCTCATGCCCTCCGGCACCAGGGCCAGGTGTTTATCGTCGGTGTACTCGCGTACCTCGTCGTAAAGGCGCTCGCGCAGTTCCATCAAGTGGCCGCTGGTGGGGCCGACCTTCATCAAGCCGCCGCCGGGACTGAGCAGGCGCTTGGCCTCTTGCCAGTCCAGCGGGCTGAACACGCTGGCGAGGAACTGGCAGCTGGCATCGGCCAATGGCACACGGGCCATGCTGGCGATCAACCAGGTCAGCGCCGGGTTGCGTTTGCACGCGCGCTTGACCGCTTCCCTGGAGATATCCAGGGCATAGCCATCGGCGTCGGGCAGGGCCTGGGCAATTTGCGCGGTGTAATAACCCTCGCCACACCCAATGTCGACCCAGCGCTGCGGTGCACGCTCGGCGGCCAGTTCGGCCAGGCGCTTGGCCACCGGCGCGTAGTGCCCGGCGTTGAGAAAGTCACGGCGCGCCTCGACCATGGCCAGGTTATCGCCCGGGTCGCGGCTGTTCTTGTGCTGCACCGGCAACAGGTTCAGGTAGCCCTGGCGCGCGCGGTCGAAACGGTGCCCGACCGGGCAGGCCACGCCATTGTCCACCGCATTGAGCGGTGCGCTGCAAAGGGGGCAGGCAAGCATCAGGCGAGCAACTTGATCAGGGTTTGGTAATAGATTTCGGTCAGCACATCAAGGTCGCTGGCCAGGATGCGTTCGTTGACCTGGTGGATGGTCGCGTTGACCGGGCCCAACTCGACCACCTGGGTGCCCAGCGTGGCGATAAAGCGACCATCGGAAGTACCGCCGCTGGTGGACGCCTTGGTCTCACGCCCGGTGATCGCCTTGATACTGGCAGATACCGCATCCAGCAGTGCGCCCGGTTCGGTGAGGAACGGCAGGCCCGACAGCGCCCAGTCCACATGCCAGTCCAGGCCATGTTTATCCAGGATCGCCGCGACCCGCTGTTGCAGGCCCTCAACGGTGGACTCGGTCGAGAAGCGGAAGTTGAACACCGCCGTCAGGTCGCCGGGGATCACGTTAGTGGCGCCGGTACCGGAGTTGAGGTTGGAAATCTGGAAACTGGTGGGCGGGAAGAAGGCATTGCCGTCATCCCAATGCTCGGCAGCCAATTCGGCCAGGGCGGCGGCTGCCAGGTGGATCGGGTTCTTCGCCAGATGCGGGTAAGCCACGTGGCCCTGTACGCCGCGTACGGTCAAGGTGGCGCCGAGGGAGCCGCGGCGGCCGTTCTTGACCACATCGCCCACCAGGGTCGTGCTCGACGGTTCGCCGACGATGCACCAGTCCAGGCGTTCCTTGCGCGCGGCCAGACGTTCGATCACCGCCTTGGTGCCATGGTGCGCCGGGCCTTCTTCGTCGCTGGTGATCAGGAAGGCGACCGAACCCTTGTGGTCCGGGTAGTCGGTGACGAAACGTTCCGCTGCCACCAGCATCGCCGCCAGGCTGCCTTTCATGTCTGCCGCGCCACGGCCGCAGAGCATGCCGTTTTCATCGATCAGGGCGTCGAAGGGGTCGTTCTGCCAGGCCTGCACCGGGCCGGTCGGCACTACGTCGGTGTGACCGGCGAAGCACAGCACCGGGCCTTCATGCTTGCCGTGGGTGGCCCAGAAATTGTCTACGTCTTCGATACGCATCGGTTCAAGCGCAAAACCGGCGTCGCCCAGGCGCTGCATCATCAGCTTCTGGCAATCGGCATCGATCGGCGTGACCGAGGGGCGACGGATCAGGTCGATGGCCAGTTGAAGGGTCGGCGAAAGGTCGGCATGGGCCGTCATGGGAAAACTCCGGAAAGCGTGTGATGGGCGCAGGACGAATGTGGAAATATCGAGCCTGGAGCGACGCAATTCCAATGTGGTAGCTGGCTTGCCTGCGATAGCATCACTGCGGTGTGCCTGTCAGACCGCGGCGTCTGCATCGCAGGCAAGCCAGCTCCCACATAGAATTGGGCCAGGCCAAGTCTCACAAAAGGGCCGTTATCTTATAGCAAAACGGCGGCCAGAGGCCGCCGTTTAGTGCATTGCGCAAGTTTTTACACCGCAGTGACAGGCTCAGCCTTCGGTGCCGGTTTGGGCAGCGACGACAGGAACGCCATGATCAGTGCGGCCACGTAGGGCAGCGACTGCACCAGCAACATCACGACCCAGAAGCGAATGTCATTGCTTGGCAGGCCTTGCACCAGGTAGATCCCCAGCGCAGCACCCCACAGCAGCAGCATGATGAACATTTCTTCGCGGGCTTCGGAAATGGCCACCCAGAAGCCGTGGTTATCGGCGTTTTTCGGCGTGCGAAAGAACGGAATGCTGGTGGTGAAGAAACCATACAGCACCGCCTTGGCGATGGTATGGGACAACGCCAAACCGGCCAGGGCCGCGCAGAACGCATCTTTCAAGTTCACGCCTACCGCACGACGGTAGAGGAAGATGATCTTGCCGACCTTGAACACAAACAACGCCAACGGCGGGATTGCGAAAATCAGCAACGGCGGGTCGACCCGTGTCGGCACGATGATCATCGCCGCCGACCACAACAGCGCGCCGACGGTAAAGAAGATGTTCATGCCATCGGCCACCCACGGCAACCAGCCCGCGAGGAAGTGGTAACGCTGGCCGCGGGTCAACTCGGTGTCTTTGCCGCGTATCAGGCTGGCGGTGTGACGCTTGATAATCTGGATCGCCCCGTAGGCCCAGCGGAAACGCTGTTTCTTGAAGTCGATAAAGGTATCCGGCATCAGGCCCTTGCCGTAGCTGTCGTGGTAGTACGCTGCCGACAGGCCTTTTTCGAACACGCGCAGGCCCAGTTCGGCGTCTTCACAGATGCACCAATCGGCCCAGCCCAGTTCCTCAAGCACCGAGCGACGGGTCATGGTCATGGTGCCGTGCTGGATGATCGCGTCACGGTCGTTGCGGGTGACCATGCCGATATGGAAAAAGCCTTTGTATTCGGCGTAGCAGAGCTTCTTGAAGGTGCTTTCGTTCTGGTCGCGGTAATCCTGGGGCGACTGCACCACGGCGATTTTCGGATCGGCGAAGTGCGGCACCATGTGTTTGAGCCAGTTGGGTGACACGCAGTAGTCCGAGTCGATCACCGCGATCACTTCGGCATCCTTGGCGGTGTGCGGGATCAGATAATTCAACGCACCGCCCTTGAAACCGGCCAGGGGCGCGACGTGGAAAAACTTGAAGCGCGGGCCCAGGGTTTCGCAGTAGTCGCGCACCGGCTCCCATACCGCCGGGTCCTTGGTGTTGTTGTCGATGATCAGGACTTCGTAGTCCGGATAATCGAGAGCAGCCAGGGCGTCGAGGGTCTGTTTGACCATCTCCGGTGGCTCGTTGTAGCACGGCACATGGATCGACACTTTCGGGCGGTAGTCCGAATCGCCTTCGACCGGCAGGAATTCGCGCCGGCGCTTGTGGGTCCAAACCGCTTCCGCCAGTTCGTGGGCTTCGGTCAGCAACACGATAAACACGCCGAGGGCACCGAGGGCCAGCAACACGCCGACGATCAGGCTGAACCAGGTGCTGTATTGCTGGCTGTAGTCATAGCCGATCCATACCAGCACCGACCCGCACAGGAACGCAATAAAGGTCAGGAAAGTGCGGCCACGCTGGCGCAGCGCCGAACCGTCGATCATCAACAGGGTCAGCGACAGCAGTGCAAGCACCACCGAGCCGATGGCCAGCACCCGCCATTGCGGGATCGCCACGACCGGGCCTTCAAAATTGAATTTTTGCTGGCGCGCGGCGTTGAACACGCCCCAGTAAGCACCTGCCGAGCCTTCGTCGCTGACTTTCCACGGCTGGTCGAAGGCCTCGATCACAAAGTAGTTGTAGCCCTGGCGGTTGAGCTTGTTGACCAGCGTACGCAGGTAAATGGCCTGGTCTGCCGGCGACGATTCATTACCACCGCGCATACGACCGTTACTCGGCCAGCCAACTTCCGACAGCAGCAGCGGCTTTTTCGGGAAGGTTTTCTTCAGATCCTTGGCACGGTCGAGTACGTACTGACCGGCCTTGTCCATCGGGATGTACTCCCAGAACGGCAGGATGTGCGCGGCGATCAGGTCGACGTGCTTGGCCAGTTGGGGGTTCTTTTCCCAGATGTGCCATTGCTCGGAGGTGGTCACCGGCACTTTTACGGCAGCGCGCACACGGTCCAGCAACACAATCAGCGCTTCAGGGGTGATTTCGTCACGGAACAAGGCTTCGTTGCCGACCACCACACGCACGACACTGCGCGAGTTGTTGGCGATCTCGATGGCACGCTGGATTTCACGCTCGTTGCGTTCAAGGTCCGGGCTGATCCAGATCCCCAGGGTCACGCGCAGGCCGAACTCTTCGGCCAGCTTGGGGATTTCGCCCAGGGAGCCATCGACCGAGTAGGTACGGATGTTGTCCGTCAGCTTGCTCATGATCGCAAGGTCCTGACGCATCTGCTCTTCAGTCGGAAACTGATTCTTCTGCGGGTACTGGCCTTGCTGGAACGGCGAGTAGGAAAACCCGGAGATCTGTTCAGGCCAGTTGGGAGCGGTGACCGGGCGGTTGATCAGCGCCCAGAAACCGGTGAACAGCGCGGCGATGGCCAGCACGATCACCAGGTTGAGTCCAAATTTACGCGATGCCATGGTTATGTCGGGTTCCAAAAGGTGCGGAACGAAAAGAGGTGTCGGCCTACGCCGAACGGCGCGCATCCTACACCGGCCTTTCCCTGAGCGTACAGCAGACAGAGAAAAGCCGGACGTTAGTCTGCGAAAGTCCACCTAAGTTCTTTACTTGTAGCTGGAAGCTTCGAACTTGTCGCGCTGTAGTCCATAATGCGCGCCGGTTTTTGGGGTAATGATCATGAGTACAGAAGATCCGCGGTTCGCAGGCGTCGCCCGCTTGTACGGCATCGAGGGGCTGGAACGCTTGAAAGCGGCCCATGTGGCGATTGTCGGCGTCGGCGGCGTGGGCTCCTGGGCGGCGGAAGCGATCGCCCGTTGCGGGGTGGGCGAGATTTCGCTGTTTGACCTGGACGATGTCTGCGTCAGTAACAGCAACCGCCAGTTGCACGCTCTGGACAGCACCGTGGGCAAGCCCAAGGTCGAGGTGATGGCTGAGCGCCTGCGTGGGATCAACCCGGCGTGCACCGTGCATGCCGTAGCGGACTTCGTCACCCGCGACACCATGGCGGAGTACATCACGCCGGATATTGACTGCGTGATCGACTGCATCGATGCGGTCAACGCCAAGGCGGCGCTGATTGCCTGGTGCAAACGCCGCAAGATCCAGATCATCACCACCGGCGGCGCTGGCGGGCAGATTGACCCCACGCTGATCCAGGTGTGCGACCTGAACCGCACCTTCAATGACCCGCTGGCCTCGAAAGTGCGTTCTACCCTGCGCCGCGACTACGGCTTCTCACGCACCGTGACCCGTCATTACAGCGTGCCGTGTGTGTTTTCCACCGAGCAACTGCGCTATCCCAAGCCCGATGGCAGTATCTGTTTGCAGAAGAGTTTTGTCGGTGATGGCGTGAAGCTGGACTGCGCGGGAGGGTTTGGCGCGGTGATGATGGTCACAGCTACGTTCGGCATGGTCGCGGCGACCAAGGCGGTGGACAAGATTGTGGCGGGAGTGCGCCGTCCCTCAGAGCGCATCAAACCCACCTAGACCTCACCACCCGACAGAGATCTAAACTGTGGGAGCTGGCTTGCCTGCGATGAAGCCCTGCTAGCCGACGGCAATCTACCTGACACCCCGCGATCCCAATGTGGGGGCTTGCTCGCGAAGGCGGCCTGACAGCCGACCGGGATGTGGGATTAGATTGAGTACATATCCGTTATTTAGGTAACGGCCACTTAGGGTTCCGCCCTGACGGCGGCTCACTTTTGAAAAGCGCAAAAGTAAGCAAAACGCTCTTGCCCCACCACTCGGCACCTCGCCTAGGCTCGGTGTGCCCGTAATCCTCCAGTGATTTGGGGGGCCGCCGCCACGCGCCATCCATGGCGCGGGGCGGCTAAACCGGCATCCCTGCCGGTTTACCCCCCAAATCCCTGTCGAATTCCGGCCAGCGTGGTTTAACGGGGCGCCTGAGATCAAGATCACAAGCAGATCAAGAGCAAGATCAAGAGCGGCTCGCTTCGCATCGTGGTTACCGTCGGTTACCTGTGGCCATCGCAGGTAAGCCAGCTTCCACATTATTTCTATGTATGCGTCAGGTCTTGCATGCGTTGCAGTACGGCATTCAAACCATTGCTGCGCGACGGCGATAACTGGCGCGACAAGCCCAGTTGATTGAACCAGTCAGGCAGGTCAACCGCTTGCAGTTCATCAGCCGACAGCCCATTGACCCGCGCCAGCAGCAACGCCACCAACCCACGAATCATCCGCGCCTCGCTGCTCGCCGTAAACTGCCAATGGCCGTCCTGCAAGCGCCCCACCAGCCACACCAGGCTTTCGCAACCTTGCACCAGATTAGCGTCGACCTTTTCGTCATCAGCCAGGGCGGGCAAGCGTTCACCCCATTGCATCAGCATCCGGGCGCGCTGCTCCCAACTGCCAACGGCCTGGAAGGCTTGCAGCGCGGCGTGCGCCTCCAGCGGCAGGCTCATCGCAACATATCCAGCGCCTGGTCCAGCGCTTCAAAGAAGCGCTCCAGGTCATCGGAATCGTTGTACAGCGCAAGGGACACTCGAATGGCGCCGGACAAGTGCATGGCCTTGAGCAGCGGCATTGCACAATGATGCCCGGCGCGCACGGCGATGCCTTGCTCGGTCAGCAGGTGAGCCAGGTCGGCGTTATGCACACCTTCCACCACGAAGCTCACCAGCGCTGCTTGCGGTGATCCCAGTACACGCACGCCATTGCGAGCTTTCAGCCCGCGCAGCAAATAGTCGTGCAGTGCGGCTTCGTGGGCGACTACGGCGTGCTGATCCAGCGAACTCAGGTAATCGAGGGTAGCACCCAGGCCGATCACGCCGGCAATGGGCGGCGTGCCGGCTTCAAACCCCAGTGGGGCAGGGCGGAAGCTGGCGCCTTGATAATCTGCCTGCTGCACCATTTCGCCGCCAAACTGCCAGTGGCGCAGGTGATGCAGGGCTGCGTTGCGGCCGAACAGCACGCCGACGCCGTCCGGGCCGTAGAGTTTGTGGCTGGAGAATACGTAGAAATCGCAGCCCAGGGCCTGTACGTCGTGGCGCCCATGCACGATGCCCTGAGCGCCATCCACAACCGTCAGGGCGCCGTGTGCCTGGGCCAGCGTCAGTAGGGCTTCCAGCGGCTGCCAGGTGCCCAGCACGTTGGACAACTGGCTCAGCGCCAGCAGGCGCGTGCGCGGGCCGATCAAGGATGCGGCGGCTTGCAGGTCGATCACGCCGTCATCGTCCAGGGGCAATACCACCAGCGTCAGCGCACGTCGTTTGGCCAACTGCTGCCACGGCAACAGGTTGGCATGGTGTTCCAGGGCGCTGATGGCTATCTCATCGCCCGCATTGAATAGATGTTCAAGGCCATAGGCCAGGAGGTTCAGCGCAGAGGTTGCGCCGTGGGTGAATACGATCTGCCCGCTGTCGCCTGCATTCAACCACTGCGCGACCTTGCTGCGACTGTCCTCAAAGGCTTGGGTCGCATGGGCCCCCGGCAAATGCTGGGCACGGTGCACATTGGCTGCGCCATTGGCGTAGTAATGGCTGATGGCATCCAGCAGAGCTTGGGGTTTTTGGGTGGTGGCGGCACTGTCCAGATAGGTCTGGTCTTGCCGTTGCAGGGTAGCGATGGCCGGGAAATCGGCGCGCCAGGGGGAGGGCACAAGCATGGTGATCAAGACTCGTATAAGCGAGCCGCACCCGAAGGTGCGGCCGCTAGTGGCATCGAGTGGCTGCTTAGTTGTGAGCGTGCAGCGCTTCGTTCAGTTCGATGGCCGATTTGTGGGTTTTGCACTCCACGGCACCGGTCTCGGAGTTACGGCGGAACAGCAGGTCCGGTTGACCGGCCAGTTCGCGCGCCTTGACCACCTTGACCAGTTGGTTCTTCTCATCGAGCAACGCCACCTTGGTGCCGGCGGTGATGTACAGGCCCGACTCCACGGTGTTGCGGTCGCCCAACGGGATACCGGTACCGGCGTTGGCGCCGATCAGGCAGCCTTCGCCGACCTTGATCACGATATTGCCGCCGCCCGACAGGGTGCCCATGGTGGAGCAGCCGCCGCCCAGGTCCGAACCCTTGCCGACGAACACGCCTGCCGATACACGGCCTTCGATCATGCCCGGGCCTTCGGTGCCCGCGTTGAAGTTGACGAAACCTTCGTGCATCACGGTGGTGCCTTCGCCCACGTAGGCGCCCAGACGGATACGTGCAGCGTCAGCGATACGCACGCCGGCCGGTACGACGTAATCGGTCATTTTCGGGAACTTGTCCACCGAGAACACTTCCAGCAGGTCGCCACGCAGGCGCGCTTCCAGTTGGCGCTCGGCCAGTTCATTGATGTCGATGGCGCCCTGGCTGGTCCAGGCCACGTTCGGCAACTGTGGGAACACACCGGCCAGGCTCAGGCCGTGGGGCTTGACCAGGCGATGGGACAACAGGTGCAGCTTGAGGTAGGCCTCAGGCGTGGAGGTCAGCGCGGCATCTTCGGCCAACAGGGTGGCGACCAGCGGCGTGTGGCTTTCCGCCAGACGGCTCAGCAGGGCGGCCTGGGCGGTGTCGACGCCTTTAAGTGCGTCAGCCAGTTGCAGGGCCTGGCTCACGGTAAAGGTGATGGCCTGGTTGCCTTCGGTGTAACCGAGGATCGGTGCGATGGCGGCAACGATTTCAGCCGACGGGTTGAGCAAGGGTTGTGCGTAAAACACTTCCAGCCAAGCACCTTGGCGGTTCTGAGTGCCGACGCCGAAGCCCAGGCTGAACAGGGAATTGGACATGCTGTTACCTCTACAAAAATGGAAGGCTGGCCTACTTGAGGGCCGCCGAATAACTATCTGGCTTGAAGCCAATCAGGGTTCTGTCACCGAGATCGAGCACCGGGCGCTTGATCATCGAGGGTTGTGCGAGCATCAATTCAATGGCTTTCGACTGATCGAGATCGGCTTTGCGTTCGTCTTCGAGTTTGCGAAAGGTGGTGCCCGCACGGTTCAAAACCACCTGCCAACCGTGCTCGTTGCACCATTGGGTCAAGTGTTCGCGGTCGATACCGGCCGTTTTGTAGTCATGGAACTCATAGCTCACCGCGTGCTCATCGAGCCAAGTGCGCGCCTTTTTCATGGTGTCGCAGGCTTTGATGCCGAAAAGGTGCAAGGTTTTGCTTGAAGCGGTCAAGGAATTGCCCCCTTTGGACGAATGAAAAATGAAAGATCGCGGATTATGCCACGACCAGCCGGTTTCGGCGCCGCTCGTCAACAGCGTGCGACTTTTGTGCAAAAGCCGGTGCGCAGCCTAGGCGAGTAACATAGCGGGGTAATATGGCACTTCAACGGCCAGTTGTTGCCTGATGTGTCGTTGCAAGTCGATTGTCCGGGAAACCCGCGTTATGCAAACCGCCTACACCGTTCTTATCCTGCTGATGCTGGTCAGCCTTTCGCGCCTGGTCGGGCGCATCATCCCACTGCCGTTGCCCCTGGTGCAGATTGCCGCTGGCGCCTTGCTGGCCTGGCCCACGTTGGGGCTGCATGTGGCGCTGGACCCGGAGCTGTTCCTGTTTTTGTTCCTGCCGCCGCTGCTGTTTTCCGATGGTTGGCGCATGCCCAAGCGCGAATTGTGGCGCCTGCGTGGCCCGATTCTGACATTGGCGGTGGGGCTGGTGCTGTTTACTGTGGTCGGCGCCGGCTACTTCATTCATTGGTTGCTGCCCTCGATCCCCTTGCCGGTGGCTTTTGCCCTGGCGGCGGTTCTATCGCCGACGGACGCCGTGGCAGTGTCGGCCATTTCCCAGAATCGTTTGCCCAAGCCATTGATGCATATGCTTCAGGGCGAAGCCTTGATGAATGACGCGTCGGGCCTGGTGACCTTCAAATTTGCCCTGGCAGCGGCGCTGACCGGGGTTTTCTCCCTGGCGGATGCCAGCCTGACCTTTGTACTGGTGGCTGTGGGCGGGCTGGCGATCGGGGTGGCGTTGAGCTGGCTGGTCGGTCGCCTGCGCGCATGGATGATTGCCCGGGGCTGGGATGACCCCGCGACCCATGTGGTGTTCATGTTGCTGCTGCCCTTTGCGGCGTACGTATTGGCTGAACGCCTGGGCGCTTCGGGTATTTTGTCGGCGGTGGCCGCAGGCATGATGCAAAGCTGGCTTGATCTGCTGCCGCGCCAGACCAGTACCCGCTTGCTCAACCGCAGTGTCTGGTCGCTATTGGAGTTTGCCTTCAACGGCCTGATCTTCCTGCTACTGGGCCTGCAACTGCCGGACATCATCAAAGCCGTGGTCAGCCACGAAACCACCCTGTGGCCCATTTTGTTGTACCGCTGCCTGGATGTGGTGGCGATCTTTATGGTGCTGGTGGTATTGCGCTTTATCTGGGTGCAGAGCATCTGGCGACTGTCGGGGTTACTGCGCAGGCTGCGTGGCAAAAGCGCGCTGACCCTGGTGCCGACGGCCCGTTCCTGCTGGTTGCTGACCGTCGGCGGTGTCAGGGGGGCGGTGACCTTGGCGGGTGTCATGTCGGTGCCCTTGCTGCTGGCTCCAGGGCAGGACTTTCCGGAGCGTGACTTGCTGATTTTTATCGCGGCCGGTGTGATCCTGTTATCACTGGTCGCTGCCTGTATCGCGCTACCGCTACTGTTACGCGGCGTCGAGAATAGCCCGGATGAAAAACGCCACAAAGAAGTGCGCGAAGCCTGGAAAAAGACCGCCGTGGCCGCGATTCATGCGCTGGAGGCCGACGAGCCAGCCGAGGCCGAAACGCCGGACGCCGCCCAGGCGGCATTGGCTACCGAACTGAAGGCACGGCTGATGTCGGAATATCGCCATCAATTGGAAGTCTTCAACGATTCGGCTGAAGCCCAGGCGCTGGCGCAGCAAATGGACCTGCTTGAGCGCAAGCTGCGACTCAAGGCTCTGCGCGCGCAACGGCTGGAGTTGTACAGCTTGAGCCGTCACCACCAGATTGGTGATGACGTATTGAGGGAGGTGCTGGCGGAACTGGATATGAGCGAGGCGAATTTGGGTCACATGAAGTGACCCGCCAGCTTTCAGCGGCGGCGCTGGATAAACGCGCGAATCCGCTCTGCCGCTTCCACACATTCGGCCAACGGCGCAACCAACGCCAGGCGTACACGGCCAGCGCCCGGGTTGAAACCGTCCACTTCCCGTGACAGGTACGACCCCGGCACCACGGTTACATGTTCTTCCACGAACAAATCGCGGCAGAAGGCGGCGTCGTCGCCATTCACATTCGGCCACAAATAAAACCCACCGTCCGGGCTTTGTACATCCAGTACCGGCGTGAGAATGGCTAGCACCGCATCGAACTTCTCGCGGTACAGGTCACGGTTGGCCAGTACATGGGCCTCGTCCTGCCAGGCGGCGATGCTGGCCAACTGGGTTTGCACCGGCATCGCGCAGCCATGGTAGGTGCGGTACAGCAAAAACGCTTTGAGGATGTCGGCATCGCCAGCCACGAACCCCGAACGCAGGCCCGGCAGGTTGGAGCGCTTGGACAGGCTGTGGAATACCACGCAGCGCTTGAAATCCTGGCGACCCAGCTCGATGCAGGCGCTGAGCAGGCCCGGAGGCGGGGTTTGTTCGTCGAAGTAGAGTTCGCTGTAGCATTCGTCGGCGGCGATCACGAAGTCGTATTCGTCGGCCAGGGCGATAAGTTTTTTCAGGGTGTCGACCGGGATCAGCGCGCCGGTCGGGTTGCCCGGGGAGCACAGGAACAGGATCTGGCAGCGCTTCCAGACATCCGGCGATACGGCATCGAAGTCCGGGTTGAAGCCATTGGTATCCAGGCACGGCAGGTAATGCGGCTTGGCCCCGGCCAGGAACGCAGCACCTTCGTAGATTTGGTAAAACGGGTTCGGGCTCACCACCAGTGCGTCGTCGCCGCGGTTAACCACGGTCTGGGTGAAGGCGAACAGCGCTTCGCGGGTACCGTTGACCGGCAGGATGTTGCGCGCCGGGTCCAGCCAGCCCTTGGGCACGTTGAAGCGGCGTTCGCACCAGGCGCCGATGGCTTCGCGCAGCGCCGGGGTACCCAGTGTGGTGGGGTACACCGCCATTTGATCGAGGTTATTGCTCAGGGCCTCGGCAACGAAGGCCGGTGAAGTGTGCTTGGGCTCGCCGATGGACAGTGCAATCGGGCGTTTGTCCGGGTTCGGCGTCACGCTGCCGAGCAGGGCGCGCAGTTTCTCGAAGGGGTAGGGCTGCAACTGGTTAAGGGCGTTGTTCATATAAGCCTCTGTCACGGTGAGCGCGGACCCTGTGGGAGCTGGCTTGCCTGCGATGGCCTCACTGCGGTCGAGCTGACGCACCGAGGTATCTGCATGGCAGGCAAGCCAGCTCCCACATGACTCCTGTTCACAAAGTTAAGAATTCAAATAGTCAGGCGTGTCAGTTCGACGCCGGGTTCCTGGGTCACGCTCAATTGCTCCACGATCGCGGCCTGTAAACGCAGGCACAGCTCTGGGTCGGACAGCGGCTGATTGTCGGCATCGGTAATGAAGAACACGTCTTCTACTCGCTCGCCAAGCGTCGCGATCTTGGCGTTCTGCAATGACAGGTCGAACTCCAGGAAAATCCCGCCGATACGCGCCAGCAGCCCCGGGCGATCCGGTGCGCTGAGTTCAAGCACGGTCACGGGTCGCTGGGCGTCGTTGGAAATGGTCACCTGTGGCGCAAAGGCAAAGTGCTTGAGCTGGCGCGGTACCCGGCGCTGAATGATGGTGGGGTAGTCGTCAGGGTTGCGCAGGGCTTCGGTCAGGCCCTCGCGGATTTTTTTCACCCGCGCCGGGTTATCGCCGATCGAGTCGCCGTCGGTGTCGAGCACGATGTAGGTGTCGAGGGTGAACTGGCTGCTGGAAGTGATGACCCGGGCGTCATGGATGTTCAGGTTGAGCTGGTCCATGGCGGCCACGGTCACGGCGAAGAAGTCGTGCTGGTCCGGCGCGTAGATGAAGATCTGCGTGCCGCCTTCGAATTCACGCTGGGTGGTTTCCTTGATCAATACCAGTGGGCCACCATCGGCCGGTTGCTGCAGGATTGCATCGCTGTGCCAGGCCACGTCGCCGGCGGTGTGGCGCAGGAAATAATCGTCGCCCAGTTGCGACCAGAGCTGCTCGACGTCGTCCGGGTCGTTACCCCCGCGTACCAGAATATCCAGGGCCGCGCTTTGGGTGCGACGGATCTGTTCTTCGCGGTCCACCGGGTTCTCCAGGCCGCGGCGCAGGGCGCGCTTGGTCTCGGTGTACAGCTGGCGCAACAGGCTGGCGCGCCAGGAGTTCCACAGTGTGGGGTTGGTGGCATTGATATCGGAGACGGTCAGCACATATAGATAGTCCAGACGGGTCTCATCACCGACGATGCCGGCAAAGTCGTGGATCACCTGCGGGTCTGACAAGTCTTTGCGCTGCGCGGTGGTCGACATCACCAGATGGTTTTGCACCAGCCAGACGATCAGGCGGCTATCCCACAAGGGCAACTGGTGGCGCTGGCAGAAGGCTTCGGCGTCCACTGCACCGATTTCCGAGTGATCGCCATGGCGACCCTTGCCGATGTCGTGATACAGGCCCGCCAGGTAAATCAGCTCGGGCTTGGGCAGCTTGGCCATCAGCTTACTGGCCAGCGGGAATTTCTCTGACACCTGAGTGTATTGCAACTTACGCAAGTGCTTGATCAGGTTCAGGGTGTGGGCATCCACGGTGTAAATGTGGAACAAGTCATGCTGCATTTGCCCGACGATAAAGCCGAACTCCGGCAGGTAGCGTCCGAGAATGCCGTAGCGGTTCATGCGCCGCAGGTTGCGGTGGATGCCGATGCGGCACTTGAACAGTTCGATAAACAGGCTGGTATTGCGGATATCGTTGCGAAAGTCGTCGTCGATCAGGTGACGGTTTTCCCGCAGCAAGCGGATGGTATCGGCGCGCACGCCTTTGATGTCCGGCTGCTGGGCCATCAGCACGAAGATCTCCAGCATGGCGAACGGGGTACGGCGGAACACGTTGTCGTTGCGTGCTTCGATATAACCGTCATGCAGTTGGAAGCGCGCATTGATCGGCTGCGGCGGCGCTTCGTCTTCGGGGGCCAGGATCACCTCTTCGAAGTGCTGGATGATCAGGTCGCTGAGCTGGGCAATGCTCATGACCACCCGATAATACTGTTGCATGAAACTTTCGATGCTGGTCTTCGCGTCTTCGCCCTCAAAGCCCAGCAGGGTTGCGATGGAACGCTGGTGATCGAACAACAGGCGGTCTTCGGAGCGACCGGCGAGCATGTGCAGGGCGTAGCGCACCTTCCACAGGAACTCCTGGGACGACGCCAGCAGAGTGTTTTCGCTCTCCACCAGAAAGCCTTCGCCAGCCAGGGCGCGCAGGTTCAGCGTGCCGTATTGGCGGCGGGCCACCCACAAAATCGTCTGGATATCCCGCAGCCCCCCCGGGGAGCCTTTGACGTTGGGCTCCAGGTTGTATTCGGTATCGTTGTACTTGTGGTGCCGCGCCTTCTGTTCGGCGCGCTTGGCCAGGAAGAAATCCTTGCTCGGCCACATGTGTGCGGTGCTGGTGACTTCGAGCATGCGCTGGCGCAGGCGCTCGGGGCCGCAGATGGTGCGGCTTTCCATCAGGTTGGTGACCACCGTCAAGTCGGCACGGGCCTCTTCGGCGCATTCGTCTACCGAACGCACGCTCTGGCCGACTTCCAGGCCGATGTCCCACAGTAATGTCAGAAAACGCTCGATGGAATCGCGAAAGGTTTCGTGGTCGGCGCTGCCCAGCAGGATCAACAGGTCGATGTCGGAGTAGGGGTGCAGTTCGCCGCGACCGTAGCCGCCGACCGCCACCAGGGCGATATCGGCGTCTGCACTCCAGCTGAACTGTTCCCAGGCTTTTTGCAGGATGTTATCGACGAACCAGGCGCGGTCTTCGATCAGTCGCCTGATGTCCCGACCACTGCGAAAACGCGCGTCGAGCACCTCGCGTGCCTGGCGAATGGCTTTTTTGAAGGCGGCGATGGGGCTCGCCTTCAATGCCAGCTCGGCCTGGAACTGGCCACGGTCGAAGAGTTCGGGATCCACCTGGGGCATTGATCGGCTTTCCTATCTATCTATAGAGTCAGTCACACGGTTGAAGCTGGAAAACCGACGCAACCCTCACGCCGAAACGCGAGGGATCGTGTCGTCTGCGCGCAACGTGAAGATCTCGTAGCCGGTTTCGGTGACCAGCAGCGTGTGTTCCCACTGGGCCGAGAGCTTGCGGTCTTTGGTGATGGCGGTCCAGCCGTCGCCCAGCACTTTGGTATCGGCCTTGCCCTGGTTGATCATCGGCTCGATGGTAAAGGTCATGCCGGCCTTGAGTTC
The DNA here is from genome assembly GCF_016405455.1 of Pseudomonas sp. MF7453. Lineage (NCBI taxonomy): Bacteria > Pseudomonadati > Pseudomonadota > Gammaproteobacteria > Pseudomonadales > Pseudomonadaceae > Pseudomonas > Pseudomonas sp. MF7453. Next base: position 115,538 of record NZ_JAEKCN010000003.1, on the reverse strand, counting down.
CATGCCGGTGCCGGCGCGGCCGTAGTGCAGGATCTGCGGTTCTTCGTGGAATACGGTGCCGATGCCGTGGCCGCAGAACTCGCGCACCACCGAGAAGCCGTTCTTTTCGGCGTGCTTTTGGATCACTTCACCGATGTCACCCAGGCGGCAGCCGGGTTTGACGATTTCGATGGCCTTGTACATGCACTCCTGGGTCACCTGGGACAGGCGTTCGGCCCAGACCGGCACGTTACCGACGTGGAACATGCGGCTGGTGTCGCCGAAGTAGCGGTCCTTGATCACGGTGACGTCGATGTTCAGAGTGTCGCCGTCCTTCAATGGCTTGTCCCCGGGAATGCCGTGGCACACCACGTGGTTGACCGAGGTGCAGATCGACTTGGGGAAGCCTTTGTAGTTCAGGGGCGCAGGGATAGCCTTTTGCACGTTGACGATATAGTCGTGGCAGATCTGGTTCAGGGTTTCGGTGGTGACGCCCGGCTTTACGTGCTCTGCAATCATTTCCAGCACGTCGGCGGCCAGTTTGCCGGCGATGCGCATGCCGGCGATGTCTTCGGCGGTTTTCAAACTAACGGTCATACAGGCTCTCTCTAGCGCGACGCGCTGAAATCAATACGGTTTACGGGCGTGCGACAAAAGGTTGCTGAGCTCGCACAAGCCACAAAAAACGCGATTCTACCAGACGCGGGCGGTAAATCATGAGCCTCTGACGATCGCTTCTCTCTATAGGGTGGGGGTAAATCCGCTCTATTCAACGGGTTGCGCGCAGGTCGCTGCGGTCAGGTGTGATTGCGGGTTTCGTTTTCGCCCTTGCTGTGGTATAAAATGCGCCGCTTTCCGGGGATACCCCGAAAAGCTTAAATCCACACACGTGTCGACACGATGACCTGGGTGCCGGAGGCCTTGATGCCGCTGGTTGGTCATTGGGATACGTGGAGGCCAAACCCGACTTATTAAGGAACTATCATGTCCCAAGTCAACATGCGCGATATGCTGAAGGCCGGTGTGCACTTCGGTCACCAGACCCGTTACTGGAACCCGAAAATGGGTAAATACATTTTCGGCGCGCGTAACAAGATTCACATTATCAACCTTGAAAAAACCCTGCCAATGTTCAACGAAGCTCTGACTTTCGTAGAGCGTCTGGCCCAGGGCAAAAACAAGATCCTGTTCGTCGGCACCAAGCGTTCCGCTGGCAAGATCGTTGCTGAAGAAGCAGCACGTTGCGGTTCGCCGTACGTCGATCACCGCTGGTTGGGCGGTATGCTGACCAACTTCAAAACCATCCGTGCTTCCATCAAGCGTCTGCGTGACCTTGAAGTGCAAGCCGAAGACGGTACTTTCGCCAAGCTGACCAAGAAAGAAGCGCTGATGCGCTCCCGTGACCTGGAAAAGCTCGATCGTTCCCTGGGTGGTATCAAGGACATGGGCGGTCTGCCTGACGCACTGTTCGTTATCGACGTTGATCACGAGCGCATCGCGATCACCGAAGCCAACAAGCTGGGCATCCCGGTTATCGGCGTAGTCGATACCAACAGCAGCCCGGAAGGCGTTGACTACATCATCCCAGGCAACGATGACGCAATCCGCGCTATCCAGCTGTACATGGGTTCGATGGCTGACGCTGTAATCCGTGGTCGCAACCACGTTGCTGGCGGTACCGAGCAGTTCGTTGAAGAAGCTCCGGTAGCTGCCGCTGAGTAACTGACGCCCTGGCGTTGACTCAGTAAGCAAAAAGGGGGCTTGGCCCCCTTTTTGCCACCTCGAAAACCATTTGTCGGCAGCGCAGCTACATCATTTGTAACGTGCAGCGGCCTACAACTGAAATTCGGGAAGAATTGATCGCCCGTTTGATCGGGTGGAATGGTTGAAAACCTATCCAAGAGGATTTTGAAATGGCAGAGATTACTGCAGCGTTGGTTAAAGAACTGCGTGAGCGTACCGGCGAAGGCATGATGGATTGCAAAAAGGCCTTGACCAAGGCTGGCGGCGACATCGAAAAAGCCATTGATGACATGCGTGCTTCCGGCGCCATCAAGGCTGCCAAGAAAGCAGGCAACGTTGCTGCTGAAGGCGCTATCGCTCTGAAAGAAGACGGCAAATCCGCCGTTCTGCTGGAAGTTAACTCCCAGACCGACTTCCTGGCTCTGCAGGATGACTTCAAGGCATTCGTTGCTGCCAGCGTCGAAAAAGCTTTCGCTGACAAGCTGACCACTGTTGAGCCTCTGATCGAAGCTCAAGAAGCAGCTCGCCTGGTACTGGTCGGCAAGGTTGGCGAAAACGTCAACATCCGTCGCCTGGTTCGCGTTGAAGGTGACGTGGTTGGTGGCTACCTGCACGGCAACAAAATCGGTGTAGCAGTTGTTCTGAAAGGCGGCGACGTTGAGCTGGCCAAAGACATCGCTATGCACGTTGCTGCAAGCAACCCTGAGTTCCTGCTGCCTTCGGAAGTTTCGGCCGAAGCGATCGAGCGTGAAAAAGCTGTGTTCCTGCAGCTGAACGAAGAAAAAATCAAAGGCAAGCCAGAAAACATTGTTGAGAACATGGTCAAAGGCCGTATCAGCAAGTTCCTGGCCGAAGCAAGCCTGGTTGAGCAGGCGTTCGTCAAGAACCCTGAAATCAAGGTTGGCGAACTGGCCAAGAAAGCCGGTGCCGAAATCGTTTCCTTCACTTACTTCAAAGTAGGCGAAGGCATCGAGAAGCCGGTCGACAACTTCGCTGAAGAAGTTGCTGCCCAGCTGGCTGCCGCCAAGCAATAAGACAGTCCCAAACTGTCGCCGAAAGAGGCTGCCCGCTCACGCGCGCAGCCTCTTTTCAAATGGGAAGGCCAATTTTATTTGGATTCCTCTCGGAACTGGCTTACAAAGCCGTGTTCCGATGGCGCTGTGACAGCGTCCAGCTAGAGTGAACGCAAGCCGTAAACGGCTCGCCAAGAATTTTTAAAAAATACGCCGCAGGAGAGATTCGCAATGGCTCAGCAGGGCAGTGGTTATCAGGCTCGCTATAAACGCATTCTACTCAAGCTCAGCGGCGAGGCCCTGATGGGCTCGGAAGAGTTCGGGATCGACCCCAAGGTGCTTGACCGCATGGCGCTGGAAGTCGGCCAATTGGTCGGTATCGGTGTGCAGGTCGGCCTGGTGATTGGCGGCGGCAACCTGTTCCGTGGCGCGGCACTGAGTGCGGCCGGTATGGATCGGGTCACTGGCGACCACATGGGCATGCTGGCCACTGTGATGAACGCCCTGGCCATGCGCGACGCTCTGGAGCGTGCCAATATCTCGGCCATCGTGATGTCGGCTATCTCCATGGTTGGCGTGACCGATCACTACGATCGCCGCAAAGCCATGCGCCACCTGAACTCCAAGGAAGTGGTGATCTTTGCCGCCGGCACAGGCAACCCGTTCTTCACCACCGATTCGGCTGCGTGCCTGCGCGCTATCGAAATCGATGCCGACGTGGTGCTCAAAGCCACCAAGGTAGATGGCGTATACACTGCAGACCCATTCAAAGACCCGCATGCAGAGAAGTTCGATCATCTGACCTACGATGAAGTGCTGGATCGCAAGCTGGGTGTGATGGACCTGACCGCTATCTGCCTGTGCCGCGACCACAAGATGCCGCTGCGCGTATTTAACATGAACAAGCCCGGCGCCCTGCTGAATATCGTACACGGCGGCGCGGAAGGGACTCTGATCGAGGAAGGCCAACAATGATCAATGAAATCAAGAAAGACGCCCAGGCGCGTATGCAGAAATCCCTGGAATCGCTGAGCCATGCATTTGGCCAGATCCGTACCGGCAAGGCGCACCCGAGCATCCTGGGTAGCGTGATGGTGCCTTACTACGGTTCCGACACCCCGCTCAGCGGCGTGGCCAACGTGACCGTAAAGGACTCGCGTACCCTGCAAGTCGTGGCGTTCGAGCGCAACATGCTCGCGGCAGTCGACAAGGCGATCCAGAGCGCTGGCCTGAACCTCAACCCGACCAACCTCGGCGAGTTGTTGTTGATTTCCATGCCTGCACTGACCGAAGAAACCCGCAAGGGCTTCACCAAGCAGGCGCGCAGTGCCGCTGAAGATGCGCGCGTTGCTGTGCGTAACATCCGTCGCGATGCGTTGGGTGACCTGAAGAAACTGGTCAAGGACAAGGAAATCAGCGAAGACGAAGAGCGTCGTGCCGTTGCTGATATCGACAAGTTGACCAAGGATGCCGAAGCCCAGATCACCAAGGCTACCGAAGAAAAAGAAAAGGACCTGATGGCCGTATAAGGGGTCAGGACGCCTTTATGGAAAAGACCAAGCAGACTGTGCCCTCCGTGGTGCCGCGCCATGTCGCGATCATCATGGATGGGAATAATCGCTGGGCGAAAAAACGCTTTATGCCGGGTGTTGCCGGGCATAAAGCGGGTGTTGACGCGGTAAGGGCGGTGATTGAGGTGTGTGCCGAGGCCAAGGTCGAGGTGCTGACCTTGTTCGCCTTTTCCAGTGAAAACTGGCAGCGGCCTGCCGACGAAGTCAGTGCCTTGATGGATCTGTTCTTCAAGGCCCTGCGTCGTGAGGCCAAGCGCCTCAATGACAACAACATCAGTCTGCGCATCATTGGTGATCGCTCGCGGTTCCATCCGGATCTGCAGGTCGCCATGCGCGAAGCCGAGGCCATCACCGCCGGCAGTAATCGTTTTGTGCTGCAGATTGCGGCCAATTACGGTGGCCAGTGGGATATCGCCCAGGCTGCGCAACGGCTTGCCCGCGAAGTGCAGGCCGGTCATCTGCGCCCCGAAGACATTACGCCCGAACTGTTGCAAACCTGCCTGGTAACTGGCGACCTGCCGTTGCCGGACTTGTGTATCCGTACCGGTGGCGAACATCGCATCAGCAATTTCCTGCTGTGGCAGCTAGCCTATACCGAGTTGTATTTCTCCGACCTGTTCTGGCCGGACTTCAAACACGATGCCATGCGCAATGCGCTGGCCGATTTCGCTTCCCGTCAGCGTCGTTTCGGTAAAACGAGCGAGCAGATCGAAGCTGGAGCCCGGGTTTAAATGCTTAAACAACGAATCATCACGGCACTGATTCTGCTGCCGATTGCCCTGTGCGGTTTTTTCCTGCTTGAAGGCTCCGGCTTTGCGCTGTTTATCGGCCTGGTCGTGACCCTGGGCGCCTGGGAGTGGGCGCGCCTGGCGGGTTTCAGCAACCAGTTGCCGCGTGTGGCATACGCCGCAGTCGTCGCGGTGCTGTTGTTCCTGATGTATATCCTGCCGGACATCGCGCCTTGGGTATTGGGGGCAGCGGTGCTGTGGTGGGCGTTGGCAACATTCCTGGTGCTGACCTATCCACGCACCAGTGGTCAATGGTCCAGCGTGGCCTGCAAGCTGGTGATCGGCTTGCTGATCCTGCTGCCGGCCTGGCAAGGGCTGGTGGAAATCAAGCGCTACCCTCTCGGTAATGAACTGATCCTGGCCGTGATGGTGCTGGTGTGGGGTGCCGATATCGGCGCCTACTTCTCGGGTCGCGCGTTCGGCAAGCGCAAGCTGGCTCCGGCCGTCAGCCCGGGCAAGAGCTGGGAAGGCGTGTACGGCGGCCTGGCCTTGACGCTGCTGATCACGCTCGTCGTGGGTGTGATGCGTGACTGGTCGGTGAAGGAGGTTCTCCTGGCCTTGCTGGGCACCGCTATCGTCGTGTTTATCTCGGTGGTGGGTGACCTCACCGAAAGCATGTTCAAGCGCCAGGCCGGGATCAAGGACAGCAGTAACCTGCTGCCGGGTCATGGTGGTGTGCTGGACCGCATCGACAGCCTGACTGCTGCGCTGCCAATCTTTGCCGTGCTGTTGTGGATGATCGCCTCGTGAGCGGCCTGCAACAGGTTACCGTGCTGGGTGCGACCGGCTCGGTTGGGCTGAGCACTCTGGATGTCATCGCTCGTCACCCGGATCGTTACCAGGTTTTTGCGTTGACCGGCTTCACGCGTTTGCGCGAGTTGCTGGCCTTGTGCGTGCGCCACTCACCGCGCTTCGCCGTTGTGCCCGAGGCGGCGCAGGCTCGCGGGCTGCAGGAAGATCTGCGGGCCGCGGGGCTGACCACCCAGGTGTTGGTCGGGGAGGCAGGGTTGTGCCAGGTGGCGGCCGACGCTGATGTGGATACCGTGGTGGCGGCGATTGTCGGTGCGGCGGGTTTGCGTCCGACATTAGCGGCAGTCGATGCCGGCAAGAAAATTCTGCTGGCCAATAAAGAAGCGCTGGTGATGTCCGGTGCGCTCTTTATGCAGGCCGTGCGCAAGAGTGGGGCGGTGCTGCTGCCGCTGGACAGCGAGCACAACGCAATCTTCCAGTGCATGCCCGGGGATTTTGCCCGCGGCTTGAGCCAGGTCGGCGTGCGCCGGATTCTGCTGACGGCATCCGGTGGCCCCTTCCGGCAGACTCCCCTGACTGAGCTTGAACATGTGTCTCCCGACCAGGCGTGCGCGCATCCGAACTGGTCCATGGGGCGCAAGATTTCCGTGGACTCGGCCAGCATGATGAACAAAGGCCTGGAGTTGATCGAGGCGTGCTGGTTGTTCGATGCTCGGCCTGATCAGGTCGAGGTGGTGATTCACCCGCAAAGCGTGATTCATTCCCTGGTCGATTACGTGGATGGTTCGGTGTTGGCGCAGTTGGGCAACCCGGACATGCGCACGCCGATCGCCAACGCCCTGGCCTGGCCGGAGCGGATCGATTCCGGCGTTGCACCCCTGGACCTGTTTGCAATTGCGCGCCTGGACTTCGAAGCTCCGGACGAGCAGCGTTTTCCGTGCCTGCGTCTGGCGCGGCAAGCGGCCGAGGCGGGTAACAGTGCGCCGGCGATGCTCAATGCGGCCAACGAAGTGGCCGTTGCGGCGTTTCTCGAACGGCGCATCCGCTTTCCACAGATCGCGAGTATCATCGAGGACGTCCTGAATCTTGAGCCGGTCGTGGCTGTAAATGACCTGGGAGCGGTATTTGAGGCCGATACCAAGGCCCGAGCCTTGGCCCGGCAATGGCTGGATCGCGACGCGCGTTAGCGGGTAGGCGGGTTTGAGCCATCAGGCATTGGATTGAAATGCGGAGAAATTAGATGAGTGCGCTCTACATGATTGTCGGCACCCTGGTTGCTCTGGGTGTGCTGGTTACCTTCCACGAATTCGGCCACTTCTGGGTGGCGCGTCGTTGCGGCGTCAAGGTATTGCGCTTTTCCGTTGGTTTCGGCATGCCATTGTTGCGCTGGCATGATCGTCGTGGCACCGAGTTCGTGATCGCCGCTATCCCGTTGGGTGGCTACGTCAAGATGCTCGATGAGCGCGAAGGTGAAGTGCCGGCTGATCAATTGGACCAGTCTTTCAATCGCAAGACCGTTCGTCAGCGTATCGCAATTGTCGCAGCGGGCCCGATCGCCAATTTCCTGTTGGCGATGGTGTTCTTCTGGGTTTTGGCCATGATGGGCAGTCAGCAGGTGCGTCCGGTCATCGGTGCAGTCGAGGCGGACAGTATCGCGGCCAGGGCCGGCTTGGTGGCTGGACAGGAAATTGTTTCCATTGATGGCGAACCGACCACCGGTTGGGGCGCGGTCAATTTGCAGTTGGTGCGTCGTCTGGGTGAAAGCGGCACCGTCGATCTGGTGGTGCGTGACCAGGATTCCAGCGCCGAAACCCCGCGTGCGTTGGCTCTGGACCATTGGCTCAAAGGCGCCGATGAGCCTGATCCGATCAAATCCCTGGGGATTCGTCCTTGGCGTCCGGCCTTGCCGCCGGTATTGGCGGAGCTGGATCCAAAAGGTCCGGCCCAGGCCGCTGGCCTGAAAACCGGTGATCGCCTGCTGGCCCTCGATGGCCAGGCGCTGGGTGACTGGCAGCAGGTGGTCGACCTGGTACGTGTGCGGCCTGATACCAAAATTGTGCTGAAAGTTGAGCGCGAGGGTGCTCAAATCGATGTTCCCGTGACCCTGTCGGTTCGTGGGGAGGCCAAGGCGGCCGGGGGTTACCTGGGTGCCGGGGTCAAAGGTGTCGAGTGGCCGCCATCGATGGTTCGAGAGGTCAGCTTCGGGCCTTTGGCCGCGATTGGCGAGGGCGCGAAACGCACTTGGACCATGAGCGTGCTGACCCTCGAATCCCTCAAGAAAATGTTGTTCGGTGAGCTGTCGGTAAAAAACTTGAGTGGACCGATAACCATTGCTAAAGTGGCGGGCGCTTCTGCCCAGTCGGGTGTCGCGGATTTCCTGAATTTCCTGGCTTATCTGAGTATTAGCCTTGGGGTTCTGAATTTGCTGCCCATTCCAGTATTGGATGGGGGGCATCTGCTGTTTTATCTGGTCGAGTGGGTGCGTGGTCGCCCCTTGTCGGATCGGGTGCAGGGTTGGGGGATACAGATCGGTATCAGTTTGGTGGTCGGGGTGATGTTGTTAGCTCTGGTCAACGATCTGGGACGACTGTAACGCTTCGCTGAATTGCGAATCTGCCGCATTTTGCGGCAGTTTGTTTATTGCCAGTTGGAATAAGAAAGGACTTCATGAAACGTCTGCTGCTAACTGCGGTTCTCACCGTATTGATGATCGCCGAAGTTCACGCCGAGTCCTTCACCATCTCCGATATTCGCGTCAACGGCCTCCAGCGGGTTTCCGCGGGTAGCGTCTTTGGTGCCTTGCCGTTGAACGTCGGGGAACAGGCGGATGATCGTCGCCTGGTGGAATCCACTCGTGCGCTGTTCAAAACCGGGTTCTTTCAAGATATCCAACTGGGTCGCGAAGGCAACGTCCTGGTCATCACGGTCGTCGAACGACCTTCCGTCGCGAGTATCGCGATCGAAGGTAACAAGGCCATCTCCACTGAAGACCTGATGAAGGGCCTGAAGCAATCCGGCCTGGCCGAAGGCGAGATCTTCCAGCGCGCCACCCTTGAAGGTGTGCGTAACGAGCTGCAACGCCAGTACGTTGCCCAGGGCCGCTACTCTGCGACCGTGGAAACCGAAGTGATCCCGCAGCCTCGTAACCGTGTGGGCCTGAAGGTCAACATCAACGAAGGTACCGTCGCAGCCATTCAGCACATCAACGTGGTGGGCAACACCAAGTTCGCTGATGACGACCTGATCGACCTGTTCGAACTCAAGACTACCAACTGGTTGTCGTTCTTCAAGAACGATGACAAGTACGCCCGCGAAAAACTTTCCGGTGACCTGGAACGCCTGCGCTCCTACTACCTGGACCGTGGCTACATCAACATGGACATCGCTTCGACCCAGGTGTCCATCACCCCGGACAAGAAGCACGTCTACATCACCGTCAACGTCAACGAAGGCGAGAAGTACAAGGTTCGTGACGTCAAGCTCAGTGGTGACTTGAAAGTCCCTGAAGACCAGGTCAAGTCCCTGCTGCTGGTGCAGAAGGACCAGGTGTTTTCGCGCAAGCTGATGACTACCACGTCCGAACTCATCACCCGTCGTCTGGGTAACGAAGGCTATACCTTCGCCAACGTCAACGGCGTGCCGACCCCGAATGATGAAGACCACACCGTGGACATCACCTTTGTCGTCGACCCCGGCAAGCGTGCTTATGTAAACCGCATCAACTTCCGTGGCAACACCAAGTCAGCAGACGAAGTGCTGCGTCGTGAAATGCGCCAGATGGAAGGTGGCTGGGCTTCGACCTACCTGATCGACCAGTCCAAGACCCGTCTTGAACGTCTGGGCTTCTTCAAGGAAGTCAACGTCGAAACCCCGGCCGTACCGGGTGTGGATGACCAGGTTGACGTGAACTACGCCGTTGAAGAGCAAGCCTCGGGCTCGATCACCGCCAGCGTCGGCTTCGCACAGAGTGCCGGCCTGATCCTGGGTGGCTCGATCACCCAGAACAACTTCCTGGGTACCGGTAACCGTGTGTCCATCGGCCTGACTCGCAGCGAATACCAGAGCCGATACAACTTCGGCTATACCGACCCCTACTGGACTGCGGACGGTGTGAGCCTGGGCTACAACGCCTTCTACCGCACCACCGACTACAAAGACCTCGACGTCGACGTTGCAAGCTATGCGATCGACAGCCTGGGTGTGGGCGCCAACATCGGCTACCCGATCAGCGAAACCTCACGCCTGACCTTCGGCATCACTGCGCAGCAGGACGAGATCAAGACCGGTGTGTACACCGTGGATGAGATCTTCGACTTCACTCGCCGTGAAGGTGACAAGTTCCTGAACTTCAAGGCGTCTGCCGGCTGGTCCGAGTCGACCCTGAACAAAGGGGTACTGGCAACCCGTGGCCATTCCCAAAGCCTGACTGCGGAAGTCACCACGCCGGGCAGCGACCTGTCGTTCTTCAAGCTCGACTACCGCGGCCAGTTGTTCCAGCCGTTGAGCGATAACTACACCATGCGCCTGCACACTGAGCTGGGCTATGGCGATGGTTATGGTTCGACCGATGGTTTGCCGTTCTACGAGAACTACTACGCTGGTGGTTTCAACTCGGTGCGTGGCTTCAAGGACAGCACCCTGGGGCCTCGTGGCACGCCAAGTCGCGGTGTTGAACAAACCGGTAACGTCGGTACTCGCCGCGATGATGACGATGATCCACTGCCGTTCGGTGGTAACGTGTTGATCCAGGGTGGTGCCGAGATCCTGTTCCCGCTGCCGTTCGTCAAGGACCAGCGTTCTCTGCGGACTTCGGTCTTCTGGGACGTGGGTAACGTGTTCGACTCCAAGTGCGAGCAGATCAAGAACCCAAGCGGGCTGAAGTCCAACACCCAGTGCAACGACGTGAGCCTCAGCAACCTGGCGAGCTCCGTGGGTGTGGGTGTGACCTGGGTGACTGCGCTGGGCCCGTTGAGCTTTGCTCTGGCCATGCCGATCAAGAAACCGGATAACGCTGAAACCCAGATTTTCCAATTCTCCCTCGGCCAGACGTTCTAAGCGTCTGACCCAAGATAACGACAACGGATTCTGTAGGAGTACATCGTGCGTAAGTTGACTCAATTGGTCCTGCTGGCCACTGTGCTGGTAACCACCCCGGCCTTCGCCGAAATGAAAATCGCCGTCCTGAACTATCAGATGGCCCTGCTGGAATCCGATGCGGCCAAGCGATACGCCGTGGATGCCGAGAAGAAATTCGGTCCGCAACTGACCAAGCTCAAGACGCTGGAAAGCAGCGCCAAGGGTATCCAGGACCGTCTGGTAGCCGGTGGCGACAAGATGCAGCAAGGCGAGCGCGAGCGTCTGGAGCTTGAATTCAAGCAAAAGGCCCGTGACTACCAGTTCCAATCCAAGGAACTGAACGAAGCCAAGGCTGTGGCCGACCGCGAAATGCTCAAGCAGCTCAAGCCTAAATTGGACAGCGCTGTGGAAGAAGTCATCAAGAAGGGTGCCTTTGACCTGGTGTTCGAGCGTGGCGCCGTGATCGACGTCAAGCCTCAATACGACATCACCCGTCAGGTGATCGAGCGCATGAACCAGCTGAAGTAAACCATGACAGCGACTATCAAACTCGGCGAGTTGGCCGAGTTCCTTGGAGCCACCTTGCGTGGCTCCAAGGAGAAAGAAATCACTGGGCTAGCCACCTTGCAGGAGGCTGGCCCAGCTCAGTTGAGCTTCCTCGCAAATCCCCAATACCGTAAATACCTCGTCGATTGCCAGGCCGCAGCCGTATTGCTGAAGGCCGCTGACGCCGAAGGGTTTATCGGGGATGCGCTGGTGGTGGCCGACCCGTACCTGTCGTACGCCAAGGCCTCGCACCTGTTCGATCCCAAGCCGAAAGCGGCCGGTGGTATTCACCCGTCTGCCGTGATCGCCGAAGATGCCCAGGTTGATCCTGCGGCCAATATCGGTGCGTTTGCCGTGATCGAGAGCGGGGCGCGTATTGGTGCCGGTGTCACCGTGGGTGCCCACAGTTTCATCGGCGCTCGCTGCGAAATCGGTGCCGATGGCTGGCTGGCTCCACGTGTCACCCTCTACCACGATGTGCGTATTGGTCAGCGTGTGGTCATTCAATCCGGCGCCGTTATCGGTGGCGAAGGCTTTGGCTTTGCCAACTCCAAAGGTGTCTGGCACAAGATTGCCCAGGTCGGCGGCGTATTGATCGGCGACGACGTGGAGATCGGTGTAAACACTGCGGTGGATCGCGGGGCCTTGGCCGATACGGTGATCGGTAACGGCGTGAAGCTCGACAACCAGATCCAGATCGCCCACAACGTTCAGATTGGCGATCACACCGCCATGGCGGCCTGCGTGGGCATCTCCGGCAGCACCAGGATCGGCAAGCATTGCATGCTCGCCGGCGGCGTTGGGCTGGTGGGGCATATCGATATTTGCGACAACGTCTTCATCACCGGTATGACCATGGTGACTCACTCGATTACCGAGCCGGGGGCCTATTCTTCCGGTACCGCCATGCAACCTGCGGCAGAATGGCGCAAGAGCGCGGCGCGTTTGAGGAAGATCGACGACATGGCACGACGTATCAAACAGCTGGAAAAGCGTGTTGGGGACGTGACCCCTGGCGGTAATGCTTCATCTGAAGGCTGATACCATTTCCATATCAAGTGTGCACAGCCGCTGGACTGCCCCCTTGATTTGCTAGCGGGGCGTGCGCTTAGTTCGCCCGCCCCCAATCTTTATTACAGGCTTCCCCCCGAAATGATGGACATCAACGAGATTCGCGAATACCTGCCTCACCGTTACCCGTTCCTGCTGGTGGACCGCGTAGTGGACCTCAACGTCGAGGAAAAGCGCATTCGTGCCTACAAGAATGTCAGCATCAACGAACCATTCTTCAACGGTCACTTCCCTGCGCATCCAATCATGCCGGGCGTGTTGATCATCGAAGCGATGGCCCAGGCTGCCGGTATCCTTGGTTTCAAAATGCTCGACCTCAAGCCTGCCGACGGCACGCTTTACTATTTCGTGGGCTCCGACAAGCTGCGTTTTCGCAACCCGGTCACCCCGGGTGACCAGTTGATCCTGGAAGCCAGGTTCATCAGCTGCAAGCGCCAGATCTGGAAGTTCGAATGCCAGGCCTCGGTAGATGGCAAGCCGGTGTGCTCTGCCGAGATCATCTGTGCGGAACGCAAACTATGAGTTTGATTGACCCTCGCGCAATCATCGATCCGTCGGCCGTACTGGCCGCCGACGTTGAGGTCGGCCCTTGGTCGATCGTCGGCGCAGGTGTGGAAATCGGCGAGGGGACTGTCATCGGGCCACACGTGATCCTTAAAGGTCCGACCCGTATTGGCAAACACAATCGTATCTACCAGTTTTCCTCGGTAGGCGAAGACACCCCGGACATGAAGTACAAGGGTGAAGAAACGCGCCTGGTAATCGGTGACCACAACATCATCCGTGAAGGCGTCACCATCCACCGTGGCACCGTGCAGGATCGCGCCGAAACCACGTTGGGGGATCACAACCTGGTTATGGCCTATGCCCACATCGGCCATGACAGCGTGATCGGCAACCATTGCATCCTGGTCAACAACACCGCGTTGGCAGGCCATGTGCACGTTGACGACTGGGCGATCCTGTCCGGTTTCACCCTGGTGCATCAGTATTGCCACATCGGCGCCCACAGCTTTTCCGGCATGGGTACCGCCATTGGCAAGGATGTCCCTGCATTCGTGACGGTGTTCGGCAACCCTGCCGAGGCTCGCAGCATGAATTTCGAGGGCATGCGCCGTCGCGGTTTCAGCGAAGAGGCGATCCACGCTCTGCGCCGTGCCTACAAGACGGTTTACCGCCAGGGGTTGACGGTTGAGCAGGCGCTGACCGAACTGACCGAGCCGGCAACCCTGTTTCCGGAAGTCGCGGTGTTCCGTGACTCGATCCAGGCGTCGACCCGCGGCATCACCCGCTGATCATGGCCAATCTGCGTATTGCGCTTGTGGCGGGTGAAGCTTCCGGCGATATTCTGGGTGCCGGCTTGATGCGAGCCCTCAAGGCCCAGCATCCTGCGGTGGAGTTTATCGGCGTGGGTGGGCCGCTGATGCAGGCCGAAGGGCTTGCTTCCTACTTCCCTATGGAGCGGTTGTCGGTCATGGGGTTGGTGGAAGTGTTGGGGCGCCTGCGTGAGCTGCTCGCTCGCCGCAAGCTGCTGATCAAGACGCTGATCGATGAAAAGCCCGACGTCTTTATCGGCATTGATGCGCCGGATTTCACACTCAATATCGAGCTCAAATTGCGTCAGGCCGGAATCAAGACCGTGCACTATGTCAGCCCATCCGTATGGGCGTGGCGGCAGAAGCGTGTGTTGAAGATCCGCGAAGGCTGCGACCTGATGTTGACCCTGTTGCCGTTCGAAGCCAGGTTCTACGAAGAGAAGGGCGTACCGGTGCGGTTTGTCGGTCATACCCTGGCCGATGCCATTCCATTGCAAGCCGATCGTGCTGCCGCGCGTGCCGAACTGGGCTTGCCCGATGGCCCGTTGGTGGCGTTGATGCCGGGCAGTCGTGGTGGTGAGGTAGGGCGCCTGGGCGCGCTGTTTTTTGATGCCGCCGAACGCCTGCAGGCACAAAAGCCAGGGGTGCGCTTTGTGCTGCCGTGTGCCAGCCCGCAGCGCCGCGCACAGATCGAGACGCTGCTGGAAGGTCGCAACCTGCCGCTGACTCTGCTCGACGGCCAGTCCCACCTGGCCCTGGCAGCCTGCGATGCGGTGTTGATTGCGTCGGGCACGGCCACCCTCGAGGCCTTGCTGTACAAGCGGCCAATGGTTGTAGCCTATCGCCTGGCGCCGCTGACCTTCTGGATTCTCAAACGCATGGTCAAGAGCCCTTACATCTCACTGCCCAATTTGCTGGCCCAGCGCCTGCTGGTGCCGGAGTTGCTGCAGGACGATGCAACGCCCGAAGCGCTTGCGCAAACCCTACTACCCTTGATTGACGGCGGCGAAGAGCAGACCCGTGGTTTCGATGATATTCACCGCACCCTGCGCCGTGATGCCTCGAACCAGGCGGCCGACGCCGTGTTGACCTTGATCGGCCATAAACAGGAAGCCTTATGACCACGCAAATGGGTCTGGATTTCAGCCTGGTTGCCCAAGCCCACGAGCTGGTGGCCGGTGTTGACGAAGTAGGGCGCGGCCCACTGTGTGGCGCAGTGGTGACGGCGGCGGTGATCCTGGACCCGAACCGTCCGATCCTGGGCCTCAATGATTCGAAAAAGCTCACCGAGGCCCGTCGCGAAAAGCTTTATGACGAGATCTGTGAAAAGGCTCTGAGCTGGCATATCGCCCGGGCTGAAGTCGAAGAAATCGACGAGCTCAATATCCTCCATGCGACGATGTTAGCCATGCAGCGTGCCGTTGAAGGGCTGCATATCACCCCGAAAATGGCGATGATCGACGGCAACCGTTGCCCGAAGCTGGCGATGCCGTCGGAAGCGGTGGTCAAGGGCGATAGCAAGGTTCCAGCCATAGCCGCCGCCTCGATCCTGGCCAAGGTCAGCCGTGATCGTGAAATGGCTGCGTTCGAGTTGATCTATCCCGGCTACGGTATTGGCGGCCATAAAGGCTATCCGACGCCCGTTCATCTGGAAGCCCTGGCTCGGCTCGGCCCCACCCCGATCCATCGCCGCTCGTTTGCCCCGGTGCGCCAGGCTTATGAGGCCCGTGAAAGTCTGATCGAGGTTTAGCAGCAAGGCTGATGTTTTTACCCAGGCCCGGTACAATCCGGGCCTTGTTGTTTTCATGTATCAAGACAGGATCACTATGCCGGCTTCATTCGTTCACCTGCGCCTGCACACTGAATATTCCCTGGTCGACGGCCTGGTACGGATCAAACCGCTGGTCAAAACCCTGGTGGGCATGAACATGCCTGCGGTGGCGGTAACCGATCAGAACAACATGTGTTCCCTGGTCAAGTTCTACAAGAACGCCATGGGCGCCGGCATCAAGCCGATCTGCGGCGCCGATCTGTGGCTGTCCAACAAAGACCCGGATAACCCCCTGAGCCGCATCAGCCTGCTGGCGATGAACGGCGTGGGTTATCGCAACCTCACCGAGCTGATTTCCCGTGGCTTTATCGACGGCCAGCGCAACGGCTCGATCATCATCGAGCGCGAGTGGGTGGCCGAAGCCAGCGAGGGCCTGATCATGCTCTCGGCGGCCAAGGAGGGTGAAGTCGGTATCGCGTTGCTGGGGGGCAATCCCCAGGAAGCCGAGGTGCTGGCGCGCGAGTGGATGCAGGTTTTCCCGGATCGCTTCTATCTGGAAGTCCAGCGCACCAATCGCCCCAACGATGAAGAACACTTGCACGCCGCCGTGGCCCTGGCCGACAAGCTGGGCGCGCCGCTGGTGGCGACCAACGATGTGCGCTTTATCAAGAAAGAAGACTTCGAAGCCCACGAAACCCGCGTGTGCATCGGCGAAGGCCGGGCCCTGGATGACCCGCGCCGCTCGAAGAACTACAGCGAAGAGCAGTACCTCAAAAGCGCCGAGGAAATGGCGGAGCTGTTCAGCGACTTGCCCGAGGCCCTGGAAAACTCCGTCGAGATCGCCAAGCGCTGCAACATCGAAGTGAAACTGGGCAAACACTTTTTGCCCAACTTCCCGATTCCCGATGGCATGACCATCGATGAGTATTTCCGCAAAGTGTCGTTCGATGGTCTGGAAGAGCGCCTCAGCGTCCTCTTGCCCAAGGACACCACCGAAGATTACGAAGCCAAGCGCCAGGTCTACGTCGACCGGCTGAATTTCGAGCTGGATATCATCATTCAGATGGGGTTCCCCGGTTACTTCCTGATCGTAATGGACTTTATCCAGTGGGCCAAAAACAACGGCGTGCCGGTAGGTCCGGGCCGGGGGTCAGGTGCTGGTTCGCTGGTGGCCTACGTACAGAAGATTACCGACCTCGACCCGCTGGAATATGACCTTCTGTTCGAACGTTTTCTGAACCCGGAACGGGTATCCATGCCCGACTTCGACGTCGACTTCTGCATGGATGGTCGTGACCGCGTCATTGAGTACGTGGCCGAGAAATACGGTCGCAACGCGGTAAGTCAGATCATCACCTTCGGTTCCATGGCGGCGAAAGCGGTAATCCGCGACGTGGCGCGGGTGCAGGGCAAGTCCTATGGCCTGGCCGACCGCCTGTCGAAGATGATTCCTTTCGAAGTCGGCATGACCCTGGAAAAAGCCTACGAGCAGGAAGAAATCCTGCGCGACTTCATCAAGGTCGATGAAGAAGCCGCCGAAATCTGGGACATGGCGCGCAAGCTCGAAGGCGTGGTGCGTAACGTCGGTAAACACGCCGGTGGTGTGGTTATTGCCCCGACCAAGCTGACCGATTTTTCGCCGATCTATTGCGATGAAGAAGGCGACGGCCTGGTCACGCAGTTCGACAAGGATGACGTGGAGGCGGCCGGCCTGGTGAAGTTCGACTTCCTCGGCCTGCGTACCCTGACGATCATCGATTGGGCGCTGAAAACCATCAACCGCGACCGCGCCAAGGTTGGCGAAGAACCGCTGGATATCGCATTTATCCCGCTGGACGACAAACCGACCTACAGCCTGCTGCAAAAAGCCGAAACCACGGCGGTGTTCCAGCTTGAATCCCGGGGCATGAAAGAGCTGATCAAAAAGCTCAAGCCCGACTGCCTGGAAGACTTGATCGCACTGGTGGCGTTGTTCCGTCCGGGTCCGCTGCAATCGGGCATGGTGGACGACTTCATCAACCGCAAGCACGGCCGCGCCGAGCTGGCCTACCCGCACTCGGATTACCAATACGAGGGCCTCAAGCCTGTATTGGCGCCGACCTACGGCATCATCCTGTATCAGGAACAGGTGATGCAGATCGCCCAGGTCATGGCCGGCTACACCCTCGGCGGTGCGGACATGCTGCGTCGCGCCATGGGTAAAAAGAAACCCGAGGAAATGGCCAAGCAGCGTGGCGGTTTCATTGAAGGTTGCGCCACCAACAACATCGACGCCGACCTGGCCGGTAACATCTTCGACCTGGTAGAAAAGTTTGCCGGTTATGGTTTCAACAAATCCCACTCCGCCGCCTATGGCCTGGTGTCGTACCAGACCGCCTGGCTGAAAGCCCACTACCCGGCGCCGTTCATGGCGGCGGTACTCTCGGCGGATATGCACAACACCGACAAGGTCGTGACCTTGATCGAGGAAGTGCGCACCATGAAGCTGCGCCTCGATGCGCCGGACGTGAACGCCTCTGAGTTCAAGTTCACGGTGAACGATGAGGGCCGCATCATCTATGGTCTCGGCGCGATCAAGGGCGTGGGCGAGGGCCCGGTGGAGGCCATCACCGAAGCGCGTCAGGATGGGCCGTTCAAGGACCTGTTCGACTTCTGCGCACGGGTTGACCTCAAGCGCATCAACAAGCGTACCCTCGATGGCTTGATCCGCAGCGGCGCGCTCGACCGTCTCGGCCCGTATTTCCATGATGAGCCGAAGGCTTACCAGGCCAATATCGACCGTAACCGCGCGGTGCTGCTCACCGCCATGGAAGAGGCGATCAAGGCCGCCGAACAGACTGCCCGCACCCATGACAGCGGCCACGCCGACCTGTTTGGTGGGCTGTTTGTCGAAGAAGACGCGGATGTCTACGCCAACCATCGCAAGGCCAAGGAACTGACCCTCAAGGAGCGCCTCAAGGGTGAGAAAGACACCTTGGGCCTGTACCTCACCGGTCACCCGATTGACGAGTACGAAGGCGAAATTCGCCGTTTTGCACGCCAGCGCATCATCGACCTCAAACCGGCGCGGGATACCCAGACCGTCGCCGGCATGATCATCGCCCTGCGGGTGATGAAAAATAAAAAAGGCGACAAAATGGGCTTCATCACCCTGGATGACCGCTCGGGCCGGATCGAAGCATCGTTGTTTGCCGACGCGTTCCACTCCGCCCAGTCACTTTTGCAGACTGACGCCATGGTGGTGGTAGAAGGGGAGGTCAGCAATGATGACTTCTCCGGCGGCTTGCGCCTGCGTATCAAGCGGGTGATGAGCATGGAAGATGCCCGTACCAACCTGGCTGAAAGCCTGCGCTTGAAGGTCAAGACCGAAGCGCTCAAGGGCGATCAGCTACGCTGGTTGGGTGACTTGCTCAAACGCCACCGTGGCGCGTGCCCGGTGACCATGGAGTACACCGGCAGCGATGCCAAAGCGATGTTGCAGTTTGGTGAGACGTGGCGGATTGATCCGGCTGATGGCTTGATTCAAGCTTTGCGTGACCAGTTCGGGCGAGACAACGTCTTCCTCCAATACCGTTGACGGTCAGCACCCCTGACCTCGGCTGAACATTTAATCTCGACCTAAACGCGCCTCTCCCTTAAGGTAGGGCGCGAATAGACAACCGGCTGGCCAGGCACTCCCTGGCCGTCGACCCAAGACGGACGCTTATGAACCCGAATTTTCTTGATTTCGAACAGCCGATCGCTGACCTGCAAGCCAAGATCGAAGAGCTGCGCCTGGTCGGCAATGACAATTCGCTGAATATCGGCGACGAAATCGCTCGCCTGCAAGACAAAAGCAGCACGCTCACCGAAGACATTTTCGGCAAGCTGACCAGTTGGCAGATCGCGCGCCTGGCTCGCCACCCGCGCCGTCCGTACACTCTGGACTACATCGAACATATCTTCACCGAGTTCGATGAGCTGCACGGCGACCGCCACTTCTCCGACGACGCGGCCATTGTGGGCGGTATCGCTCGCCTGGACGACCAGCCGGTAATGGTGATCGGCCATCAGAAAGGCCGTGAAGTGCGCGAGAAAGTCCGTCGCAACTTCGGTATGCCGCGTCCGGAAGGCTACCGCAAGGCGTGCCGCCTGATGGAAATGGCCGAGCGCTTCAAGATGCCGATCCTGACCTTCATCGACACGCCGGGCGCATACCCGGGTATCGACGCCGAAGAGCGCAACCAGAGTGAAGCGATTGCCTGGAACCTGCGCGTCATGGCTCGCCTGAAAACCCCGATCATCGCCACCGTAATCGGTGAAGGTGGTTCCGGCGGTGCATTGGCCATTGGTGTCTGCGACCAACTGAATATGTTGCAGTACTCGACCTACGCGGTGATCTCGCCGGAAGGTTGTGCCTCGATCCTGTGGAAAACCGCCGAAAAGGCGCCGGACGCTGCCGAAGCCATGGGCATCACCGCCGATCGCCTCAAAGGCCTGGGTATCGTGGACAAGGTCATCGCCGAGCCACTGGGCGGCGCACACCGTGATCCAGCTGCCGCTGCTGCGACCATCCGTGCCGAGTTGGGCTCGCAACTGGCGATGCTCAAGAAGCTGGATAACGAAGCGCTGCTGGCTCGTCGTTACGAGCGCCTGATGAGCTACGGCCTCTAAGTCGACGCTGTACCCAATGTGGTAGCCGGCTTGTGTGGGAGCTGGCTTGCCTGCGATAGCATCACCTTGGTATCACTGATACACCGAGGTGCCTGCATCGCGGGCAAGCCCGGCTCCCACATTTGCTTTGTGTATGCTGACGAACGTATTCCAGCTTTGCGGCGGTGACGTGTGATGAAACCAACCCTGCCGGCCACACTCCTGCACACCCTGGCCCCCTGGCGCAACGCGCCGGCCTGGCATATCGCGTTCTCCGGCGGTCTCGACTCCACCGTCCTGCTGCACCTCCTGGCCTCACTGGCCAAAATCGAAAATCTGCCTCCTGTCAGCGCCGTCCATGTCCACCATGGTCTGCAAGCTGCTGCCGATGCGTGGCCTGCTTATTGCCAATCGGTCTGCGACAGCCTGGGCGTACCTTTGCGCGTCATGCGTGTGCAGGTGAGGCCCGGCGCGAGCCTTGAACGTGCGGCGCGCGATGCGCGCTACCAAGCGTTCATGCAAATCATGGGGGCAGGGGAGGTGCTTTTCACTGGCCAGCATCGCGACGATCAAGCCGAAACCCTGCTGTTTCGCCTGCTGCGTGGCGCCGGTGTGCGAGGGTTGGCGGCTATGCCTGAGCATCGCCCCTTGGCCCAAGGCCGCTTGGTGCGGCCGTTGCTGGCGTTCTCCCGTAGCGAGCTGGAAGCCTACGCCCATCAGCATCAGTTGCAGTGGATCGAAGACCCCTCCAACGTTGATTCCCGGTTTTCCCGCAATTATCTGCGTCACCGTGTACTCCCTACCGTGACGGAGCGCTGGCCCCAGGCGATCACCCACCTGGCTCGCACGGCTGAACACATGGCTGAGGCTCAAGGGCTGCTCGACGAATTGGCGCTGATGGATCTGCAGCGTGCCGATCAGCCTTCAGCGTTTCCCTGGTTGCCTTTGCCTTCCCTGGCGCTTGCGCCGTTGCGCGAACGGTCCGATGCCCGTCAACGTAATGCCCTGCGGCATTGGCTGACACCGCTGACCCGTTTGCCCGACAGTGACCACTGGGCCGGTTGGTATGCCCTGCGCGATGCAAAGAATGATGCGCAGCCGGTGTGGCGTCTGGCCGACGGCCAACTGCATCGCAGCGGTGAGCGCATCTGGTGGTTGCCTTCATCATGGTCCGAATTTTCCCACGCACCGGTGAGCTGGCCCGATGCGCAAAACCCACTAGAGTTACCCGGCAACGGTCAACTCAGGTTCGCTGGCATGGCACCATCAGGTGTTTTGGTGATCCGTTATCGGCAGGGCGGCGAAGTCATCGAAGTGCCGGGGCGAGGTCATCGCGACCTCAAGCGCCTGCTCAACGAAAGCGGCTTGCCCGGCTTTGTCCGTGGCAGATTGCCGCTGGTCTACCGGGGTGAACAATTGCTGGCTGTCCCAACCCTTGCGGGGTCGTGGGCCAGCTCGACGGATCACGGGCAATTACATTGGTTGCCACAGACTTGCGATCAAGGTTTGAGCTGATAGCGCCTTTCCGGTAGACTACGCTCCCTTCTTGATACAACTTCTGTGGATTCGACTGAATCGCAGCAGTTGCCGATTACCAAGCAGTCTTTGCTGGGCGATTCCAAAAAATGTGTAGCGATCAACGTACCGGTGTTTCCTTGCTGGTCTGTCACAACGCGGCGGTTTTTTTGAAAGGTGCACTGTGATTAATGCAGGTGATCGGGGGCTTCGGCCTTCCTTCGCTTTCCCCGGCGGCTCGGACCGCTTTAACGCAGACTTCTAGGGTTTTTCATGACGCGCTACATATTCGTCACGGGCGGTGTTGTTTCTTCATTGGGGAAAGGCATTGCCTCCGCTTCATTGGCGGCCATCCTGGAGGCGCGGGGGCTTAAAGTCACCATGCTCAAGCTGGACCCGTACATCAACGTCGACCCGGGCACCATGAGCCCGTTCCAGCACGGTGAAGTGTTCGTCACGCATGACGGCGCAGAGACCGACCTGGACCTGGGCCACTACGAGCGGTTCATCCGCACGACCATGACCCAGAACAACAACTTCACCACAGGCCGTGTCTACGAGCACGTGCTGCGCAAAGAGCGCCGTGGTGACTACCTGGGTGCAACCATCCAGGTGATCCCGCACATCACCGACGAAATCAAGCGCCGCATCATCAAGGGTGCAGGCGATGCCGACGTGGCCATGGTCGAGATCGGCGGCACCGTGGGTGACATCGAGTCCCAACCGTTCCTCGAAGCCATCCGCCAGTTGCGTTTCGAAGTCGGCGCCAAGCGCGCGATGCTGATGCACCTGACATTGGTGCCGTACATCGCCACTGCCGGCGAAACCAAAACCAAGCCTACCCAGCACTCGGTCAAGGAGCTGCGCTCCATCGGCCTGCAGCCGGACGTGCTGGTATGCCGCTCCGATCACCCGATCGACATTTCCTCGCGCCGCAAGATCGCGCAATTCACCAACGTTGAAGAACGTGCGGTGATTGCCCTGGAAGACGCCGACACCATTTACAAGATCCCGGGCATCCTGCATTCGCAAGGGCTGGATGATTTTGTAGTCGAGCGTTTCGGCCTGCAATGCAATGGCGCGGACCTGTCCGAATGGGACGCCGTGGTCGACGCCAAGCTCAACCCTGAGCATGAAGTCACCATCGCCATGGTCGGCAAGTACATGGAACTGCTGGATGCGTACAAGTCGCTGATCGAAGCGATGAGCCACGCCGGCATCAGCAACCGTACCAAGGTCAACCTGCGCTACATCGATTCCGAAGACATCGAGAACCAGGGCACTGCGCTGCTCGAAGGTGTTGACGCGATCCTCGTTCCGGGCGGTTTCGGCCTGCGCGGCGTGGAAGGCAAGATCACCGCAGTGCAATACGCTCGCGAGAACAAGGTGCCGTACCTGGGTATCTGCCTGGGCATGCAAGTGGCCGTTATCGAGTTCGCCCGGAACGTGCTGGGCTGGAAAGACGCCAACTCCACCGAGTTCGATCACAGCAGCGGCCATCCGGTCGTGGGTTTGATCACTGAGTGGGAAGACGCTACCGGCGCCGTTGAAACCCGTACCGAAACCTCCGACCTGGGTGGCACCATGCGCCTTGGTGCGCAGGACTGCCTGCTGGAAGCCGGCTCGCTGGTACACGACTGCTACGGCAAGGACGTGATTGTCGAGCGCCATCGTCACCGCTATGAAGTGAACAACAACCTGCTGCCGCAGATCAAAGAGGCTGGCCTGAAGATTTCCGGTCGCTCCGGTGACGGCAAGCTGGTTGAAGTGGTCGAGGCTCCGGATCATCCTTGGTTCGTGGCCTGCCAGTTCCACCCGGAGTTCACCTCGACGCCGCGCGACGGTCACCCGTTGTTCAGCGGTTTCGTCAAAGCAGCACTGACGCAACATCAGAAGAAGGCGTAACCCTGATGGCCCAGAAGATCATTCGCGTAGGCGATATCGAGATTGCCAACGACAAGCCCATGGTGCTGTTCGGTGGTATGAACGTGCTGGAAAGCCGCGACATGGCGATGCAGGTCTGTGAAGAATACGTGCGCGTTACCCAGAAGCTGGGCATCCCGTACGTGTTCAAGGCCAGTTTCGACAAGGCCAACCGTTCGTCCGTGACCTCCTATCGCGGCCCGGGCCTTGAAGAAGGCATGCGGATCTTCCAGGACATCAAGCAAGCCTTCGGCGTGCCGATCATCACCGACGTCCACGAGCCTGAGCAGGCTGCCGTGGTCGCCGAGGTGTGCGACATTATCCAGTTGCCGGCCTTTCTGTCGCGCCAGACCGACCTCGTGGTCGCCATGGCCAAGACCGGCGCTGTGATCAATATCAAGAAAGCCCAGTTCCTCGCGCCCCAGGAAATGAAACATATCCTGAGCAAATGCGTGGAAGCGGGTAACGACCAGTTGATCCTGTGCGAGCGTGGTTCGAGCTTCGGCTACAACAACCTCGTGGTGGACATGCTCGGTTTCGGCATCATGAAACAGTTCGAATACCCCGTGTTCTTCGACGTGACCCACGCGCTGCAAATGCCCGGTGGTCGTTCGGACTCCGCCGGCGGGCGGCGTGCCCAGGTGACCGACCTGGCCAAGGCAGGCATGAGCCAGTCCCTGGCAGGCCTGTTCCTTGAAGCCCACCCAGACCCGGACAACGCCAAATGTGATGGCCCATGCGCCCTGCGCCTGGACAAGCTGGAGCCATTCCTGGCCCAACTCAAGCAGTTGGACGAGCTGGTCAAGAGTTTTCCGACGGTAGAGACCGCGTAACTGCCATTTCTCCGGTAGAATTTCCCACGCTTTACGCTCAGGCCCTCGGGCCTGAGCCTTGTCGTCTGCAAGCCTGCCCCGTTGTTCCACCCTTGCGGTCGGTCAAAAGATTTCCTTCAGCTGCGTCGTTTTCGTCAACTTTGGAGTGTTTACAACAATGGCAAAAATCGTCGACATCAAAGGTCGTGAAGTTCTCGACTCCCGTGGCAACCCCACCGTCGAAGCCGACGTGCTTCTCGATAACGGCATCATCGGCAGCGCCTGTGCGCCGTCCGGTGCTTCCACCGGTTCGCGCGAAGCGCTGGAACTGCGTGATGGCGACAAGAGCCGTTACCTGGGCAAGGGTGTACTCAAGGCTGTAGCCAACATCAACGGTCCGATTCGTGACCTGTTGCTGGGCAAGGACCCGCTGGACCAGAAAGCTCTGGACCACGCGATGATCAAGCTCGACGGCACTGAAAACAAAGGCAGCCTCGGCGCCAATGCGATCCTCGCTGTGTCCCTGGCCGCCGCCAAGGCAGCAGCCCAGGACCAGGACCTGCCGTTGTACGCGCACATCGCCAACCTGAACGGCACCCCGGGCGTCTACTCGATGCCGGTGCCGATGATGAACATCATCAACGGTGGCGAGCACGCGGATAACAACGTCGACATCCAGGAATTCATGGTGCAGCCGGTAGGTGCCAAGTCCTTCTCCGAAGGCCTGCGCATGGGCACCGAGATTTTCCATCACCTCAAGGCTGTACTGAAGGCCCGTGGCCTGAGCACCGCCGTGGGTGACGAAGGTGGTTTCGCACCAAACCTGGCCTCCAACGAAGATGCACTGAAAGTCATCTCCGAAGCTGTGGCCAATGCCGGCTACAAACTGGGCACCGATGTGACCCTGGCTCTGGACTGCGCGGCCAGCGAATTATACGAAGATGGCAAGTACAACCTGTCCGGCGAAGGCCAGGTGTTCAACTCCGAAGGTTTCGCTGAATACCTGAAGGGCTTGACCCAGCGCTACCCGATCATCTCGATCGAAGACGGCCTGGACGAGTCCGATTGGGATGGCTGGAAAATCCTTACCGACAAGATCGGCGAGAAAATCCAGCTGGTGGGCGACGACCTGTTCGTTACCAACACCAAGATCCTGAAAGAGGGCATCGACAAGAAGATCGCCAACTCGATCCTGATCAAGTTCAACCAGATCGGTACCTTGACCGAAACCCTGGAAGCTATCCAGATGGCCAAGGCTGCGGGCTACACCGCTGTGATCTCCCACCGCTCCGGCGAAACCGAAGATTCCACCATTGCCGACCTGGCCGTGGGTACTTCGGCTGGCCAGATCAAGACCGGTTCCCTGTGCCGTTCCGATCGCGTTTCCAAGTACAACCAATTGCTGCGCATCGAAGAGCAATTGGCAGGTAAAGCCAAGTACAACGGTCGCGGCGAGTTTCGCGGCTAAGCAGTAAATGGTAAAAAGTCGGCAGATGGCGTCAGAAATCTCACGAAAATGTGAATTTCGGCGCTAATCTGCTGACTGACAAGCGCAAGCCTGGTTTTTCCAGGCTTTGTGCTATCAGTTGCTGCAAAAGGTTTGCATGACTGTCTTTTTTCACTGGATACCCGGATTTCGATGCGCAGTCCCAATTGGTTGTTCCTCGTCTTGCTCTTGTTGCTGGCTGGCCTGCAGTACCGCCTATGGGTCGGTAATGGCAGCTTTGCGCAGGTGGAAGAACTGACCCAGCAAATTGCCGACCAGCGTGCTGAAAACGAACGCCTGCTGGAGCGCAACCGTGTCCTGGACGCCGAAGTGCTTGAATTGAAAAAAGGCACGGAGACCGTTGAAGAGCGGGCACGTCATGAGCTGGGCATGGTCAAGGAGGGCGAAACCCTCTATCAGTTGGCCCAATGAACCACGATCTACCGGCCTTCTGGGCCGTGATTCCTGCCGCGGGCGTCGGTGCCCGTATGGCCGCGGACCGTCCCAAGCAATACCTGCAACTGGGCGGGCGCACTATTCTCGAACATAGCCTTGGCTGTTTTCTCGACCACCCCTCGCTCAAGGGCCTGGTGGTCAGTCTTGCTGTTGATGATCCCTATTGGCCCACCCTGACGTGCGCCACTGACCCGCGTATCCAGCGTGCGGACGGTGGCTCGGAGCGCTCGGGTTCGGTGCTCAACGCGCTGCTGCACCTCAATGCCTTGGGCGCTGGTGACGATGACTGGGTGCTGGTGCACGATGCTGCGCGACCTAACCTGAGCCGTGATGATCTGGACAAACTCCTGGCCGAACTGGCGGATGACCCGGTGGGTGGCCTACTGGCAGTGCCCGCTCGCGACACGCTCAAGCGCGTCGACAAGCACGGCCGCGTGGTAGAAACGGTTGATCGCAGCCTGATCTGGCAGGCTTACACGCCGCAGATGTTTCGTCTGGGCGCGTTGCACCGTGCCCTGGCTGACAGCCTGGTAGCCGATGCGGTGATCACCGACGAAGCTTCGGCCATGGAATGGTCTGGCCAGGCGCCGCGGCTGGTGGAGGGGCGTGCGGACAACATCAAGGTCACCCGCCCTGAAGACCTTGAGTGGCTGCGTCAGCGGCGTGCTTATCAAACGTCTTGATCCTCAGTTGCTGACCTGCTCCAACCCGGGCTGAGCGTCCAGCTCGCTTACCAGTGCCTCGATGTTGTCGAATGGCTTTTGATCGATAGACCAGCCGGACGCATTGATAAAGAATCGGCCCTCCTGACTGTTGATTCTGAAACTGCGCAGTTCCCCGCGTCGCGAACGATAGTCAATGTGGCTGGCCCCGGTGAGCATGAATTGGCCCGGGAGTGCCAGCAGTGCCTGGGCCGACTTCACTACTCGACTGTGCGAAGGGCCGGGCTGTGGTTCCATTGAGTGCTGCAACGCGGCAGGATCAACACGCAAGACCAGGTTGGCCTTGACCGTGCCTTCCCCTTTGTTCAGGCCCAGGCTGGCAGTGCGCCCCGGATCGACTTCGATGCCCAAGGGGCGGGCACCCACTCTATCTTCTATCCGCAGGCCGATGCTGCCAGTGAGTTCGGCAATCCCGGGGATATCCTTGAAAGTGTTGGTATGGGTATCGCCCACCAAGGCTACCCATTTTCCTGGTTGGCGCTTGGTGGTCTGCACCCACTCAATCACCTCGGTGGCGTAATAGTTCATCATCCGCTGGCGAAGGGTACCCGCGCTGTCGCGCATATCGCGAAGCACGTAGCTTGCGGTGCAGTCGATCGGCTGGATCTTGATCCCGGCGTCTCTGGCTTTGGTAACGACGTTTCTGAATGAGTAATAGTGATTGCGGGGCAGTGGGTAGATTCCATTCAGAAAATTCGTCAGCTCCTGGGGCATGGGCGCGTTCTTTGACCGATAAAACGCTTTCAACGGCGGAATATGTACATCGGTCAGCAGATGTTCGAAGTAGATGCGTTTCACGCCTTTGCTGGCGAGTAGCTGCATATTGTCGATCAGAAAGGCTTTGCTCGTTTCTGCGCTGTGGCTTTCGCCGATCACGAGGCCGTCACTGGCGCGCAGCAGTTTCTCAATAATGCTTTGCTGTGACTCATTCAGACTCAAGCGGGGGATTACCGGCTGCAGGGGCGAATAAGGTAGGTAGTTAAAGAAGAGCGCCGAATCCTGATCTAATAGGTTTCTTTTCTCAAAGAACAGTTTTCGCGTGTTTTTGATCGATTGTTCACCCGTACCGAAGGGCTCGAAGTCTTCCGAAAATGAGCTGCTGTCAGTGAGCATGTCCGCCAGGGTGTCTCTAGCGTGCGAAGGCATCTCATAGGTACTGAAGAAACTTCGGTTTTCGGTGTCGCTGAATAATCTGTACACCCGTTGCCAGGCATTGCGAAATGCCCCACCTCCGGCCAGACCGGCACGGCGCCATTGCAGGTCGCTGCTCTGAATAGCGTAGAGACCCGTGGATTGAATTGTCTCGGGCGCTTCTGGATTGTTCACGAAGAGCTCAAAAAAGCCCCAGTCATTCGGTTTTTTGTAGGTCAGGAAGGTCTCGCCCTGAATCTTTACGGACTGCAAGCCGCTGGGGGGTGTTGCCGCGACCAGAGGGCGAGTTTCTGTCTGGATGGGCGCAGGGGGCAGAGTGGTGACTCTGACACTGATCAGGCCCTCCTCTGTTCGCGTGGCTTGGCCAAGCGCAGGGCGCAACGCCTCAAGACTGCTCGCTCCTGTGCTGATGCCGTGGATAACCACCGGTAGTGCGTTCAGAGCGCCGAACACCATGCGCTCTATGGCGTGGGGTTTGTCTTTGAATACATCATCAGCACCGATGGCCATTCCAGCCAAACCTGATGTTACGAAGCAAAACTCCGCGAGTAGCGCCGTGCCCATGGTCAGCGCCACGGGGATTGCCAGCAGGCAGGCTTTTTCCAGGGCGTCGAGGGTGTCGGCCTTGAACGTGTCCAGGGGCGAGACAATGGTTTTCGCTGCCAGTTTTGCAATGCGAGTGCGGATCTGCCGCGCGATAAATGCAAATGGGTCACTTCTGAGCGCCGGATACGTGGGGTTATTAATGTATTGCTCGGGGTCCCAGTAGCCATTGCGCAATAAACTGTTGAAAAGACCGGGTGGGCTGGAGGGTTCCGGGTACATCGCCATACCGATCAATGCTTCCTCGACACCACTGTAGAGCAGGCCGGAGTCAATCGAGTCGGGCTCAAAGTGGGTGGTCAGGGCTTTGCGCTGGGTCGGGTCCCTTGCAGCTTTCACCAGCGCATTGCGCATGTCCGTAGGGGTGTTGAAACCATGGATGGGGGAGGAGTTTCCCGGGATGTACAGCAGGGTGATCTGGCTCTGATTGTCGGTAATCGTAAGGATGTCGGTGGCTTCGTACTGATGAATGCGCAGCACGCGCAGAGACAGGTTTGCATCCGATGAATAGGGTGCTTGAAAGTCCTCCAGGGTCAGGTTGCTGGCGTCCTTGTCGATGCCGATCCCTGCGGCCCGGGCGGCCAACTGCCTTTCTGCCTGGGTGAGGGTGAATTCCTCGTATTGATTGAGGTAGGCCTTGGTGAATGCAATGCGCATCAGGGTTGTGTAGTTGTCCCGGTGTTCGCTCCAGAACCGAGTGATGGCATTGTCGTAAACGTCTTCGAAGTCGCTGGAGTGAACAATCTTTCTGAAAATAGCAGGCGCGAGTTCCAGTTGTGTGGTCGGGCCGTAGACCTGAGGTTCACTTTGCCGGTAGAGCGCCTCATACCGCCTGGGGGGAATCCAGCTGGAAGTAATGAACTCTTCGTTGAACATTTGCGGGATGCGGTTATCCATCAGGCGCGGCAGTTCACTCACGATATGGAAGTACGGCGCGGTGGTAGAAAAGCCCGTGGTGTTGATCATGCCGCCAGGAGCATGGGGGGCATCACAGATCATGGCCTCGATCAGGCTCATGGATTGGACGATCACTGCGGTGTAGGGCGCATTGGGATTGTCGAGGTTGTATTCCAAAGTGGTCAGAAACGTAGTGTCCGGGTCCAGTTGTTCCTGGGTGAAGGGTTGCAGATGCTCGTCAAGCAATTGGGCGGCGATAGCGCTGGGCACCGGAAAGTCGGCGAGGACCTTACGGACAAAATGATTGATATGCTGCAGTTGCTGGGCGTTGGACGTCATGGACTTGCCTGGTTTTTCAATGAGAGCGGCTATTAACCGGTATCCAGGCAATAAATAGACGGTAGCTGTTTATGCTCGATAGACCGGATTGTCACCCAAGCCTTCTTTGAGAAAGTCCACCAGCTTCCTGACCTTGGGCGACAAATGCCGCTGCTGTGGGTACAGCGCCCACACCGCCGTATTCGGTGGTTGATGCGCCTCCAGCAACGACACCAGTGCCCCGCTGTGCAAATGCTCCAGCACGTAATAGTCCGGCAACTGGCACAAACCCACACCTTGCAGTGCCGCATCCAACACCGCCTGCCCACTGTTACAGCGCCAGTTCCCCTGAACCCTTTGAGAAAATTCCCGCCCGTCCTGGGCCAGTTGCCAGATATCCGAACTGCCGATCAGGCAGTTATGCCGACTCAATTCCGACAAGCTGTGTGGCCGGCCATACCTTTCCAGGTAGGAAGGGGAGGCGCACAGGTACATGCGCCGAGGTGCCAGGCGGCTGGCGACCATGCGCGAGTCTTGCAGGCGACCCAGGCGGATTGCCAAATCCAGACCCTCATGCACCAGATCCAGTTGGCGGTTGCTCAGTTCGATATCGACCCGCAATTGCGGATAGAGCCCCATGAACCGGGTCACCAGTGGCACGATGAAGCGCTCGCCGTAGGCCACTGCGCAGGTCATGCGCAACATGCCCTTGGGTTCGCTGGTGAGGTCGCCTACAGCCCGCAGGGCTTCTTCGCGACCGTCCTGCAAACGCTGGCAATGCTGCAAAAACGTCTGACCTGCTTCGGTCAGCGTCACCTTGCGCGTACTGCGATACAACAGGCGCGTTTGCAACCGCTCTTCCAGGCGTGCCACCTGCCGGCTTATATGCGACGACGACACGCCCAGGCGCTCGGCCGCCGCAGTGAATTGGCTGCATTCGGCCACAGCAACGAATTCGTCGATGCCTTCCCAGCGGTTTTCCAGCATGGTCATTATCCCTGTACAGCAATAAAGTTTTGCTTTTGCCTGGATTATTAATCAGGCAGCCATGTTTTACACTCCTGCCATCAATTTTGAACCCCCTGGAGAAACCCGGATGATCAAGTCTCGCGCCGCCGTAGCCTTCGAAGCCAAGAAGCCCCTTGAGATTGTTGAAGTGGACGTCGCCATGCCCAAGGCCGGCGAGGTGCTGTTGCGGGTGGTTGCTTCCGGCGTGTGCCACACCGACGCCTATACGTTGTCGGGTGCGGACCCGGAAGGCATTTTCCCCTCGATCCTGGGGCACGAAGGCGGCGCAGTGGTTGAAGCCATCGGCGAGGGCGTAACCTCGGTCGCTGTGGGCGATCATGTGATCCCGCTGTACACCCCGGAATGCGGCAAGTGCAAATTCTGCCTGTCGGGCAAGACCAACCTGTGCCAGGCCATCCGCTCTACCCAGGGCAAAGGCTTGATGCCGGATGGCACCACGCGTTTTTCCTACAAGGGTCAGCCGATTTTCCACTACATGGGCACGTCGACGTTCTCCGAGTACACCGTGTTGCCGGAAATCTCCGTGGCCAAGATTGCTAAAGACGCGCCGCTGGAAAAGGTCTGCCTGCTCGGTTGCGGCGTCACCACAGGCATCGGCGCAGTGCTCAACACCGCCAAGGTCAAGCCGGGCGACACCGTGGCTATCTTCGGCCTCGGCGGTATTGGCCTGTCGGCGGTGATCGGCGCGGTCAAGGCCAAGGCCGGTCGTATCATCGCCATCGACATCAACCCTGCCAAGTTCGAAATTGCCAAGCAACTGGGGGCTACCGACTGCATCAACCCGAAAGACTACGACCGCCCAATCCAGGACGTGATTGTCGATTTGACCGATGGCGGCGTGGACTTTTCCTTTGAGTGCATCGGCAATGTGCAACTGATGCGTGCGGCCCTTGAGTGCTGCCATAAAGGCTGGGGCGAATCGGTAATCATCGGCGTGGCCGGTGCAGGCCAGGAGATCGCTACGCGTCCGTTCCAGCTGGTCACCGGGCGTGTCTGGCGCGGTTCGGCATTCGGTGGCGTGCGTGGCCGTACGGAATTGCCAAGCTACGTGGAAATGGCCCAGACCGGTGAGATCCCACTGGACACCTTCATCACCCACACCATGGGCCTGGAAGACATCAACAAAGCGTTTGATCTGATGCATGAAGGCAAGAGCATTCGTACCGTCATTCACTTCTGAGGTCGGCCATGAGTCTGGAAAACCTGTCATGCCAGAAGAGCTTCGGCGGCTGGCATAAACGCTACAAGCATCATTCCGATGTGCTCGGTTGCGACATGACCTTCGCCGTCTATCTGCCGCCGCAAGCAGAGCAGGGCGGTAAGTTGCCGGTGCTGTACTGGCTGTCCGGCTTGACCTGCACCGATGAGAACTTCATGCAGAAAGCCGGCGCCCAGCGTGTGGCCGCCGAGCTGGGCCTGATTATCGTTGCACCGGACACCAGCCCCCGCGGCCCCGGTGTGCCGGACGATCCGGACAACGCCTGGGATTTTGGCCTCGGCGCCGGTTTCTATCTGAACGCCACTCAGGAGCCCTGGGCCAAGCACTATCGGATGCATGACTACGTGGTGCAGGAGTTACCGGCCCTGGTGGAGGCGCATTTCCCGGCGTCGGATAAACGCGGCATCAGCGGTCACTCCATGGGTGGACATGGTGCGCTGGTATGCGCGCTGCGCAACCCGGGCCGCTACCAATCGGTGTCGGCGTTTTCGCCGATCAACAATCCGATGGACTGCCCCTGGGGCCAAAAAGCCTTTTCCCGTTACTTGGGTGAAGAGCGCTCCAAGTGGCGTGAATGGGATGCCTGCGTGCTGATCAGTGAGGCCTCGCAAAAGTTGCCGTTGCTGGTGGACCAGGGCGATCGCGATGATTTCCTGGCGGTTCAGCTTAAACCTGAAGCCCTGCTGCAAGCGGCCAAGGCGGCCAACCATCCGTTGGAACTGCGCCTGCAACCTGGCTACGACCACAGCTACTTTTTCATCGCCAGCTTCATCGAAGACCATTTGCGCCATCATGGGCGTGCTTTGCTCGGTTAATGTGAGGCAAAAGTAGGTAGAATCACGCCCTGAATTAAATCGGGGCGTTTTTTTATGCGTATTGGCCACGGCTACGATGTGCACCGTTTCGCTGAGGGCGATTTCATTACCTTGGGCGGCGTGCGCATTGCACACCATCATGGGTTACTGGCTCATTCCGACGGCGATGTTGTCTTGCATGCCTTGAGCGATGCTTTGCTCGGCGCGGCAGCATTGGGTGATATCGGCAAGCACTTCCCCGACACCGATCCGACCTTCAAGGGCGCGGACAGCCGTGTGTTGCTGCGCCATGTGGTCGGTTTGATCCATGCCAAGGGCTGGAAGGTCGGCAACGTCGACAACACCATTGTGGCCCAGACGCCCAAAATGGCGCCCCATATCGAAGCGATGCGCGCGCTGATTGCCGCAGACCTGCAAATTGAACTGGATCAAGTCAACGTGAAAGCCACCACCACCGAAAAGCTCGGTTTTACCGGTCGTGAAGAGGGCATCGCCGTGCACTCCGTTGCCTTGTTGCTGCGCGCATGAACGACTTGCAACTGCTGGGCCCACGGGCCTACGGCGAGGCCCTGGGCAGCGCGGTGCTGAAGGCGACGGCAGAAGACTTCCAGGTTGATGAGGTGCTGGATATTCCGCTGACCGGTGACGGTGAGCACCTGTGGCTGTGGGTGGAAAAGCGCGGCTTGAATACGGAAGAGGCCGCACGGCGTATCGCCAGGGCGGCCGGCGTACCGCTGCGCACCGTCAGCTATGCCGGGCTCAAGGATCGTCAGGCCCTGACGCGCCAGTGGTTCAGCGTGCAGTTGCCCGGCAAGGCCGACCCGGACATGAGCGGCGCCGAAAACGACACCCTCAAGATTCTGAAAACCACCCGGCACAAGCGCAAGTTGCAACGTGGTGCCCATTCGGCCAACGGCTTTACCTTGCGCCTGACCCAGCTGACCGGCGACACCGCCGCCATTGACGCGCGCCTGCAGTTGATTGCCCGGCATGGCATTCCCAATTATTTCGGCGCCCAGCGCTTCGGCCACAACGGCGGTAACGTCGTGGATGCCCGTGAATGGGCTGCTCGCAAGGCGCTGCCGGAGCAGCGCAATGTGCGTTCGCGGTTGTTGTCCACCGCCCGTAGCTACTTGTTCAACAAAGTGCTGGCAGCGCGTGTCGCCGACGGTTCCTGGCAGCGCGCCCAGGTGGGCGACCTGCTGGCCTTTACCGACAGTCGCAGTTTTTTCCCGGCCGGTGAGGCTGAGTGCAGCGACCCGCGCCTGGCGATCCTGGACCTGCACCCGACAGGCCCACAGTGGGGCGAAGGTGACTCGCCGGCGAAAGGTCTTACACATGAGTTGGAACAATCTGTCGCTGCCAGCGAAGCCGACCTACGTGATTGGCTGGTGAATGCGGGAATGAGCCAGGAACGTCGCATTCTGCGACTGCCCATTGGCGGGTTGACGTGGCATTATCCCGGGCCTGACATTCTGCAATTGGAATTCGTCCTGCCGGCCGGATGCTTCGCCACTGTCTTGGTGCGCGAGCTTGTTGATCTGGTGCCGGTGGGGCAGACGGACAGCCCATGCGTATTCTGATATCAAACGATGACGGTGCCACCGCACCCGGTCTTGCCGCGCTCTATGCTGCGCTGCAGGATTACGCCGAGTGCGTGGTGGTTGCCCCCGACCAGGACAAGAGCGGCGCCAGCAGTTCGCTGACGCTCGACCGTCCGTTGCACCCGCAGGTTCTGGCCAATGGCTTTATCAGCGTAAACGGCACCCCCACCGACTGCGTGCATTTGGCAATCAACAGTTTGCTGGAGCATGAGCCGGACCTGGTAGTCTCGGGGATCAACCTGGGCGCCAACCTGGGCGATGACGTGCTGTATTCCGGCACCGTGGCGGCGGCCCTTGAAGGGCGCTTCCTGGGACGCACCGCGTTCGCCTTTTCCTTTGCCTCGCGGCAACTGGATAACCTGGCGACTGCCGCGTATTACGCGCGCAAGCTGGTGGAGGCCCACGGGTCTCTGGACCTGCCGCCGCGTACGGTACTCAACGTCAATATTCCCAACCTGCCCCTCGATCATATCCGCGGCATCCAGCTGACGCGCCTGGGCCATCGCGCCCGAGCGGCGGCGCCTCTGAAGGTGGTCGACCCGCGCGGCAAGGAAGGCTATTGGATCGCCGCGGCCGGTGATGCCGAGGATGGCGGGGAGGGCACGGATTTTCATGCGGTGATGCAAGGCTATGTGTCAATTACCCCGTTGCAATTGGATCGCACCTTCAGTGATGCCTTCAGTGGCCTCGATGGCTGGCTGGAGGGACTGCGTTGATGGCTCGTGAACAAGACGACTTGTTGCGCCGTGGTATCGGCATGACTTCCCAGCGCACCCGGGAGCGGCTGATCCAGCGTCTGTACGAAGAAGGCTTGTCCAACGCCCAGGTGCTGGAAGTAATCCGGCGCACGCCGCGACACCTGTTTGTCGATGAGGCCCTGGCGCATCGCGCCTATGAAGACACGGCGTTGCCCATCGGCCACAACCAGACCATCTCCCAGCCCTACATGGTTGCGCGCATGAGCGAGCTGTTGTTGGCGGCCGGGCCCCTGGACAAGGTGCTGGAGATCGGCACCGGCTCCGGCTACCAGACAGCCGTGCTGTCGCAGTTGGTAGAGCGGGTGTTTTCGGTGGAGCGCATCAAGGTGCTGCAGGACCGTGCCAAGGAGCGTCTGGTCGAACTGAACCTGCGCAACGTGGTGTTTCGTTGGGGCGATGGGTGGGAAGGCTGGCCGGCGCTGGCGCCGTACAACGGCATTATCGTCACCGCCGTGGCCACCGACGTACCTCAAGCCCTGTTGGACCAATTGGCGCCTGGCGGGCGGCTGGTCATCCCGGTGGGCTCCGGCGAAGTGCAACAGTTGATGCTTATTATCCGCGAGGAAGAAGGCTTTTCCCGGCATGTACTGGGCGCAGTGCGCTTTGTGCCGCTGCTGAATGGCCCCCTGGCCTGAGCATTTATTTCCGGGCAGTGAATTCTGCTGGCGAGGATGTGTCTTACGCCGGGGTCTATTGAATCAACAGGCTGGGCACTCGGAATTAAACATGATGAATTTTTCGTTTCAGTCGTGTGCCAGTAAAAAGCCAATGCCCAGTTATACTTGCGTCATATTTCAAGCCTGATACAGGCGTTAACGTTCAGCCACCACAAAGGGAGCGGCGGGTGAGTCTCACAGGTCCTGCGCAGCGAATGAGTAAAACAAGCTTTCAGCGACTGGTGCTTGGCCTTGTCTTGAGTTCCTTATTGGCCGCCTGTTCGAGCACGCCATCGGGCGGCGCGCGTGTCGTTGACCGCACTAAAGCGGCACCGCAGCGGCCCACGGTGACCACCGGCCAGTATGTGGTGCGCAAGGGCGACACACTGTTCTCCATTGCCTTCCGTTATGGCTGGGACTACAAGGCGCTGGCCGCCCGTAACAACATTCCCGTGCCCTATACGATTCATCCAGGGCAGACCATTCGTTTCGATGGCCGTCCAGGTTCGGCGCCTACGGCAGTTGTGACAAAGTCGGGATCTTCGTCATCGTCTTCGAGCAAAACCACCATCATCACCCGGCCTGCGGGCAGTGCTGCGCCTAGCGTTACAAGCAAGCCCGCACCCGCGCCGTTGCCACCTGCAGGGCCGGCGCCGACCGGCTGGGGATGGCCTTCAAACGGAGTGCTGATTGGAAAATTCTCTTCAAACGGTAGTTTGAATAAAGGCATTGATATCGCCGGGGATTTGGGACAGCCTGTTTTGGCTGCGTCTGATGGGACAGTGGTGTACGCCGGGAGTGGTCTACGGGGCTACGGCGAGCTGGTCATCATCAAACACAGCGATACCTACGTCAGTGCCTACGGTCATAACCGCAGGCTGTTGGTTCGGGAGGGGCAGCAGGTCAAGGTCGGACAGACAATTGCCGAAATGGGTTCAACGGGTACAGACCGGGTGAAACTGCACTTTGAGATTCGCCGCCAAGGGAAACCTGTAGATCCGCTGCAATTCCTGCCCCGTCGTTGATGTGTTGCACAGCCTGTTCCCTCACGTAGAAGGAACAGGCTCCAGCGTTGCCAAGGATAAAGGCGTCGCTTGAGCTTGAGGTCGAACTCACCAAAGGACTATAACAATGGCTCTCAGTAAAGAAGCGCCGGAGTTTGACATCGACGATGAGGTTCTCCTTATGGAGGCCGGTATCGATACGGATCCGATGTCAGATAATGAAGGAGCGGCACCACCTTCAGTTCGTACCAAATCCAGGAACGCCTCCGCGTTAAAGCAACACAAGTACATTGACTACACCCGGGCGCTCGATGCGACTCAGTTGTACCTCAATGAAATCGGCTTTTCCCCTCTGCTCACCCCCGAAGAAGAAGTCCATTTTGCGCGCTTGTCGCAAAAGGGTGATCCGGCTGGGCGCAAACGCATGATTGAAAGCAACCTGCGCCTGGTGGTGAAAATCGCCCGACGCTACGTCAATCGTGGGCTGTCGCTGCTGGACTTGATCGAGGAAGGCAACCTGGGCTTGATCCGGGCGGTGGAGAAGTTCGACCCCGAGCGGGGCTTCCGTTTCTCCACGTATGCCACCTGGTGGATTCGCCAGACCATCGAACGGGCGATCATGAATCAGACCCGTACGATTCGGTTGCCGATCCATGTGGTCAAGGAGCTCAACGTCTACCTGCGGGCGGCACGTGAGCTGACGCAAAAACTCGATCATGAACCTTCGCCTGAAGAGATCGCCAACCTGCTGGAAAAACCGGTAGGGGAGGTCAAGCGCATGCTGGGCCTTAACGAGCGTGTATCGTCGGTCGATGTCTCGCTGGGGCCGGATTCGGATAAAACCCTGCTGGACACCCTGACGGATGATCGCCCGACCGATCCCTGCGAGCTGTTGCAGGACGATGATCTTTCCCAAAGTATTGACCAGTGGCTGTCAGAGCTTACGGACAAGCAGCGTGAGGTGGTGATTCGCCGCTTCGGCCTGCGGGGTCACGAGAGCAGCACTCTGGAAGACGTAGGCCTGGAGATTGGCCTGACCCGTGAGCGGGTGCGGCAGATCCAGGTGGAGGGCCTCAAGCGCTTGCGTGAGATCCTTGAAAAGAATGGCTTGTCGAGTGAGTCGTTGTTCCAGTAAGCAACACGGTTTGAATGCTTGAATGTGGGAGGGGGCTTGCTCCCGATAGCGGTGAATCAGTCGATACGTCTGTCGACTGTTACATGGCTATCGGGAGCAAGCCCCCTCCCACATTTTTTGTGCCCGGCTTTTGTTCAGGTTTTTCCCAAAATCCAGGCATAAAAAAACCCCGCTTTTAAGGGCGGGGTTTTTTCGACTGATTCAGTACAAGTTAGATAACTTGAACTTCTTCAGCTTGCATGCCTTTCTGACCGCGGGTAGCGATGAAAGAAACCTGTTGGCCTTCTTTCAGGCTTTTGAAGCCGTCGGATTGGATAGCTTTGAAGTGAACGAACAGGTCGTCACCGGATTGTGGAGTGATGAAGCCGAAGCCTTTTTCATCGTTGAACCACTTAACGGTACCAGTTTGGCGATTAGACATGGTGTAACTCCTTGGACAAAGTTAACTGCGACTCAGGAAAAGCCCTGGCCGAGACTGAGTGCAAAGAGCAGGAAAAATTCTTGGAGATGGTTGGATCGAAATTCAACATATCGTGTAGAGATTCTCAGTGACACAAGCAACACAGTGACGCCACCTTAACCCTTTTTCCGGAACGTGCCAATGGTATTTCCGAAGGTTTCTCTATTTTCGTGACTGGCGGTGGTATTTACAGCCATGCCTGACGGCAACCCCGGCCCCGGCCACGTTGGCTGGAGCTTATAGCGGACAGGGCTTTGATCAAGAAAACCCTTGTGGCCTTTGAACCCCAAGGCTGGCCCCGGTAAGATGGCCCACAGATTTTTTCCACCTCGCTATTCAGGACACCGCCATGAGCATCAAATCGGACAAGTGGATTCGCCGCATGGCGCAGGAACACGGCATGATCGAGCCGTTCGTCGAGCGCCAGATTCGTGGCGAAGGCGACGAGCGGGTGATTTCGTACGGGGTTTCCAGCTATGGCTACGACGTGCGTTGCGCCGATGAATTCAAGGTGTTCACCAACATCAATTCGGCGATTGTCGACCCGAAGAACTTCGACGAAAAGAGCTTCGTCGACGTCAAGAGCGACGTGTGCATCATCCCGCCTAACTCCTTCGCCCTGGCGCGTACCGTGGAATTCTTTCGTATTCCCCGCGATGTATTGACCATCTGCCTGGGTAAAAGCACTTACGCTCGTTGCGGCATTATCGTTAACGTCACGCCGCTTGAGCCGGAGTGGGAAGGCCACGTGACCCTGGAGTTCTCCAACACCACCACCTTGCCGGCAAAGATCTATGCCAATGAGGGCGTGGCACAGATGCTGTTCCTGCAGTCCGACGAGGCTTGTGAAGTGTCCTACAAGGACCGCGCCGGCAAGTACCAGGGCCAGCGCGGCGTCACTCTTCCACGCGCTTGATCGAAAGCTCCTACGAGGAAAGGGAATTAGTCTGCGTAAATTGACTCTATTCAGGTGTACTGCCTCGACGCGTGTAAAACGCGTCGGGCCACGCTTGAGGAGTACCTTATGAAGATCGACCCGCGAATCAGCGCAGAACTCGCCCGGCTTGAACCCAACCAGATTGGTGTTCTGGCCTGGTCCCTGATGGCCAACCCTGCCCATGCAGGCGGCATTCCAGGCCAACCCGAACCTGATTACCCCCAGCCTACCGAGCCCGGTGAGCCAACCCTGCCAGACGAGCCACCACCCGCGCCTGTCGCCTGATACCTGGACGGCCAATCAGTCGCTGGCTGACTGAATTGGCCACACCTGGTGTTCGCCGATCACAAAGATTCGGTGCTCATCGTCCTCCTGCACGGCATAGCCCCCGGTAAAGGCGCCAAACGCCGGCAGCAGGCTGACCCGTTCGCCGATCCGGAAGCACGGCAAGCGCAAGCGCTGGCGGCCCCTGCCGCGCAACTGATACACCGGATGCACATGCCCCGCCAGTACGTGGTGGCTGGCATGAGCGTCAGGTTCATGTTGCAGTGCGAAAGGGCCCATCAGCAGTGGCTCGGGTACTACCTCAATTCTCAGGTCCGCAGGCGGGTCGCCCGCCCGTTTATCGTGATTGCCGCGAATCAGGGTCATCGCCAGTTCACTGTTGCGCTCACGCCAGGCCCGGATCGCGCCGAGGGTGCCGCTGGCGTGGGAGCCTGGTCCGTGAAGGAAGTCACCGAGAAAGACCACCTGCCTACAAGGCAAGGCCAACAACAGTTTGTCCAGCCGTTGCAGGTTGGCCGTTGTGGTGCCCTGAGGCACAGGTTGCCCGAGGCTGCGATAGGCTGACGCTTTGCCAAAATGCGCATCGGCAATCAGCAGGCACTGACGAGCGGGCCAGTACATGGCCTTGTCGGCCAATAACCACAGTTCTTCGCCTGCCAGCGTCAGTGCGCAATGCATCAAGCTTTTCCTTTGTCTGCGACTTTTTCCAGGTCCTTGACCATTCGCGCGATACGCTCCGACAGTTTTTCCGAACTCATGCTCTCGCGCATCCGTTCCACCAGCAACGGGAAGGCCAGGGGTGTGGGGCGCTCGATCTTGTGCAGATCCAGCTTCAGGGTCGAGAGATGACGTAAGGTCTGCTCCAGTCGGCGAATGTCCAACTCGTCGCGCAAGACTTCCTCCCCGGCTTGCGCCAGCAGCAGGTTCTGCGGGTCATACTGCTTGAATACCTCAAAGAACAAGCCGCTGGAGGCTTGCACCTGCCGCGTGCTTTTTGGTGCCCCGGGATGCCCGGCAAACACTAACCCGGCGATCCGCGCAATTTCGCGGAAGCGGCGCAGGGCCAGTTCTCCTGCGTTGAGGCTGGCGGCCACGTCCTCCAGCAAGCCCTGTGGGCTCAGCAACGCCGCATCCAGCAGCTGCGGCCAGTGCACGGGCGTGGCGCTCAACAGTTCCAGGCCGTAATCATTCACCGCGATGGAGAATGTCACCGGCTGCTGCCGACTGACCCGCCACGCCAACAAACTGGCCAGACCCAGATGCACCTGGCGTCCGGCGAAGGGGTACAAAAACAGGTGCCAGCCTTCTCGCGATTGCAGGGTTTCGGCGAGCAGATTGTGGCGCGTCGGCAGGCCGGACCAGCGCAGCTGGGTTTGCAGCAGCGGCTGTACCGCGTGCATTTCGGGGCCGTCGAAACGCCCCTGCGCCGCCGCGTCAAATCGTTCGACCACCGCCTGGGCCAGCTCGTTGGAAAGCGGCATACGCCCGCCATTCCAGCGGGGTACCGCGGCTTTTTTCGCGCTGCTGCGGCGCACGTAGGCGGTCATATTCTCCACGCGCACCAACTCCAGCAAACGCCCGGCAAACAGAAAGCCATCTCCTGGCTTGAGCCGCGCAATAAAGCCCTCTTCGACACTGCCCAGGTTTTTGCCGCCGCCGCCCTTGCTCCAGAATTTCAACTGGATACTGGCATCGCTGACGATGGTGCCCACGCTCATGCGGTGACGGCGTGCCAGGCGGGCGTCCGGGACGCGCCATATACCGTGCTCATCAGGCTCCACACGGCGGTAATCCGGATAGGCGGTCAGCGACAGGCCGCCATGGCGCACAAACCCCAGGGCCCAGGCCCAATCCGCTTCGGTAAGATCGCGGTAGGCCCAGGCGCCGCGTACTTCCGTCAGCAGTGCATCCGGGGTAAAACCACCGCCTAAAGCCATGCTGACCAAGTGTTGTACGAGGACATCCAGCGGCTTGTGCGGCGACTCCCGCGCTTCGATGCGCCGTTGTGCGATTGCATCCTGGGCGGCGGCGGCTTCCACCAGCTCCAGGCTGTGGGTCGGTACCAGCGTTACCCGTGACGGTCGACCCGGTGCATGGCCGGAGCGCCCGGCGCGTTGCATCAGCCGCGCCACACCTTTCGCCGAGCCGATCTGCAGTACTCGCTCCACCGGCAGGAAATCCACACCCAGGTCGAGGCTGGAGGTGCACACCACCGCCTTGAGCTGCCCGTCTTTCAACGCTCGCTCCACCCAGTCCCGGGTCTCCCGCGATAGCGAGCCGTGGTGCAGGGCAATCAATCCGGCCCAGTCCGGTCGGGCGTCGAGAATCGCCTGATACCAGATTTCCGATTGCGCCCGGGTGTTGGTAAACACCAGGCAACTGCTGCTGGCCTCTACCTCGGCGACTACTTGCGGCAACATCTTTAAACCCATATGCCCGGCCCAGGGAAAGCGCTCTGCGACGGGCGGCAGCAAGGTGTCGACTTTGAGTGCCTTGGCCGTCTGCCCCTGTACATTGATCCCACCGCCCTGTGGGACCAGAACCTCCAAAGCGTGGGCCTGATTACCCAGCGTCGCGGAAATGCCCCACACCATCAACTCAGGATGCCAGCGCCGCAAGCGTGCCAGCGCCAGTTGCAACTGCACGCCACGCTTGTTGCCGATCAGCTCATGCCATTCATCCACGATCACCATGCGCAGGTGCGCCAGGCTCGTTTCACTGTCGGCCCGTGCGAGCATCAAGGTCAGGCTTTCCGGGGTGGTGACCAGGGCGGTGGGCTGGCGGCGTGTCTGGCGTGCGCGCTCACTGCTGCTGGTGTCGCCGGTGCGCAGGCCCACGCTCCAGGGAATGTGCAGGGCCTCCAAAGGTGCTTGCAGGGCACGTGCGGAGTCCGCCGCCAGGGCACGCATCGGTGTGATCCACAACACCGTCAGCGGTTCGGCAGGCGGTTTGCGCTTGCCGGTGGCGGGTGGGCGGGTGATGGCGAAACGATTGAGGGCGGCAAACCACAAGGCATAGGTTTTACCTGCCCCTGTACTGGTATGCAGTAACCCCGACTGGCCTGCCTTGACCGCTGCCCAAACGTCTTTCTGAAAGGCGAACGGTTTCCAGCCTTTGGCGGCGAACCATTGTTTGGCGAAGTCGTGGGTTTTTGCCATTCGGCAGCGCACGCTCTGGAGGGTCTATTGCACAGACCTCTCAGGCACTGCTGACGTTCCAACTGTAGGAGCGGGCTTGCCCGCGAAAAAGGCCCAGGCACCGCGTTTATCCAGGATGCCCGCGTTATCGTTGACGATTTTCGCGAGCAAGCTCGCTCCTACTTCAAATTGCCACTCAGAAACTGCTGCAGGCGTTCGCTTTTCGGGTTGCCCAGCACAGCCTCAGGCGTACCTTGCTCCTCCACCAGGCCCTTGTGCAGGAACAGCACCTGGCTTGAAACCTTGCGCGCAAAGCTCATTTCGTGGGTCACCATGATCATGGTGCGGCCTTCTTCGGCCAAGCCTTGGATTACCTTCAACACTTCGCCCACCAACTCCGGGTCCAGGGCCGAAGTGGGTTCATCGAACAGCATCACCTCAGGCTCCATGGCCAGGGCACGTGCGATCGCCACCCGTTGCTGCTGGCCGCCGGACAGGAACGCCGGGTATTGGTCGGCCACGCGCGCCGGCAGCCCGACCTTGTCCAGGTAGCGGCGGGCACGGTCTTCGGCGTCCTTCTTGCTGCAACCCAACACACGGCGCGGGGCCATGGTGATGTTTTCCAGCACGCTCATGTGGCTCCACAGGTTGAAGTGCTGGAACACCATCGCCAGCCGTGTACGCAAGCGTTGCAGCTCGGCGTCGTCAGCCACGCGCATACCATGGTGGTCGCTGACCATGCGGATCGCCTGGCCGTCCAGGGTCATGGCGCCATCGTTGGGGGTTTCCAGGAAGTTGATACAGCGCAGGAAGGTGCTCTTGCCGGAGCCGCTGGCGCCGATCAGGCTGATCACGTCACCGGTCCTGGCCTTGAGCGAAACACCTTTGAGCACTTGATTGTCGCCATAGCTTTTATGCAGGCCTTCAACGGTCAGTTTGTACATGGGGCGTGCATCCTCAAGGCGAAAGTAGATAGCCGCTGCGGTAGGCCTGCGTGCCGGCGATATGGCTGATGACCATCCCGGCAGTGGCCATGCGGCGTAGCGAGCGGGCGTACAGCAAGCCGGCGTGCTCGCAGCGCACCGGTGTGACACGGTCGGTAATGGGGTCGATGATTTCGGCGATCAGTTGCCCGGCCTCCAAGTATTGGCCCGGCAACGCACTGAACACCAGCAAACCGCCGACCGGGGTGGTGACCGGTTCAACACCCGCCAATGGCGTAGCCGGGTATGCCAGGGCGGGCAGGGGCGCCACGTCGCCAGTGATGGCGCCGAAGTGAATCAGATAATCGATGATGGCCTGGCAGTCCAGCGCGGCCAGGCCATGGTTTACATCGCCCTGGCCGCGCAGTTCGACGGTCACCGAAAAACTGCCCATGGGAATCGGGAAGTGCTCGCCGAAACGTTGCTGCAACTGCCACCACACCAGGGTGAAACACTCATCAAAGGACTGCCCACCGGAATCGGTGGCCAGCAGGTTGGCCTCGGAGCCCAGGTACCGCGCCAACGGCTCTACCTGCGGCCAGGCTTCGGGCGTGG
The DNA here is from genome assembly GCF_016405455.1 of Pseudomonas sp. MF7453. Lineage (NCBI taxonomy): Bacteria > Pseudomonadati > Pseudomonadota > Gammaproteobacteria > Pseudomonadales > Pseudomonadaceae > Pseudomonas > Pseudomonas sp. MF7453. Next base: position 70,821 of record NZ_JAEKCN010000003.1, on the reverse strand, counting down.
TGTACAGGTGCGCCACGGCTTCGAAGTCGCAATGCAGGTCGAGCACCATGTCGGCATCACAGGCCAGGCGTTGCAATACCAGGCGTTGGGATTGCAGTTGGGTCTGGGCGGTTTGTGCGGCCAGGGCGCTGGACAATGCCGTGCGGATCAAGCGGGCATTGTGCTGGGGATCATCGCCCAGCAGGTCTTCGACCTGGTTGCCGACCTCTTCGCCAAGGTCGACGAACAAGCGATTGAAGTTCTGCCCGCTTTCCAGTTCATAGCGGCCCAATGGGATGTCCATTAACACTTGTTCGAGGCCCACCGGGTTGGCGACCGGCACCAGCACGATTTCGCTGCGCACGTGCCCGGCCGCCGCCAACTCGGCCAAGCGAACTTTCAAATGCCAGGCCACCAACATGCCCGGCAGTTCATCGGCGTGCAGCGATGATTGGATGTAGACCTTGCCTGCGGCCTGTTGCGGGCCGAAGTGAAAACTATGGATCTGCCGCGCCGTGCCGGGCACCGGCGCGATCAGGTCATGTAGCTCATGGCGCATGAAGGCTCCTTAATGGCTCGGCCCTAGAAAGGCCAGCCAGCGGCGCTCCGCCAGACGAAACAGGCCAACCAGGGCGAAGGTCACCGCCAGGTAGATCAGCGCGGCGATGCCAAACGATTGAAAGGTCATGAAGGTGGCTGAGTTGGCGTCCCGTGCCACTTTCAGGATGTCGGGGATCGTTGCGGTAAACGCCACCGTGGTGGAGTGCAGCATCAGGATCACTTCGTTGCTGTAGTAGGGCAACGCGCGACGCAGCGCTGACGGCATGATCACGTAGGCGTACAACTTCCAGCCGCTGAGGCCGTAAGCCTTGGCCGCCTCGACTTCGCCATGGGCCATGCTGCGGATCGCCCCGGCGAAAATCTCCGTGGTGTAGGCGCATGTGTTCAGCGCGAAGGCCAGGATGGTGCAATTCATCGCGTCGCGAAAGAACGCATCCAGCAGCGGTTGTTCGCGTACCGCGGCAATGCTGTAGATGCCGGTGTAGCAGATCAGCAGTTGGATATAGAGCGGCGTTCCGCGAAACAGGTAGGTGTAAAACTGCACCGGCCAACGGATCAGGCGCTTGCGCGAGACGCGGGCGATGGACAGCGGGATCGACACCAGAAAGCCGATGACCAGTGCAGCCGTCAGCAACCACATGGTCATGGCAAGGCCAGTGATGTGCTGACCGTCGCTATAAAGGAAGGGGCGCCAGTATTCCTGCAAAAGCTCGATCATCGCACTGCCTCCCGTGCGCCGGCGGAGTAGCGACGTTCCAAACGGCGCAAGACAAAGTTGGAGGCGCTGGTGATCAACAGGTAGATCAGCGCCGCGAGTACCAGGAAGTAGAACAGTTGATAGGTGCTTTTGCCCGCATCCTGAGCGGCTTTCACCAGGTCTGCCAGGCCGATGATCGATACCAGCGCGGTGGCCTTGAGCATCACCATCCAGTTATTGCCGATGCCCGGCAGGGCAAAGCGCATCATCTGCGGGAAGGTCACGTAGCGAAACCGCTGCCCGCGCTTGAGCCCGTAAGCAGTGGCGGCTTCCAGTTGGCCGCGGGGCACGGCGAGGATCGCGCCGCGAAACGTTTCGGTGAAATAGGCCCCATAGATAAACCCCAGGGTGATCACCCCGGCGCTGAACGGGTCGATCTCGATATATTCCCATTCCATGAAGTCGGTAAAGCTGCTGAGCCAGGTTTGCAGGCTGTAGAAAATCAACAGCATCAGCACCAGGTCGGGTACTCCGCGAATCAGCGTGGTGTAGAGCTGGGCGGGGATGCGCAGGAACGGCAGGCTGGACAGTTTGGCGCTGGCGCCGAGCAGGCCCAGCAATACGCTGACGGCCAGGGACAGCACCGACAACTTGATGGTCATCCAGGTGCCTTGCAGCAACAGCGGGCCGAAACCCTTCAAGCTGAGCGCGCTCAACCCGAGGGTTTGCAACAGTTCTTCGAACATAAATCAGGACCTATGGCGATAGAAAAGCGCCCCTGCCGGGAGGGGCGCTCCAGGCATTATTTGCCGCTGTACAGGTTCAAATCGCCAAAGTGTTTCTTCTGGATGGTGGCGTAGGTGCCATCATCGTGTAACGCTTTGATACCTTTATCCAAAAGCGCCTTCAGTTCAGTGTTACCTTTTTTGATACCGACAGCGGTTTTCGATGGCAGCAACGGGTCGTCAATGGCTGCGCTGACTTCATAACCGGCACCGGCCGGCGACTTGAGAAAGCCCAGTTCGGCTTGGAGCATGTCCTGCACCGAAGCGTCGAGACGGCCGGAGGTCAGGTCGGCATACACCTGGTCCTGGTTGGCGTAGGCCTTGGTGGTTACCCCGGCTTTGTCCAGTACGGCCTTGGCGTAGGCTTCCTGGATGGTGCCTTGCTCATAGCCCACGGACTTGCCCTTGAGGGACTCAGGTGTCGAGTAGCCGGCGCCTTTCTTGAATACCAGCGACGTGGGGCCGGAGAACAGCTCGGTGGAGAAGTCGATCGCCTTTTCGCGCACCGGCGTTACGGTCATCGACGAAATCACGCCATCGAACTTGTTGGCTTTGAGGCCCGGGATCATGCCGTCGAAGTCACTTTCAACCCACTTGCACTTGACCTTCAGCTCCGCGCAGATCGCATTGCCCAGGTCGATATCAAAGCCCACCAGGCTGCCGTCGGCGGCTTTGGATTCGAACGGTGCGTAGGAAGGGTCGACACCAAAACGCAATTCCTTGTATTCCTTGGCGGTAGCAACACCAGCGGCCATGCACAGAGCCAGTGCAGAAAGGGTCAGCAATGCTTTTTTCATTATGTATTCCCTGGAAACCAAGATAAGCGCTTGTGGCGCGTTGAGGACTGTTACTGAACGGTGTCAGACGCAGCACAAGTAGCAATTTCTGCACCATAGTCCCGGATGAGCTTTTTAAAAGGTGGGATGAGGCCGTTTCAAGTGTAGGCGGTGCCCGAAAGTGGGCATGGAATTTCCAGTGCACCATTCTGGATCGGTTGCTGATCAAAAGGTGGGAGCTGGCTTGCCTGCGATAGCGGTGGGTCAGTTGTTACATGGGGTGCTGACTCACCGTCATCGCAGGCAAGCCAGCTCCCACAAGGGCTATATCAGGTCAGCAGGTCTTGTAGCGTGGCCAGGTTGTCCGCTTCTTCCACCGCCTTGTCCTGGCGCCAGCGCAGCATTCGCGGAAACCGCACCGCAATCCCGCTCTTGTGCCGCTTGGACAGGGCGATACCCTCAAACCCCAACTCAAACACCATGCTTGGCGTCACGCTGCTGACCGGGCCGAATTTCTCCACCGTGGTTTTGCGCACAATCGCATCGACCTTGCGCATCTCCTCGTCGGTCAGCCCGGAATAAGCCTTGGCGAACGGCACCAACGTGCGCTCGCTGCCCGGCGGGCCGTCCCATACCGCGAAGGTGTAGTCGCTGTACAGGCTGGCGCGCCGGCCATGACCGCGCTGGGCGTAGATCAACACGGCATCGACGCTGAAGGGATCGACCTTCCACTTCCACCACAGGCCCATGTCCTTGGTGCGGCCTACACCGTACAGCCCCTTGCGATCCTTGAGCATCATGCCTTCAACACCCAGGCTGCGAGAGGCTTCGCGCTGGGTCGCCAGCGCTGCCCAGGTTGGCGCCTCGATCAGCGGCGAAGGCAACATCACCGGTTGGTCGCACGCAGCAATCACCTGTTCCAATTGCGTACGGCGTTCGGCCTGGATGTGGTTGCGCCAGTCGTCGCCCTGATATTCCAGCAAGTCGTAGGCGAGCACGGCGACAGGCGCATCCTCAAGCACTTTTTTACTCAGGGTTTTGCGACCGATCCGCTGTTGCAGCAGCGCAAAAGGTTGCACCGCGTCTTTCCACACCACGATTTCGCCATCGATCACCGTGCCATCGGGCAAGCCACTGACCAGGCTGTGAAGCTCGGGGAAACGCTCGGTTACCAACTCTTCGCCTCGGGACCAGATCCACAGGCGCCCCTCGCGTTTGACCAACTGCGCGCGGATGCCATCAAACTTCCATTCCACCTGCCAGTCGGCGGGGGAGCCGAGCAAGGTGTCGAATTGCTCCACGGATTGCGCCAGCCCGTGGGCGAGAAAAAACGGATACGGCTGCCCGCCACGTTGCGCATGTTCGTCGGATGATTGGGCAGCGATCAGCTTGAGATAACCCTCGGCGGTGGGGCGATTGGACAGATCCGTGTAGCCCACCAACCGCTGCGCCACGCGCTTGCTATCCAGATTGGCCATGGCGGCAAGGGCGCGGGTAACCAGCAGTTTGGAGACGCCGACGCGAAAACTGCCGGTGATCAACTTGATGCACACCATCAGGCTCGGTTGATCCAGTTGCGCCCATAGCGCCGGCAGGCGCTCGGCAAGGTCCAGGGGCGACAGGCCGCGCAGGGGCAGCAGCTTTTCTTCCAGCCACACGGCAAGCCCGTCTTCAGAGGTGTAAGTCGATTCAGGGAGCAGCAGGGAGATGGTTTCGGCCAGGTCGCCTACCGATTGATAGCTCTCTTCGAACAGCCACGGCTCAATGCTCGCCGCTTCAGTCGCCATCTCCCTGAGCAAGCGTGTGGGCACCAGTTGCCGCGGCCGCCCGCCGGAGAGAAAGTACACGGCCCATGCCGCATCTTCCGGCGGCGCTTGCAGGAAGTAGGCTTGCAGGGCTGCGAGCTTGGCATTGCTGGAAGTGGTGGCGTCGAGGTTGGCGTACAGCTCGGCGAAGGCTTTCATGCCGTGGCCTCTTCTTCGTCATCACCGTATTCGGTGCTGAAACCCTGGGCATCCAGGCCCTTTTCCCGCAGGTGGCGTACCAGTACGCCGACCGAGCCGTGGGTAACCATCACCCGTTCGGCGCCGGTTTGTTCGATGGCCCACAACAGCCCGGGCCAATCGGCGTGGTCCGACAGCACAAAGCCGCGATCCACCCCGCGCCGACGCCTTGTACCGCGCAAGCGCATCCAGCCGCTGGCGAAGGCGTCGCTGTAGTCGCCGAAACGGCGCATCCAGGTGCTGCCGCCGGCGGAGGGCGGGGCGATGATCAGGGCTTGGCGCAGCAACGGGTCGGTCTTCTTGAAATCCCCGGCATACAGGGTTTCGGGAATGTAGATGCCAGCTTCGCGGTACACCCGGTTCAACGGCTCGACGGCGCCGTGGCTGAGGATCGGGCCGATGCTGGCGTCGAGGCCATGGAGAATGCGCTGGGCCTTGCCGAAGGAATAACAGAACAGCACGCTGGCCTTGCCAGTGGCGATATTGGCCTGCCACCAGTCGTTGATCCCGGCAAAGATCTGCGCCTGGGGCTGCCATCGGTAGATCGGCAGGCCAAACGTGGATTCAGTGATAAAGGTGTGGCAACGCACCGGTTCGAAAGGCGCGCAGGTGCCATCGGGTTCGACCTTGTAGTCGCCGGACGCGACCCAGACTTCCCCCTGATATTCCAGGCGCACCTGCGCTGACCCGAGCACGTGCCCGGCCGGATGGAAGCTCAAGGTCACGCCGTGATGCACCAACTGCTCGCCATAGGCCAGGGTTTGCAGGTTGATATCCTGGCCCAGCCGCCAGCGCAAAATGCCTTCGCCGGGGGCAGCGGCCAGGTAATGTTGGTTGCCGGTGCGGGCATGGTCACCGTGGGCGTGGGTGATGACCGCGCGTTCCACCGGGCGCCAGGGGTCGATGTAAAAATCACCGGCAGGGCAATAGAGGCCTTCGGGGCGTGCGATGACGAGGTCCATGGTTTTGCCGGGGCGGTGGGCTTGTTACTTTTGAGGCGGGGCTGGGTGTAGAAGTTCTATCTGAATGCTTGGGATCCAAATGTGGGAAAGGGCAAGCCTTATTTCTGTAGGAGCGAGCTTGCTCGCGAAAAACTCATAGGCGCCGCGTTCATTCAGGAAGCACGCGTTATCGTTGACGTTTTTCGCGAGCAAGCTCGCTCCTACGGGATTTACCTGATGTTTTCAGCGAGACCGGGTCATTTACCGGGCGTCAGGGTCAACCTGGCCTTGCCATACACCTTTTCAAAGTTCTGCGGCTGCATCGGGAAGCTCAGGTATTGCGCCTTGAGCGACGGGTCGATGCCATTGGCATAGTTCGGGCTGGCCGGGTTGCCGGACTGGCCGATGCCGCCCTGACCCAGCATCGGCTCGGCCAGGCCGAAGTCGATGATCATGCGCAGCGCCGGTACTTGGGTGGTGTTGAAATCCTCGCCCCAGTTGTACGGAGCCGGGTTCAGGGTGTTGTGGTCGCCACCGCTGGCGAAGGGGCCGCGGATAACCTGGCCACTGGTGTTCTTCCAAGTGGTGCTGTGCAGCTTGCCCCATTGCCAGGCTTTGTGATCGGCGCCCGGTTGGCTGTCACCGGCACTGATAGCGGCGGCAAGCGTGCGGGCCAGGATCGCAGGCTTGTCTTCTTTTTGCGCGGTGCGCGTGTCATCCCAGAACGGGCTGTCTTCGCGGCCCAGCAGGTGGTCGGCGATGGCTGAATAGGACAGGCTGGCGTTGCTGATAAAGGCTTTCCAAGTGGCGCTGTTTTCAGGGCCGAGTGTGTCGAGGAAGATCTGTTTGGCGCTTTCCTGCAGGAACAACTCATAGACCGCCGCGTCAGCCGAGGTGGGCGCAAGGCGGCCATCAAAGGCCATCAGGCGTTCCAGTGCTTCACGGGCCTTGGCGCGCTCCGCTGGCGGCAGGGCGTCGATCGCCTGCTTGAGCGGCTGGGCCATGCCCGGGGCCTGGAACATGCTCTTGAGCTTGGCGGCGAAGGTCGTGGTCTGGTCGTATTGCATGGCGATCAGGCTGCGGCTGTCATGCTTGCCCGCGCCGGCCAGTTGCGCCAGGCGTTCACTGCGCTCCGGTGCATCCCAGGAGTTGGACAACTGCATCCCGTAGCCACGGGGTGCGGTGCGCTGGTTGGCCGTGCCGATCCAGCCCTGGGCCGGGTCCTGATCGTAGGGATGCAGCATCGCATCGGCATAACCGTCCCAGTCAAAGCGCGTGTCCCAGCCCGGCGATGGCAACAGGCCTTCGCCTTCGCGGCGGTTCGGGAAGCGGCCGGTGACCTGCCAGCCGATATTGCTGGCGTCGGCAAAGATCATGTTCAACGCGATGGCGCGAATCTCGCGAGTGGCGTCCGAGGCCTTGCCGGCGTTTTGCGCACGGGACAGGTCGAAGAACGCATCCAGGCTCTTGTCGTCCTTGAAGTCGGCAGTTTGCAAGGCCAGGCCCAGACCGCTGGTGAGGGCCTGGCTGCTATTGAGCAGCGCGCCGTGACGGGTTTCGTACACCGTTTCGCGAATCGAGCGCTGGCCCTTGATAAAGAAGGTTTCGTTGCGCACGGCAGCGGGCAGCCATTTGCCGTTGTTCTCGTAGTACAACGCGCTGCCCTGGCGCTTGACCTTCTCCAGGAACAGGTCCTGGGTATCGCCCTTGACCGCGCTCATGCTCCACGCCACCTTGCCGTTGAAACCCGACAGCAGGGTCGGCAGGCCGGCAATCGAAGCGCCGACGGCCTGGTATTTAGGCGCGCGAATCTGCACGTAGCTCCATGGCGACGGAGCCTGTGGCGTGGCGGCGATATCGCTGGCCAGCAGGCTTTTGCCGCTGCGGCTGCGTTGCGGGGCGATGGCCCAGTTGCTTGAGGTGGTGACCCCGAGCGCGTTGAGGCTGCTCAATTGCTGGCTGACCGTGCCCAGGGCGGCGAGGCCGCTGATCTGCCCCAGGTTCACACCTTTGAGCTTGTCGGCCTCGGCCAGCGGTACGGCTTCATCCGGCGCGCTTGGGATGAGCCAGGCGAGTTTGTCGACGCCGACCTTTTGCGCCAGTACCAGGGACGAAATCTCTTCCTGCAGGTTGCTCGACTCGCTGAAATTGAGCAGGCAGAACAGCAGTGCCGAGTCTTCCGGTTTCCAGTATTCGGGTTTGAAACCGCTTTGAGCCAGATCCGCCGGCAGCTTGTCGCGATAGCGGAACAGGTAAGCGTTGACGCCCCGGGCATACACTTCAAAGAAGCGCTTGAGGCGTGGCGATGAGGCGTTGTACAGCTCACCGGCGCTTTTCTTGAGGTTTACGGCGCGCATGAAGCGGTCTACGTCCAGCACTTGCGGCCCGGACATTTCCGCCAGACGGCCCTGGGCCAGCAGGCGCAAGGTGACCATCTGCGTGATGCGGTCGCTGGCGTGCACATAACCAAGGCTGAACAGCGCGTCGTGGAAGGTGTTGCTTTCGATCAGCGGCATGCCTTGGGCATTGCGGCGTACCGATACATTCTGTGCCAGGCCCTTGATTGGCTGTACGCCAGCCACGGGTGGCAGGGTGTCCTGGGTGTTCTGGAGCTGGCAACCGGCCAGGCCCAAGGCACTGGCCACTGCCGCGGCAACGCCGAACCGGGGAAGAAAATGTGAGAGGGCTGGCGAGGCCATGGCAAAGCTCCTGCGGGGGGTAGCGTCAGTAAAGGCGCTACGTTAGTGAGCGCGGCGAAACGACGCAAGCGGGAGTTGTGTAATGCCTTGTAGAAGCGAGCTTGCTCGCTCCTACAGGTATCAGGGTTTGTCCTGGCGTGGCTTACGCACCGTGGCACTTCTTGAATTTCTTCTCGCTGCCGCACGGGCAAGGATCGTTGCGGCCAACGTCCTTCAAGGCGTTGCGCACCGGTTCCTGGTGAGCGTGGCCGCAGTTCGGTCCGTGGACATGGCCGTGGTCGTGATCATGGTGATCGTGATCGTGGTTGCAGTCAGGACCATGGACATGGGGTTGCTGAGTCATCGATGTTGCTCCGGAATAAAATCGCCGGGGATTATCTCGCCATTGTGAGCCACCTGCACGTCATTACCGATGAATAATCCGGTTTTCAGCTCGCCCTCCAGGCGATAGGGCACGGGGCGCTCGGGATTTTTCAGCATCTGCACCACATCGCGTACGCGCGGCCAGAGGTTGGTGCGTACCGAGATCCGAAAGACTTTATGACCGCGCGGCGGCACCGTCAGCCATTCATTGGATTCGCCTTCGGTCAGTACCAGGTCGCCAAGGGTGACCTTGTAGATCAGACCGCGCACGGTCAGGTCGGCATCGCCGCGGTTGTCTACGCGAAAATAGAGTTTGAATTTCTGCTCCAGCAGCTTGGCGCGCACGACTTCGACCTTCACCAGCGATACATGAGGCGGCGGCGAGTCATCTTCGAACCACGAGGCGCAGCCTGTCAGGCCCAGGGTTAACGCCAGCATCAAGCTGTAAATCCGAAGCATGGCGTTATCCCTGTCAGTCAATTAAAGGTAGCTGGAACAGCACTTCTTGAATTTTTGCCCACTGCCGCACAGGCACGCATCATTACGCCCGGCCTTCACTTCCACCGTCGGGTCGATGAAGTACCAACGCCCCTCATTCTGTACGAAAGAAGACTGTTCGCGGTGGCTATGTTCGCCGGTGCTGTCATGCCAGCGTGCGGTAAAGGTGACGAACGCGTGTTCCGGCTGGCCGCCGAAGACCTCGGAGCTTTCAACCTCAAGGCCCAGCCAGGTGCTTTGGGCACTCCAGGCGGCGATGGCGTCGCGGTCCAGGCCGGCCTGTTGCGCGGGCAGGGTGGTGGCCACCAGGTAATCGACCAGGCCCAGCACATAGGCGCTGTAACGCGAGCGCATCAAGGCACTGGCACAGGGCGCCGGGTGGCCGGCGTGATAATGGCCGCAGCAGGCATCCAGCAGATTGCCGCTGCCGCACGGGCAAATGGATGTACTCATTGGGTTACCACCAATACTTTCCAAAATTCTCCGGGTTGGCCCAGAAGCGTGCGTTGAGCCAGTCGGGTACTTGTTTATAGTCAAGCAGATCATAGGTAAACAGCGTCAGAACTTGCTCTTCGCGCTGGAAGCGCTCCCCGGCTTGCAGGGCCAGGGAAAAGAAGTCGGTGTCCTTCCAGTCGCAGGCGCGCAGGTCGACCAGCACCGCGATTCGGCTGGCATTGAGGTTTCGAACGCCGCCCAACAGCGTCAGACCTTGAGGCTTGGGCAAGTGTTCAAGGCAATCGACTACCAGCGCCAAATCAAAACGCTGCGCTGCCAGTTCGGCAGGCAGCGGCCCAGGTGCGGCAACACTGACGTGCACATCAGGGTGCGCGGTTTTAAACGCCTCCAGCGCCGGAAACTGGCTGGCGCCCAATAACAGCAGGCGTTTGGGCTGGTGCAATTCAAGCAGGGCAGCCAGGGCTTGCTGGGGTGTACGGGAAGAAATACCAGCGGTCATTGCAGATCCTCACATCAGGACCGTAGAGACTAGCGCGGCTGGGCGTGTGAGCCTAGGACATTGCGGCCAAGGCCACGGCGGCTTGTACCGTACCTGCGGATTTTTTTGATCCTTCACTGGCAAATCGCCGGTATAAGTCGTTACTGTGCGCTCAAAGAAAAATTTGAAAACACTCAGGAGCCCCATGATGCGTAAGGTTTTTCTGTTGGCCCTGTTGGTCAGCCCCGTTGCCCTGGCCCAGAGCGTCAGTGTTGAAACCAACTCGTTGATGCGCCTGCCCAGCAGCACCAGCGTGTTGCAGCTTGAGCGCCTGGACGTGGCGGACTACGGCACCTTGCTGATTCCGGCCACTATCAGCCAGGTCACGGTGGATGAGCTGCACCTGGGCCGCGACGCACGCATCACCATTGTTCCCGGTGCCAGCGCGCTGCAAATGCAAGTGCGCCAGGCGCAACTGGAGCAGGGTAGCCAGATCACGTCTCGCGGCGCCCCCGGCACCCATGAAAAACCTGCCAAGGCTGGCCGTGACCTGACCTTGCGGATCAATTCCCTCAGCGCTGAAACGTTGTCGGTAGACGCCCGCGGCGGTGCCGGTGCCCAAGGGTATGCGGGCCTGGATGGTGCCAACGGCGTAGACCCGGGCTGCACCTGGGGTTCAGCCGGGCGCGGTTTTAACGGTGACAACGGCGGCGATGGCCTGCCGGGCGCAGCGGGCGCACAGGTACGCCTGGAGTTGCCGCAGGACTTCCCGATTGAGCAAATCAAGGTCTTGGTGGACGGCGGTGCCGGTGGCTTGCCTGGCGTGGCGGGCAAACCCGGCAAGGGCGGCCAGTCCAAAGGCTGCCTGGTGTACCGCGCCGATGGCGGCGACAAGGGCCGGCCAGGGCTGGAAGGGCAACCGGGGCCGGCTGGGCCTGCGGGGGCTGTGACTATTCAGCGGCTGTAGGAGCGAGCTTGCTCGCGAAAAACGTCAACGATAACGCGTGCTTCCTGAATAAACGCGGCGTCTGTGAGTTTTTCGCGAGCAAGCTCGCTCCTACACGCGTTAGGGCAAGCCAACAGCTCAGAACATCGGCCGAGCCGAAGCCACCGCCACCACCACCAACCCCACGATCAAATTAATCCCCACCAACTTGCGAATCTGCCCCAACGCAGCGGCGCCCGCCGGCCAATCCTCAGCGGCCACCGCGGCCTTCAGTTCGGGAAACTTCAACGCCTGAATGCGGATAAACAACGCAGTCATCACCAGATACAACCCCATCATCACCTGCACATAACGCGGCGCGGTTTCAAACCCGCTGAAGCGCAGTTGCAGTAAACCAACGCCGCTGATCGGCAAAATCACCACCGCGACCCACACCCACACAAAAAAGCGTTGAAACACATTTGCCCACAACTTGAGCCGGGCAGGGCCCTCAAGGGCCGCCATGGCGGCGGGACGCAGGATCATCCAGGCGAAAAACATACCGCCGACCCAGATCAGGGCGGCCAGTACATGCAGGGTGTAAGCGAGGCTAAACGCGGTCATTGTGGTACTCCGTTCTGCGCGGGATTAATTAGCGGGGTATGATAGCGGCCGATCCGAACCACTGAAAATTTATCCAGCGTTTTTTGCGCCCGACTATCCATGATCAGCACTGAACTCAAAACCACGATCCAGGGCGCCTATTCGCGTTTTCTCGAAGCCAAGAGCTTGAAACCGCGTTATGGCCAACGCCTGATGATCGCCGAAGTGGCGAAAGTCCTCGGGGATATCGACACCGACGACGAAGGTCGCCGCGAGGGCGAACCCGCGGTCGTGGCCGTCGAGGCCGGCACCGGTACCGGCAAGACCGTGGCTTACAGCCTCGCCGCGATCCCCACCGCCAAGGCCGCCGGCAAGCGCCTGGTGATCGCCACCGCCACTGTCGCCCTGCAAGAGCAGATTGTTTACAAAGACTTGCCCGACCTGATGCGCAACAGCGGCTTGAGTTTTACCTTCGCCCTGGCCAAGGGCCGTGGGCGCTACATGTGCCTGTCCAAGCTCGACGTATTGCTGCAGGAAGGCCATGCGCAAACCGCCACCGCCTCCTTGTTCGAAGAAGAAGGCTTCAAGATCGAGGTGGATGAGGCCAGCCAGAAGCTGTTTACCAGCATGATCGAGAAGCTGGCCGGCAACAAATGGGACGGCGACCGCGACAGCTGGCCCACCGCCCTGGAAGATTCCGACTGGGCGCGCCTGACCACCGACCATAGCCAGTGCACCAACCGCCATTGCCCCAATTTCGGTCAGTGCGCCTTCTACAAGGCTCGCGAAGGCATGGGCAAGGTGGATGTCATCGTCACCAACCACGACATGGTGCTGGCCGACCTGGCTCTGGGCGGCGGCGCGGTGCTGCCCGACCCACGCGACACACTTTATGTGTTCGACGAAGGTCACCACCTGCCGGACAAGGCCATCGGGCACTTCGCCCATTACACGCGCCTGCGCTCCACTGCCGACTGGCTGGAAACCACTGCCAAAAACCTCACCAAGCTGCTGGCCCAGCACCCATTGCCCGGCGACCTGGGCAAGCTGATCGAGCAGGTGCCGGAGCTGGCGCGGGAGATCAAGACCCAGCAGCAATTCATGTTCAGCGCCTGCGAACAGGTGGCCGACTTCAAGCCCGGCGAAGATGTTGAGGGTCGTGAGCGCCCGCGCCACCGGTTTGTCGGCGGCATGATCCCCGAGCACATGCGCGAAATGGGCATCGAGCTGAAGAAGGGCTTTTCACGCCTGACCGATCTGTTCACACGTCTTACCGATTTGCTCAAGGAAGGCATGGACGGCGAGGTCAACATCGGCATCGCCAGCAACCAGGCCGAGGAATGGTACCCGCTGTTCGGCAGCCTGTTGTCGCGTTCCCAGGGCAACTGGGAACTATGGACGGCCTTTACCGTGGAGGACCCGGAAGACAACCCGCCCATGGCCCGTTGGCTGACCCTGTCGGAAAGCGGTGCGCTGTTTGATATCGAGGTCAACGCCAGCCCGATCCTTGCCGCTGAAATGCTACGTCGCAACTTGTGGAACGTGGCCTACGGCTGCCTGGTAACGTCGGCCACGCTGACCGCTTTAGGCACCTTCGATCGCTTCCGTATGCGCGCCGGTTTGCCGAAAAAGGCCGTTACCGCTGTGGTACCGAGCCCGTTTCATCATGCCGATGCCGGTGTGCTGCGCGTGCCGGACTTGAAGGCCGACCCACGGGATGCTGCGGCCCACACCGCGGCGATCATTCGCGATTTGCCATCATTGGTGGAGGGTTCGCGCGGCACCCTGGTGCTGTTCTCGTCGCGCAAACAGATGCAGGACGTGTTCGACGGCCTTGACCGCGACTGGCGCAAACAGGTGTTTATCCAGGGCAACCTGTCCAAGCAGGAAACCCTGAACAAGCACAAGGCGCGGGTCGACGGCGGTGATTCCAGCGTATTGTTCGGCCTGGCAAGTTTTGCCGAAGGCGTGGACTTGCCCGGCGCTTACTGCGAACACGTGGTGATTGCCAAGATCCCGTTCTCGGTGCCGGATGATCCGGTCGAGGCGGCTCTGGCCGAATGGATCGAAGCCCGGGGCGGCAACCCGTTCATGGAAATCTCGGTGCCGGATGCTTCATTGAAGCTGGTGCAGGCCTGCGGGCGCTTGCTGCGTACCGAGCAAGACCGCGGCACCATCACCTTGCTGGACCGTCGCCTGGTCACTCAGCGCTATGGCAAGGCTATCCTTAATGCATTGCCGCCGTTCAGGCGCGAAATTTCTTAAGCCACCGTGGGCGAATTCGCCCACTTCGTGGTCTATCTCATCACTATCACCGGGTCATTCACCGGCCGTTTGGGAGAACCTTGTTCGTATGATTCGCACGCTGCCCGCTCTTTTTGCCTTGCTGTTCGCCGCGCCGTTGATGGCTGCGCCTGCCGGGCAACAAACGCTGTTCAACTTCGTCCGGCCTGCCGATGTGGTCAAGGTGGCGACTCAGGACGCCAGCCTGCCTCAATACAACGCTGAACAAACTCCCGAAGGCGAGGTGCTGCGTCGTATCACCTTCAACCCGGCCGCCGAGCCGAGCCTTGTGCTCAGCCCGCAAACCGGCGTGTGGGACTGGTCGCAATCAAGCGCCATGAGCTTGCGTATCCAGAGTGCGATGAACTGGGCTCTGACGCTCTACGTCAAGGTGCAGAGCGCCGACGGCAAGACCCTGGTCAGCCGCATCGACCTGCCGGCCGGGCCTGCGCAGACCTTGCTGGTGCCACTGCAAGCCAACTCGCCACTGAGCCAGGGCATGAAGGCGGGCCCGCCGATGCCGATGACCGTGGATGGCCAGCGCGTGTTGCTGGCCGGCAGTGCTGGCGAAATCGACCGCAGCCAGGTGGTGTCGGTGACCTTGTCGATGATCAAACCCAATGCTGCCCAAAGCATCCTGCTGGAGCGTTTTGGCGTGCAGGACAGCGAACCGGTGATCAAGGCCGCCTACAGCGAACTGGTCGACGCTTATGGCCAATCCACCCGGGCGCGCTGGCCGGAGAAGGTCAGCAGTGACGAGCAGCTCAAAACGTCGGCGGCCAAAGAGCAACAGCAGCTCAACACCTGGTTGGCTGAGCGAGGCAAATCCTCCCTGGACCCGTACGGCGGTTGGAACAAAGGCCCGGCGTTCGATGCCAGTGGCTTTTTCCGCACCGAGAAACGCGATGGGCGCTGGTATTTGGTGACGCCGCAAGGTCACCCGTTCTACTCCCTGGGGGTCAACACTGTGGCCCCGGACAACAGCCAGACCTACGTGGCCGGGCGTGAATGGATGTTCGCGGCGCTGCCCAAGGCCGGCGAACCCTTCGACAAGTATTACGGCAGCAGCGATAACCGCACCGGCAACGGTGCCGGCGAAGGTCGCGGCTTTGGCTCGGGGCGTTGGTACGATTTTTATGGCGCCAACCTGCAGCGCACTTACGGCGGCGAAGGTTTGGACCAGAAACGCTGGGTGACGCACACCCTGGACCGCCTGCAAGCCTGGGGCTTCAATACCGTGGGCAACTGGAGCGATGAGGACCTGGCCACTGCCGACCGCGTGCCGTACACCTTGCCGCTGTCTATTGTGGGTGACTACGCCAGCATCAGCACCGGCACCGACTGGTGGGGCGGTATGCCCGACCCGTTCGATCCACGTTTCGCTATGGCCACCGAACGCGCCGTGGCCATCGCCGCTCGCGATCACCGCGATGATCCGTGGTTGATCGGTTTCTTTGCCGACAACGAACTGGCCTGGGCCGGTCCCGGCGACGATGCCAAATCCCGTTACGCCCTGGCCTACGGCACCCTGCGCATGACCACCGATGTTCCGGCCAAGCGCGCCTTCCTCAAGCAGTTGCGCGACAAATATCGCAACGAAGAAGGTCTGTCCAAAGCCTGGGGCATACAGTTGGCTGGTTGGGAACTGATGGAAGATCCCGGCTTCGAGCCACCGATGCCCAGCGCAGAGCACCCGGAAATCGAAGCTGACTTCAAATACTTCCAGAAGACCTTCGCCGACGCGTACTTCAAAACCATTTCCGACTCACTGAAGTGGCACGCCCCCAACCAACTGTTGCTGGGCGGGCGTTTTGCGGTGAGTACCCCGGAAGCCGTGGCGTCGTGCGCGCAGTATTGCGATGTGCTGAGCTTCAACATGTACACCCTCAAACCCCAGGACGGTTATGACTTCGCCGCCCTGCGTGCGTTGGACAAACCGGTGCTGATCACCGAATTCAACTTCGGCTCGGCCGACCGTGGCCCGTTCTGGGGCGGCGTGACGCAACTGGCCCGCGAAGAAGATCGCGGTACGGCGTACGCCACGTTCCTCAAGCAGGCCATGGCCGAGCCGTCGATTGTTGGCGTGCACTGGTTCCAGTACCTGGATCAGCCGGTGACCGGGCGTCTGCTGGATGGCGAAAACGGTCACTTCGGCCTCGTGGGCATCACTGACCTACCGTTCCAGGGGTTTGTCGACAGTGTGCGCAAGAGCAACCTGGCGGCAGTCGACCAGTTGGGCCGTGAGGCACAAAAAGCCAAGGCGACCCGCACGGCGCGTGAAAGTGAAGGCGCCAAGCCGGGCCAGGGCGGCAAAGCCGCAGGGCAGGGCGCCGGACATGCCGGTGGGCACTCCGGCAACGGCCATTGATTCGTCGTGGACGGGTTCACAAAACCTACAATGGCTGAAAGAATGGCGACCACTTTTCATGGTGTTTTGCGAGGGGATTCAGGTGCAGATTCAGGGTCATTACGAGCTGCAGTTCGAAGCGGTACGCGAAGCCTTTGCCGCATTGTTCGATGACCCCCAGGAGCGTGGTGCCGGGCTGTGCATCCAGATAGGCGGGCAAACCGTCGTCGATCTGTGGGCCGGTACTGCCGACAAGGATGGTGCCGAAGCCTGGCACAGCGATACCATCGTCAACCTGTTCTCCTGCACCAAGACCTTCACGGCTGTCACTGCCCTGCAATTGGTGGCCGAAGGCAAGCTCAAACTTGATGCCCCGGTGGCAGACTACTGGCCGGAGTTCGCGGCGGCGGGCAAGGAAGCGATCACGTTGCGCCAGTTGCTTTGCCACCAGGCCGGGCTGCCGGCCATCCGCGAAATGCTGCCTACCGAAGCCTTGTACGACTGGCAACTGATGGTCGACACCCTGGCGGCCGAGGCTCCGTGGTGGACACCGGGCGAGGGCCATGGCTACGAGGCGATTACCTACGGTTGGCTGGTCGGCGAACTGCTGCGCCGTGCCGATGGGCGCGGGCCGGGGGAGTCGATCGTGGCACGGGTCGCACGGCCGCTGGGGCTGGACTTCCACGTCGGTCTGGCGGATACAGAGTTTTATCGTGTGGCCCATATAGCGCGCAGCAAAGGCAATATGGGGGATGAAGCCGCGCAACGGTTACTTCAAGTAATGATGCGCGAACCGGCGGCGATGACCACACGTGCATTTGCCAATCCACCGTCTATTCTGACCAGCACTAATAAACCCGAATGGCGACGCATGCAGCAGCCCGCGGCGAATGGTCACGGTAATGCACGCAGCCTGGCCGGGTTTTATAGCGGTTTGTTGGACGGTAGTTTGCTGGAAAGCGACATGCTCGAACAATTGACTCGCGAACACAGTATTGGGCCGGATAAAACCTTATTGACCCAAACCCGTTTCGGCCTGGGCTGCATGTTGGATCAACCGCAGCTGCCCAATGCCACGTTCGGCCTCGGGCCACGCGCTTTCGGGCATCCCGGTGCAGGAGGCTCGGTCGGGTTTGCCGACCCTGAACATGATGTAGCGTTCGGTTTTGTGACTAATACCCTGGGCCCTTACGTACTTATGGACCCACGCGCGCAGAAGTTGGTCGGAATATTGGCCGGTTGTCTATAAACCCCTTGCTGTTTCACAATTTTTTGTTACAAAGGCAAGTATAAAAAGATGCTGAACGACGTGTTGTAACTTGAATGTTCTTTAAGCGTCTGTTTAACGGGTCACCAGGCCCCCTGGTTTTTTCTCATTTTGTGGATATCTCATGTTATCGAACAAGTCCTTGGCACTCGCGCTGTGCCTCACTATTACTGGTTGCGCACAAACTCCACAAAATGATGCCGAAGGTGGGCATTGGTGGTCATTTGGTTCGGACAAGGCTGCGACCAAGGACGCAGTGACCCAAACCGACGCCAAGCCGGATGCCAAGCCAGCAGCAGGCGCCAAGCCTGTTGAACCTGTCGCCGCTGCTGCTGCACCTGCCCCGGCCGCCAAGGCTGATAGCGGCTACAGCTGGTGGCCGTTCTCCACCAAAAGCGCCGAAGAAAAAGCCGCCGATGCCAAGGCCGACCTGAAAGCCGACCTCAAGGCCGCAACCCCGTCTTCGGACGCGGCACCTGTCGTCGCCAAGACCGACGCCGAACCGCGCTGGTGGTGGCCGTTCGAAAGCAAGCCAAAGCCTTTGGCCAAGGTCGACGTGACCAACGTACCAATGCCTGACCCGAAAATCACCCAAGCCTGGCTGGACGACTACGAGCCACGCCTGCGCGCCGCCATCAAGGACAGCAACCTGCAACTTGAGCGTCGTGACAACGTGCTGGTAGTGATTGCACCGGTAGACGGCTCCTACAACCCAAAACGTCCGGCAATGCTGTTGCCGGTGACCCTGGGCCCGTTCACCCGTGTGGCCAAGGCCGTTGAAGCTGATCCCAAGACCGCCGTACTGGTTCTGGGTCACGTCGATGCCACCGGCAGTGCTCCTGCGAGCCAGGCGTTGAGCAAGGAACGTGCGCAGTCGATTGCGTCGATCTTCAGCCTCAGTGGTTTGAAGCAGGACCGCCTGATGCTGCGTGGCATGGGCGACCTTATGCCGCGTGCCGCCAACGACAGCAATCAGGGCCGTGCGCTGAACCGTCGCATGGAAATTATGTTCACTCAGCGTACAACGATGTTGGCACTGCTGAGCAAATACAATTCGGGCAAGACGCCGCCTGTTGCGGAAATGGTTGCCGTGCAGAGTGCTCCAGCCCCGGCACCGGCGGCAAAAGCACCCGCCAAGAAGGCCCCGGCCAAGAAAGCGGCCGCCAAGCCAGCGGCTAAAAAGGCCGCGGCCAAACCCGCTGCGAAGAAGCCGGCGGCAACCAAAGCCAAGGCTGCTGCACCCGCTTCGAACGACCAGGCGAAAAACTGAGCCGTTGAACCACAAGGATAAAGCCGCATGACCCAGGCACTGGCTGATATGCGCCGTGACTACACACGGGACGGTTTGAGCGAGGCCCAGGCCCCCGACGAACCGTTTGCGTTGTTCCACCAATGGTTTGGCGACGCGGTGAAAACCGAACAGCCGCCGGTGGAGGCCAATGCCATGACCCTGGCGACGGTCGATCAGGACGGTCGCCCGCACTGTCGCATCCTGTTGCTCAAGGGCCTGGATGCACAGGGCTTTACCTTCTTCACCAACTACCAGAGTGCCAAGGGTGAGCAACTTGCGGCGCGGCCGTTTGCGGCCATGACCTTCTTCTGGCCAACCCTGGAACGGCAGGTGCGCATTGAAGGGCGCGTGGTCAAGGTCACGCCTGAAGAGTCGGATGCCTATTATCAGGTGCGCCCCTTGGGCAGCCGCCTCGGCGCCTGGGCATCCCCGCAGAGCAAGGTCATTCGTGACCGTGAAGAGCTGCAGGACCTGCTCAAGGCGACGCAGCAGCGTTTCAGCGATACTCAACCTGATTGCCCCGAGCATTGGGGTGGGTACCGTTTGCTGCCCGAGCGCATCGAGTTCTGGCAGGGCCGCGCCAGCCGCCTGCATGATCGTCTCAACTACCGCTTGCAAGGTGCTCAGTGGGTCCGCGAGCGTTTGGCGCCCTGAGCATCACCTTTCGTCATCCCGTGTGAATCATGTCCATTGCGCCGACGTCCCTACTCAGAGACTTCGGCGCTTTTGGTTGTGCGGCTACAATGATCAAGCAGCGGATGGCACCGTTCGGCACCACGGTTAGACTACCGTTGGTCGTCTTTTCTGGTGCTGGCAGTCTGTACTCAGGCTGAATGAAAGCAACTTTCTGCCCGGCTTGCCGTGACAGGCGCCAAGCCACAGCGTTTAATGAATACCTGTCCTTTGGAGTTGATGCTATGCGTAAGTCCGTTTTACTAGTTGCCTGCTTTACCACCCTGTCGTTGCTGCTGGGTGGCTGCGCCTCGAGTCTGACCGGCGACTCGTACTCCCGTGATGAGGCGCGCCGCGTCCAGACCGTGCGCATGGGCACCATCGAATCCCTGCGTCCGGTGAAAATCGAAGGCACCAAGACCCCAATCGGCGGCGCTGCGGGCGCAGTCATCGGCGGCGTTGGCGGCAGCGCCATCGGTGGCGGCCGTGGCAGCATCGTCACTGCGGTGATCGGCGCAGTTGCGGGCGGCCTGCTGGGCTCGGCCACCGAAGAAGGCCTGACCCGTACCCAGGGCGTGGAAATCACCGTGCGCGAAGACGACGGCAGCATGCGCGCCTACGTACAAGCCGTGCAGGAAAATGAAATCTTCCGCATTGGCGACCGCGTACGCATCATGACCGTCGACGGTACCAGCCGCGTTACTCGCTAAGCGTTGAGCTACAGGCGAAGAAAAACCCCCAACCGGGTGACCGGTTGGGGGTTTTGTTTGTAGGAGCGAGCAAGCTCGCTCCTGCAACTGACTGACTTCAAATCATGCAACGACGGCTTTCTTGCGACTCGCCATTGCCGTCACCGCATACCCGATAAAAGCTGCCAGGATCGACCCGGTCAGAATCCCCATGCGGTCTTCACCGGCAAACTCGCTGGCACCCGGCACAAACGCCAGGGAGCCGACAAACAGGCTCATGGTGAAGCCGATACCGCACAGAATAGCCACGCCAAGCACTTGGCCCCAGTTGGCGCCGCTGGGCAGGGAAGCGATGCCGGTCTTGATCGCCAGCCAAGTGAGGCCGAATACACCGATGGTCTTGCCGATCAACAGGCCGGCGGCGATACCCATGGGCACGGAGTGGGTGAAGCTCTCCAGGCTCACGCCGGTGAGGGAAACCCCGGCATTGGCGAACGCGAACAACGGCAGGATGGCGTAGGCCACCCACGGATGCAGGGCGTGTTCCAGCGTCAGCAGCGGTGAAGTTTCAGCGTTCCGCGTGCGCAGTGGAATGCAGAATGCCAGGGTCACGCCGGCCAGCGTGGCGTGCACGCCGCTTTTGAGCACGCACACCCACAGGATCAGGCCGATGATCAGGTAAGGCCCTAGCTTGATCACGCCCAGGCGGTTCATCGCAATCAAGGCAATCAAGCAAGCCCCCGCGCCCGCCAGGGAAGCGCCGGACAAGTCGGCGGAATAGAACAGCGCGATGACGATGATGGCACCGAGGTCATCAATGATCGCCAGGGTCATCAGGAACAGTTTCAGCGACACCGGTACGCGCTTGCCCAGCAGGGCCAGCACGCCCAGGGCGAACGCGATATCCGTGGCCATGGGGATCGCCCAGCCGGCGAGGGCGGCCGGGTTGTCCTTGTTCAGCGCCCAGTAGATCAGCGCCGGCACCACCATGCCGCCGATGGCTGCTGCGCCGGGCAGCACAACCTGGGACGGTTTGGACAGGTGACCATCGAGGAGTTCGCGCTTGACCTCCAGGCCGATCAACAGGAAAAACAGAGCCATCAGGCCGTCGTTGATCCACAGCAGTGCCGGCTTGGCGATTTTCAACGCGCCGACCTGAGCAACCACAGGCGTATCAAGAAACGCGTTGTACAGATGCGACAACGGTGAATTGTTGATGATCAGCGCCAAAGCGGCAGCGGCGATCAATAACAAGCCACTGGCGGCTTCCAGCTGGAAGAAACGGGTGAAAGTGCTACGCAGAGGCAAGGGATGCTCTCCATTCCAGGTTCAATAGGTGGGTACCCTAACCCGTACAGTTAGTTGTTAAAACAAAAGTTATATTCTTATTTGTTATAAGAGATGAGCCGGGTTGCCGATGCGGCTAAGACTAGCAATTGTGTGTCCAATTGAGTCGGTACTGTATCTGTGTGAAGTGTAGGAAACACCTTAAGATCAGGGCTGAAAACTTTAGAGAATTCACCATGAGCGACCACCGTACCTGGGCCCGCGAAGCCATTCGCATCATTGAAGCGGACTTCCAGCGGAGCGCCGACACCCACTTGATCCCGTTGCCGTTGCCCGGGTTGCCCGGCATCGAGTTGTACTTCAAGGACGAGTCCAGCCACCCCACAGGCAGCCTGAAACACCGGCTGGCCCGCTCGCTGTTTTTGTACGCGCTGTGCAATGGCTGGCTCAAGCCGGGCGCCCCGGTGATCGAAGCGTCCAGCGGTTCTACGGCCATCTCTGAAGCTTACTTCGCTCGCCTGTTGGGGTTGCCGTTCATTGCCGTCATGCCGGCCACCACCTCCCAGGAGAAGATCGCCCAGATCGCCTTCTACGGCGGCAAGAGCCATCTGGTCCAGGACCCGACGCAGATCTACGCCGAATCCGAACGCCTGGCCCTGGAAAGTGGCGGGCACTTCATGGACCAGTTCACCTACGCCGAGCGTGCTACCGACTGGCGCGCAAACAACAACATCGCCGAATCGATCTTCCAGCAAATGCGCTTTGAGCAGCACCCCGAGCCCAGCTGGTTGATTTCCAGCCCCGGCACTGGCGGCACCACCGCCACACTGGGCCGTTACGTACGTTATCGCCAGCATTGCACCCGCGTGCTGTGTGCCGATGCCGAGCGCTCGGTGTTCTTCGACTTCTACCAGAGCGGCGACGCCAGCCTGCGCCTGGAGTGTGGTTCGCGAATCGAAGGGATTGGTCGTCCGCGCGTTGAGGCATCGTTTCTGCCGGCGGTGATTGATGCGATGGTCAAGGTGCCAGACGCCTTGTCATTGGCGGCTATGCATTACCTGGCTGGGCGTTTGGGACGACGGGTCGGCGGATCCAGCGGGACCAACCTGATCGGCGCATTGATGGCTGCGCACCAGATGAAAGCGGCAGGAGAGTCAGGCTCGATCGTAGCGATCTTGTGTGATGGTGGTGAGCGTTATGCCACGACCTATTACGATCAGGCGTGGCTGGCGGGGCAGGGGTATGAGTTGGATGGGTTGATTGCAGCGGTAGCGGCGAGTGTAGAGCAAGGCGAGTCGCTGCCGACCAGCATCCTGCGCGCCAATATCTGACCCAACGCAAATCAAAATGTGGGAGGGAGCAAGGCCCCTCCCAAACTTGCATTGCGGTGTGATCAGGCCTCGATGCCGAGCATATCCCGCGCCAGCGCCTCGGCAATCCGAATCCCGTCAACACCCGCCGACAGAATCCCACCGGCATAACCCGCGCCTTCCCCGGCCGGAAACAGGCCTTTGACGTTCAAGCTCTGCATCGATTCGTTGCGGGTAATGCGCAACGGCGACGACGTGCGAGTTTCGATGCCGGTCAACACTGCATCGTGCAGCGAATAGCCTTTGATCTGCTTTTCGAACGCCGGCAAGGCTTCGCGGATGGCTTCGATGGCGAAGTCCGGCAGGGCCAGGGCCAGGTCGCCCAGAGACACACCGGGTTTGTAGGACGGTTCCACGCTGCCGATGGCGGTGGAAGGTTTGCCGGCGATAAAGTCACCCACCAGTTGCGCGGGGGCTTCGTAGTTGCTGCCACCGAGGATGTAGGCGTGGGACTCCAGGCGCTCCTGCAACTCGATGCCGGCCAGCGGGCCGCCCGGGTAATCCACTTCGGGGGTGATGCCGACCACGATGCCGGAGTTGGCGTTGCGTTCGTTACGCGAGTACTGGCTCATGCCGTTTGTCACGACGCGATTGGGTTCTGAGGTCGCGGCTACCACCGTGCCGCCCGGGCACATGCAGAAGCTGTAGACCGAGCGGCCATTCTTGGCGTGGTGCACCAGTTTGTAGTCCGCAGCACCCAGTTTCGGGTGGCCTGCGTATTTGCCCAGGCGTGCGGCGTCGATCAGCGACTGCGGGTGTTCGATACGGAAACCCACCGAGAACGGTTTGGCCTCCATGTACACGCCGCGATCATGGAGCATACGGAAGGTGTCACGGGCGCTGTGGCCCAGGGCAAGAATCACGTGCCTGGAGAGGATCTGCTCGCCGCCGTCGATGACCACGCCGTTCAACTGACCGTCTTCGATCAATACATCGGTGACCCGTTGTTCAAAGCGTACTTCACCGCCCAAGGCGATGATTTGCTCGCGCATGTTCTCCACCACGCCGGTCAGGCGGAAGGTGCCGATATGCGGCTTGCTGACGTAGAGGATCTCTTCCGGTGCGCCGGCCTTGACGAACTCGTGGAGCACTTTGCGGCCGTGGAACTTCGGGTCCTTGATCTGGCTGTACAGCTTGCCGTCGGAGAAGGTCCCGGCACCGCCTTCACCGAACTGCACGTTGGACTCGGGGTTGAGCACGCTTTTGCGCCACAGGCCCCAGGTGTCCTTGGTGCGTTGACGCACTTCCTTGCCGCGTTCGAGGATGATCGGCTTGAAGCCCATCTGCGCCAGCAACAGCCCGGCGAAGATCCCGCAGGGGCCAAAACCCACCACGATTGGCCGTTCAACCAAGCCTGCCGGTGCCTGGCCGACTACCTTGTAGCTCACATCCGGTGCGGGATTGACGTTGCGGTCGTCGGCAAACTTGAGCAGCAGGGCGGCTTCGCCCTTGACGTTCAGATCGACGGTGTAGATGAAGCAAAGCTCCGACGACTTTTTACGGGCGTCGTAGCTGCGTTTGAACAGGGTGAAATCGAGCAGGTCATCACTGGCGATGCCCAGGCGCTGCACGATGGCAGGCCGCAGGTCTTCTTCGGGATGGTCGATGGGCAGCTTGAGTTCAGTGATTCGTAACATGACAGGATCCGGTAGGCGGCGGGCAAGGAGGCCGGCTGTTTTGCAAACCGGCGATTATAAGCCCCAAAGGCGGTTTTCCGTCAGGTTAAAACAGCCCAAGGCAGAATCAGTCGTCCCGAGAGCCGCCAAACGCCGCGCAGCCACGCTGCACCTGGCCGTTAACCCGCAACTCGGCGCTCATGTGTTGCAGGCTGCCGCTCACACTGTCGACGCAGCGCTGGGGCGCTACCCACAGTTCGATGTGCTGGTTATTGGCTTCGGTCATCAGGTTGAAGCGCCCGTCGCCCAGTTGCTCTTCGACGTAGGGTACTGCCAGCGGTGGCTGGCCTTCACGTTCCAGCACCATGCCCTTGGCTGTGACATTCATTGCCCAGGCCGGCTTATGGCCGTTGGCGCGCAGGATCATGCGCTTGAAGTCCGGATCGTTGCAGGCGGAGGTCGAACGCTCTACACGATAGAGCTGTTGCAGGTCGAGCGAACCCTGGGTGCCGCTGGCAACCCCGGAAAACTTGCCGCGCAGGTCGGCAAACAACGCGCCTTGCTGGCCTGCCAGGGACGCGGCTTCCTGCAGGATGCTGGTGCCGCCGGTGTCGTTGACCACATAGTTGCGTTTGTCGCCGCACGGTTGGAACAACAATTTGCCTTCCACTGCGGTCAACTCACCCTGCATACGGGTCAGCCCGGCAGTAGACGGTTTGGCCGGCTCGCTCTCGAACATCTGGCAAGCGGTGAACAGGGGCAGCAGGGCAAACAGTGCAAGAGTACGGGCGGCGCGCATTGATCGGGTCTCCAAAACAAGTGCCGCCACGTTACGCAGCCTCGCGTCGCACCACAAGTGTGTAAACAGCTGGAAACCAATACCTGCGGCAGACGTCTGCCTTTAAGCCTTTACTGATGCAATGCTGGGGGGCGGTATGCAAGGGTTGATGACTTTGCCTGGGAGAGTTGCGATGACAAGTAGATGGAACCTATATGGACTGCTGTTCGTCAGTGTTTCGGTAGTTGCCGATGACGCCGCGAGACTGGAGTATTCGTCGGCTAATGACTTCACCGAGATCTCCCTTGAACTCAAGAGTAGCCACACTCTGGATGCAGATACCGTATCGGTCGGTATCACCTTGAGCGAAGAAGCCACGGCTCGTACCACAGCCATTACCACGCTTACCTACGGCAAACAGATGACGCTTTACATCGACGGCCGCCGTTTATCTACCAGCAACGTTAGAGGGATTATGGGCGGTCAATTCAGGGTCGACGTGCCCAAAGACCTGGCTGCCGAATGGGCAACCCGGTACCTCCAATAAAGGCGGCAGGTACCGAGAATCCCTATGCGGCATATCAGCCTACGATAAAGGTCTGGCCTGTCTGCAAGCCCTCGACACTTTTCGCGTAGGCCAATGCCACCTCCGCAGCGGGTACCGGTTTGTACCCGCGGAAGTACGGGGCATAGCTGCCCATGGCTTCCAGCAGCACTGTCGGGCTCACCGAGTTGATACGCAGGCCCCGCGGCAACTCGATCGCCGCGGCTTTGACGAAGGCATCCAGTGCGCCGTTGACCAGTGCGGCCGAGGCACCGGTACGGATCGGGTCGCGGTTGAGAATGCCGCTGGTGAACGTAAACGAGGCACCGTCATTGGCGTATTCGCGACCGATCAGCAGCAGGTTGACCTGGCCCATCAGTTTGTCACGCAGGCCCAGTTCGAAATCGCTGTCGCTCATCTCGCCCAGTGCCACGAAGTTCACACTGCCTGCCGCGCAGATCAGGGCGTCGAACTTGCCGGTCTGCTCGAACAGCCTGCGTATCGAGGCACTATCACTGATGTCCACCTGGAAGTCGCCGCTGGTACGGCCGATGCTGATCACTTCATGGCGTTGCGCCAGTTCTGTCTTGACCGCTGAACCTATGGTGCCGCTGGCACCGATCAATAGGATTTTCATCGCGCTGTTCCTCTGGGCTAATTGAAGGTAGGAGCGAGCGTGCTCGCGAAAAGCTCAGTAGCGCCGCCGTTTAGCCAGGCTTACCGAGTAATCGTTGACGATCTTCGCGAACAAGCTCGCTCCTACGGTGATTGAGGGTTCAGTTTAGTGTGGCTTTTCAGTCGAATAAACGCGCTAATAGGCAACCTTTGGTTTTCAAATGGAAACAATCGATGAGCGAAATGGATGACCTGGCAGCCTTTGCCGTGCTGATCGAAGCGGGCAGTTTCACCGTGGCGGCCGAGCAGTTGGGCTGCAGCAAAGGGCAGTTGTCCAAGCGCATCAGCCAGTTGGAAGCGCAGTTCGCCGTGGTGCTGTTGCACCGCACCACGCGCAAGCTCAGCCTCACCGCCGCCGGCGCGGCATTGCTGCCCCAGGCACAAGCGTTGGTAGTACAGGTGGAACGCGCGCGCCAGGCATTGGCGCGGCTCAAGGATGATTTGGCCGGCCCTGTGCGTATGACTGTTCCGGTGTCGCTGGGCGAAACTTTCTTCGATGGCTTGTTGCTGGAGTTCTCCCGGCAATATCCGCAGGTGCAGATCGAACTGGAGCTTAACAACAGCTACCGGGACTTGGCGCGCGATGGCTTTGACCTGGGCGTACGCGCGGGTGCTATCGAAAATGAACGCCTGGTCGCCAAGCCTTTGCTGGCCTGGCACGAGGTGACCTGCGCCAGCCCGGCCTACCTGGAGCAGCATGGCGAACCGCTGACCCCGGCGGACCTGTCGACACACAGCTGTTTGCTCAACAGTCACTACAGCGGTCGTGAGGAGTGGTTGTATCACCAGCAACACGAATTACTGCGCGTACGGGTGAGCGGCACGTTTGCCTCCAACCATTACAACCTGCTGAAAAAAGCCGCCCTGGTGGGGGCCGGAATCGCCCGCCTGCCGTCCTACGTGTTGCCCACGGAGTTGGCCGAGGGGCGATTGCGCTGGATCCTGCGCGACTATCAGACTCGCCGAATGCCGATGTACCTGGTTCACCCTTACCAGGGCGGCCTGCCGAGACGCACCCAGGTGTTGGCCGATTACCTGGTGGATTGGTTCAGGCGCAGCGGCGAGGCGCTGGATCGGCTTTAACGAATACGACGGGCAATCAAGTGGTCGATGGACAGGCAGCCTGGCCCCCTGGCGAGCAACAGCAACAACAGCGCGAGCCAGGTGCCGTGGGTGGGGTAGGCGTCCGGGTAGACGAACAGCTGAATGGTCAAGGTCATGCCGATCAAGGCCAGGGCCGAGAAGCGTGTGGCGAACCCCAGGAGGATCAATACCGGGAAAAAGTGCTCGGCAAAGGTTGCCAGGTACGCGGCCACCTCCGACGACACCAGGGGCAGCTGATATTCGTTGCGAAACAACCAGAGTGTCGAGGCGGCGAGCTTGGGTTCACCGATCTGGAATGTGCCGCTGATGAGATCTACGGCAAAGCCTTCGACCTTGGTCTGCCCGGATTTCCAGAACACCGCGGCAATGGAGAAGCGCGCAATAAAGGCGATCAGGCTGTAGGGGATTTTTTCAAACAGTGCGACGGTGCGCTTTACCAGGCATGGAGCTGAAGTGTTCATGGCGATACCTTTGGTGGCAGATGCAAATGAGTCATGGCGTCGTGGCTGATCAGCAGCGTCAGACACTGGTGCAAGTCGAATTCGGCCGAGGCTTGAAGGGCGTCAGCGATGGCCATTTCCAGTCCCGCGCCTTGATTGAGGCGGTTGATAAACGTCACCGATCCGCTGTCGATGGCGAACACCTTGACCGCCAACCCATGGCGCAGGACCAGCGCGCCTTGGGCGTACCAGGGGTTCAAGGTGGCGATCACCCCGTCGGTCTGATGCGCGGCCCAAACCGATACGATCGCGTAGGGAGATTCCACGGTTGCAAGCGAGGGATGTAGCCGCACACGCAGTTGTCCCAGCGCCTCGGCGCTTTGCAGTTGTTGAAGAACGCTGTGTTGATCAAGCGTCGGGTGATCCGCTGCGTGATAGGCCCGTACCCGCAGGCGCTCCAGCCGAGCGATATCTGCCAGGTAAGGCACGCTTGAGGCCGGTTCGAACCGCTGGATAAACTCAGCCAATGTGCTGCCGTATTCGCTGATCAACGGGCTGGTGGGCGGGTGAGCCTGGACGTACAGGCCGACCATGGCGTGGAAAAACTCATCGCCAACCAGTTGCCGCGTCACCGGATAGGCAGCGACGAGCGCATTGATCAACGCGCTGTGGACGTTATTGCGATACACCGCGAAGCGACTCGCCGGGTCGGCCCCGTTGCTGCTGAACATGCCCTGCGGGCAGGTCGCGCCCGGCGTCAGCAACGCGTGGGCGAAGGCCTGTTGAAGGCTCATCGCGTCACCTGCGACAAATACCATTGGGCCTGCCGCGCTTCGGCCTGCAATACGCTGAACGCCGGCACCTGGTTATCCCGCTCGATCAACGTGGCTACCGGCCCGGTCCGCGCCAGCACGTGCTCGTACAGTTGCCACACGGCGTTATCGATAGGCGCGCCGTGGTCATCGATCAGCAGGCGGTCGCCCAGGCTGTCGGTGTCTTCGGCGAAGCCTGCCAGATGAATCTCGCCCACTGCGTGCAAGGGCAGGGCGTCGATATAGGCCAATGGGTCGCGCTGGTGATTGATACAGGAAACGTAGACGTTGTTGACGTCGAGCAGCAGGCCACAACCGGTCCGGCCGATGACCTCGCTGATAAAGTCGGTTTCGTCCAGGGTTGAGCGCTCGAACTGCAGGTAGGTCGAGGGATTCTCCAGCAGCATCGGCCGCTTGAGCGTGCTTTGCACCTGGTCAACGTGGTCGCACACCCGGCTCAGGGTGGTGGCGTCGTAAGCCAGTGGCAGCAGGTCGTTGAGAAACACCGGGCCGTGGCTGGACCAGGCCAGGTGTTCGGAAAAAGACTGGGGTTGATAGCGCTCGATCAACGTGGCCAAGCGTGCCAGGTGGTCGCGGTCCAGGGCACCTTCGCCGCCGATGGACAGGCCCACGCCGTGCAACGACAGCGGGTACTGCTCGCGGATCAGTCCCAGGTAGTGATGAAACGGGCCGCCGGCCACCATGTAGTTTTCGGCGTGTACTTCGAAAAAACCAATATCGGGGCCGGTCTCAAGCACTTGGGTGAAGTGCTCGGTTTTCAACCCCAGCCCGGCCCGCAAGGGCAGGCCGGGCGCCTGAGCCGGTGAGACCGGGTGAGGGGATGTAGGCGTCATCATCAGTACTCAGGCTGCACGAGGTTTCAGGATTTGGCAGTGAATTCGATTTCCTGGCCGAAGCCGGTCGGTGAGGTGCTGCTTGGGGTCTTTGTGCAGGTCCCGGCGGGGACCAGCTTCCAGGCATTGGCCTGGTCCTTGGTTTTGGACGTGCCGGCGCAAGAGGTGCCGGCACCTGCGGCGCAATCGTTCTTGCCGGCTTCAGCCACGCCGAAGCATTTCTGCATGTCGTCGGCTGCGTGGGCAGTGGTGCTCAGGGCGGACAGGCTCAGGGCCGAACCCAGGGCGAGGACGAGGGTGGCGGCGGACAGTTTGGTGGTCATGGTGTGTCTCCAGCAGTGGTTGAATGCGCAGGCTTGATTGCCTGCATGCACCACTAGAGAGAGGGGGATAGAGTTCGTTACAAGATCAGTAGAAAAAAACTCCAAAGTTACGCCAAGCAAAATGTGGGAGGGGGCTTGCCCCCGATGACAGTGTGTCAGCCACAAGACATATGACTGATACCCCGCTATCGGGGGCAAGCCCCCTCCCACATTTTAGAGCCGGTTGCTGCCTTGAACTGGGTTAGCCGCCGAGGTACGCCTCGCGCACTTTGGGATCGGTCAGCAATTGCTCCCCCGTGCCCTGCATCACCACCCGGCCGTTTTCCAGCACATAGGCGCGGTCGGCGATTTTCAGCGCCTGGTTGGCGTTCTGCTCCACCAAAAACACCGTTACCCCGTCCTTGCGCAGCTGTTCGATGATGTCGAAGATCTGCTGGATGATGATCGGTGCCAGGCCCAGGGAGGGCTCGTCCAGCAGCAATAGCTTGGGCTTGCTCATCAGCGCCCGGCCGATGGCGAGCATTTGCTGCTCGCCGCCCGACATGGTGCCGCCGCGCTGGCTGAAGCGTTCCTTGAGGCGGGGGAACAGGTGCAGCACCTTGTCCATCTGCTCCTGGTAGTCGCCCTTGTCGGTAAAGAACCCGCCCATGGCCAGGTTCTCTTCTACGGTCAGGCGCGAGAACACGCGGCGGCCTTCCGGTACCACGGCAATGCTCTTGCGCATGATTTCGGCGGAGTGCTTGCCCACCAGTTCTTCACCCATGTAGCGGATGCTG
Source organism: Pseudomonas sp. MF7453 (assembly GCF_016405455.1). Taxonomy (NCBI): domain Bacteria; kingdom Pseudomonadati; phylum Pseudomonadota; class Gammaproteobacteria; order Pseudomonadales; family Pseudomonadaceae; genus Pseudomonas; species Pseudomonas sp. MF7453. The sequence goes on along the minus strand of NZ_JAEKCN010000003.1, from coordinate 39,929 downwards.
CCGCTATAGGCTTGCGGCGAACCGCACAGGGTCATCAGCAAGGTCGATTTGCCGGCACCGTTGGCGCCGATCAGGGTGACGATCTCACCCTGGCGCACTTCGACATTGACGTCGTGCAGGGCCTGGATCTTGCCGTAGAACGTGGAAACGTTTTCGAACTGCAGCATTTTACGCTTCCCCCAAGTAGGCTTTGATCACTTCAGGATTGTCGCGGATCTGCTCCGGCGTCCCGTCGGCCAGCGGCGTGCCCTGGTTGATCACCACGATATGGTCGGAAATGCTCATGACCAGTTTCATGTCGTGTTCGATCAACAGCACCGTGGCGTTGTTTTCCTCGCGCAGCACGCTGATCAGCGCCTTGAGGTCTTCGGTTTCCTTGGGGTTCAGGCCGGCGGCGGGTTCGTCGAGCATCAGAATCCGCGGGCGGGTCATCATGCAACGGGCGATTTCCAGGCGACGCTGCTGGCCGTAGGCGAGGGTGCCTGCCGGGCGGTTGGCAAACTCGGTCAGGTTGACCTTGTCCAGCCAGTACGCCGCGTACTCCATGGCCTCGCGCTCGCTCTTGCGGAACGCCGGGGTCTTGAACAGGCCCGCAAAGAAGTTGGTGTTCAAGTGACGGTGCTGGGCGATCAGCAGGTTCTCGACCGCCGTCATGTCCTTGAACAACCGCACGTTCTGGAAGGTACGCACCACGCCCTTGCGAGCGATCTCGTGACCGGCCAGGCCCTGGATCGGCTGGCCGTCCAGCAGGATGCTGCCGCCGCTCGGCTTGTAGAAGCCGGTGAGGCAGTTGAACACCGTGGTCTTGCCGGCGCCGTTGGGGCCGATCAGCGCTACCACTTGTTTCTCTTTGACGGACAGGGCCACGCCATTGACCGCCAGCAAACCACCGAAGCGCATGCTCAGGTTTTCGACTTTCAGGATCTCGCGGCTCATTTGCGCAGCTCCATGTGTGGACGTTGCATGGGCAGCAGGCCTTGAGGGCGCCAGATCATCATCAGCACCATGAGGGCGCCGAACATCAACATGCGGTACTCACTAAAGTCGCGCATCAGTTCGGGGAGTAGTGTCATTACCACGGCTGCCAGAATGACGCCCAGTTGTGAACCCATCCCGCCCAACACGACAATTGCCAGAATGATCGCCGACTCAAGGAAGGTAAACGACTCTGGTGTAACCAGTCCCTGACGTGCAGCGAAGAAGCTGCCGGCAAAACCGGCAAAGGTCGCCCCGAGGGTGAATGCCGAGAGTTTGATGACTGTCGGGTTCATACCCAACGCCCGACAGGCGATTTCATCTTCACGAAGTGCTTCCCAGGCTCGACCGATCGGCATGCGCAGCAAGCGATTGATCACGAACAACGTCGCCAGCACCAGCAACAGCGCAATCAGATAGAGAAAAACTATCTTGTCAGATCCGCTGTAAACCAACCCGAAGTACTCATGGAACGTCTGCCCGCCATCAGGCGCGGTTTTATCGAGTGGAAGACCGAAAAACGTTGGCTTGGGAATGTTGCTTATGCCGTTTGGACCTCCGGTGAGGTCTGTCAGGTTGCGAAGAAATAGACGAATTATTTCACCGAAGCCCAGCGTTACGATTGCCAGGTAGTCGCCGCGCAGGCGCAACACGGGAAAACCCAGGAGGAAACCGAAGGTTGCGGCCATCATTCCCGCGATTGGGAGGCAGATCCAGAAGCCCCAGCCGAGGTAGTGCGATAGCAGTGCATAGGTGTAAGCACCAACAGCGTAAAAACCTACGTAACCCAGGTCGAGCAAACCCGCAAGCCCTACTACGATGTTCAACCCCAAGCCAAGCATCACATAAATCAGGATCAAGATGCCGATATCCACCGCGCCTCGGGAGCCAAAAAACGGCCATACGAGGGCGGCGGCGACTAGGGCGATGATGATGTAGCGCTGCGTGCGCGGAAGAGTCAGGAATTCGCTTACCTTGGGCGGAACCAACGGACCACGACTGCGCTTGAACAACGCACCCAGCTGGTGGGTCAACAGCACCCGCAAAAACATCAGCACCGAGCACACGGCAATCACGCTCAGCGTGAGCGGTCCAGTGCCATGCACTTCCAGATTGATGCCGACAATGCTCAGCTTGAGGCCGAGTACCGGGAAGGCCACGGCCCACACCAGCAAGGCGCTGAAAAACGCCGATTTAAGATATCTGCTCATACTTTCTCAACCTCCGGACGGCCCAGGATGCCGGTCGGACGGAACAACAACACCAGAACCAACAGGCCGAACGCGACGACGTCCTTGTACTGGTCACCGAAGATATCGGCGCCAAAGGCTTCGGCCACACCCAGCACCAGCCCGCCGAGCATGGCGCCCGGAATACTGCCGATGCCGCCCAATACCGCTGCGGTAAAGGCCTTGAGGCCCACCAGGAAACCGGCGTTGGGGTTGATCACGCCGTATTGCATGCTCAGCAACACGGCCGCCACGGCCGCCAGCGCAGCACCAATGACGAAGGTCAGGGCGATGATGTTATTGGTGTTGATGCCCAGCAGGTTGGCCATCTTGATGTCTTCGGCGCAGGCCCGGCAGGCGCGCCCCAGACGGGAGCGGGAAATGAACAGCGTCAGGCCCAGCATGGCCACCAGGGTGACCACGAAAACCAGAATCTGCATGTACGAAATCAGCACTTCTTGTGCGCCACCTGGGCCGAAGGAGATGCTCCCCGGGATCAGGTTGGGAATGGACTTGTCCTTGGAGTCCTGAGACAGCAGTACGGTGTTCTGCAGGAAAATCGACATGCCGATCGCGGAAATCAGCGGGATCAAACGGTTGCTGCCACGCAAGGGACGGTAGGCAACCCGCTCGATACTGTAACCATAGGCGCTGGTCACGATGATCGATGCCAGGAACGCAGCGGTCATCAACAGCGGCAGGGAGTGGATCCCCATCATGGCCAGCCCGGCAAGGGCGATGAAGGCCACGTAGGAACCAATCATGTACACCTCGCCATGGGCGAAGTTGATCATTCCAATGATGCCGTAAACCATTGTGTAGCCAATGGCTATCAAGGCATAGGTGCTGCCAATGGTCAGGCCATTAACCAGCTGTTGGAAAAAATGATAGATCTCAGGCATTACAGCGCTCCTAAAAACCCGATACGCATTTCACTGGTGGAGTCATTTCCGGCTCGGTGCCCTGTTCTGTGACCAGGTTGCACGAAGCGTTTGCCAGCGAACCGCTGGTGACGGTTTTAAGATTTTCAGGTGAGCCAGCGCCCGGATCGCGGGTGACATGGCCCATAAACCTCGTAAAACAAAGCCCACTGCTTGCACAGTGGGCTTGTTGACCAGTAACGCCTGGCTTACTGAGGGGAAACTTCGGTTTTTGGTTTACCGAAGTGCCATTCGTAGACCACGAACTTGAAGTCCTTCAGGTCGCCCTTGGCGTCGAAGCTCAGATCGCCGGTAGGGGTCTTGAAGGTACCGGCGTGGATGGCCTCGGCCACTTTGGCGGTGTCTTCGCTCTTCGCGGCAGCGATACCGCCGGCGATGACTTCAACCGCCGAGTACGCCGGGAACACGAACGGACCGGTTGGGTCCTGTTTGTTCTTGGCGAACTCTTCAACGATGGCTTTGTTGGCAGGGTCGGTGTCGAAGGATTTCGGCAGGGTCACCAGCAGACCTTCGGAAGCGCCCTGGGCGATTTGCGAGATGGAGTCGTTACCCACGCCCTCTGGGCCCATGAACTTGGCGTTCAGGCCTTTTTCCTTGGCTTGGCGCAGGATCAGGCCCAGCTCAGGGTGGTAGCCGCCGTAGTAGACGAAGTCGACGTTGGCTTGCTTGAGCTTCTGGATGATCGAGGAGAAGTCTTTGTCACCGGCGTTCAGGCCTTCGAAGACGGCAACCTTGGTGCCTTTTTCTTCAAGGGTCTTCTTCACGGCGCTGGCGATACCTTCACCGTATTGCTGCTTGTCGTGCAGGACGGCAACGATTTTCGGTTTCACGTGGTCGGCGATGTAGTTGCCGGCTGCCGGGCCTTGTGCGCTGTCCAGACCAATGGTGCGGAAGATCAGCTTGTAGCCACGGGAGGTGATTTCAGGGCTGGTGGCGGCTGGGGTAATCATGATGACGCCTTCGTCTTCATAGATATCCGACGCTGGCTGAGTGGAGCTGGAGCAGAGGTGACCGACTACGAACTTGACGCCGTCGTTGACCACTTTGTTGGCGACGGCAACGGCTTGTTTGGGATCGCAAGCGTCGTCGTATTCCTTGGCTTCAAGCATTTTGCCATCGACGCCGCCCTTGGCGTTGATGTCCTTGATGGCTTGCTTGGCACCCATGAATTGCATGTCGCCGTATTGCGTTACCGGACCGGTCTTGGGACCGGCGATGCCGATCTTGATGGTGTCGGCTGCGAACGAATGGCCGGCAACCCCAGCCAGGACCATAGCGGCAAACAGTTTGGAAATCTGCTTAGTAGCCTTATTCATAGTGCTCCACTCTTACTGTTGTATTTTTTATAGTTCTAGCGGCCTTGTGAGCTGCAGAACCGGATCAGATATCGCGGATATCCCCCCGGCATTGCCCTGGCAACTGTACCGGTACAGTGTAGAGCGCCGGTTGATCGCTTGAAAAGCTGGCAACGGGGGGCAAAACCCTGGCGTGTCGCTTAAATGAAAGAAAAAGACAGAATTGCGGCGGGCTTACCGCAGCCTTCTAGGCATTCCCTGGCTTTTCTGGCCCTTTCAATCGCTACCTCATTTGCTACTGGGTTTTTCTGCCTGAGTCAGAAGGCTATGATTGCGCCGATTTTTTACTCAGGTGAACTCCCATGTCGCAAGAACCTAGCACCCTCTATGCCAAGCTGCTCGGTGAAACCGCTGAAATTTCCTGGAAGGAGCTTGAGCCGTTCTTTGCCAAGGGCGCCCTATTGTGGGTCGACGTTGCCCTGGATTTGATCGAAGCGGCCGAGGCAATGGCCGAAGACAACCGTGACAAAGTCGCTGCCTGGCTGGCTTCCGGGAGCCTGGGCGAAGTGTCTGCGACGCGGGCGCTGGACCTGGTTGAGCGTGATCCGAGCTTGTGGGCAGTGGTGGTTTCGCCCTGGATTCTGATCCAGGAAAGGGCGTCAGCCACAGAATGAGCTCCATAATGGTGCGTCATTGAAACGAAGCGAAGTGTGTAGCGGAGTAGCGTGATGGCTCTTTGCCGTGGAGAAACGTCACACGCATGGGTGACGTTAACGTCACGGGAACAGTTATATGACTTCTCGCGGGTAGGTTTAATTGTTACTAAGTCCAACATCGACCCGGCAGTAAGTATGTGATGCACGCAAAAGTCGAAACATCGTGATTCTAGGCCCTGAAATCTTCAGTGATCAAACAGGGCACGACTATGCAACTGGCTCCACGATTGTCTTCCACACCCTCCGCGACGCTTGCGGCTTTGCAAGATAATGACTACAAGACCCATTACCGGGAGCAATTGGAGGCTGTCGGTAAAAGGTTGCAGATTCTCAGGCGGCGACCGACATTTTCAGCGTTTGTAAATGAGCGATTGAACGCTACGTTTACCTCAAGTGCCGGGTCGCTGGAAGCCTCTCGAATTTTCATCAGCAACGACTCGACCGACTTACCGGTTGCGCAGCCTTCCAACAACGCCACCGGGTTACTTCCCAGTTTGATGGATGCCGGGATCAAGCGAATCGTCGGCCAGCAGTCAGCACTTTTTGCCAGTCCTCAGACGCGCTTCACGCTCGGCCGAGATGCACAGGACGACGAGGATTTGCCGTCCTCACTCACCCCGACGGCCTTCAGCGTTTTTCTCGATGATCTCGCGGGCTCGCTCGATAGCGCTTACAAGACTCGCCTGGATGCGTTCTGGAATGAGGCTGTCAGTGCCACTGACCCCCGCTCCGTTAAACAATTGGTCATTGCATCGCGCAGTGACCAGTTGAGGTTGGAGGCTATATTGCTCCGGGCTGACGGTACTTTGAACTCCAATGGCGTGTTGCTGATTGAAGAGTTCATCGCATATCCGGATGCCAAGGCGCGGCACTCCCGACCTCGTCGGCCTGCCGCTTATACTGTGGTGCTCAAGGGCGAGGGCGCTGCACCTGACTTGTCTCTGCACGGTGCGTTGGTGCTCACGGTTCGCGATCAGTCCTACTCCGTCTCCGAGGCAAGCCCGCCTGACGCCGCGCCTAAGGTTCGGCCCATCGCAGTCGATGCCGATGTTGGTTTCGTCATTCTGTTTACTCCCAATCGTGGCCTGGAAGCATTCCCCTCCTTGGAGTCTCTGGATAAGGAACTGCATCGTCGGCTGAACACGGATAACGAATTCGATAGTCTCTTCGAGCTGTTGGCGGACAAAGATGTTGAGTCTGCAACCGATATTCGTGACAAGGCGCAGGTCACTGGTTGCTTTGACTACAAAGAGGTCTTGGGGCCAATCGTCAGCGTCAGTGTGAGCTCCCAATATGAAAAGCTGATTCACGATTTCAAGTTTATGGTGGCGCATTACCAGCAACGAGGCATACACGCAGACATCAGCCAACTGCCCGCCAGCCTTAACCTCACCACCGACATGGAGCGGTTATTCGGCGTTCGTGGGGTGATGCTGGCACGCGAAACCAAGCGTTCAAAGGCCGAGCTTGAGCAGTTTTTGAGTGCAGCATCGGAGCCCGATAAACAGGCTTGGGCTACGGCAGTGCGGGAGTACTTGAGTGAACTGCAAAATGCGCAGGCAGGAGATGGCCTGCCTTCGATCTCACAGTTCGGTGACCATGATGCGCTGCTGGCCTACAGCGACGAACGACTGGCCCAAGCCCTGGAGGACGAATATGGCATCGACGAGTCTCCTTCCGATATCAAGGTGACGATACGTCGGCCCAATCCGGCTCCCGGCATCTACTTTCCGGGCGCCAGGCCTAATCCGCAGGTCGGCCAGTCCCATTACTCGATTGAAACCAAGAGCCTGGCCGAGCTGGCCCTGGAAAACGTCGACTATCTGGATGAAGTGTTTGTCGCCAAGTCCCGACTGAGTCTGCATGGCAAACCCTTCACGCAATTGACCACACAGCAGGTCAAGGACCTGGTGCGTGACACGGATATTGGTGGTTCCTACATCGACTTTCTCAAACGGCATTTGCAAACGTCTGCCGAAGCGAAAAATCTCAAGCAGGACTTCGTTAATGTGATGCTCAAGCAACTCAGGGTCGACGCCATCGAGGCCAAGATATCCAGGGATTATTTACCGGATCCACAGGATCGCGGTTATCACCTTGTCGAAAACGTGCTCGACCACCCCACGGAAACCGCTCAAAGAGCAACGTTTGAAGGCCATAAAGTGACGGTTGCGGCACTCTATGTGCGTGATATCCATGTGCTGGGCGTCCTGGCTTTCATATCGTCTAGCCCCAAGATCAACGTCGTGGTGCTTTATACCCCCAGGGCCAAGGATGGGCGGGTGTTTCGTGAATATACCGGCATGACTCAACTGCTCGAACAATTCGTGAATAACACTGCCTGGCATGACTATCTGTATGAGCGAATGGATGGCGGCACCTTGCCGCGAATGCGTAGCACCTTCAAAAGAGGGATCTTTCGCGAAGAGGTTTCCCTGTCACCCATCAGGGGGAATTTTCTAGAGCGAACCTACGACTGGGAGACACGTGCCGCCATTGTCCGCGCCGACCGCAGGACTACCAGTACACATGAGTCAAATGTGCGCAGTGCCTGGACCGTCGTTGAGGGGCTGGTGGAAGTGGCGCTGGCCGTTTTTCCCGTCAAGGTGACCTTTGTCATTGGCCTGGTGCGCAGCGCAATGGCGTTGAGTGCTGCGCTGGACGCCCTGCAAAATGATGATTCGATAGGGGCGACCCATGAATTTGTAAAAGCCTTCACTCACTTGGTTGGGGCGCTGGTCGACGGTGCCGTGGGCGTGGCTCCGGTCCGTTTCACGCCGTCCAGGGTGAATGGATTGCCTCGCAGTATGGCCCTCAGGGCAGCGCCCAAAGATGTGACGCCGTTATCTGGGTGGGAAAGCCAGGGGATCTACACCCGTGCCGGAAAAGGCTCGACACCAGGACAGCATTTTCTCAAGGAGAAAGACCAGTGGTACAAGGTGGCCTATGACGAGACTTCGGGGACCGGCACCTGGCGCCTGAAAAAGCCTCGTCAAACGGGAGAGCACGCATATCACCAACCGCCAATCTCTCAGAACGCCTTGAATGAATGGGTCATCCGCTCGCCCCACTATGGCTTGCGAGGGGGCTATCACTCGCGAATGGCATGCGATGACCTGACCAGGTTCTACCCCGACTTGGATACGCTGCAAGCTGCAAGGGTGCTTGATTCATTTGAGTTCCCTGTAGGTCGTGAAAGGGCTATGGAACTTCGGTTCGTCAGGCATTTGGGGCGTAATTCACTGGAGTCGCAGGCCATAGGTCTGCGGGATATTCCCCGTGAGTTTCGTCAGTACCTCAATCCGGCCACGACCCTTGATCAGGTCAGGCTACGGCTTCAAGGTATCGAACCAAGTGCGTACGCGGTTCCTGTGGCCCTGCCTGCGGCGCGTCCGAGTGTCATTGTGACCAATCATTGGAAATCCTGGGGCCAGCAAATTCAAGCCGGATTGTTGAACAAAGTGCAGCATACCTACGGTGTGTTTGAGTACAAACCCGTTTTCACGGCAGAGGCTGGTTGGTCTCTGGTTGAAGGTACTTTCATTAAGTTAAATGATCGTTTTTACCGGACCACCTTTGATGTGCGCTGGTACGACACCACAGTAGCTATTCGAAACTCGAACGTCTCTTATGGCGATTTTGACAGTTTCGAGTTGATGTTGCGAAACAACCCCAGTGAACAGCCCATGATTGCAACCTATAACCGCGCTACGGCGGCCTGGGAGGTCCTGGAGCGAAGGCCTTTTGAAAAGAAAATTGCTGCTTACGTTGAAGATGCGTTTCCAGAAATGACACCCTCCAGCCGAACCCAGGTTGCCAGGGCGGTGTTCAATCGATATCAGAAAGATTTCAAATTTGTGGACATGCTACGTGTATGGCGCACGGGCCAAACGCACGTGGCTGATCCTCTGTCATTACTTGAGTTGACTCGCCGTACGAGAGGTGCGAATCGCAGATTACATATCGGTCGAGCTCATCGGGGCACTCAACCAACCGTCTGGCGTCGCTTGGATTTCGAGCCCGACAGTTTTCATCCGCATTACCATCAAGCCGTCACTCGCCAGGGACCGGTCACACTTCGGGCGCTTATGGTCGAGGTCATGCGCAGGGTCACGCGTGCTGAGTTCCTGGAGTCGACATCAGACGGTACTGCGCTTTTGTTCAGGCGGGTCGGGGACGATATGCTGTATTGCCTGCACCCAGTGGACGTGACGGAGCCATTCATCACCGCAAGGGTGGAGGGCTTCGCCGTGCCTCGAGATTTTTTCAGTTTCAGGAACAGTAGAGCACTCGTCGAATCGGCGCTGGGTGAGAACAAACTAATTAACCTGGTAGGAGGGGTTCAGCACAATCGGCATGGGGTACAGCCACCTCAACTGTTCATCATAAAGTTGGATGCCTTTGCCTCCTGAATGAGCGCTCGCAGCTTTACCGCGACTTGAGCCTGGGACGGTCAGTTTTAATCCTGTTCGGTGTCAACGAATTGGTCTGACGATGGCCGCCGGGCCAATGCGGCCTGCGCCAGGGTCTTTGGGTGCAGTGGCGTCTTTAGTGCCTTCCACGCTGAAGGGGTACAGCGGGTTGCGCATCGCGATGCCTTGCATCACGCCGATAATGTCGTTGAACGGCACCGCCGGGCTGAGCAGGTAACCCTGAATGAAGTCACAGTCGTGCTTGAGCAATAGCTCAAACTGCGCCTGGGTTTCCACGCCTTCGGTGACTACCTGCAGATGCAGGGTATGGGCCATGCCGATGACCGCCTGGACGATTTCGCTGTCTGCGGTGGATTTGGGAATGTCCTGGATAAACGAGCGATCGATCTTCAAGGTGTTGAGCGGCAGGCGCTTGAGGTAGGCCAGGGATGAGTAGCCGGTGCCAAAGTCATCGATCGCCAGGGACACCCCCAGGGCGCGAATTTGCCGCAACAGCGCCAGGGTGCTGCTGATATTGCCCATCAACGCATTTTCGGTGACTTCCAGTTCCAGGCGGTTGGCCGCCACGCCGGCAAAGCGCAGGGCGTCTTCAATTTCATCGGCCAACTCGTCTCGCGCCAGGTTCAGGGCCGAGCAGTTCACGGCCATGGTCAGCTCGGTGTAGCCCCGGTCAGACAACAGGCTCAGGTCGTGACAGGCCTGGCGCAATACCCAGTGATCCAGCTCGGCGATCAGCCCATTGTTTTCGGCGATGCCGATAAACCGGTCCGGGGCCAGCAACCCGTGCTGAGGATGTTGCCAGCGCACCAGCGCTTCCAGGCGCGTGACCTTGCCCAGTTTCATGTCGAAGATCGGTTGATAAAACAACACCAGTTGGGCGCGCGCGCGCAATGCGGCACGCAGCTCCTCTTCCAGTTGCAGTTCCAGGGAGGCGCGGGTTTTGAGGTTGGAGCTGAAGAAGTTCAAGGTGTTGCGCCCGGTGTCCTTGGATTGGTACAGCGCCAGGTCGGCAGTCTTCAGCAGTTCTTCGCAGGTTTGGCCATCGTCGGGGAACAGGCTGATACCGATGCTGGTGGTCATCACCATGCGGCGGCCGGCCAGCTCGATGGGTTCTTTCATTTTCTGCATGATGCGCTGGGCCATGTGCCGCGCTTCGTCACGGTGATGGATATTGATCAGAATGCAGAACTCATCGCCGCCAAACCGTGCGACCACATCCTCACGGCTGCGTATCGAGCCCTTGATATGCCCGGCCAGCACCGTGAGCAACTGATCGCCAGCGTCGTGCCCGAGGCTGTCATTGATGCGCTTGAAGTGGTCGATGTCGAGAAAAATCACCGCCATCATGCCTTGGCTTCGGGTTTTTTCTGCGACTTTCTCCGCGAAGATCTGATTGAAGCCACGGCGGTTGAGCAAGTTGGTCAACGCGTCAAAATGGGCCACTTGTTGCAGTGAGGCGCGGGCCTGGTCGAGTTCGCTGAGCAGCGCGTTGACTCGGCGCAGGTCACGCTCCTTGTGCTGCAGTTTTTTGTCGGCCAGGGCTGCGCTGACACCGCTGCCGATCACCAGCAGAGTAATTACCGCCACCGACAGGCCCAGTTGAATCGGGTTGTTGTCCACGGGCAACGACAGGTCCGCGCCGCTGGGCACCAGCATTTGCATGGCCGCCATGCCGGTAAAATGCATACTCAGGATCCCGGCGCCCAGCACCAGGCTGGCCGCGTATTTGAGCAGTTGGTGAAACACTCCGGCACCGTTGCGCAGGTAACTGGACAGCAGCAACGCCGCCAGGCTGGCACCGATGGCAATCGCCACGGAGGCCATGAACAACTGCGATTCAACGTACACCTGGGCCTGGGAGCGCATCGCCGCCATGCCCACGTAATGCATCAGCGCGATGCCCAGGCCCATCCATACCGACGCCAGCAGGTATTGGTGTAAACGCAGATGGGCATGACTGAGGGTTTTCATGGCGAACAGCGAGGCGACCAGGGCGATCAGCAGCGAGGCGAACGTGGTGAGCAATTCGTAATGAATGGCGATCGGGGCCTGGAAGGCCAGCATACTGATGAAGTGGGTCGACCAGATCCCGCCTGCCAGGCAGCCCGCTCCCAGCCAGCGCCAATGGCGGCGGGCGGTGGGGTCTTCTACATGGCCGACGCGTTCGGCCATGTCCAGCGTGCCGAAACCCGCCGCGCAGGCAACCAGGTACGCGAGCAGCACCAGAAAGGGGTTATGACTGCAATTGAGCAATAAATGCCCGCTGTCTGGAAGGTCGGTGAAAAAGTGCTGGCCCAGCCATTCCATAGCGTATCCCGTCATAGAGCCACGTCACTGCCAGAGGCGATGACCTACCCCGTTGAGTATAGAAGCCTCATGGGATTTGCCATGGATAATGGCATTTTGATCTCAATTAATTTGTCATGTTGTGCATAGCGTTTGGTGCTAAGCGCTGATGGGCAGGTCCATTTCAAAAGGAGGCGCTTGCAACGGGGCCAGGCCGAAGGCAGCACGGGCAGCATCGCAATCAACGTTCTGCACGCCTTGGCTCCACGAGGCGTCGAACTCGCGGCAGGGGCTGGAGCGTTGTTCGTAAATCGAGCAACTGGTGCTTTTGCCCACTTCGCCCTCAAGGCTGCAGCAACGTGCAGGCTTTTGGTCGGTTCCGATCATTGCCACCCGTGTGGGGTTGATCTGTACCACCAGATCATCGGGCACCGTGCCCCCCGATGAGGCGCACTCACCCCAAAAGAAAGACACGCGAAAGTGTGAACAGCAGGCACCGCAATTCAGACACGGACTGGCTTCGGACATGGGCGTCATCAATAAGAAAGTAGGTTGGGGGTGTTACAGGAAGGCTCGCCATTCTATCCGTGCCATGGCCGTTGGGAAGGGGGGCGCGAACTTATATTTTCGTGGGACAAATCCCCGTGTTGCCGGGTGAAATCATGCCCTATCAGCTTTACGAATCATTACAGACAACCCCGCCTTACCTGACTATGTTGCAGGTACCGGGCAGGATGCATCGGGCATCGCAGCGCTCATAACAATAAAAGAGACGGACCCATGCAGAACTCGACCCAAGCGGCGAATGCCTGGCGCATTCTGTTCCTGCTGTTCCTGGCCAACCTGTTCAATTTCTTCGATCGCACCATCCCCGCGATCATCATCGAGCCGATCCGCATGGAGTGGCACCTGAGCGACTTTCAGCTCGGTATCATCGGCACCGCCTTCACCATCGTCTACGCCATTGCCGGGCTGCCGCTCGGGCGACTGGCCGACACCGGCTCGCGCAGCAAATTGATGGGTTGGGGCCTGTTCGCCTGGAGCGGGCTGACGGCGGTCAATGGCATGGTCGGCAGTTTCTGGACCTTCCTGCTGGTGCGCATGGGTATTGGCATCGGAGAAGCCAGCTATGCGCCAGCGGCCAATTCACTGATCGGCGACCTGTTCCCCGCCCACCGCCGTGCGCGGGCCATGGGGATTTTCATGCTTGGCCTGCCGTTGGGGCTGTTGCTGGCGTTTTTCACCATCGGCGCGATGGTCAAAGCGTTCGACAGTTGGCGTGCGCCCTTCTTTATCGCCGCCGTGCCCGGAATGATCCTGGCGGTGTTCATGTTCTATATCAAAGAGCCCAAACGCGGTGCGGCAGAAACCGTGCAAGTGTCCCAAGAGCGTGTCGATCGCCCGATCCGCCGCGTACTGGCGGTGCCGACCTTCCTGTGGCTGGTGCTGGCCGGGTTGTGCTTTAACTTTGCCACTTATGCGTGCAACTCGTTCCTGGTGCCAATGCTGCAACGCTATTTCCTCCTGCCGTTGCAGGACGCGGCCGTTGCCACCGGTGTGATCGTCGGCTTGACTGGCCTGGTGGGCTTGACCCTGGGCGGCTGGGTGGCCGACAAGATCCATCAACGCGTCGCCAATGGCCGACTGTTGTTTGCCGCGTTCAGCTTGATTATTTCCACGGTCACCACGGCCTGGGCATTACATGCCGGGCGCATTGAGATTGGGGTGTTTGTCGCGCTGTTCAGCGTGGGCTGGTTGTTTGCCTACAACTTCTACACCTGCGTTTATACGGCGATCCAGGACGTGGTCGAACCGCGCCTGCGCGCCACGGCCATGGCGCTGTTTTTTGCAGGCCTGTATTTGCTCGGCGGTGGCATGGGGCCGGTGGTGGTTGGGGCGCTGTCCGATCACTTTGCCCACTCGGCGATGTATGCGGCCGGGGCAGAGCAAATGACCGAGGCTTATAAAGCTGTGGGGTTGCATGACGCCATGTACCTGATTCCGGTGGCGCTGTTTTTGACCATGCTGTTTCTTTTCCAGGCCTCGCGCAGTTTTGTGCGTGACGCCAAGCGCATGAAGGATGGGTTGAGTGGGGTTGAGGTGCCGGCTTCTGCGGTAACGGCATGAGACCGAGGTGACCCTATCGCAGGCAAGCCAGCTCCCACCTTTGACCGAGTTGACTGAACCTTGTGTGGTCAATTGTGGGAGCTGGCTTGCCTGCGATGGCAGACTTTCAGCTGACGCCTATCTACCTGGCACCCCACAATCCAACTGTGGGAGGGGGCTTGCCCCCGATGGCGGCCTGGCAGCCGGTCAGGATGTTGGATCAGATCGAGTACATATCCGTTGTTTGGGTAACGGCTGCTATGGGTTCCGCCCTTACGGCGGGTCACTTTTGGAAAAGAGCCCCAAAAGTAACCAAAAGGGCTCTTGCCCCACCACTCGGCACCTCGCTTAGGCTCGGTGTGCCCGTAATCCGCCAGTGATTTGGGGGGCCGCCACCACGCGCCATCCATGGCGCGGGGCGGCTAAACCGGCATCCCTGCCGGTTTACCCCCCAAATCCCTGTCGAATTCCGGCCAGCGTGGTTTGACGGGGCGCCTAAGATCAAGATCAAAAGCAGATCAAGAGCTGCTCGCTTCGCATCGTGGTTACGGTTGGCAGTGGCTACAAAAGTTGTGTAGATACCCATGCCTATCGGGGGCCAGTCCCCTCCCACATTTGACCGAGTTGTTTGAACTCTACTCGGTCAGTGTGGGAGGGGGCTTGCCCCCGATGAGGGCCTCAAGCCCAACAAAAAGGCCCGCACTAAGCGGGCCTCCTAATTGGCAGCGGATTATCAGCCCGCCACCAACACCCGGATCGCTTCCAGTCGCAGCGCTGCCTTGTCGAGCATGGCCAGGCCTTGCTCGCGTTGATTGCGCAAGGCAACCAGCTCGCTGTCACGTACGGTCGGGTTGACCGCTTGCAACGCGGTCAGGCGCGCCAGTTCTTCGTCGGTATCCGCGGCCAGGCGACGCTTGGCTTCGGCTACACGCTCGGCGTGACGCGGGGCGATCTTCTCTTCACCGGCATTGATGCGCGGGGTGAGTTGGTCGCGCTGCGCCTGTACGAATTTGTTCGCGCTGGCCCGTGGCACGCTTTCCAGCTGGTCATTCAAGGTTACGAACGACACGCGGCCCGACAGGTCATTGCCGTTGGCATCCAGCAGGCAGCGCAAGGCGGCCGGTGGCAGGTATCGGCCCAGTTGCAGCGAGCGCGGGGCGACCACTTCGCTGACGTACAGCAGTTCCAGCAACACGGTGCCCGGCTTGAGCGCCTTGTTCTTGATCAGCGCCACGGCGGTGTTGCCCATGGAACCGGACAGCACCAGGTCCATGCCGCCTTGCACCATTGGGTGTTCCCAGGTGATGAATTGCATGTCTTCACGCGACAGCGCCTGGTTACGGTCGTAGGTGATGGTCACGCCTTCGTCGTCGCCCAGGGGGAAGCTGGCGTCGAGCATTTTTTCGCTGGGCTTCAAGATCAGCGCGTTTTCCGAATGGTCTTCGCTGTCGATGCCGAACGCGTCGAACAGGGTTTCCATGTAGATCGGCAGGGCGAACTGGTCGTCTTGCTCAAGGATGTCCTCGACCAGCGCATCGCCTTCACCGGCGCCGCCGGAATTGAGTTCGAGCAAGCGGTCGCGACCGGTGTGCAGCTCCTGCTCCAGGCGCTCGCGCTCGGCACGGGCTTCGTCGATCAGGGCTTGCCACTCGCCGTCGTCGGCAGCTTCCAGCAATGGCAGCAGGCGCGGGCCGAACTGATGCTGCAAGGCGTTGCCGGTCGGGCAGGTGTTGAGGAAGGCGTTGAGCGCTTCGTGGTACCACTGGAACAGGCGCTCTTGCGGGCTGGTTTCCAGGTAGGGTACGTGCAATTCGATCACGTGTTTCTGGCCGATCCGGTCCAGACGCCCGATGCGTTGTTCCAGCAGGTCGGGGTGCGACGGCAGGTCGAACAGCACCAGGTGGTGGGAGAACTGGAAGTTGCGACCTTCACTGCCGATTTCCGAGCAGATCAGCACCTGGGCACCGAACTCTTCATCGGCAAAATAAGCCGCCGCGCGATCACGCTCCAGAATATTCATGCCCTCGTGGAACACCGTGGCCGGGATGCCGGAGCGCACGCGCAGCGCGTCTTCCAGGTCCATGGCGGTTTCGGCGTGGGCGCAGATCACCAGGACCTTGGTGCGCTTGAGCATTTTCAGCTGGTCGATCAGCCACTCGACCCGTGGGTCGAAGCGCCACCAGCGGTTCTCTTCCTCGATGTCCGGTTGCGCCTGGAAGCTGACTTCCGGGTACAGCTCGGCGTGTTCGCCCAGGGGCAGTTCGAGGTATTCGTCCGGGTTCGGCAGCGGGTAGGCGTGCAGCTTGCGCTCGGGGAAGCCTTGCACCGCGGCTCGGGTGTTGCGAAACAGCACGCGGCCGGTGCCGTGGCGGTCCAGCAGTTCACGGACCAGGCGGGCGCTGGCTTCGGTGTCGCCATCGTTGACGGCGGTGAGCAGGGCTTCACCTTCGTCACCGAGGAAGCCTTGAATAGTCTTGTGCGCGGTCGGCGACAGGCGGCCCTTGTCCAGCAGCTCCTGCACGGCTTCGGCCACCGGGCGATAGTTTTCGCTCTCGGCGCGGAAGGCCTGCAGGTCGTGGAAGCGGTTCGGGTCCAGCAGGCGCAGACGCGCAAAGTGGCTGTCCTGGCCCAGTTGTTCCGGGGTGGCGGTGAGCAGCAGCACGCCGGGAATCACTTCAGCCAGTTGTTCGACCAGCGCGTACTCGGCGCTGGCCTTGTCTTCATGCCACACCAGGTGGTGCGCTTCGTCGACCACCAGCAAGTCCCAGCCGGCGGCGAACAGCGCGTCCTGGGCCTTCTCGTCGTCCACCAGCCATTCCAGCGCAACGAGCGCAAGCTGGGTGTCTTCGAACGGGTTGGTGGCATCGCTTTCGATAAAGCGTTCTTCGTCGAACAGCGCCACCTGCAGGTTGAAGCGGCGGCGCATTTCCACCAGCCATTGGTGCTGCAGGTTTTCCGGGACCAGGATCAGCACACGGCTGGCGCGGCCCGAGAGCAGTTGACGGTGGATCACCAGGCCGGCTTCGATGGTTTTGCCCAAACCCACTTCGTCCGCCAGCAAGACCCGTGGCGCGATACGGTCAGCGACTTCACGGGCGATGTGCAGTTGGTGAGCAATAGGTTGAGCACGTACGCCACCCAGGCCCCACAGCGAGGACTGCAACTGGCGGCTGGTGTGTTCCAGTGTGTGGTAGCGCAGCGAGAACCACGCCAGCGGGTCAATCTGCCCGGCGAACAGACGGTCACTGGCCAGGCGGAACTGGATGAAGTTGGACAGTTGGGTTTCCGGCAGGGTGACCTGCTCGTTTTGCCCATTGAGGCCGTGGTAGACCAGCAGGCCGTCGACGTCGTCGACTTCCTGTACGGTCATTTTCCAGCCTTCGAAATGGGTGATGGTGTCACCCGGCGAAAACCTCACGCGAGTGAGGGGCGCATTCCGTAGCGCATACTGGCGGGTGTCGCCAGTGGCCGGATAGAGCACGGTCAACAAGCGCCCGTCCTGTGCCAGAACGGTGCCTAACCCCAGCTCTGCTTCGCTGTCACTAATCCAGCGTTGCCCCGGTTGATACTGCTGCGCCATGCTGCCTGACTCCCGCCGTGAAAAAGCCGACTATCTTAACGGAACAAGCCCTTACGCCCAAGGACTCTGACAAAAACTACTCCGTTTGGCCGGCGGGCAGAGTGCCGAATCGACGGGTGGCGGGCACTTGCGAGTGTCGACTGAGTCACAGCTTGGCACGCCGGTGCTCAAGTCGTCCGGCAATGCGCCGACAGCCTGTTGATCAGGAGAATAACTATCATGCTGCCACCCATGCTGCCCGTCAGTGTTGTGCCGGTTACGTCGCAACTCGATCCGGCACGTCAGAAGCCGGATATTCCGCCGGTGGTGCCCGTTCAACCGGGCTCCAACGAGAGCACGATCGACCTGAAAAAAGGCGATGCCGAGCAATCGACCTTTCTGTTGCGCGAAGAGCAGCGTCGTCAGCAGGAACAGCAAAAGCGTCGGCGCGAAGCCGACGAGGATGCGCAGCAGCACTTGCCTATCCCCGGCGACTTGCTCAACGCTGACAACACGGTGCCCGTGGCGCCGCTGATCGAAGACGCGCCGCGCCAGGGCTTGTGGGTGGACATCGAGGTTTAATCGTTCAATTCACCCAAGGCCTTCATCAGCACTTCGACATCGTCATCGGTGTTGAGCGGGCTGACGGATATTCGCGCAATACTGCTCAACCCGCGTGCTTGCATATCCAGCGGTGTATAGGCCACGCCGTTGGCGCCGATGTTGATGCCCTTTAACCCCAGGCGCCGCTTGAGTTCAAAGCTATCCCAGCCGGCCAGGTTGAATGCGATCAAGCCTGAATGTGTACTGCCCAGGTCATGCAGGCTAATTCCCGGGATCTGACCCAGCGCTGCGCGGATTCGTGTGCTGGTCTGCGAGACTCTTTCCCACACCCGCTCGATCCCCAGTCGATTGATCTCTTGCAATGCATTGCCCAGGCCTGCCAGCAGGGCGAAGGACGCTTCGCTGGTTTCGAAGCGCCGGGCATCGTTGCGCAGGTCGAAACCGTCGGCGGTCCAGGGTGCTGAAAACACGTCGCGCTGGGCCGGGTTCAGGTGCGCAAGAAAATCCGGCCTGACATACAGCAGTGCCGTACCGCGCGGGCCGCGCAGGTGTTTGCGGCCGGCGGATTTGAGCACGTCGCACTGCAACGCTTGCACATCCACCGGTACCTGGCCGACGGCCTGGCCTGCGTCAATAAAATAGGGGATGGCGTGGCGACGAGCCACTTCGCCAATGGCCTGGGCCGGGTTGATCAGGCCGCCGTTGGCCGGCAGCCAGGCAAGGTCGATCAGCTTTACCTTGGCATCCAGCATCGCTTCCAGTGCTACCGGGCAAACCGCACCGGTGGCATCACAGGGGATGACTTCCACGCGCGCGCCCGCCTGCACGGCCAACTCCATGCTCGCCAGGTTGCCGCCCCATTCGTGGCGCCCCACCAAAATGCGCTCGCCCGGCCGCCAAGGTCCCAGCGCCTGGAACGCCATGCTCCAGGCTGTTGAGCCGCTGCTGGCGAAGGCAATCGAGGAGGGCGGTGCGTTGAGCAGCTGCCCGGCGGCGCGGCGGGCGTTTTCCACCAGCACGGCGCCCTGTTCACCGGCTTCCATCGGGCCGTTGCGGGCTTCGTGTTGCAACTGTTCGATGATGGCGTCGAGCGTCGCCTGGCTGGGCAAGGACGCCCCGGCGTGGTTGAAGTGCACAATGCCCGACTGGCAACCGGGCGTGGCCTCTCGCAGTTGTTGGACGTCCAGCGGGCTCATGGCAGCAGCTCGAAAATGGCATCCACCTCCACGGCGACGCCAGCCGGCAAGCTGCTGACGCCTACAGCAGTTCGCACATGTCGGCCTTTGTCGCCGAGGGCGTTGACCAGCAGGTTCGAGGCACCATTGGCGACCAGGCTCTGGCGCTGGAAGTCGGCGCTGCTGGCGATGAACACGCCCAGACGCAGAATGCGCACCACCCGCGACAGGTCATCGCCCAGCGCATCGCTCAATTGCCCCAGCAGGCCCAGCGCCGCCAGTTCCGCCGCCTGGGCGCCTTCTTCATCGCTGACGGAGTCGCCCAGTCGGCCGATGTAGGCGGGTTTGCCATCGAGCATGGGAATTTGCCCCGAGATGAACAGCTGGTGTTGGCTGACCACATGATTGATGTAGTTGGCGGCGGGTTGGCTGGGCGTGGGCAGTGTCAGGCCGAGGGCGTTTACGCGCTGGCGGATGGAGTCGGTCATGGTGAAATCCTCTGGTGTCAGAAGATTCCAGCATGTGGGGGGTTGCGACGGGCGACAAACGGATAGATCTCAATCGACGTATCGAAAAAACTCACGGGTCGACACACGCCTGCTTCAACCACTGGCTGAAGCATTCAGCCGCCTCACTGAGCGGCCCCTGGGGGGCGATCAGCCAATAGCCGATTTCGCTGTGATAGGGCGGCCAGTCAAAGGCCTGCACCAGGCTGCCGTCCTGGAGCCTGCGTTCGATCAGGCGATGGCGGCCCATGGCGATACCCTGGCCGGCCACGGTGGCTTCGACCACGATGTTGTAGTCATGCAGCATCACCCTGGGGTGGCGGTCGAGGTTGACCTGGTAATGGGCGGACCAATCCGTCCACTCGAAAGGACGGTGCGAGGTCGCCATCAGCAAGGGGCCACTCGTCACCTGGCTGGCCTTGAACGCCGGGCTGCACACCGGTGACAAGGTTTCGGCCATCAGGCGCGTGGCTTGCACGTCGGGCCAATCGCCCTTGCCGTAACGGATGGCCAGGTCGACTTCGGCCGTCGCGACATTGGCCAGTTGAATCGCGGGCAGCAACTCCACCTGGATATGCGGGTAGCGCTGTAGAAACTCGGCCAGGCGCGGCGCCAGCCACAGCGTGGCGAAGGACGCCAGCAAGCCGATACGCAACACATTGGCGCTGGGCGCACCCCGTTGGTTGCGCGTTGCAGCGGCGATAGCGTCCAGGGCAGGGCGGATCTGCTCGTAGTACGCTTGCCCGGCCAACGTCAGGTCAATCGCACGGGTTCGCCGGATAAACAGCGGTTTGCCCAAGTGGTGTTCGAGCTTATGCACCTGGTGGCTCAGCGCACTTTGGGTCACCGACAACTCGTTGGCCGCCTTGATAAAACTCAAGTGCCGCGCCACTGCTTCGAAGGCGCGCAGGGCCAACAGTGGCGGAAGGTCGTTGTGCAAGGCCACCTGGATGCGCCTCCTGGGCAGGGTAGAAAGTGCCGATTCTGGTCGATGGCCTGCATTTTGTCGCCCGCTTAATTGCCGTCGGGCGAGGCAGGCCGCATTATTGAGGCATTACCGCCACGACGTAAGCCAAGCCATGAGTGATGACGACAAACTGATCGACCTGAATGCCGAACGCGCCAAGCGTGTGCACGACCTCAATGACAAGCGCTTGAATGAAGTGCGCCAAGCCTTTGAACAAGCCATGCCCCTGGGCAAACCCAAGAAAAAGCCCAAGAACAAACCGAAAAAGCGTTGAAACACCCTGCATCCGTTGATGCAGGTCAGTTATTCCCCTTCTTTACGCCCCGTTGTGGGCGACATTGATCCTGGTCAATTTCCCACCGCGCCTTCTCCATTAACTTAGCCCTATCGCAACAGGGCACGTGCAGGAGGCCGGTCATGTTTTTCGATAATGTGGTTTTTGCCGGAGTGCTGACTGTCAGCCTGATGGTGTTGTTTTTTGTAGGGTTTGGATTTTTTATCTGGAAAGACGCGAACAAGCGTAAAAAACCTTAAGTTTTTCCGGGTTACATGAGCACGCAAGGCATTTTGGGCGACTTCGGTCGCCCTTTTTTTTGGCTGTTAATTGATGGCTGAAGATAAAAAATGTGGGAGCTGGTTTATAGGTATCTACGCAATTTTGTAGGTTGTACCCGCCGACGGTAACCACGATGCGAAGCGAGCCGCTCTTGATCTTGATCTGCTTTTGATCTTAGGCGCCCCGTTAAACCACGCTGGCCGGAATTCGACAGGGATTTGGGGGGTAAACCGGCAGGGATGCCGGTTTAGCCGCCCCGCGCCATGGATGGCGCGTGGCGGCGGCCCCCCAAATCACTGGCGGATTACGGGCACACCGAGCCCAAGCGAGGTGCCGAGTGGTGGGGCAAGAGCCCTTTGGTTACTTTGGGGCTCTTTTCCAAAGTGACCCGCTGTCAGAGCGGAACCCTAAGTGGCCGTTACCTAAATAACGGATATGTACCTGGTCCAACTGTGTTGACTGCCAGGCCGCCTTCGCGAGCAAGCCCGCTCCCACAGTTTGATTGCGGGGTGTCAGGTAGATAGGCGTCGGCTGGCAGGCCGCCATCGCAGGCAAGCCAGCTCCCACAGTTTGATCGCAGGGCGTCAGGTAGATATGTGTCGGCTGTCCGGTCGCCACGGGGGCGAGATGCCTTGCCACAGGTGGACTACGGTGCGCTTGGAACATAAAAAAAGGTGCGACCCTCGCGGATCGCACCTTTTTTATTGCCGGCTGGCTATCAGTTGCCCAATGCCTTGGACGCCAACCAGAACAACCCGGCCGACAGGCCGACGGTTGCAGGCAGGGTCAATACCCAGGCCATCAGGATGGTCTTGACGGTGCCACCTTGCAGGCCGCTCTTGTTGGCAACCATGGTCCCCGCCACACCGGAAGACAGCACGTGGGTGGTGGACACCGGCAGGGCGAAGATATTGGCGAAGCCGATCATGGTGGCGGTGGTGATCTGTGCCGACATGCCCTGGGCATAGGTCATGCCCTGCTTGCCGATCTTCTCGCCAATGGTCAGTACCACGCGCTTCCAGCCCACCATGGTGCCCAGGCCCAAAGCCAGTGCAACCGCGAGGATCACCCAGAACGGGGCGTACTCGGTGGTGGCGGTCAGGTCTTTGCGCAGCTTGTCGAGGTCGGATTTCTCACGCGAATCCAGGCCAGGCAGCTTGCCGACTTTTTTCGCGGTGTCGTCCAGGCAGAGCAGGTAGCGACGCACTTCGATGCGATGGTCGGCGGTCAGCGAGTGGTAGTCCGAGACACCCTTGAGGGTGCCCAACAGCGCGTTGATCGTCGGTTCGGTCTGCTGCGGGTTGCAGCGGAACTTGCCCGGCAGGTCATCCTTCACGCTTTTGCCCAGGGCCAGGAACTCGCCGAGGGTCTCGTGGTTGCGCTGGTAGAACTGGTTCAGGTGCAGGGTTGCGTCGCGGGTGCGTTCGATCTGGTAAGTGGTGCTGCCCAGGTCCAATACGAACTGCGCCGGCACGATACCGATCAGCACCAGCATGATCAGGCCGATGCCTTTCTGGCCATCGTTGGAGCCGTGCACGAAGCTCACGGCCATGGCCGAGATCACCAGGACCAGACGGTTCCAGAACGGCGGGTGCTTTTTGTCGTCGAGCTTGCGGCGCTGGTCCGGGGTTTTGTGCATCTTCGACAGCGGGCGCCACCACTTCAGGCCGATCAGCACCAGGGCTGCGACCAGGAAGCCGGCCATCGGCGAGAACACCAGGGACGCACCAATATCCACGGCCTTCTGCCAGTTCACACCGTCAGCCAGGGGGATGTCGTTGATCAGGGCGTTGGCCAGGCCGACACCGAGGATCGAGCCGATCAGGGTGTGGGAGCTGGAAGCAGGGATACCGAAGTACCAGGTGCCCAGGTTCCAGGTGATCGCCGCCGCCAATAATGAGAAGACCATCGCCAAGCCATGGCCGGTGTTCACATTGATCAGCAACTCCACCGGCAGCAAATGCACGATGGCGTAGGCGACACCGACACCACCGAGCAACACGCCGAGGAAATTGAAGACCCCGGAGAAGAACACGGCCAGGTGTGGCGGCATGGCTTTGGTATAGATGACTGTGGCCACCGCGTTAGCGGTGTCATGAAAGCCATTGATGAACTCGAAGGCGAGGACAAAGGCCAGGGCGAGCAGCAGGCTCACTAGAACCCAAGCATCCAGTCCGCTGAATAAATCGATCATGAAGGTTTTCTGACCCGGTCGTAAGGGGGCGCGATTATGCCAGAAAACATCGGTAATCGATGCATTAGCTGCTCATCGGTAACAAACTTCGTCGCACAGGCGCAGGCAAAGCGGACGCATCCCAGGGTTTTCGGGGCTTTGGCAAGTCTTTGATTTATAAAGCGCAGGCCGCAAAAGGCCGGCGTTTGTCATGAAAACGTCACCCCTGAAACATTTGTATGAAATTTCGTGCGTGGCTGTAGGCGACTGACCGGCGGACGCTGACGGGAGGTGATCCCTGCCGGTGTGGACCGGCAGAGACAGCAGGGCTCTGCCTACTCGAACCGAAGCCCTTATGGCTCTTCGGTTTTGAGTTCCTGTTCGATCTTTTGGATTTCCTGGGCAAAGGCCTGATCCAGCAGGCTGGCGCGTTTGCGCCATGGCTTGCGTTCCGGCTCAGGTTGCGCGGCGTAGGTGGTGATTTCCCCGCCGTAGACGTCCTTGTAACGTTGCTCCTGGCGCTCAAGTTCGGCGCGCAGTTCATCTTTCGTCACAGTATTACCTAATGATGTGAAGTTTATTGATTGCGCAGTGTCACGCTTCAACAGTCGTCCTCGCACGATTCCAAATAAAACAGTCAAAAACCGTTCAAGTTGAAAAGCGGGCCTGAGGGCAGTTCTTTTAAGCGGCTACTTGTGGCCGGCGCGCGGAATTGATCCTGCAAGGCCTGGTGAGCTCCCATCCCGACAGTGAAACCGGGCCGACCTCTGCACAGGTTGCATTATAGCGGCGCATTTGAATAACACTATCATCATAAAGTTAAAAAGCGTCAACGTTGTAATGGGAGGCTGTTATGGGGGACATCATTATTTGTGAACAGCGTCATCATACTGTCGCCACCTGTTCTAAATAAAAGGGTAACCGCCCACACTTCCCCGGCTCATCAGGCAAATCTGAAACTTCGCCGCAGCGGCGGCTGCGCTGGCCTGACAAATTGCGATAATCGCATGATCGTCCGATAATCGCCCAATGTTGCCACCTCTGGCTTGTGCATTGCGACCGGCCCGGCTTGTAATAGCGGCCAACCCTCCCGTGGTAAGAACAAGAGACAGGACCCTGGAAATGAACGATCAATTGCGCAACTCCTTTGCATCAGTGGCGCCACCGATCGTGGCTTCACCGGCCAAGCGCATCCAGGCGTTCACCGGTGACCCGGACTTCATGACGTCTCTGGCCCGTGGCCTGGCCGTGGTGCAGGCGTTCCAGGAGCGCAAGCGTCACCTGACCATCGCCCAGATCAGCCACCGCACGGAAATCCCCCGCGCCGCCGTGCGCCGTTGCCTGCATACCTTGATCAAACTGGGCTACGCCACCACGGATGGGCGCACCTATTCACTATTGCCTAAAGTGCTGACGCTCGGTCATGCCTATTTGTCCTCCACACCGCTGGCCGTGTCGGCTCAACCTTATTTGGACCGCATGAGCGAGCAGCTCCATGAAGCCTGCAATATGGCTACCCTTGAAGGCGACGATATTCTCTACATCGCGCGTTCGGCCACCACCCAGCGCCTGATCTCCGTGGACCTTTCGGTCGGCGGGCGGCTTCCGGCCTATTGCACATCCATGGGGCGCATCCTCCTCGCGGCCCTGGATGACGCCTCGCTGCAGGATTACCTCGACCACGCCGACCTGCAAACCAAGACCAGCCGCACGCTCACCACCCCCCAAGCCTTGTTTGAGTGCCTGCAGCAGGTGCGTCAGCAAGGCTGGTGCATTGTCGACCAGGAACTGGAGCAGGGCCTGCGTTCCATCGCGGTGCCGGTGTATGACGCGTCCGGCCAGGTATTGGCCGCACTCAACGTCAGCACCCATGCCGGGCGCGTCAGTCGCAGCGAGCTGGAACAGCGTTTCCTGCCGAGTATGCTCACCGCCAGCCGTGAGTTGAGCGCGCAACTGTTTGCCTAAGCTGTTCGGTGACCGCACAGATCCCGGTCGGCTCGATTGACGGTGTTTCCCCTGGCTTATTAATGTGCGGCAGCGCTTCAAAGCGCCGCCTAACAATAATGATGACCTGAGGTCATCGGCCCGCCATCGGTGTGGAATAAAAATAATGAATCAGCCTTCTGTCGGTACCCCCCTGGACGTGCAGTCCTTCATCAACACCCAGCCATTGTCACGCTACCAGTGGCGCGTGGTGATCCTGTGTTTCCTGATTGTCTTTCTCGACGGCCTCGATACGGCGGCGATGGGTTTTATTGCGCCGGCTCTGTCCCAGGATTGGGGTATCGACCGCGCCAGCCTCGGCCCGGTGATGAGCGCCGCATTGATCGGGATGGTGTTCGGCGCACTGGGGTCCGGCCCCCTTGCCGATCGCTTTGGCCGCAAAGTCGTGTTGGTCGGTGCGGTACTGGTATTTGGTGCGTTCAGCCTGGCCTCGGCCTACAGCACGAATGTCGACCAGTTGCTGGTGCTGCGCTTTCTGACCGGGCTGGGTTTGGGCGCGGGTATGCCCAATGCCACGACCCTGCTCTCCGAATACACCCCCGAACGCCATAAATCGCTGTTGGTGACCAGCATGTTCTGCGGTTTCAACCTGGGCATGGCAGGCGGTGGGTTTATCTCGGCCAAGCTGATCCCGACGTTTGGCTGGCACAGCCTGTTGCTGATCGGTGGCATCCTGCCTTTGATCCTCGCGGTGGTGCTGTTGGTGTGGCTGCCGGAGTCGGCGCGTTACCTGGTGGTGCGCAATCGCGGTACCGACAAGGTCCGCAAGACGCTGGCCCCCATCGAGCCCGGTATCGTGGCCCAAGCCACCAGTTTCAGCGTGCCGGAGCAAAAAACCGTCAAGGCCCGCAACGTGTTCGCGGTGATTTTCTCGGGCACCTACAGCACCGGCACCTTACTGCTGTGGCTCACTTACTTCATGGGCCTGGTGATTGTTTACCTGCTGACCAGTTGGCTGCCCACCCTGATGCGCGACAGTGGCGCGAGCATGGAGCAGGCGGCGTTTATCGGCGCGTTGTTCCAGTTTGGCGGAGTGTTGAGCGCAGTGGGCGTGGGCTGGGCGATGGACCGGTTCAACCCGCACAAAGTCATCGGCACTTTCTACCTGCTGGCCGGGGTGTTTGCCTACGCGGTAGGGCAAAGCCTCGGCAATATCACTTTATTGGCAACGTTAGTGCTGATCGCCGGCATGTGCGTCAACGGTGCGCAATCTGCGATGCCGTCCCTGGCCGCGCGTTTTTACCCCACCCAGGGGCGTGCCACCGGCGTGTCGTGGATGCTTGGCATCGGCCGCTTCGGCGCGATCCTGGGCGCGTGGATGGGCGCCACCTTGCTGGGCCTGGGCTGGAATTTCGAGCAAGTGCTGACGGCACTGGTGATCCCGGCGGCACTGGCGACGGCCGCGGTGTTGATCAAAGGCATGGTCAGCCATGCCGATGCCACCTGAGCCCCGGTACAGGTTGAACATGGTGGGGGTAAGCCCCCAATGCCAGTCCGCTAAGCGAACGCAATGCTCAAGGCAGCGAAGATAAAATGTGGGAGCTGGCGTGCCTGCGAAAGCGGTCGTGCAGTAACAGATGGAGTGACTGACACACCGCCTTCGCGAGCAAGCCCGCTCCCACAGTTTGATCGCGGAGTGTCAGGTGGGAAGTGTCGGTTATCAGGGCGCCATCGCAGGCAAGCCAGCTCCCACATTGGCGGTGTTCTTCCTGATGATTAGCCAGACAACAATCCGTTCGATAATCGAACGCTCAGTCGATTATCGGATTGTTCGGCCCATTTCCCCAGCTTAATCTTCAAGCACTTCGGCGCCACCTCAGCGCCTTTTTCGATCAACACCGGGAGCCCAACCCCATGGCTGAAATCCTCACCCTGCGTGATGCGGTCAAGCGCTTCGTGAACGACGGCGATACCGTCGCCCTCGAAGGCTTCACCCACCTGATCCCTACGGCCGCAGGTCATGAAATCATTCGTCAGGGCAAGAAAGACCTGACGCTGGTGCGTATGACCCCCGACCTGATCTACGACCAATTGATCGGGGCCGGCTGCGCGCGCAAGTTGATTTTTTCCTGGGGCGGCAACCCGGGCGTGGGCTCCCTGCATCGCCTGCGCGACGCGGTGGAGAAGCAATGGCCGCAACCGCTGGAGATCGAAGAGCACAGCCACGCCGACCTGGCCAATGCCTACGTCGCCGGTGCCTCGGGCCTGCCGTTCGCGGTGCTGCGTGCCTACGCCGGTTCCGACTTGCCCAAGGTCAACCCGCTGATCAAGACCGTCACGTGCCCATTCACCGGCGAAGTGCTGGCGGCGGTGCCGTCGGTACGTCCGGATGTCACCGTGATTCACGCACAGAAAGCCGACCGCAAGGGCAACGTGTTGCTCTGGGGCATTCTCGGGGTACAGAAGGAAGCGGCCCTGGCGGCCCAGCGTTGCATTGTCACCGTGGAAGAAATCGTCGATGACCTCAATGCGCCGATGAACAGCTGCGTGCTGCCGACCTGGGCGCTGACGGCGGTGTGTCACGTACCCGGTGGTGCCCATCCTTCCTACGCGCACGGCTACAACGAGCGGGATAACCGCTTCTACCAGGCGTGGGACCCGATTGCCCGCGACCGTGGCACCTTTACCGCCTGGATAGACGAATACATCCACGGCACTGCCGACTTCAGTGAATTCCAGGCCAAGCTGGCCGCCGCGCAGGAGGCTAAGTAATGGCTTACTCCACCAATGAAATGATGACCGTCGCCGCCGCACGCCGCCTCAAGAACGGCTCGGTGTGCTTCGTCGGCATCGGCCTGCCATCCAAGGCCGCCAACCTGGCGCGCCTGACGTCTTCACCCGATGTGGTGCTGATCTACGAGTCCGGCCCGATTGGCGCCAAGCCCAGCGTGTTGCCGCTGTCCATCGGCGATGGCGAGTTGGCCGAGACCGCCGACACTGTGGTGCCCACCGGTGAGATCTTTCGCTACTGGTTACAGGGCGGGCGCATTGATGTCGGCTTTCTCGGTGCGGCTCAGGTTGACCGTTTCGGCAATATCAACACCACCGTGGTCGGTGACTATCACCAACCCAAAGTGCGTTTGCCGGGTGCCGGTGGCGCGCCGGAGATCGCCGGTTCCGCCAAGAGCGTGCTGATCATCCTTAAACAGTCGTCCCGTTCGTTTGTGGACAAACTGGACTTCATCACCTCCGTCGGTCACGGCGAAGGGGGCGACTCGCGCAAGCGTCTGGGCCTGCCCGGTGCCGGCCCCGTCGGCATCATTACCGACCTGTGCATCATGGAGCCGGAGGAGGGCAGCCATGAGTTCGTGGTCACCGCGCTGCACCCCGGCGTGACCCGCGAGCAAGTGGTGGCCGCCACCGGCTGGGCAATCCGTTTTGCCGACCAGGTCAGTACCACGGCTGAACCGACCGAGACAGAGCTGACCGCGCTGCGTGAGCTTGAAGCACGCACCGCCGCCGCCCATGGCCAAGCACCGGGAGAAGCCTGATGCGCGATGTATTTATCTGTGATGCCATTCGCACACCTATCGGCCGTTTCGGCGGTGGCCTGTCGACAGTGCGTGCCGATGACCTGGCGGCGCTGCCGATCAAGGCCCTGATCGAACGCAACCCGTCGGTGGACTGGAACGCGGTGGACGAAGTATTTCTTGGCTGTGCCAACCAGGCCGGTGAAGACAACCGTAACGTGGCGCGTATGGCGCTGCTGTTGGCGGGGTTGCCGGACAGCATTCCGGGCGTGACCCTCAATCGTCTGTGCGCCTCGGGCATGGATGCCATCGGCACGGCCTTTCGCGCCATTGCCAGTGGCGAAATGGAGCTGGCGATTGCTGGCGGTGTCGAATCCATGTCCCGTGCACCGTTCGTGATGGGCAAGGCTGATGCAGGGTTTTCGCGCAACATGAAGCTGGAAGACACCACCATCGGTTGGCGTTTCATCAACCCGTTGATGAAGGCCCAGTACGGCGTGGATGCCATGCCGCAGACCGCCGATAACGTCGCCGACGACTATCAGGTTTCCCGCGCCGACCAGGACGCCTTCGCCTTGCGCAGCCAGCAGCGTACCGCCGCCGCACAGGCCGCCGGCTTCTTCGCCGAAGAAATCGTACCCGTGCGTGTTGCCCATAAAAAAGGCGAAACCCTGGTGGAACACGATGAGCACCCGCGGGACACCAGCCTGGAAGCCCTGGCCAAACTCAAGCCGGTCAACGGCCCGGACAAGACCGTCACCGCCGGCAATGCCTCAGGCGTTAATGACGGTGCTGCCGCGCTGATCCTGGCGTCCGCCGAAGCCGTCAAGCAACACGGTCTTACTGCTCGCGCCCGCGTGCTGGGCATGGCCAGTGCCGGTGTCGCACCGCGGGTGATGGGCATCGGCCCGGTGCCGGCGGTGCGCAAGTTGGTGGAGCGCCTGGGGTTGGCGGTCACCGACTTTGATGTGATTGAGCTCAACGAAGCCTTCGCCAGCCAGGGTCTGGCGGTGCTGCGCGAGCTTGGCATTGCCGACGATGCACCCCAGGTCAACCCGAACGGCGGCGCCATTGCACTGGGTCATCCCCTGGGCATGAGCGGTGCGCGGCTGGTGTTGACGGCCCTGCATCAGTTGGAAAAAACCGGCGGCAGCAAAGGCCTGGCGACCATGTGCGTGGGCGTCGGCCAAGGCTTGGCCCTGGCGATTGAACGCGTCTAATAAAAGAGGACTGCTCCATGAGTGACAAGCCTGGTTACCGGCGCCCGCAAGCGGGCACTCAACCTGATTACCTGCACCCGGCGTATCAGTCGACGAACCTGCGTTCGCCGTCCCAGCCTTTGGTGTTTCTGCCCCATTCCTTGTCGGAAATCACCGGCCCGACGATCGGCGCCGAGCGCATCACTGACAAGGACAACGACCTGACCGCCCAGCATGAGGGCGAGCCCCAAGGCGAGCGCATCATCATTCATGGCCGTGTGCTCGATGAAAATGGCCTGCCGGTGCCGGGCATCCTCGTGGAGATCTGGCAGGCCAACGCCGCCGGTCGCTACAACCACAAGCGTGACCTGCACGACGCACCGCTTGACCCGAACTTCACCGGCACCGGGCGTACCGTCACCGACGCCGATGGCTGGTACCAGTTCCAGACCATCAAGCCCGGCGCCTACCCGTGGGGCAACCATCACAATGCGTGGCGCCCGGCGCATATCCACTTTTCGCTGTTCGGCCCCAGTGTGCTGACGCGCCTGGTGACGCAAATGTATTTCCCAGGCGACCCGTTGCTCGAATACGACCCGATCTACAACTGTGTGCCGGATACCCGCGCCAAGGAACGCCTGATCGCGCGTTTCGACCTGGAAAAAACCGTCCCTTCCTACGCCCTCGGATACCGCTGGGACATCGTCCTTCGCGGCCGTGACGCTACGCCGATGGAGAAATGAGATGACACTCAACGCGACCACGTCCCACACCGTCGGGCCGTATTACCACATCGGCCTGACCTGGCTGAACCGCGAAGACATGACCGTAGCCGCCACCCTCGGCGAGCGCGTGGCGATCAGCGGGCAAGTGCTGGACGGCAACGGTGATGTCGTCAACGACGCCATGCTGGAGGTCTGGCAGGCCAATGCTGCCGGCAAATACGACCACCCTGAGGATGAACAGGACAAGGCGGTCGACCCTCATTTTGAAGGTTTTGGCCGGGTGCCGGTGGATGCCGAAGGGCGGTTCCGCTTTACCACCATCAAGCCGGGTTCGGTGCCGGGCCTGAAGGGCACCACCCAGGCGCCGCACCTGGTGGTGCTGGTGTTTGCCCGTGGGTTGGTGAAGCACTTGCTGACCCGGATTTATTTTGACGGTGAGGCGCTCAACGGCGATGACCCGCTGTTGGCGTGTGTGCCGGCAGAGCGTCGTAGCACCTTGATTGCCCAGGCGGATGCGGCAGGGGTTTATCAGTGGAATGTGATTTTGCAGGGCACAGATAAGGAAACGGTGTTCTTCGACTATTGAGTTGGCTGTAGGGGCCTCATCGCAGGCAAGCCAGCTCCCACCTTTGAATGTGTTCACAACACAAAATGTGGGAGCCGGGCTTGCCCGCGATGAGGCCCTCTCAGGCTCCACCTATCCAAAAGTCTGCTTGCGGAACAGGGTTGTTGCAAAGTATGTCTAGGCTATAACCGTTCCCACTGAGTAAAAAACCATGACAACAACAACCAGTCACTACACCGGAGAAGAACGCCGCAAACGGATTTTTGCGATAGTCGGGGCTTCCTCCGGCAACCTGGTCGAATGGTTCGACTTCTACGTCTACGCCTTCTGCGCGATTTATTTCGCCCCGGCGTTTTTCCCCTCGGACGACCCCACGGTGCAACTGCTCAACACCGCCGGTGTGTTCGCTGCCGGGTTCCTGATGCGGCCGATCGGCGGCTGGCTGTTTGGCCGGGTGGCCGACAAGCACGGACGCAAAAATTCGATGATGATCTCGGTGCTGATGATGTGTGCCGGCTCCCTGGTCATCGCCTTCTTGCCCACCTACAACGACATCGGTGCCTGGGCCCCGGCGCTGCTGTTGGTGGCGCGGCTGTTCCAGGGCTTGTCGGTGGGGGGCGAGTACGGCACCACGGCGACCTACATGAGTGAAGTCGCGCTCAAGGGCCAGCGCGGTTTTTTCGCCTCGTTCCAGTACGTGACCCTGATCGGCGGCCAGTTGCTGGCGGTGCTGGTGGTGGTGATCCTGCAGCAGATCCTCAGCGAAGAAGAACTGCGCGCCTGGGGCTGGCGTATTCCGTTTGTGATCGGCGCCATCGCTGCGGTGATCTCGCTGCTGCTGCGTCGCACCCTGAAAGAAACCACCAGCAAGGAAATGCGCCAGGACAAGGACGCCGGCAGCATCGTCGCGCTGTTTCGTGACCACGGCAAAGCCTTCATCACCGTGCTGGGCTACACCGCCGGCGGCTCGCTGATTTTCTACACCTTCACCACTTACATGCAGAAGTACCTGGTGAACACCGTTGGCATGCACGCCAAGACTTCCAGCTACATCATGACCGGCGCGCTGTTTCTGTACATGTGCATGCAGCCGCTGTTCGGGATGCTGGCCGACAAGATCGGCCGACGTAATTCCATGCTCTGGTTCGCGGGCCTTGGCACCTTGTTCACTGTGCCGATTCTGTTGACCTTGAAAACCGTGACCAGTCCGTTCCTGGCGTTTGTGCTGATCACTTTGGCGTTGGCGATTGTCAGCTTCTATACCTCGATCAGTGGCCTGGTCAAAGCCGAGATGTTCCCGCCGCAAGTGCGTGCCTTGGGTGTAGGCCTGGCATACGCCGTGGCTAACGCGGTGTTTGGCGGTTCGGCGGAAGTGGTCGCACTGAGCCTGAAATCCATCGGCATGGAAAACACCTTCTATTGGTACGTCACTGCGATGATGGCGGTGGCTTTCCTGTTCAGCTTGCGCCTGCCTAAACAGGCGGCGTACCTGCATCACGATTTGTAAGGGAAGAGTTATGACGCTGCGCACGAGCAATCAACTGTTCGACGCTTACTTCACCGCCGCCAGCATGGCCGAAGTGTTCTGTGATCAGGGGCGCTTGCAGGGCATGCTGGATTTCGAGGCGGCACTGGCCCGGGCCCAGGCTCGGGTCGGGTTGATTCCGCAAAGCGCCGTCGCGCCGATTGCCCAGGCGTGCCTGGCTTCGCTGTATGACGTCGATGCGCTCGGCGCAGCGATTGCCACGGCGGGTAATTCGGCGATTCCAGTGGTGAAGGCGCTGGGCAAGTTGATCGCCAGCGAAGATGCCGATGCCGAGCGTTATGTGCATCTGGGCGCGACCAGTCAAGATGTGATGGACACCGGCCTGGTGCTTCAAGTGCGCCAGGCGCTGGTGCTGATCGAGGCGGATTTGGCGCGGCTGGGGGACGTGCTGGCTGCCCAGGCGCAGCGTTACGCCGCCGTGCCGTTGGCCGGACGCACCTGGCTGCAGCACGCGACGCCGGTCACTCTGGGCATGAAAATCGCCGGTTGGCTGGGCGCCGTGACGCGCAGTCGCCAGCGCCTTGCCGAGCTGAAACCGCGCCTGTTGGTGCTGCAATTTGGCGGGGCGTCCGGCACCTTGGCCGCGCTCGGTGAGCACGCCATGCCTGTGGCCGAGGCCTTGGCCGCCGAGTTGCAACTGGGCTTGCCGGAACAGCCCTGGCATACCCAGCGTGATCGTCTGGTGGAGTTCGCCAGCGTGCTTGGCCTGATCGCCGGCAGCCTCGGCAAACTGGGGCGCGACATCAGCCTGTTGATGCAAACCGAGGCGGCGGAGGTGTTTGAGCCCGCCGCGCCGGGCAAGGGCGGTTCATCGACCATGCCGCACAAACGCAACCCGGTAGGCGCCGCCGTATTGATCAGCGCTGCCACTCGCGTACCGGGCCTGGTGGCGACGATGTTCAGCGCCATGCCCCAGGAGCACGAACGCAGCCTGGGCTTGTGGCACGCCGAATGGGAAACCTTGCCAGAGATTTGCCGCCTGGTGTCCGGCGCCTTGCAACAGGCGCTGCTGGTCAGTGAAGGGCTGGAGGTCGACGCCGAGCGCATGACACAAAATCTTGACCTGACCCAGGGCCTGGTGCTGGCCGAAGCGGTCAGCATCGTACTTGCCCAACGCCTGGGGCGCGACACCGCGCACCATTTGCTGGAGCAATGCTGCAAGCGCGCCGTGGCCGAACAGCGCCACCTGCGCGCCGTGCTGGCCGATGAGCCCCAGGTGACTGCCGAGCTGTCGGCGGCTGAACTGGACCGCCTGCTCGACCCGGCTCACTACCTGGGCCAGGCCCAAACCTGGGTCACCCGTGCCGTGACCGAACACTTTGCTTTGACTGCCTGAGGAGATTGCTGTGGCTTTTGTACAACTCGCCGAGGGCGAACTGCATTACCAATTGGACGGGCCGGTGGACGCGCCGGTGCTGGTACTGTCCAATTCCCTGGGCACCGACCTGCATATGTGGGACGTGCAGATCCCGGCGTTCACCGAGCATTTTCGTGTGTTGCGTTTTGATACTCGCGGTCACGGCAAGTCCCTGGTGACCGAGGGGCCGTACAGCATCGAACAACTGGGCCGAGACGTGCTCGCGTTGCTGGATGCGCTGGATATCCAGCGTGCGCATTTTTGCGGCCTGTCCATGGGCGGCTTGATCGGCCAATGGCTGGGCATCCACGCCGGCGAGCGTTTGCAGCGCCTGGTGGTGTGCAACACCGCCGCCAAAATCGGCACGCCCGAGGTCTGGAACCCCCGCATCGAAATGGTCCTGCGTGACGGCGTCGCTGCGATGGTGGCCCTGCGCGATGCGTCGATTGCGCGCTGGTTTACTGCGGACTTTGCTGCGGCCAGCCCACACCAGGCCAAGCAGATCACCGACATGCTCGCGGCCACGTCGCCCGAGGGCTACGCCGCCAATTGCGGCGCCGTGCGCGACGCGGATTTCCGTGAGCAACTGTCGTCGATCAAGGTGCCGACCCTGGTGATTGCCGGCACCGAAGACGCGGTGACACCGCCGGCTGGCAGCCAGTTTATCCAGCGCCATGTGCAGGGCGCCGAGTACGCCGAGTTCTACGCGGCGCACCTGTCCAATGTGCAAGCCGGCGCTGCCTTCAGCGACCGTGTGATCAACTTTTTGCTGGCCCGCTGAGGAGCGTTTTTGTGGACGAGAAACAACGTTACGCCGAGGGCCTGCAGGTGCGCCGCGAAGTGCTGGGTGATGCCCATGTCGACCGCAGCCTCAATGCCCTGACCGAGTTCAACAGCGAGTTCCAGGAAATGATCACGCGCCATGCCTGGGGCGATATCTGGACCCGCCCCGGGCTACCTCGGCATACCCGCAGCCTGATCACCATCGCCATGTTGATCGGCATGAACCGCAGTGAAGAACTGAAACTGCACTTGCGTGCGGCCGCCAGTAACGGTGTGACCCGCGCCGAGATCAAGGAAGTGCTGATGCAGAGTGCGATTTACTGCGGGATCCCGGCGGCGAATGCGACGTTTCATCTGGCTGAGTCGGTGTGGGATGAGTTGGGTGTGGAGTCCCGCCAACAAGACTGAATGTGAAGGCGATCAAATCTGGGAGCTGGCTTGCCTGCGATTGCAGCGACGGGGTCTGACTGAGGCACCGCGTTGTCTGCATCGCAGGCAAGCCAGCTCCCACGGGGGATCGTCACAAGTTCAGGGCATTAGTGGGAATCAGCATCCCACAGCCAATTCCACACTCCTGGCAGGTGCACCGGCTCGTTCGCATCCTTGACCGTACGGGCCAGCGCTGCGCGTTCGAGCGCGCCGTGGTCGGTGTAGAACGGCTCGGCAGCGGTCCTCAAGCTGTTGACTCGCGCGCTGTCCATCAGGATCTGCAAGTACTCCTGCATATGCCGCGCGGTGTAGCGGTTGATGTCATGAAAGGTCACCACTACCGGGATCACACCCTCCACTGTCGGTAGTTCACCCAAGGCGATGCGTTCGCGCACCACCGACAGCTGCCGATACAGGTTGGCCCGCCGACGCGGGCTGGCGTTGAAGCCCCAGATCTTGCCGTCATTGGCACTCAAGTCCGTCAGCAGTACGTGCATACCGTGGCGTTGGTAGGCGGCGAAGGTGCGCTTGTCGTAGTTCCAGAACGGCGGGCGTACCAGCACGGGGCGCGCGCCCGTGATGGCGGCAATATCTGCGGCACCTTCGGTAAGGGTGCGTTCAAGCGTGGCGTCGTTCAACCAGCGATGATTGGTGTGAAACGCCGTGGCCGTATGAAAGGCCAGGATATGACCGGCGGCGTATTCACGCTCCATGGTTTTGCGGCCCCGGGCACTGCCGCCGGAGCGAGCCGCTTCGGTCTGCAGAAAAAATACCGCCTTGATCCCCGGCAATACCGGGTTATTCGCCAGATCAGCTACTACCGAACGGCTCGGGTTGTTATAGCCCGAGGCGCTGGGGCCGTCATCGAAGGTCAGCAGAAAGCGGATCGGCGCCTGGGCTTGCAAGCGTTTCTGGGTCGTTGGGGTCAGGGCAAGGGGGGCACCGATGCAGCCACTGAGGCACAGGGCCAGGGCAAGCATGGCGGATGCGATGATAGAAGATTTCATGGTGTGCGCAGGCTCAATAGAGGGCACCGAGGGGCAATCAGCAGTGTCAGGCGCGCACCATACAGCAAGATCATTGGCATGGAGTCATGGGCAGATAAACGTAGCCGATGCTTGCGCCAGAGAGGCCCGCTGGAGCGGGTCATTAATCAAATTAAGAGGCAGCATCCCTGCTGCGCGAATATACGGTTACGTCAACTTTCTTGTGTCAGTATTTCAGTCGCGGTGAGAGCCCCATTTCCTCGCGCAACGCATTCTCGGTGAATGGGGCTGGGTTCGTGGACGTCGGCGGGGTGGTGGGATCGTTGTCGAAGTCGAAGGGTGGGGCGTTAGTCGACAAGCCGACAGCCTGCGGTTCGCCATTGGCCAGGCCTGGACTCGTAGGGTCATCGGATGTGCCTGCCAGAAATGTACCGTTGGCACCGTTCCAGGCGTGTGCCATCTCATGGTAGAGCGCGACAATTGGAGAGGTAATGTCCTCGTCTCCAATGCTCAAGATCATGCTCCGCATATAGTCGATTATGCCTTG
Organism: Pseudomonas sp. MF7453; assembly: GCF_016405455.1. NCBI lineage: Bacteria > Pseudomonadati > Pseudomonadota > Gammaproteobacteria > Pseudomonadales > Pseudomonadaceae > Pseudomonas > Pseudomonas sp. MF7453. Next base: position 2,837 of record NZ_JAEKCN010000003.1, on the reverse strand, counting down.
ATCCGCACGGGCGCCAGGCTCCCCATCTTTTATTCCACCCATCCTCGGGGCGCCCTGAGGGATCTCTTCCCGCTCTTGCTTGCTTAATTTTTGCAGCTCACTGCTGTTGAACGTGTAACTGGAACTACCACTTTTGGTTTCCCCGATGGTGACTGGAGCACCATTTCGCTCAGCAGCTTTATCCATTTCCTCCAGCATTTTCCTCCCCACGGGTGAGGAACGCAGCAGTGCCAGGTCATCTTCGACCCGTTGTTTGAATTCATCCGAACCTACGATTTTAAAAGCTTTTTTACCCGCTTCGCTCGGCTCCATCCTCGTGATATTCGATTGCTCTGTGCCTGGCAGGTAATCATTGTTCTGGGCATAAATGCGCGCTTTGGTAAGGTTGCCCCATACGGTATCGGATCCCTTCCCCGTGTACACGGTGGTATTGGCGTGAGCAACTATTTGGTCATTACCGTCGCCGCCATTGATCACTGTATGCCCGTCGCCAGCGTATAACTGGTCGTCGCCCTCTCCACCATCCAGGTGGCTTTTTTTGGAGGCGAGTCCAGCCCCTGCATACAAACGATCGTTACCCTTGTTCCCGTACATCACGGAGTGTCCCGAGCCGCCAATTATCGTGTCGTCACCGTCGTTGCCCTCGACGTAGCCGTCGCCTTTACCCAAGCGAATAGTGTCATTCCCGCGTCCGCCATAAATGTCGGGATTCCCCCCTTCGGTTTGAACGGTGTCATCTCCGTCACCCGCTTCGATCTTTACGTCAACAGTGACGTCAGGGGCCAGGGTGATGTTGTCATTGCCTGCGCCGCTCTTAATGTGCAGGCGGAATTGAGGTGGCACGCCTTCCGATGACGGATTGTTTGGCGAGTGTTTATTGCCGTTGAAGGTGTATTCCTGGCCATTTACCGTTACCTGCAGTTGGCCGTTCGGGTCCTGGCTGATATGGATGACGTCCGATTTATCACTCGTTTCGAGTGTCAGGGTATTGCCTGCGCGCGTTAGCTTCTCGGGGGATCCATGGTATTCGGAGGTTTCCTCACTCGCTTTGAGGTTACCGTCATCCACGAGCATCTGTGTCTTTCGGCGAATGAGGTTGTCGCTGGGAGGTGGAGTTTTGTCTGCAGTTGCGGAAGGCGCAGTTACGGCTGGAGCGGTTTGCGTGCCTATCGTAGTCATGAACGGTTACCTCTCTTGAGCTAAATGTAGTCGATTGCCCAGTCCCTCGTTGCCTTGAAGGCAAGGAGATCAATGAGTTGCATCGCTGGAGGTAACCGTTCCCTGCTCGATTGATACCGAGTACTACAGAGGGCGGTAAGTAGGCATCAGGTTTTCTGAAGATTGATAGGCCTTATCAAGTAGGAAAATGGGCTTTCGTCGTGGTGCGGGGAACCGAATAGCCGGCATTGGAGGTAGTTGGGTGCATGCGATGAAAGAGCGCACAGGCGCACAACGATCGCACCGTGTGCGCCTGAACGTTTGGTTATCAATCCGATGGGTTTTCACAGCAGGCTTATGGGATAGCTGACGATCAACCGGTTTTCATCGAATTCGTTGTTGCTGTAATCCCTGCGCATACTGGAATTGCGCCAGCGCACGTTTAGATTTTTCAATGTGCCGCTCTGCACCGTATAGCCCACTTCGCTCTCGCGGCCCCATTCCTTGCCGTCGGTGATAGTGCCGGTGTGCACATTGCTGCCGCTGATGTAGCGGTTCATCAAGGTCAGGCCCGGTACGCCCAGGGCGGCGAAGTTGTAGTCGTGGCGCACTTGCCAGGATTTTTCCTCGGCGTTGTCGTAGCTGGAGTTGTAGCTGTCGTTGGCCAGGGTACCGCCGCTGGTGCCGTTGACGCGCATCCACGCGCTGTTGCCGGTGAGTTTTTGCAGGCCGACATAGAAGGTGTTGCCGCCGTACCGGGCCGAGAACAGGCCGGACCAGGTTTTGTTGTCCAGGCTACCGGCGCGTGCGCTGCCGTCGTCCTTGCCGTAGAAAAAACCCAGGTTGGCGCCGAGGGTCCAGTCGCCCACGGGCTGGCTGTGGATCAGGTTGAGATACTGCTGGCTGTAGATGTCCTTGAGCTGGGCATTCCATACGCCTACCTGGGTGCGCTTGTCGTTGAACGCGTATTCGGCGCCCTGAAAGTTGAAACGGTCGGAGGTGAAGGCGGCTTTGCCGAACATCGACATGTCGCTCATGCTGCCGTCGTCCCGCGGGCTGTTGGCGCGGAACTGGCCGCCATACAGGGTCAGGCCGTCGATTTCCTTCGAGGTGATCTGCCCGCCGCGCAGGGTCTGTGGCAGGGAGCGGCCATCGTCGGAACGCAGAATCGGCAGCACCGGCATCCATTCGCCCACCTTCAGCTCAGTCTTGGAAAAGCGCGCCTTGAATGCCACGCCGAGCCGGCCGAATTCATCGGCTGGCCGGCCGTCATGGTCCAGCGGCAGCAACTGCGTGCCGCCTGTGCCACGCCCGCCATCGAGCTTGAGCGAGTACAGGCCCAGCACGTCCACACCAAAACCGACTGTGCCCTGGGTGAAACCGGACTTGGCGTCGAGGATGAAACTTTGCGTCCACTCCTGCGCGCCACCCTGGGCTTTGGTCGGGTTGGTGAAGTTGCGGTTGAAGAAGAAGTTACGCAGGTTGAGGTTGGCGCTGGCGTCTTCGAGAAAGCCGTGCTCCTGGGCGAAAACGGGCAGGGCAGAACTGGCGACAGCAGCCGCCAGCAACAGCTGGCGCGGTTGGAAAGTGCTCATGGTGTGGACCTGTTGTTATTGGGTTTATGCAGGTGGCGGCCATGGTGCGCGGCGGTGCGGGGGCGATGAAAGTGGGGGAGGGCG
>NZ_JAEKCN010000029.1:0-42157 GCF_016405455.1 Pseudomonas sp. MF7453 | reverse complement strand
ATTTGGGGGGCCGCCGCCACGCGCCATCCATGGCGCGGGGCGGCTAAACCGGCATCCCTGCCGGTTTACCCCCCAAATCCCTGGCGAATTCCGGCCAGCGTGGTTTGACGGGGCGCTTAAGATCAAAGGCAGATCAAGAGCAAGAGCGGCTCGCTTCGCATCGTGGTTAGCGTTGGCAGTGGCTACAAAAGTTGTGTAGATACTCATGCTCATCGGGGTCAAGTGTGGGAGTGGCTTGCCCCCGATAGCGTTGGTGCAGACACCATAGTTCCCAAGCCTGCTACCATGCGCGCCTACACCCCTGCCGTGACGACGCCAGCCAATGCCCTTCGCTTCTCAGCCTGCTTTGAATACCGTGCTCACGCACTTCCATGACCTGATCGTGCCGCTCTGGCAAGGCCCGGGATGGAACGCCGACCTGGCACTACCGTTTGAGGCGCTGGACGCCGATCATCAACCGTTGCCCCCACAACGCTATCGCGCCATGGCTTGCGCCCGACAGTTGTACCTGTTCGCCAGCCTGATCGGCGAGCCGGGTGCGGCCTTTGCCGAAGAACGTGCGGCGGCGCTGTTCCGTTCCCTGCAACGGCACTTCCATGATGCCGAACACGGCGGCTGGTTCTACAGCATCGACTCGGCCGGCCAACCGCTGGACAAGCGCAAAGACCTCTACACCCACGCCTTCATTATTTTTGCCTGCGCCCATTACTGGGCCAAGGTGCGTGAACCGTTGGTGGAATCGGTGCTCAACGCCGCCCTGGAAGTCGTCGCCCAACGCTTTTCCACCGGCGACGGTTTGTACGAGGCCGTACTGGAACGCAATTGGGCCTCCCTCAACTCAGGCCCCTTGCAAAACCCGCTGATGCACCTGGCCGAAGGTTTCCTGGCCACCCTCGCGGTGCGTGAGGACGCCGAGGTACAAGCGGCCCTGCTGGCACTGGCGACGGCCATGCAGCAACGTTTCATCGACCGCGAGCACGGCGTGATGATGGAAAAACCTGTGGGCGCTGTGGATAACTGGTTTGAGCCGGGGCACCAGTTCGAATGGTTCTTTTTGCTGGAATCTTCAGCTGTGCTGCGCGGCACTGCGCTGCATAAGTCGCTGACACGGGCATTTGCCTATGCCGAGCAAAAGGGTGTGGATAAGTTAAGCGGTGCGGTCAGTGGCATGCTCGCGCTGGATGGCACCGTGCGCGACGGCACCCAACGTATCTGGGCCCAGGCGGAGTACCTGCGGGCGCTGACCTTGCGGCCGGGTAGCGAAGCGGTGCTGCAGCGGCAGTTGCAGGCGTTGCAACAGCGCTTCCTGCATGCCAAGGGTTGGCACGAATGCCTGGATGCCGAGGGTAAGGTGAGCCGACGGGATATGCCCTCGACTACGCCCTATCATTTGGCAACTTGCTATGAGGGCTTGGTCCAGCATCTGGGCTGACCTGCAGGGCCCCATCGCAGGCAAGCCAGCTCCCACAGTGGATAGTGTTCACACATTTAAATGTGGGAGCTGGCTTGCCTGCGATAGCCTCACCTCGGTCTAACTGACCTCACGCAATCCACTTGCGATCCCCGGTAAAACTGATCGTCAACCAGCGCGCCGCATCCGGCGTGCCCAAGCCTGTGGATATCTCTTCGCGCAAGCTGTCGAGGGTCGCGACCTTATCCACCGGGTAATCCGCCGGCAGCACTACATGGATCTCGATAAACCGCGCTCGCCCGTGCTTCTGCACATAGGACACGTAGTCGTCGAAACCATGCCTGGCCTGCGCAGCATCCATCACTTCGCGTACTTTATCGTCCAGGTGATCCGGCGCGATCCCCAGCACTTCGCGCAACGCCGGGCGCAGGATCTTGAAAGCCGGCGCCAGCATACTCAGGGCCAGCAGGATCAAAATCAGCGGGTCGACATACACCGCCCATTCGCCGTAGCCCTGGGACTTGAGCAACAGAGCGGCCAAAAAGCTGATCAGCAAACCCACCGACAGCATCGCATCCACCAGCCAACTGATGTTATCGAACTGGATCAGCGATGATTTGAGTGTGCGGTTGCGGTAGCGCACATAGAAGAAGTAGGCGAATTCCACGACGGTAAACACCGCCGCATAAATAATCACCAGCCCCAACTCGATTTCGCGCCCGCCGTTGATGATGCCGAACACACCATTGAGGAATGCATAGATGGCGATCAGCAGCAGAAAGCTGCCTTCGATCAACAGCACCATGGGCTCCAGGTGCCAATAGCCGAACTGGAAACGCTCGTTACTTTTCTTGGCGATCAACTTGGCCGTGATCAGCATCAACACCTTGATGGCGGTGGCGATCAGCGAGAAGAAGCCGTCGAACAGAATGGATTGGGCGCCGGATATCACCCCCGTGACAATCCCGGCGATCGCCACAGCGAACATCAGGATCGTCGATTGTTTGAGCAGTGCCTGCTCACCTCGGTTACTCACATTTCCTCCCGTCAAAACCTTTAAACCGCAGGGTGCGGTGGGGTTTTCAGGCGGGCAGTGTACCTTATGCCGCATTTTGGCCGATTTGCCGCCATTTACTGTAGGAGCGAGCTTGCTCGCGAAGAACCCGAGAGCGCCGCGTGCATTCAGAATATCCGCGTCATCGTTAACGTTTTTCGCGAGCAAGCTCGCTCCTACAGAGTATCGCGCAGGTGCTTAGCCCTTGGCCCCACGCTCAATCGCAAACCCGGCCCAGGTCTGGCTCACCGGCATCAGTTCCAACCGGTTGATGTTCACGTGGGCCGGGGTATTCATCACCCAGAAAATCGTGTCGGCAATATCCTGCGGCTGGATCGGTTCAGCACCTGCATAGGTGGCGTCATAACGCGCCTGGTCACCGCCAAACCGCACCAGCGAGAACTCGCTCTCGCACAGGCCCGGCTCGATGTTGGTCACCCGCACGCCAGTACCTTGCAGGTCGCACCGCAGGTTCAGCGAGAACTGCTTCACGAACGCCTTGGAGCCGCCATACACATGGCTGCCCGGGTACGGATAGTTACCGGCGATGGAGCCCAGGTTGATGATCCCCGCACCACGGCCATGAGCAATCAGGCGCGGCAACAACAGGTTAGTGGTGGTCAGCAGGCCCTTGATATTGGTGTCGACCATGGTTTCCCAATCGTCGAGGTCGCACTTGGGGGCAGGATCAGTGCCCACCGCCAGGCCGGCGTTGTTGATCAGGCCACGCAGTTTGGCAAACGACGGCGGCAAGTTGGCAATAGCCTCCTCCATGCCTTTGCGATCGCGCACATCGACCACCAGGCCATGCACTTCGGTCTGCCGGGAAAGCTCTTCGACCAGGGCATTCAAGCGCTCGGCACGACGACCGGTGAGCACCAGCTTCCAGCCGGCTTCGGCAAAACGACGAGCACAGGCCTCGCCGAAACCTGAAGTAGCGCCAGTGATGAATAGCGTGTCGGACATGGTGTTCTCCTAGAGGGCATCGGGGAAAAAGTTGCCAGCAGAATGCCCTTACGCCGCCGTCGCGGCAACCGCTATGCGCAGAACTTCACATACAACTGTTCATTTTTTAATCAGAACGACCAACGCCTTGTAAACCGTGGCTTGCAGCCATGTGCGCGCAGGTTATCCACAATTGCGCCCACAGTCTTTGGGGGCAAGTGCAAATCGCTCGGAGCCACTGTGTACAAGGCTTGCAGGCGGTTTTAGAAAGTTTTTTGCTTGACCTTGATCGGGGCGTATGTAGCCCTTGAAAAATTCAGAAAGACGCAACGATGGCTTCAGGCCAGTCATTCCGGCCCCTGCGGGAGTCTTTCCAGAGTTTAATCACAGACTTATCCACAGGCTTGACCGACATATTCCGGTCATATACCTGTGTCTTTAAACAGGTTGACAAAGCCGGTGGAGGGTCGAGAAAAAGTAGCTGATCAAAAAACAACCACAACGCTACAAGCCATGTATTTAAAGGCTTTCAGCCAGGTACACCCATGTTACCCACAGCCGGTTCCACAGTGGATGGGGACAAGTCAAAACTGTGACAAAACAGGGATTTGCGGCGGCTATATGTCGCGCTTTGGAGGTGGGCTGGATTTGTTTTCCACAATTTGGTGGAGGGCTTGTTGACACCGCAAAAACAAATGTGGGAACCGGCTTTGGGTGGGAGCTGGCTTGCCTGCGATGCGGCCACCTCGGTATGTCAGCTAAACCGAGGTGATGCTATCGCGGGCAAGCCCGGCTCCCACATAAGGCCCGGTTCCCACAGGGTTGATGCGCCTGGATCTTAGGTCAGTGGCCGCCGAGGTAGGCGTTGCGCACTTCCTCGTTAACCAGCAGTTCTTTACCTGTGCCGGTCAGGCGAATCTCACCATTGACCATCACATACGCCCGGTCCGACAAGCGCAGCGCATGGTTGGCGTTCTGCTCCACCAGGAAGATGGTCATCCCGGTGGACGCCAACTCACGCAGGGTGGAAAAGATCTGCTTTACCACAATCGGCGCCAAACCCAGGCTGGGCTCGTCGAGCAGCAACAGCTTGGGCCGGCTCATCAGCGCACGGGCGATGGCGAGCATTTGCTGTTCGCCGCCGGACATGGTCATGGCCCGCTGGTTACGCCGCTCCTTGAGCCTGGGGAACAGCTCGAACATGCGCTGCATATCCTCGCTGGCAAACTTGTCGCCAATGGGGATGGTGCCCATCAGCAGGTTTTCCTCGACGGTCATGTCGGGGAACACTCGCCGCCCCTCCGGCGACTGCGCAATGCCGTTGGACGCGATGTAATGAGACGACTTGTGGGTAATGTCGACGCCGTTGTACAGAATCTGCCCCGACTCGGCCCGAGGCTGGCCGAAGATCGACATCAGCAGCGTGGATTTGCCCGCGCCGTTGGAGCCAATCAGGCTGACGGTTTCGCCTTCGTTGATGTGCAGCGAGACCTTCTTCAGGGCCTGGATCGGGCCGTAGAACACGTCCAGGTCCTTCATTTCGAGGATAGGTGCGCTCATACCAGCTCCTCTTCGTCCGCGCCCAGGTAGGCAGCAATCACTTTCGGGTCGTTGCGGATCGCGTCGGGGCCGCCTTCGGCAATCACGTTGCCGTGGTCCAGCACCACAATGTGGTCGGAAATACTCATCACCATGCCCATGTCGTGTTCGATCAGCACCACCGTAAGGTCGTGTTCGTCGCGCAGCAGGCGAATCATCGCGCTGAGGGCTTCGGTTTCCTGAGGGTTGAGGCCCGCTGCCGGTTCGTCCAGGCAGATGATCTGCGGCCGCGTGCACATGGCGCGGGCGATTTCCAGGCGGCGCTGCTGGCCATAGGAGAGCTCGCCGGCCAGGCGGTTGGCGCAGTCCACCAGGTCCACAACCTCCAGCCAGTAGAACGCACAGTCCAGGGCATCACTTTCAGCCTTGCGGTAGCCCTTGGTATTGAGGATGCCCGCGAGCATGTTGCGATTGACCCACATGTGCTGGGCCACCAGCAGGTTTTCCAGCACCGACATTTCCTTGAACAGGCGAATGTTCTGGAAGGTGCGCGCCAGCCCGGCACGGTTTACCAGGTGGGTGCCGCCGAACATCTTGTAGTACACACGGCTGAGGAAGCTTTTGGGCGAGACGAAGTCGGTGGCCTCAAAGCGCTCGCCGAGCAGTTGGATCACGTTGGTTTGCTTACCCCGCACGTTGAGTTCGATCTTGCCGCCACTGGCTTTGTAGAAGCCGGTGAGGCAGTTGAACACTGTGGTCTTGCCGGCGCCGTTGGGGCCGATCAGGGCGAAGATCGAGTTGCGTTCAACCTTGAGGCTTACATCGCTCAAGGCCTTGATACCACCGAAGTGCATCATCAGGTGTTCGACGGACAGCACGACTTCCTTACTCATGGCGCTACCCCTTTGCGTGGCGTCACGCCGGTACGGCTGATGCGAATCAAGCCGCGCGGTCGCCAGATCATCATCACCACCATCAGCACCCCAAACAGCAGCACGCGGTACTCGGAAAAACTACGCAGCAGTTCCGGCGCCACGGTCAACACGAACGCGGCGATCACCACGCCGACCGTCGAGCCCATGCCGCCCAACACCACGATGGCGAGGATCAACGCCGACTCGAAGAAGGTAAACGACGATGGGTTGACGAAACCCTGGTAGCTGGCGAAAAACACACCCGCCAAACCAGCGGTAGATGCCCCAATGGTGAACGCCGAGAGCTTGACCAGCACATGGTTCAGGCCCATGGAGCGGCAGGCGATTTCATCTTCACGCAAGGCTTCCCAGGCGCGACCGACCGGCATACGCGTGAGGCGATGTTTGATGTACAGCACGGCCAGCACCACCAGAAACAGCACGATGTAGATGAACATGAACTTGATGTTGGGGTTGTAATCGATGCCGAAGAACTCGTGAAACGGGATGCCGCCATCCTTTGCACGCTTGCCGAACTCCAGGCCCAGAAAGGTCGGCGAAGGCACGGGCATACCGTTGGGGCCACCAGTGAACGACAGCCAGTTGTTGAGTACCAGGCGAATGATTTCACCAAAGCCCAGGGTCACGATGGCCAGGTAGTCACCGTGCATTCGCAACACCGGGAAGCCGAGTATGCACCCCGCCAACGCCGCCGCGATGGCCGCCAGCGGCAGCACCGTCCAGAACCCCAGGCCCAGGTATTGATAACCCAGCGCCAGGCCGTAGGCACCAATGGCATAGAACGCCACGTAACCCAGGTCGAGCAGGCCGGCCAGGCCCACCACGATGTTCAGGCCCAGGCCGAGCAACACGTAGATCAACCCGAGGATCACCACGGTGAGCAGGTATTTGTTGGCGAAGATCGGAAACACGATGGCGATCACGATCAGTGCCGGAATGATCCAGCGCAGTCGCGACTTGTAGTCCGGCGGCAGCACATGCACGCCCGAACCACTGCTTTCAAAACCCTGCAGGATCTTCACGCCCTTGGGGGTTTGCAGGAACAGGCTCAAGGCAAAACGCCCGACCATGACGATGGCGACCAACGTGGCAACTCGCACCGGCTCCAGGTTGAAGCTGTAGCCGTCGAGCACTACGCCCACGATCGGGCCGAACACGATCAGCGAAATCAGCCCGGCGAGGACGGTATCGACCACACTTTTTTTGATATCAATGGATTTGGCAGCAGACATGTTTACACCTTCGCCACGAGTGGGCGACCAAGCAGGCCCTGGGGACGGAAAATCAGAATCACCACCAGCAGGGAGAAACTGAACACGTCTTTGTAGTCAGAGTTGATCAACCCCGAGAACAGCGACTCGGAGATACCGAGGATGATCCCGCCCAGCATCGCCCCAGGCAGGGAGCCGATGCCGCCGAGAACCGCCGCGGTAAACGCCTTGATGCCGATGATGAAGCCGGCATAGAAGTCGAAGGTGCCGTAGTTGAGGGTGATCAGCACGCCGGCCAGGGCAGCCATGGCTGCGCCGATAACGAACACGTAGGAGATCACCCGGTCGGTGTTGATGCCCAGGATCGAGGCCATTTTGCGATCTTGCTGAGTGGCGCGGCACATGCGACCCAGCTTGGTGTATTTGATGATGTAGGTGAGCAACGCCATGCCGGCGAACGCCGCCACCAGGATGAACACTTTGGTGTAGGTCAGTTGCACGAAGCCGGTGCCGATATCGACGCGCCAGGCGCCGGCCAGCAGCGTCGGGATGCCTTGTTGCTTGGCACCCTGGGCGATCTGTGCGTAGTTCTGCAGGATCAGCGAGATACCGATGGCGCTGATCAGCGGTGCCAGGCGGGTGGAGTTGCGCAGCGGTTTATAGGCGACACGTTCAATCACCCAACCGTACACGCCGGTGACGACCACGGTGAAGATCAAGGTGCCGAGAATGAGCAGCGGGAAGGATTCGATGCCGAAGTAAGCCAGCAGTGCCAGACTGATCGCCGCGAGGTAAGCGGAAATCATATAAACCTCGCCGTGGGCGAAGTTGATCATGCCAATGATGCCATAGACCATTGTGTAGCCGATGGCGATCAGGCCATAGACCGACCCGAGGGTCAGGCCATTGACCAGTTGCTGCAGGAAAATACCATCCATAACGCAATCTCACGCGGTGAGCACCTGCACACCGGTGGGTGTGCGGCGCTTCTGGAGGAAAAGACAGGTTTGGTGCAATAGAGCAGGCAACCAGGCCCTCTGTGGGAGCTGGCTTGCCTGCGATAGCGGTTTCACATTCAACACAGGGTTGGCATTGAGTCCGTCATCGCGGGCAAGCCCGGCTCCCACAGGGATCGAGGTGTTCAAGCCGTCGCGTTATTACTTCTGCTTTTCCAACTGATGGTATTTGCCGTCTTTGTCCCACTGGTAAACCACGTAGTCGGAGACTTTCAGGTCACCCTTCGTATCCCAGGCTTTTTCGCCCATGACGGTTTTGACCGGGTTGGCCTTGAGCCACTTGGCGGCGTCTTCGCCCTTGTTGGACTTGGCACCGTTGAAACCGGCAGCCAGGGCCTGGATCGAGGCGTAGGCGTACAGGGTGTAGCCTTCAGGCTCGGTGCCGTTCTTGCGGAACTCTTCCACGACCGTCTTGCTGTCTGGCAGCAGGCGCGGGTCGGCGCCGAAGGTCATGTACACGCCATCGACGTACTGCGCGCCGCCGGCGGTGGCTACCAGCTCGTCGGTGACCACGCCGTCATCGGACATGAACTTGACGTCTTTCAAGCCCGCTTCGCGGATCTGGCGCACCAGTGGGCCGGCTTCCGGATGCAGGCCGCCGAAGTACACGACGTCGGCGCCCAGGGAACGGATCTTGGTAACCAGGGCGCTGAAGTCTTTCTCGCCCCGGGTCAGGCCCTCTTCCAGCACCGGCTTGACGCCGCGCTTGGTCAACTGCGCAGCGGTGGCGTCGGCCAGGCCTTTGCCGTAGGTATCCTTGTCGTTGATCACCGCGACTTTCTTGCCCTTGAGCACGTCGACGATGTAGTCGCCGGCCACGATGCCTTGCTGGTCGTCACGCCCGCACATACGGAACATGGCGCCCAGGCCGCGTTCGGTCACTTGTGGGTTGGTGGAGCCCGGGGTGATGGCGATGATGCCTGCTTCGTCGTAAACCTCAGACGCCGGGATGGTGTTGGATGAGCAGAAGTGCCCGACCACACCGATCACTTTGTCCTGGTCGGCCAGGCGGTTGGCCACAGCCACGGCTTGTTTGGGTTCGCAGGCGTCATCGCCGGCCACCAGTTTGATCTGCTCACCGTTGATGCCGCCGGCCTTGTTGATAACGTCGGCTGCCGCCTGGGCACCCTTCATGTACTGCTCACCGAAAGCGGCGTTGGCACCCGTCATCGGGCCCGCCACACCAATTTTCACATCAGCTTGAACAAACGTAGAAACACCCAGCGCCGCTGCAACGGCGAGGGCCAGAAAACCTTTCTTGTAAAACGTCTGGGACATGAGTGGTGCTCCGATATTTTTGATTTTTGGCACGACAACTTGCATTCAAACTTTTCACTGAAAGCTCAGAGCAAGCCGCGTGCCATTACTTTTTTATTCTTCAAAAAGACACGGTGTCATTGTTATTACGTGGGTTTCGACTCCTTTTGCCAGTACGTGCAACCGTCTAGCTTCTATAGGTGCAACCAGAGAGCAGAAAAAGTACAACCTTGCGCGTCAGCACCTGCAACCGGAGGGATAAACGGCAGTTCCTGCACCTGTAACAAAAGGCGTAACGGAACTGCACATTTACAGTGCGTGATTGCTACGACTTGCACCAATACAGATGGGTAGCCTGCTAAGAAAATGCAGGCTTTTGAGGGGTATTTCGCTGATCAGATCACGATCCTCAGACATTGCCCGGCGTGGTACAGCGAGAATCCTGCTTCATACAGGCAACTGCGCAGACCTGCGCCTGCCAGTGGCTGCATCGGCGCAAAAGGGATCGGCAAGGCTTGGGGATTCTGGTGACACAGGTAGTCGGCAAATGCCTTGCCGACCACGCTGCCTGTGGTCACACCGCGCCCGTTATAGCCGGTGACTGCGACCAGGCCGGGGGCAGGTTCGAACAGGCGCATCAGATGGTCTGGGGTAAACGCGATGCAGCCGGTCCAGGTGTATTCCCACTGCACCGATTTGAGATACGGGAAGTAGTGCTGCTGCACCCGATCGGCCCACGCCTTGAGGAACCAGGCGGGTTTCTGGTTGCCGTTGCCCAGGCTGCCCAGCAACAGGCGGCCATCGGCATCACGACGGATGCTGCTCAATACCTGGCGCGTGTCCCACGACCCCTGGCCACCAGGCAGGATTTGTCGGGCGGCATCATCGGTCAGCGGCGCCGAAGCCACCTGATAGTAATAGCCGGGGAAAAAATTGCGCCGCAACTCTGTCCATTCGCCTTCGGTGTAGGCGTTGGAGGCGATCACCACCTGAGCAGCCTGCACCGCGCCCTCAGCGGTCTGCACCGACCAGTCGGCACCCTGGCGTTCAAGCCGGGTGACCGGGGAATGGTCAAACAATTGCCCGCCCAGCGTTGCGGCGGCATTGGCCAAGCCCGTGGTGTAGGCCATGGGGTTCAGGGTGCCGGCCCGTCGATCGAGCAAGGCGGCGGATATTTTGCGGGTACCGGTGGCTTGCTCGCACGCCGGCCCGGTGAGTAACTCCACCGGCGCGCCACGGCGCTTCCATTGTTCTTCACGACTGCGCAAATCCGCCTCGCCACGGGCGTTGTGCGCCATGTGCAACGTACCCTCGCGGCGCAATTGGCAATCGATGTTGTATTTGTCGATCAGGCTGAACACCAGGGCCGGCGCTGCGCCCAACATGCGGTTGAGCTGGCTGCCCACCGCCGTGCCGAACCCGGCTTCGATCTCATCCGGCGGGATCCACAGGCCGGCATTGACCAAGCCGACGTTACGCCCCGAGCCGCCATGGCCGGTGCGATGGGCCTCCAGCACGGCAACGCTTTTACCCTGTTCCAGCAAATGGATGGCCGCCGACAAACCGGTGATGCCGGCGCCGATTACGCACACATCCACCTTGAGTGTGCCGCTGAGCGCGGCGCGATCTGGTCGGCTGGGGGTGAGGTGTTCCCATAAACATGTTTCGCGCAGTGCCATTGCCAGACTCCGATGAGACCTAACAAACAAATACTCTTTTGAATGGGAAACCCAATCACCTGTGGGAGCTGGCTTGCCTGCTCCCACATTGATCTCACTCCGACCTGAGGCTCAGTCGAACGTGATGCCTTGGGCCAACGGCAATTCCTGCGAGTAGTTCACGGTATTGGTCTGCCGGCGCATATACCCGCGCCAGGCATCCGAGCCCGACTCTCGCCCGCCGCCGGTCTCTTTCTCGCCACCGAAGGCACCGCCAATCTCCGCGCCGCTCGGGCCGATGTTGACGTTGGCAATCCCGCAATCACTGCCCACCGCCGACATGAATTGCTCGGCTTCACGCACGTCGGTGGTGAAGATGCATGACGACAGGCCCTGTGGCACCGCGTTATTCAGGCGCAGGGCTTCGGCGAAGTCGGTGTAGCCGACCACGTAGAGAATCGGCGCGAAGGTTTCGGTACACACCACGTCGCTTTGCTCGGGCATTTCCACAATTGCCGGCGAGACGTAGTAGGCGTTGGGAAATGTGTCTTGCAGTTGGCGCTTGCCGCCGAACACCTTGCCGCCCTCGCTCAAGGCTTGCTCCAGGGCGTCCTGCATGTTGTCAAAGCCCTGCTTGTCGATCAGTGGGCCGACCAGGTTGCCTTCCAGCGGGTGGCCGATGCGCACCTTGGAATAGGCCGCCTTGAGGCGGGTGACGATGTCTTCCTTGACCGACTCATGGGCGATCAACCGGCGCAACGTGGTGCAACGTTGGCCGGCGGTGCCGACGGCGCTGAACAGGATGGCGCGCACGGCCATGTCCAGGTCGGCGCTTGGCCCGAGGATCATCGCGTTGTTGCCACCCAGTTCGAGAATGCTGCGGGCGAAACGCGCCGCAACTTTCGGCGCCACTTCGCGGCCCATTCGGGTGCTGCCGGTGGCACTGATCAGGGCCACGCGCGGGTCGTCCACCAGCGCGGCGCCGGCGTCGCGGCCGCCGATGATCACCTGGCTCAGGTACTCGGGCGCATCGTCAAACTTGTTCAGTACGCGCTCGAACAACGCCTGGCAGGCCAGCGCGGTGAGCGGGGTCTTTTCCGAGGGTTTCCAGATCACTGCGTTGCCGCATACCAATGCCAGCGCGGTGTTCCATGCCCATACGGCCACCGGAAAGTTGAAGGCGCTGATCACCCCGACCACGCCCAGCGGGTGCCAGGTTTCACGCATATGGTGGCCTGGGCGTTCGGAGGCGATGGTCAAGCCGTACAACTGTCGGGACAGGCCCACGGCGAAGTCGCAGATGTCGATCATTTCCTGCACTTCACCCAAGCCTTCCTGAGTGATCTTGCCGGCTTCCCAGGACACCAGCTCGCCCAGGTCGGCCTTGTATTGGCGCAGTACATCGCCGAACTGGCGTACCAGCTCGCCGCGACGCGGGGCCGGCACTTTACGCCAGGCCTCAAATGCGTGCTCGGCACGACTGACCTGTTGCTCCACCTCGGCGGCGCCTTCCCAGTGCACACTGCCGATACGGCTGCCATCAATCGGCGAATGCACGGGCTGTTTGCCCGCCTGGTACAGCGCCGGGTTTACCCCGAGACGATCAAGCAATGCGGCAACCATGGGTCACTCCTTCAATCTGCGTACAAAAATTCGCGCCGCGACACGTGCGGCGATCCTGGCCCTATTTGTAGCTGGCCCAAGACTTGCCAACAAACGACGATTAGGCGAGATATCATTCCGTTTATTCATGCAAAGAACAAAAAGAGGCATGCCGTGCTGAACAAAAGACATTTGCCCTCGATCACCGCGCTGCAGTGCTTCGAAGCCGCTACCCGCCACCTGAGCTTCACCCGCGCTGCCGAAGAGCTGAACCTCACGCAAAGCGCCGTGAGCAAACAGGTGGCGCAGCTGGAAGAGTTGTTGCAGCACCTGCTGTTTCGCCGGGTGCGCCGCCGCTTGCAGATGACCCCGGCGGGCGACCTGTACCTGGTGGAAGTGCGCAAGATCCTCACCCAAGTGGAGATGTCTACCCATTACCTGCGCTCCTACGGCGGCGAGACTGAAGTGCTGCGTGTGTCCACGCCCTATACCTTCGGTGCGCGCTGGCTGGTGCCGCGCCTCAAGGGTTGGCGCCTGCGTCACCCGCAGATCCACCTGGACCTGTGCAACGAGCAAGCGCCGGATGAGCTGCTGCAAGGCAAGGCTGATATGGCGTTCTACTTCGGCCAGGGCGCGCGTCCGGGCACCGAGAGCCTGAAGCTGTTCAGCGAAGAACTTGTCCCGGTATGTTCGCCCGACAGCCTGCCCGCCCAGCCCTTCACCGATCCTACGCAACTGAGCGACCTGGTGCTGCTGCAAAACGCCTCGCGGCCCCAGGGCTGGCATGAATGGTTCGCCAGCCAGGGCTTTCATACCGAGCACAGCTACCATGGGCCGCGGTTCGACACGTTTTATATGTGCATTCGGGCGGCGCAGGTAGGTTGCGGCGTGGCGTTGTTGCCGCGTTTTCTGGTGGAGGAGGAATTGGCCGAGGGCAAGTTGGTGATCCCCTGGCGACATGCGATGCCGAGCCAGGATGCTTACTACCTGGCGTATCCTGAGCATTCGGCGGAAGTGCCCAAGGTGCGCGAATTTGTGAAGTGGATGATGGAGCAGGTGCTTTAGCGCCTGGAGAATCGCCATCGCAGGCAAGCCAGCTCCCACCGTTTGGAATGCATTTCAAATGTGGGAGCTGGCTTGCCTGCGATGGCGCCAGTGGCCTTACTGAAAAAATCACTGGCAATCCCCCACAGGTCTATGCGCCACTAACCCCCTTCCTCAATTGTGCGTAAAGGCCGGCCTCCATCGCCGACCCGTCTGGAGATTCCCGTTATGAGCGAGAGTGTGTTTGCCGATCGCATCGTGCAGAACCTGCTCGACACCGACTTCTACAAGCTGACCATGATGCAGGCGGTGCTGCACAACTACCCCAATGTGGAAGTTGAATGGGAGTTCCGTTGCCGTAACAGTGAAGACCTGCGCCCATACCTGGCGGAGATCCGCTACCAGATCGAACGCCTCGCCGAGTTAAGCCTGAGCCCCGACCAACTGGGCTTTCTGGAACGCATCAGCTTTATGAAGCCGGATTTTTTGCGCTTCCTCGGGCTGTTTCGCTTCAACCTGCGGTATGTGCAAACCGGCATCGAGAACGGCGAGTTATTTATCCGCCTGCGCGGGCCTTGGCTGCATGTGATCCTGTTTGAAGTGCCGATGCTGGCCATCGTCAGCGAAGTGCGTAACCGCTACCGCTACCAAACCGTAATCCTTGAACAGGCCCGCGAGCAGTTGTACCGCAAGTTCGATTGGCTGACGGCCAATGCCTCCAGCGATGAACTCTCGGAACTGCAAGTGGCCGACTTCGGTACGCGCCGCCGCTTCTCGTACCGGGTACAGGAAGAAGTAGTCAGCGTGCTCAAACATGACTTCCCTGGGCGCTTTGTCGGCACCAGCAACGTGCACCTGGCGCGTGAATTCGATATGAAGCCGCTGGGCACCATGGCCCATGAGTGGATCATGGCCCACCAGCAACTGGGCCCGCGCCTGATCGACAGCCAGATCGCCGCCCTGGATTGCTGGGTGCGCGAGTACCGTGGGCTGCTGGGTATCGCCCTGACCGATTGCATCACCACCGACGCCTTCCTCAGCGACTTCGATTTGTACTTCGCCAAGCTGTTCGATGGCCTGCGCCACGACTCCGGCGATCCGATTCAGTGGGCGGAAAAAGCCATCGCCCACTACCACAAGCTGGGCATCGAGCCGATGAGCAAGACCCTGGTGTTCTCCGACAGTCTGACGCTGCCCAAAGCATTGGAGATATTCCGTGCGTTGCGTGGTCGGATCAATGTGAGCTTTGGTATCGGCACCAACCTCACCTGCGACATTCCGGGGGTGGAACCGATGAGCATCGTGCTTAAAATGACCGCCTGCAATGGCCAGCCCGTCGCCAAGATTTCCGATGAAGCGGGCAAGACCCATTGCACCGACCCGAATTTTGTCGCCTATTTGCGTCACGTTTTCAAAGTACCTGCCCTTTCCAGCAAGGAGTGAATCATGCAAGCCGTACAGCGTGAGATTGCGCAGCAGCTCAAGGTCCAAGCGCCGTTCAAAGACCAGGCCAGCCTTGAAGCCGAGATTGCCCGACGCGTGACCTTTATCCAGGACTGCCTGCGCAATTCCGGGCTCAAGGCCCTGGTGCTGGGCATCAGCGGCGGCGTCGACTCCCTGACCGCCGGCCTGTTGGCCCAACGTGCGATGCAGGAACTGCGCGCCAGCACCGGTGATGAGGCGTACCGCTTTATCGCCGTGCGCCTGCCCTACGAAACCCAGTTTGACGAACACGACGCCCAGGCTTCGGTGGACTTTATCGAGCCGGATGAACGCCACACCGTCAACATCGGCCCGGCAGTGAAAGCCCTGGCCAATGAAGTGACCGCGTTTGAAGGCAGGCCCGCGGCGTCCCGCGACTTCGTACTGGGCAACACCAAGGCGCGTATGCGCATGGTGGCGCAGTACACCATCGCCGGCGCGGCCGGTGGGCTGGTGATCGGCACCGACCATGCGGCCGAAGCGGTGATGGGCTTCTACACCAAGTTCGGTGACGGGGCTTGCGACCTGGCGCCCTTGAGCGGGCTGGTGAAGCATCAGGTGCGGGCCATTGCCCGTCACTTTGGCGCGCCGGAATCGCTGGTGGAGAAGGTGCCGACCGCCGACCTCGAAGACCTGTCGCCGGGCAAGCCGGACGAAGCGTCACATGGCGTGACCTATGCCGAGATTGATGCCTTCCTGCACGGCGAGCCGGTGCGTGAAGAGGCGTTCAGGATTATCTGCGAGACCTATCGCAAGACAGAGCACAAGCGGGTCATGCCGTTTGCGCCTTGAGGTGAACCGATCGTTTTGCATTGATTGTCGAATCGCCATCGCAGGCAAGCCAGCTCCCACACTTGACCGTATTCCAACATGGGAATGCGGTCGAATGTGGGAGCTGGCTTGCCTGCGATGAACGATAACGCGGTGTTACTTCAGAACCACAGCACCTTTCATCATCGAGATGTGGCCTGGGAACGAGCAGAAGAAGCTGTATTTCTCATCGGCCTTCAGCTTGGAGACGTCGAAGGTCACCGAGTCTTTCTCGCCGGCACCGATGATCTTGGTGTGGGCGATGATGCGCTCATCACCGGCTTTCAGGTAATCCTTGTCGATCCCCGCAGCCATGCCGTCGGTTGCCACCGGTTGCATATTGGCTTCGGTAGTCAACACCCAGTTATGGCCCATCACGTTCTTGGGCAGGTTACCCGAATGAGTCAGCTCAACAGTGAACTGCTTGCAGCTCTTGTCGATGGTGATTTCTTTAGTGTTGAACGACATTTGGTCGGTGGAGTCGACAGTGACCTTGCACTCTGCAGCAAGCAACTGGCCGCTCGCCAGGGTCAGCAGGGAAACAGCAACGAGTTTGGCAAACATGTGAATCTCCAAGGCAGGGTTAGAAAACGCGTATTGCGACAAGGGTGCCTCAAGCAGGCTGAAGTTCTTATGATCTGCATCAACAGATTGTATACAACTTTAGGCTATCAGACTGATCAACACAATCAACCAGCCAAACTGCCGCACCCTGCCTATGATCGCCCCATCACTCACGGGAGTTCATGCCATGCACCTCAATCACCTGTTCAACGGCCTGCTGGCCGCCTACGCCTGCGGTAAGTGAAAGCAAAGCGCACCCTGAAGCTGCTACCATGACGACCCAAGGCAGCTGCGCGCCGCCCACCCTCACCTTCGACCCTAGAGGATCGCCCATGGCCAAACCTAATTACTCCTTCGCCAAACGTCAGAGAGACTTGGCCAAGGAACAGAAGAAAGAGGAAAAGCTGCAACGCAAGAAAGCCGCTGCAGACGAAGAAGCCGGCGCGCTGAACCCGGATGCGGAAGGTGAAGCAGCAACTGACGAGACCGAAACCCCGAAAGACCCGGCTGAATAAGCATTCCTGTAGGAGCGAGCTTGCTCGCGAAGAACGTCAACGATGACGAGGGTCGCCTGGATTAACGTGGCGCCCCAAGATCCTTCGCGAGCAAGCTCGCTCCTACAAAAATCGACAGCCCGCAGTCATTATTCCAACGGCATCACCGTCACCCGCACCTCCGGGTCATGGCTGCCTCCCCCCAGAATCACCCCACGCAACGGCGACACATCGGAAAAATCCCGGCCCCAGGCCAGGGTGATGTGCTCCAGTGCCGGCTGCACATTGTTGGTCGGATCGAAATCCACCCAGCCCAACCGCGGGCAAAACACCGAGACCCACGCATGGGACGCATCGGCGCCAATCAGCCGTGGCTGGCCGGGCGGCGGCTGGGTCAGCAGGTAGCCGCTGATATAGCGCGCCGCCAGGCCCCGTGAGCGCAGACAGGCGAGCATCAGGTGGGCGAAGTCCTGACACACGCCGCGACGGCGCTCCAGCACCTCCACCAGCGGCGTGGCGACCTGAGTGGCTTCGGCATCGAAGGTGAATTCGCTGAAAATCTTTTGCATCAATGCCTGCACGCCGACCAACAAAGGCTCGCCAGGCGGGAAGCAGCTTTGCGAGAACTCGACAAAGGTTTTTTTCAGATGCACGTAAGGCGATTCGAAGCGATAGCGGCAGGCTTCGATCACCTCCATCGACAGCGCCTGGCTGCTGTAGGTGAAGCTGTCACGGGTGCTGTCCCATGCGGGCGATTGCCGCAGGTCCAGCGAGGGACGCGCCAGCACTTCCACGGTCAATCCGGCATTGACCAGCAACTCATCATGCGGCCGCTCGAACGCCAGGCGCGTGATCGGGTTGCCGAACACGTCCAGCTCATCGCGGCGCGAAGAAGGCTGCGGGCTAATGTCCAGGGTTTGCCAGGTGCAACGCTGCCACGCACACGGCCGTGGCCACAAATGCGCCAACTGCTGGGCCAGGGATACCGGGCTGTCGTAGTGGTAATGGGTATCGTGAAAAATCTGATAGCGCGCACTCATCACACCGACACCGTTTGCTGGCTGACATCATCTACATGGGCAAAATGGCGCAGCGCCAGGCGGTCCGACACTTGCCCGCTCTCATCGGCGACCGCTTGCAGCAGGTCGGCCAGGCCATCCAGCGCGGCACGTACGCCGGGCTCGCCAAACAGCGGGTTCTCAAGGCACCCCAGGTCGAAGCGCCCCAGGCGCTCCACCAACGGCGCCAGGCCGGTTTCCCGAGGCACACCAAAATCATCATTGAGGCGACGCACGGTGCGGCTCACCAACTTGAGCTGAAACAACACCGCGTGGGGGTTCTGCTCATCGAGCAACAACAGGTCGAGCACCGGAATCAGTTGCGGCACCGCCAGGTAGCGCGAGCGATAGGTGATGCTGCTGTTGCCCAGCTCCAGCAACCACTCCAGCCCCGCCTGATCGAACACCGCCACGCCACGCAGGAACGCGGCCAGGCTGGTACTGAGAAATTGCAGACGCTCAATGCGCCGGCCCATCATCAAAAAGCGCCAGCCTTCATCGCGGGTCATATCATCCAGGGCAAACCCGGACAGCGCCGCTAAAGACATTACCAAGCGATTGAGAAAATCCAGCAGCTCGCCAAAGTCCGGGGTTTGGCTTTCCAGTTCCATGGCTTCGCGTTGCAGCTCTACCAGGGCCTGCCAGTTTTCCCGAGACAGCTTGCCGCGCACCTGGGACGCGGCCCACTGCAAGCGCTGCAAATTGGCGCGCAGGCTGGAGGGCCAGTCATCGCCGAGCAAGGCCGCAAGCAGACGCTCCGGCAACTCGCCCTCCTCCGGCAACAGATGCAGGCTTTCACCCAGCTCGACCGCCGCCTGCAATGCCAACGGATCATCGCCGTCGACATAGCGCGCCAGCACGACGCGCAGCCAGCGCGCACTGTCATCACAGCGTTCGCAATAACGGCCAAACCAGAACAGGTTTTCCACCACCCGCGACGGCAAATACGGGTCGCGGCGCACCAGATCGTGGACGCCAATGGCGCGCTGGGCACGCCACTGTTCACCGGCGCTGACGCGCTCGCCGAGCACCCAGGTGTCCTTGCTGGCACCGCCGCGTTGCATCGATACCACTTCGGCATCGGCGTCGGCGGCCACACGGGTCAGGCCACCGGGCAACACGCGATAGCCCTCGGCGCTGGCCACCGCGTACACGCGCATACCGATGGCGCGGTGTTGCAGATGGTCCTCCTCGGTGTGCCAAACCGGCGCCTGGGACAGTTGCGCCAGCTCCTGGGCGACATAGGCGTAAGGCCGTGCGCGCATACGCTCGGCCAGGGTCTGGCGCTGCTGTTCGTTCAAGTCACGGCCAAAAACCGGGGCGAAACTTTGCGAGGGAAACGCCGGTTTGATTAGCAGCTCCGGGAGCTTCTCCAGTGCCTCGGCCAGTACCGGTGCCTCGCCGCACCACCAGGTGGCAATCGACGGCAGGATCAGCGCTTCACCGAACAAGAACTCGTTGATCTTCGGCAGGAACCCCAACAAGCCCGGCGACTCCAGCACGCCGCTGCCCAGGGCATTGGCCACCAGCACATTGCCCTGGCGCACAGCGTCGAGCAGGCCGGGCACGCCCAGGGCCGAGTCGGTACGCAGTTCCAGAGGGTCGCAAAAATCGTCATCCAGGCGGCGCATGATCGCGTGGACTCGGCGCAGCCCGCTGAGGGTTTTCAGGAACACCGTGCTGTCGCGCACGGTAAGGTCGCCGCCCTCCACCAGTGGGTAGCCAAGCTGGCGCGCAAGATAAAGATGTTCGAAATAGCTCTCGTTGAAACGCCCCGGCGTCAGCAGCACGATCAGCGGCGGCTGGTCATCGCCGGGCGCCTGGCGGGCCAGGGTTTCCTGCAGGGTGCGGAAGAAACCGGTGAGGTGCTGCACCTGCAAGTCACGGTATAGATCCGGGAAAGCACGGGACACGATGGTGCGGTTTTCCAGGGCGTAGCCGGCACCCGACGGTGCCTGGGTACGGTCAGCGGTGACCCACCAACGGCCATCGGGCGTGCGCGCCAGGTCCACGGCGTACAGGTGCAAAAAAGCACCGTCCGGCGGCTGGATCCCCTGGCACGGCCATAGAAAGTTGTTATGCCCAAATACCAGCTCGGCAGGCAGCAGCCCCTCTTTGATGAGGCGTTGCGGGCCATAGAGGTCGGCGAGTACCGCATTGAGCAGACGCGCGCGCTGGGCGATACCGGCCGACAACTGCCGCCATTCATCAGCGGCCAGCACATGGGGCAGCAGGTCCAGTTCCCACGGGCGATCAGCGCCCTTGGGGTCGGCGTAGACGTTATAGGTCACGCCGTTTTCCTGGATCTGGCGGGTCAGCAATGCCTGACGCTGGGCCAGTTGTGCGGGCGTACTGCGTTGCAGGTGGTCAAGCAGGCGCTGCCAATGGGCACGCACCGCGCCGCTGTCATCCAGCAGTTCGTGATAGGTGCCCGCGGTGAGCGGGTAACGGTCGAGCAAGTCGGACATGGAACGCTCGGCAGAGGCAAGGGAAGTCAGGTTAACTCAAATTCACTACGGTCTAGTGTGGGAGGGGGCTTGCTCCCGATTGCGGCGCATCAGTGACAAATGTGCTGACTGACACTCTGCTATCGGGAGCAAGCCCCCTCCCACATTTGATCGCGTTCACTCATTTTTATTGGGGAAACGGCGTAAATCCAGGATCATGGGCAACTCATCGTTCACCTCTACACTCGGCACAGAGAGCTTGCCCGGGCTATGCCCCAACCGGAAAAACCGCGCCATCCGCCGGCTCTCTGCCTCATTGGCATTCACCGGCAAGCTGTCGTAATTACGCCCACCCGGATGCGCCACGTGGTATTGGCAGCCGCCCAGCGAACGCTGCATCCAGGTGTCGAGCAGGTCGAACACTAACGGCGCATGTACCGCGATGGTCGGTTGCAGGCAATTGGCCGGTTGCCAGGCGCGGTAACGCACACCGGCAACAAACTCTCCCACTCGACCGGTCGGTTGCAGCGGCACGGGTATGCCATTGCAGGTCAGCAAGTAGCGTTGCGGCGGCAGGCCACTCAACTTCACTTGCAGGCGCTCCAGAGACGAATCCACATAACGCACCGTGCCGCCCACCGCGCCCTCCTCGCCCAGCACATGCCAGGGTTCCAGGGCCTGGCGCAGTTCCAGTTCGATACCGCTGACGGCGTAATCGCCCACCTTGGGAAAGCGGAACTCCAGGTGCGCGGCAAACCATTCGGCACGCAGCGGGTAACCGGCAGCGTTGAGCTCGACAATGACGTCGGCAAAGTCTTGCTCAATAAAGTGCGGCAACAAAAAACGGTCGTGTAACTCAGTGCCCCAACGCGCCAGCTTCGGCGGCGCATAAGGCTCGCGCCAGAACCGAGCCACCAGCGCGCGCAACAGCAACTGCTGAGTCAGGCTCATGCGCGCATGGGGCGGCATTTCAAAGGCACGTAATTCCAGCAAGCCCAGGCGGCCCGTGGCGCCGTCAGGTGAGTAAAGTTTGTCGATACAGAACTCGGCGCGATGGGTGTTGCCGGTCACGTCGATCAGCAAGTTGCGCAGCAGCCGGTCCACCAACCAAGGCGGGCATTCCTCACCCGGTGCCGGCATCTGCGCGAAGGCGATTTCCAGTTCATACAGCGCATCGTTGCGCGCCTCATCCACCCGTGGCGCCTGGGAGGTCGGGCCGATAAACAGCCCGGAAAACAGGTAGGACAACGACGGATGGTTATGCCAGTAACTGATCAGGCTGCGCAGCAGATCGGGGCGACGCAGAAACGGCGAGTCTTTGGGCGTCGCACCGCCGAGGACGAAATGGTTACCGCCGCCGGTACCGGTGTGGCGCCCGTCGATCATGAACTTTTCGGTGGTCAGGCGGGTTTGCCGGGCTTCTTCGTAAAGAAATTCGGTGCGTTCCACCAACTCATCCCAGGTGGCGGATGGCTGCACGTTGACCTCAATCACACCCGGGTCCGGCGTCACCCGGAAATTGCTCAGGCGTGTATCGGCGGGTGGCTCGTAGCCTTCCAGCAACACGGGGCAATGCAGCGCCTGGGCGGTGGCCTCGATGGCCGTCACCAGCTCCAGATAATCCTCGACGCGCTCCAGCGGCGGCATAAACAGGTACAGGCGCCCTTTCCGCGCTTCGGCGCACAGCGCAGTGCGAGTCAGCCAATCGGCGGATTCGTCGACCTTCGGCACGCGCTCATCACTGGGGGCCGGCTCGCCGTGGCTGTGCAGTTGCGCGGTAGTGGGCAGAGGCGGCTGATCCTGGTTCGGGTCGGTCGGGTGTACGAATGGATACTCCGCTGCTGTCACCCACGGCTGGGAAGCCAGCGGTAGGCGATAACCCAACGGTGAATCGCCCGGCACCAGGCGGCAGTGGTCATCGCGCAAGTACCAGCGCCCACTCTGCCAACGATCATTGGCGGCGGTGCGCGCCAACGGCAGCACTTGGCCGATGACCTTGTCCAGGCCCTGGCCGAAGACTTTGCGCAGGCGTTCGCGCTCCAGTTCGTCGCTCAAGCGCGGGTCCTGGGCGCTAACGTTTTGCGGCAGTGAGCCTTCGCGCCACAGGTAGTAGAAGTTGTCTTCAAAGGCGGGGAACACAAAGCGTGCCGGCAACTTCAGACGCTCGGCAACGCTGGCCAGGAAGCGTCCGGCCATCGCGCCGTCAGCCCCATAGTCCTCTTGCTCATCGGCGATCAACGCACTGTTGTGCCAGATCGGCGCCCCATCGCGGCGCCAGTAGCAATTGAGCGACCAACGCGGCAGCTGCTCGCCGGGATACCACTTGCCCTGGCCGAAATGCACCAGGCCCTGGGGCGCATAGTGCTGACGCAGACGCTGGAACAGCTCGGCGGACAGGCGGCGCTTGTCCGGCCCCAGAGCGGCGGTGTTCCACTCGGCGCTGTCGGGGTCGTCGATGGACACGAAGGTCGGCTCACCGCCCATGGTCAGGCGCACGTCGTGCTTGAGCAGGTCGCCGTCAATTTGCCGCCCCAGCGCCTGGATCGCCAGCCATTGTTCTTCGGTGTAGGGTTTGGTTACCCGAGGGGCCTCCCATATACGCTCCACCGACATCTCATGGGTGAACTCGCACTCGCACGGCTCCACCAACCCACTGATCGGCGCGGCAGACGATGGATCGGGGCTGCAAGCCAATGGGATGTGCCCTTCACCGGCAAATAAACCGGAGGTGGCATCCAGGCCGATCCAGCCGGCGCCAGGCAAATACACCTCGCACCAGGCGTGCAGATCGGTGAAGTCCACTTCGGTGCCGGAGGGGCCATCCAGTGCTTTGACGTCAGCGGTGAGTTGAATCAGATAACCGGAGACAAATCGCGCTGCCAGCCCCAGGTTACGCAGCAATTGCACCAACAGCCAGGCTGAATCGCGGCAGGAGCCGGAAGCGTTTTCCAGGGTGAATTCCGGGGTTTGCACGCCCGGTTCCATACGAATCAGGTAGCCGATATCGGCGGCCAGGCGCTGGTTCAACCCGACCAGGAAATCCACCGCTGGCAAGGGTGTGCGGTCAATGCCGGCCAGGTAAGCGGCAAACTTCGGCGTCAGCGGCAGGGTTTCCAGGTACGGCGCCAGCTCGCGTTGCTCATCGGCGGCGTAACTGAAGGGGATTTTTTCGGCGTAGGGTTCGAGGAAAAAGTCGAACGGGTTGAACACCGCCATCTCGGCGACCAAATCGACTTCGATGCGCAGCTGGTCAGTTTTTTCCGGGAACACCAGGCGCGCCAGGTAATTGCCCTGAGGGTCTTGCTGCCAATTGATGAAATGCTGCTCGGGCAGCACTTTCAGCGCGTAAGACAAGATCCGCGTGCGGCTATGGGCCGCCGGGCGCAAGCGCACGATCTGAGGGCCGAGTTCGACAGCACGGTCGTAGCGGTAATGCGTAACGTGGTGCAACGCGACATGAATCGACACGGCGGCCTCCTGCGAGCCTGGGCATGGGCACAACCTGCGCAAGACTTATGCCAGCGCGGCAGTCATTGCGCTTTAGCGTGGAACCCGGTGCAGTACAGCACCAAAACGGCGCCTGCGTTGCCGGCATGGTGCAGGCGCTGCACACATTTGTAGCGCCAGGTTGAGTGCAGGTGGTGAATCTACCCAATCAACGGGCTTTGCGCTTTGCGATTGCGGCTTGGCGCAGATGGCGTATCTCGGACAGTTTTTTGCGCATTTCGCGGTGGCGCTTGCTGTTGAGCAGCAGTAACCCCAACAGCGGAACGAGTACAGCCGAGCCATAGACCAGCTTGTTGAGATCGTATTGAATCATTGGCAGTGCGAACAACAGACAAGCGCCCAAGTACGCCGCTACCAGCCGCGTAGCCCAGGGATAGCCGCGTGCGATCATGACGTTGCCAAAGACAAGAGCTGCCACTAGCACCAGGATCGCGCCTACTGAATAGTTGGCCTTGAGCGCAGGATCAACACCGCGCAAATAGGTCACGCCAGCCATGGAAACCGCAGCTGAGCCGGAGAAGATCGCCATGAAAATCGTCCCCATGAATACGGGGAAATAGCGCGCCAGGAATCTGTTTATCGAAGGCGGCTCCTTCACATGCGACTACTCGATCTGACGGTTGATTTGACAGACTGCCGAATGCGACGGATTCCCACGAGTTTCGTGCGCATCTCTCGTTGAACCTTGCTATTAAGTGTCAATAATCCGAGCAATGGGAATAACAGCGCCAACCCATAAAGAACTTTGTGAGGCTGGAATTGAACCATCGGAACTACAAACAGTAGACAAGCGACGTAGATACCGACCATTACCCACACCCACGAGGGTCGGCCCCGCAAAATCATAAAGTTGCTATGGACCGTCAACAGAATGAGCAGCGCCCCGACCAACATGATCTTGAGCCCCACTTGAGCCAGCGGCACATCACGAAAATAAGTGACGAACGCCAGCGCCACAGCCAATGCCAAAGAAAAACACGCAGCAAATACGCCGCCCATAAACGTCAGAAAGTATTGCCTGAAAAAGTCGCGTAGCGTCATTAACTCGTTCATTCGTTTATTTCCTCGTACAACCCTATCGCTATGGTATTGACGTTTCCGGAGTACGCACTCCCGCCAAATCCTATGCTTGCGCCCAGGACGTCTTTGATCTGGGTAGTGGTGCTGTGCTTAAGCTGCGTAGGGGTAAAACGCTTGGTGAGTTCACCCGACGCCTGCTTCAATTTGAGCATCTTCGCAGTCAAGCTGGGATGGTTGATGCTCAGCAGTTCTTTCGTCAGCTTGGCTCTTTCCTGGCGATTCAACCCGCGAAGCACGTCACGCAGACTCTTGCCCGTCGATGCTTTGGCGGCCCTGACCAGCTTGACCGTCGTCAGGGCCGAAGCGCTCACGCCTACCAGTGATACTGCGTCCAGCACAATAGAAGCATTCTGGTACCAGCCCTCACTGTCGAGCCAATCCTTTACCTCAGGCTTGGCGACCTCCAGCGCTGTTCGAGCAATGCCGTTGAAACACTGAAGCATACTTGCGCCGGCAGCCGCATACCCCACCACAACGATGACGGAACTGGCCCCGGCACTGAAAGGCACCAGAATTGTTCCACTGGCGATCGCAGCCCAACTGATGACAGCCCCAAAGCAGGAGACTCCGGTATTCACAGCTTCGCCAATCAGTCGCGATTCTCGAGGATTGCTCACGACATGTTGAGCAAACTGCGTTGGCGCAATGTACTTCTGCGCTTCACGCAAAATGATGCGCTTGGGCCTGATGCTGCAGATGGGCTTGAATTCGCGCAGGGTAATGACGTTGAAGTCGGCGTCGATGTATACGACGCCTGCGCCAACGATACCTGGATCGGCGTCGATGGCCGCAAACAGGCGCGGCAGGTTGATCTGGCCTTCAATGCGCTGGCGCGCCATGAACTGGGAACGGTTGGAGTCCATGCCGATGTTGAGCAAGGGGTTGCCCATGAGGTGTTCTTCCTTGAAAGGGTGGAGACTGGAGTGACGCTATCGGGGGCAAGCCCCCTCCCACATTCGAATGCATTCTCACGCTGGAACTCAGTCAAGTGTGGGAGTGGGGCTTGCCCCCGATAGCAATCTAATGGGCGCCACCTTACCAAACAGCCTCACCTCCGACCAGAAAGCAAAACGCCAGCACGAGGCTGGCGCTTTGCATTTCAGGTGTCGATCAACGCGGCACAACCGGCTTGCGCGTAGGCTTGCCGCCCTTGCCCTTGGCCGCATCGCTGCGCTCTTTGGCCGCCTGCTTATTGCGCGCCTGGGCCGCAGCCTTGGCTTGCTCACGCTTGTCCCACGGGTTGCTGCCGTCGCTGCCACGAGGCGGCAGGCCGGTGTGCTGGGTGAGGATCCTGGTGGTGGTTTCCTTGGCGACCTTATGGCTGCCCGCCGGCGTCGAGTTCTTGCGCCGGGCGCTCTGGTAGCTGTCGGTGGACGGCTGATGCAGCGGGATCAGTTGGTCCTTGCCCGACCCGATCAGGTCGGCGCGGCCCATGCGGGTCAATGCTTCACGCAGCATCGGCCAGCCTTTCGGATCGTGGTAGCGCAGGAACGCCTTGTGCAGGCGGCGCTGCTCCTCGCTCTTGACGATGGTCACCGCGTCGCTCTTGTAGGTGACCTTGCGCAGCGGGTTCTTGCCCGAGTGGTACATCGCGGTGGCGGTGGCCATCGGCGACGGGTAGAACGCCTGCACCTGGTCGGCACGGAAGCCGTTGCCCTTGAGCCAAAGGGCCAGGTTCATCATGTCTTCATCGGTAGTGCCCGGGTGGGCGGCGATGAAGTAAGGGATCAGGTACTGCTCCTTGCCCGCTTCCTTGGTGTACTTCTCGAACATGCGCTTGAACTTGTCATAGCTGCCAATGCCCGGCTTCATCATCTGGTTGAGCGGACCTTCCTCGGTATGTTCCGGGGCGATCTTGAGGTAACCACCCACGTGGTGGGTCACCAGCTCCTTGACGTATTCAGGCGACTCGACGGCCAGGTCGTAGCGCAGGCCGGAAGCGATCAGGATCTTCTTCACACCCGGCAACGCACGAGCGCTGCGGTACAGCTGGATCAAGGAGGAGTGGTCGGTGTTCAGGTTCGGGCAGATGCCAGGGAACACGCACGACGGCTTGCGGCACGCGGATTCGATTTCCGGGCTCTTGCAGGCAATGCGGTACATGTTCGCAGTCGGGCCGCCGAGGTCGGAGATCACCCCGGTAAAGCCCGGCACCTTGTCGCGGATCTCTTCGATTTCGCGAATGATCGACTCTTCGGAACGGTTCTGGATGATGCGGCCTTCGTGCTCGGTGATCGAGCAGAAGGTGCAGCCGCCGAAGCAGCCACGCATGATGTTCACCGAGAAGCGGATCATGTCGTAGGCCGGAATCTTTTCCTTGCCGTATGCCGGGTGCGGCACGCGGGCGTAAGGCATACCGAACACGTAGTCCATTTCTTCGGTAGTCATGGGAATGGGCGGCGGGTTGAACCACACGTCCACTTCACCGTGCTTCTGCACCAGGGCACGGGCGTTGCCTGGGTTGGTTTCCAGGTGCAACACGCGGTTGGCGTGGGCGTAGAGCACCGCGTCGCCGCGGACTTTTTCCACCGATGGCAGGCGGATCACGGTCTTGTCACGGGTCATGCGCGGGCTGGCCAGGATCTGCACAACCTTGGCTTCTTCCGGATCGTCGACTGGACCTTTTTCCTGCTCGATGGCGCAGGCCTGGGTGTCCTGGGTATTCACATACGGGTTGATGATCTTGTCGATCTTGCCTGGACGGTCGATACGCGTGGAATCCACTTCGTACCAACCGGCCGGCGTATCACGGCGGATGAACGCGGTACCGCGCACATCGGTGATGTCTTCGATCTTGTGGCCCCACGACAGGCGCTGGGCGACTTCGACGATGGCCCGCTCGGCGTTGCCGTACAGCAGGATATCGGCAGTGGCATCGATCAGGATCGAGTTGCGCACGCGGTCCTGCCAGTAGTCGTAGTGGGCGATACGGCGCAGGGAAGCTTCAATGCCGCCAAGCACGATCGGCACGTTCTTGTAGGCTTCCTTGCAACGCTGGCTGTACACCAGGCTCGCACGGTCCGGGCGTTTGCCGGCCATGCCGCCTGGAGTGTAGGCGTCGTCGGAGCGGATTTTCTTGTCGGCGGTGTAGCGGTTGATCATCGAGTCCATGTTGCCGGCCGCGACGCCGAAGAACAGGTTCGGCTCGCCGAGCTTCATGAAGTCGTCTTTGGACTGCCAGTTCGGCTGCGCAATGATCCCGACGCGAAAGCCCTGGGACTCCAGCAGCCGGCCGATGATCGCCATACCGAACGATGGATGGTCAACGTAGGCATCACCGGTGACGATGATGATGTCGCATGAATCCCAGCCAAGCTGATCCATCTCCTCCCTGCTCATCGGCAGGAATGGCGCAGGACCGAAACATTCGGCCCAGTACTTGGGATAGTCAAATAACGGCTTGGCTGTTTGCATGACGGTGACCGGTGTTGAGATGAAAAATCGCGGGCGCGGAATATAGCACAAATTTTGACCAATTCCGACGGCCATGGTCGGAAATATCCGTGCCCGGTTCATACCGCCAAGGGCTGCCCTTGTCCAAAGATGTATGTACCCCTCCCTCCAACATTGCCCGCTCTAACGTTGCTCAATCTTTGACGCAACGAGC
This sequence comes from Pseudomonas sp. MF7453, assembly GCF_016405455.1. Taxonomy (NCBI): domain Bacteria; kingdom Pseudomonadati; phylum Pseudomonadota; class Gammaproteobacteria; order Pseudomonadales; family Pseudomonadaceae; genus Pseudomonas; species Pseudomonas sp. MF7453. The sequence continues at coordinate 13,436 of NZ_JAEKCN010000029.1, read as the reverse complement.
ACAGACCATGACCACCCCACCCATCACGACCGTTGAGGCTGAACCGTTTTTTTTACTGACCAGCGAAAGCTGGTCCGACCAGCAGATTCTGCAAACCATGGAAGAGAGCCTGGCAGCCTTCATGGGCAAACTCCCGCTGGAGGAACAAAATGAATACCTGCGCCTGTGCAAAGACCAGACACGGCGCGAGCAGCTCTTGAACACTGCCCTGAATGATTTCTACCGCGACTTGAACCAGCAACTGACCGAGGCCCTGGAAAGCGCACTGAGGCGCAAAGCCGGCAAGCCGATCAACCCACAGACGACTTACCTGAAAACCAGAGTCCGGCAGTTGCCCATCGCCCCGCACGAACTGCCGGCCAATGATCTTCTCAGCAACAAAATACGCATCTTCAAAGAAGACCTTGCCGTGCAGGAGTATGAACGCTCGATCACCTTACTGGAGGCCGCGCACCGTAACTTCGGATTCACCGCCTACTTTTCCACCGAAGAACAACGCGCCAGCACCATCAGCGACGACGCGATCAGCGTGAAGGACTTCGTCGCCGTCGCACGCAGCGTCGATATCGGCAAACGAATCAGCGATTACATCGAAAAAGAATTCCAGGCACGCCTGTCCTCCGCTTTGTTCGGCCTGCAAGGCACCAAGCTGATGATCGCCCTGAGGGACGCCTACCGCACTGGTGAAGCCTGGAGCATCAGTGAGCGTGAATTCAACGCCCTCAAAAGCGCTCTGTTCGACAAAAACACCCCCTGGGACCTGTACCAGCTGAACGCCGGTGGCGACAAAATTGCCATCCCTTTTTTTACCCGGCACGTTGAGGGCCCAGAGGGTTCTTGCGTCTACAGCTATTTTCCGGACCGTCCGGACGGCGCGCTGCGCCGACATGCCTCGCACCAGGAGGCCGTGGACGCCCTGCAAAACCAGATCCGCAACGATGTAGGCCTTGCACGCTTCGGCTGGTTCATGAAGGCGATTTCCTTGAAGGAACAGGAAACGATCCGAACCTTTATCAAGCCGCTCAGCGTCAATCGCGATGAACTCTACTGGCATGCCCGTATCCTGTATGACCTGTTCGCCAGCAAGACCCCAAACCGGCAAAAACTGGCCGTTGAAAAAATTCGCACGGACACAGGTTCCCTGGCTCACACTCTGCCTATTTATCAGGCTCGCCCCATCCAGTCCGACCTGATTCGACTGGCGCGCACCAATCAACTCGCAGATCGCGACGCCGCGGTTGACCTGCTCACCTATCTGGTCAGCGAAACCCTGTCGATGCTGCTGATCCCCGTTCCCGGTGGTGTCACCGGACTGAGCAAGGTCATGCTGGTGGCGATGCTCGGCACCCTCGCCTATCAGACCGCTGAGGCCATATCGGCATTGCGTCGCGGGCGGCAGGCGGAGTTGGTGCAAGCCGTGGGGGACATTTTTGATCTGCTGGTGGGCGTACGCATTCAGGGGGTCGCCGGCAGACTGTCGGCGCGCCGCACACGCAAGCTCATGAATGCCTTGGGCAACCCCAGGTACGCGACCACCGCCGACGGCAAGCCTGGCCTCTGGTTCGTCGAAACCGACAGGCCCATCGACCCGCATTACCTGAGCGGTGTTGAGCGGAACAATCAGGGCGTGTTTGAAAAAAACCAACGTAGCTACGTCAAACTGCAGGTCAACGACCACAGCAAATTCGCCGAGGTCACGCTGGAAAGCAGCACCGGGCGCTATCGACTGACGGGTGATGCTTCAAGCGTGCGCCCCTACGTCATCTACCTGCCCAACCATCAGCATTGGGCACTGGACCCGCTCGACACCCGTGCCCTGAATGACGCTCAAGTGCTGCAACAGATGATCTCGCCTAGCCAGCTGTCGTTGACCGCCACAACCTGCCGGCGCGCACTGGACGTCGCCGGCATCGATCGCCAAGACTTGCTGGATATCTGGTTCGACCGCCAGCCCGTAGCCCCGACACTTATCCAGGCTATTGAGGATCAGTACCCCACGTCCCAGACGTCAGTCGATAGCCCGGCGCTGAGCCTTTTGCAACAGCGCTTCCCGGATCTATCTCGCGCCATGGCCGCCGACCTGCTGCAACGGTACCCATCGTTACGCGATGCCGGTGCGTACTCCGTTCTGGATGCCCCCGTGCGCGAAGCCATTCATAAAGGCCGCCAGCAAAGCCTCATTATCGGGGCACTGGGTACGCTGTCTGACCCCAGCGGTCATGGGCTCAACAGGCAAAGCGAGACGCTGTTCGGCAACCTGCTGACCCTGTTGCCGGGTTGGCCCAGCGATGTCGGGGTACAGGTCTATCAAGGCATAACTGATCAGGCCGGCGATATTGTGGGTCGGGGTGCGCTGTTGGATACCTACGGCAATGACGACGCCGACAGTTTTGTCATGCTGGTCAAATCCGGTAACCGCTATGCCGGCTACCTACAAGACAGCGGCGAGCTTGCGCCTGCACCTGCCGGAGAAAACAGCTTGCTCAGCGCGACGTTGCGCACCCTTACCGACACGCAACGCGCTGATGTCGGCCGCGCCATTCATGACACCAGCGGCCTGGCCCAAGATGTGCTCAAACAGGCCCGCGTGCATCAGGCGTATCTGCACGAATTCCTGATGCCCTCGCGGGAGCTGCCACTCTCGAGCCAGAGCCTCAGTGCGTTCCGCATTGTCTACAAGCAGTTGCCGAACAATGCCGATGCCGACGGCATCCATGAGTTAAACCAGCGTAAATACGTGAGCATCGACAAGGGTACCTATCAGGTGATGCTTGATCGGGACGCCTCCTCCGGCCCCCGCAAAGTCTGGCGCATTGTCAAACCGAACGATCCAGTGGCCATGGATGAGAGCAACGTCTACAACAGCAGTCGGGCCGGCGAAAGCAGGGCCATTGTGCGCAATGCGGCGAACCTGTGGGTCACCGCCGTTGTCGGCGCATCAGGTGGTATGCGCCGCTCGGAACATGGCTGGTCGTTCCACCGGCAAGTGGCTGACCGGTTAACTGCCGCCGCCCATCAGATGCTCAGTCCGCAGCGTCGCGTGCAAAAGCTCTTCCCGTCCTTTAACGCCGAGCAGGTAAGCGCTTTTATACGCACGCTGGGAGACGACGTAGCAAGCGGGCTGACTGAGCGGGAAGCCGAATATAGAAACCTCAAACAAGCGCTGAAGGCATGGGGGCGGGCGGACACCTCCCAACCCGCCGGCTGGGCGACCGTCGTGACCGAGCAGATCAAACGCTGTTGGCGCCGAGAGACCGGAACGTCCTTTAAAATGCCCTCGGGTACCAAAGTGCTGCCGGCGTTGAAAGCAGACTTCAGCCATGTACTGGAACTGGATCTGGTATCAATTGACTGGTCGGACACGGCCGATACCTTTATCGGCAATTTCCGTCACCTGGAACGGTTGCGCATTACTCACTCCACCCTCGACAAACTCCCCGGCGCAGTAGGCGACCTGAGGAACCTGACTACGTTGAACCTGAGTTCGAATCGAATCCGGCTGGATGCGCAAAGCGCGTTAAAGCTATCGGGACTCACCCGGCTTGAGCATATCGACTTGTCGGAAAACCCGCTGGGGATAACCCCCGACTTCAGCGCAATGCCCAATCTGAAAACACTGGACCTGAGGGGCACAAAGATAGATCAGTGGCCGACCGGACTACAGAACAAGACCGGCCTGACAAAAGTGGACTTGCTCAGCAACCAATTGCGCGAGGTTCCCGCGATAAACTTGAACCCGACGATCGACCAGCTCCCCGCCATTGCCAGAATCAACAACGTCACGCTGCTCCAGGGCAACCCCTTCCCCGACCAGTACTGGAGAAAATTCGACACCTACTGGCGGCTCATGAAAGACAACCACCCTGACCTGATCGCTGGAGCAATCGAAGGGGCCTTTGACTGTAAGAATCCGCGGGTGGAGCGTTATCTCGAAATGTACCCGAGCAAGACCCTGCGACAGGCTCGTGACTTCTTATGGGGCTTTCCCGAAGCCACAGTGGAAGCTGAATTGAGCCGACTGGAACACGAGCTCAGCCAACTGCGGACCCAGTTAAGCGCTTGGGTATTCTCAGGTGGAGGGCAACGCCAGGCCTACATCCGCGCAGGCGAGTTGGCGGAGAACGCCGTGAATCGAAACGATAGACACACCGCCCGAGAGCGCATCCTGAATTGCTGGAGACGGGAAGCGCCCCAGGTACATGCCCATGACGGAACACCGATCGGCCTGGAACTCGACCTCAGTGGCCTGAGACTGTCGAGTTTGCCGGATATAGACGCTGACTTCAGCCATGTAGGCTCGCTCAAATTGAACAATATGGGCCTGAGTGCTTCTCCGGAGGGGTTCCTCACACAATTCCGACACGTGCGCTGGCTAAGCATGACCGACAATCAGCTCAGGGAACTTCCCCCGGCGCTGGGTGAAATGCATGGCCTTACCAAACTATTTCTGCAGAACAACCAGATCCGCCTGACCCAGGAGACCGCACGTATTCTGTCCGAGCGCGTCACGCTCAGAGCCCTATGGATAAATGGAAATCAACAGCTGGGTATAGCACCGGACTTCAGCCAGATGCCGGATATACGCTCGATCAACCTGGGGAATACAGGTATCGATACCTGGCCTACCGGCCTGAGCGAGCAACCGTTACTGGACACGATAAATCTGGTGGGTAATCGGATTTCAGAGATTCCAGACTCTGTCATCGAACCGACGGATGCTCGCCTGGCGCAATCAGCGCACGTCAATAACATAACTATCGTGACCCGCAACCCATTGTCCGACGACACGTTGGCGCGACTTACCAGGTACGGCGAGCGATTGACCGCTGCGGGTATAACCGACGCCGAACGACCGAACCGCCTGGTAACTTCAGCCCTGCAAAACAGAGGGCAAAGTGCATTCAGAAACCGTGGCGACGACTCGTTTCGCCGCTTAACCGCAGGCCTTGCTCCAGACCGGCTTCACGCCAGGAGAACGCAGTGGAATGTGCTGCGTGAACAACCAAACGCCGACCCCTTCTTCAACTTGCTCAATCGCCTCGAACGCCTCGACGCCGGCCAGGCAGATTACCAACGCAGAGTGTGGGAGGTCATCGACGCGATCAGCGAAAACAGCCCGCAATCGGAAGCCCTGCGCAAGGAAATTTTCGACCGCGCGGGAGAGCCAACATGTTGTGATCGGGCGGCTTTCTCTTTCGGCAACCTGGAGACCACCGTGCTGGTCTACAGAGCGCGCAGCCAAGCCATGGATCAGTCACAAGGCGTGCACTTATCGACATTATCCAAAGGCCTGTTCCGTTTGCATGAAGTCGACAAGATCGCCTCGGCCGACATCCAGCGCAGCGAAGCCATCGTCAACGATCCGGCCGTGTCGGAAACAGACAAACGCCCCCACCGCCGCCGTTTGGGCGAGGAAGTCGAAATCAGGCTGGCCTATCGTCATGGCCTCAAGGAGCGCCTGCAACTGCCGGGGCAACCGCCGAGTACCGCCTTCACTCAACTGGCCGGTGTTACGCAGACAATGCTGGACAGCGCCTATGAAACCGTCATCGCGCTGGATAACTCGCCCGAAGAATTCCAGGCGCTGGTGTCCAGGGAGTTTTGGCAGGTGTACATCACCAACAAATACCAGGCGCAATTCGAAGTACAGCGCCAGCCTTATCAGGAACGTCTTGAGGCGTTGCACAACAGTTTTGCCGCGCAGCAACTCCCCGAGACCGCCTACAAGGAGCAAACCGACAGTCAGCAAGCCTTGCTCGCGATTGAAGAGGCAGAACTGATCCAGACGCTGACTCGACAAGAACTGGCCGAATGATCTCGGCCGTTAGTTACTCGTCGTCGTCGAAGTTGTAACTGCCCGGCGCCAGGTTTTCAAAGCGCGTGTACTTGCCGATGAACGCCAGGCGGATAAAGCCGATCGGCCCGTTCCGCTGTTTGCCGATGATGATCTCGGCAATGCCTTTGTGTTCCGTTTCGGGGTGATAGACCTCGTCGCGGTACACGAACATGATCACGTCGGCGTCCTGCTCGATCGCTCCGGATTCACGCAAGTCGGAGTTCACCGGACGCTTGTTGGGACGTTGTTCCAGGGAACGGTTGAGCTGGGACAACGCCACCACCGGGCAATTGAATTCCTTGGCCAGCGCCTTCAAGGAACGGGAGATTTCGGAAATCTCGTTGGTGCGGTTGTCGCCGCTGGAGCCCGGGATCTGCATCAACTGCAGGTAGTCGATCATGATCAGCGCGATGTCGCCGTGCTCGCGCACCAGACGGCGCGTACGCGCACGCATTTCGGAGGGGCTGATACCAGCGGTGTCATCGATGAACAGCTTGCGGTCGTTGAGCAGGTTGACCGCCGAGGTCAGGCGCGGCCAGTCGTCATCCTCAAGTTGACCGGAACGCACTTTGGTCTGGTCGATACGACCAAGCGACGAAAGCATACGCATGATCAGCGATTCACCCGGCATCTCAAGGGAGTACACCAGTACCGCCTTGTCGCTGCGCAAAACAGCGTTTTCCACCAGGTTCATCGCAAAGGTGGTTTTACCCATCGACGGACGGCCAGCGACGATGATCAAGTCGGACGGCTGCAGGCCGCTGGTCTTTTCGTCGAGGTCGGTGTAGCCGGTGGAAATACCGGTAATGGCCGCGTCGGTGTTGAACAGGGTGTCGATGCGGTCGATGGCTTTGGTCAACAGGTCGTTGACGCTGACCGGGCCGCCGGTCTTGGGCCGTGCTTCGGCGATCTGGAAGATCTGGCGCTCGGCCTCGTCGAGGATCTCGGCGGCGGTGCGGCCTTCGGGGTTGAAGGCGCTGTCGGCGATTTCGGTGCTGATGCCGATCAACTGGCGAAGGGTGGCGCGCTCGCGAACGATCTGCGCATACGCCTTGATGTTGGCGACGGACGGCGTGTTTTTCGCCAGCTCACCGAGGTAGCCCAGGCCGCCCACTTGGGAGGTCTGGCCTTCTTTGTCCAGTTGCTCGGCCAGGGTCACCACGTCGATCGGTGAGTTCTGGTCGGCCAGCTTGGCGATGGCGCGGAAGATCAGGCGATGGTCATGGCGATAGAAGTCACCGTCCGAGACTTGATCCAGCACGCGTTCCCAGGCGTTGTTGTCCAGCATCAAGCCACCGAGCACGGCCTGTTCGGCCTCGATGGAATGCGGCGGCACCTTCAGGGCAGCGGTTTGCAGATCGTATTGCTCAGGAGCGGAGATTTCGTTCATGGCCACTTGAAATTAGGGGTGTGTAGAAAAACAAAAGGCACGACCTGTAAACAGGATCGTGCCCGATGTTAACCGGCTGACACGCGAGGTGCCAGTCAGTTAGGTGCGACTTAAGCTGCTACCACGACAACGCGTACGGTGGCTTCAACTTCGGCGTGCAGGTGCACGGCTACGTCGAATTCGCCTACGTTGCGGATGGTGCCGTTCGGCAGACGAACTTCGCTCTTCTGCACTTCAACGCCGGAGGCGGTCAGTGCATCAGCGATGTCGTGGGTGCCGATCGAACCGAACAGCTTGCCTTCGTCACCGGCGGTGGCAGTGATAGTCACTTCCAGCTCAGCCAGTTGGGCAGCGCGAGTTTCGGCCGATGCTTTTTTGTCTGCTGCGGCTTTTTCCAGCTCAGCGCGACGCTCTTCAAACGCAGCCAGGTTGGCAGCGGTTGCAGCGGTGGCTTTGCCGTATGGCAGCAGGTAGTTACGACCGTAGCCGGCCTTAACGTTCACTTTGTCGCCCAGGTTGCCCAGGTTGGCGACTTTTTCCAGAAGGATCAGTTGCATGTGAAAATCCTCTAACTTTTAACCTTCACCGTTCGCGCTATCGGCATCTTTCGACGCCAGACGTCCGCGAAAATCAATCAGGCCGTCGACAATGGCCAGAACCACGAGTAACGGATAGATCAGCTGCATGAACAGCAACAGCGTGACGTACAACCCCACCAGCCAGAACCTGGCCAGACGCTTTCGCGCAACCAGCCCATGAATCAGGGCCAGCCCGGCAAACACCAGCGGTACGCTGCAAATCGGCGCCAGCAAGGCCATCTGTGGACCGAAGTTCGGCCCGACAACCATGCACGCCAGCAGCAACATCGCCGGCCCCGCGGGGATTCTGATACTGCGAAACTCGCGACCAAAACCACCCGGGTTGTACAACAACGCCTGCCAATAACGCCCAACAATCAGGCTCAGCACGCTGACGACCTGCAACAATGCCGCAATCAGGCCGGTCAGGACCGGAGCAATCAGTGACGCAAACCGCGCTCGCTCATCTACCGATAATTGCTGGTAGAGATCCCCGAGGGCCAGCGGCAGGATCTTGACGATTTCCTGCGACAGCGCCTCGATTTGCGGGCGGAAAGCCGCGCTAAGCATCACTGAGTACACCAACCCCAATGCCACGCTGACCAGCAGCGTGCGGACCCAGGACTCACTTGCGCGTAAAACCAACGCAAGGCTTGATGACCCCAGCAGTACCAGAAGTACCCGTGGATCACCCATTTGCAGCCACCAGATCAAGGCCGGCAACAAACCCAGGGCAAGAACGCCAAGGGCGTCCTTCAAACCGCGCCGCAGCAGCACAAGGCAACCTGCGGCAGCACCCAACCAATAAAGCAACGGCAATGCCGCACAGCCAGCCACTACCAGAGTGGCCTGCACACGACCGCGCATGATGAACTCAGCTAAGGCGCGCATGCATTCAATCCCTTACTACTTGTCGACTGCCCGGTCTCAGCGGCCGTGGCTGTCGGTGTAGGCCAGCAGGGCCAGGAAGCGGGCGCGCTTGATAGCGGTGGCCAGCTGACGCTGATAACGTGCTTTGGTACCGGTGATACGGCTTGGAACGATTTTGCCGGTCTCGGATACATAAGCTTTCAGAGTGTTGAGATCTTTGTAATCGATCTCTTTCACGTCTTCAGCGGTGAAGCGGCAGAATTTACGACGACGGAAGAAACGTGCCATTTGATAGGCTCCTTAATAAGGTCCGTGGATTACTCGTCAGCGTTATCGCTGTTGTCACTGTCATCAGCGCTATCATCAGCACCTTCTTCAGGACGGTCGCGACGCTCACGGCGCTCACTGCGGTTTTCTTCAGCCTTGAGCATCTCGGATTGGCCGGTAACGGCTTCTTCGCGACGGATGACCAGGTTACGGATCACTGCATCGTTGTAGCGGAAGTTGTCTTCCAGCTCGGCCAGGGCCTTGCCAGTGCACTCAACGTTCAGCATCACGTAGTGAGCCTTGTGAACATTGTTGATTGCGTAGGCCAGTTGACGACGGCCCCAATCTTCCAGACGGTGGATTTTGCCGCCGTCTTCTTCGATCAGCTTGGTGTAACGCTCAACCATGCCGCCGACTTGCTCGCTTTGATCCGGGTGGACCAAAAAGATGATTTCGTAATGACGCATGAATGCTCCTTACGGGTTGTAGCCTGCCGCTCAAAAACGGTCAGACAAGGAGTGAATGACACTTATGGATCTTGCCGCAGGGGAGGCACATGCGTGCCTGCCAGGAAGGCAAGGGGCGCAATTGTAGAGAAGGGGGAGAAGCGGCGCAAGGTAATTGGTGATTATTTGAACAATCCTGAATAAACACCACAACACCAATGTGGGAGCTGGCTTGCCTGCGATGACCATGGCACCGGCAACATCTCTGCCGACTGACACTCCGTCATCGCGGGCAAGCCCGCTCCCACATTTTGATTACTTCTTGGGCTTGGCCTTAGCCTTGGCACCACGCTGACGCTGGGCCTCGAACAGGCACACGCCCGTCGCTACCGACACGTTCAGGCTGCTGACGCTACCGGCCATCGGCAGGTGCACCAGGTAATCGCAATGCTCACGCGTCAGACGGCGCATGCCTTTGCCTTCGGCGCCCATGATCAGGATGGTCGGGCCGGTCAGGTCCTGGTCATAAATGCTGACCTCAGCCTCCCCCGCCGTGCCCACGACCCACAGGCCGCGCTGCTGGAGCTTCTCCAGGGTACGCGCCAGGTTGGTCACGGCCACCAGCGGAATCACTTCCGCCGCACCGCAGGCGACCTTACGCACCACCGGCGTCAGGGTCGCCGACTTGTCTTTAGGCACAATCACCGCCAGCGCACCGGCAGCATCTGCCGAACGCAAGCAAGCGCCGAGGTTGTGCGGGTCGGTGACGCCGTCCAGCACCAGCAGGAGCGGCGCGCCTTCGGTACGGTCGAGCAGCTCGTCGAGCATCGCCTCGCCCCAGACCTGGCTCGGGCTGACGTCCGCAACCACGCCCTGGTGAACGCCTTCTACCCACACGTCCATTTCACGACGTTCGGCCTGACCGATGGCAACCTTGTTCTGGGTGGCCAGTTCGACCAGCGCCTGCACACGCGGCTCGCTGCGACCTTCTGCCAGCCAAACCTGCTTGACGCGCTTGGGGTGGTGACGCAGCAGTGCTTCTACGGCGTGCACGCCGTAGATTTTTTCCAGACTCATGACTTGGCCTTAGGTTTGCGCGACCCGCCGCTTTTCGCAGGGGCAGAGCCCGCTTTAGGCGGGCCTTTACGATGTTTACTTGGCTTGCTCGACGGTTTTTCCGCCCCTTGGGACTTTCCCCCAGACGCCGCTTTACCACCGCTTTTGGCTTCGTTGAGCAACTGCTGCTTCAACTCGCGGCTTTTGCGCAGTTCGGCATTTTTTGCCGCGGCATCGCTTGGACGGTAGGCCTCAGGAGCCTTGTCCTTGGCCGAAGAACGACGACCCGTTTTGGCAGGTGCAGGCTCGGCAGCCGTCTTCGCGCCAGCGGCCTTGCCTTTGGAAGCCGGCGCTGCGGTTTCGCTGCCACGTTTTTTGCGGCCAGCCGGCTCAGCAGGTTTGTCAGGCATACCGAAGTCGATCTTGCGCTCGTCCAGGTCGACACGCATGACCTGCACTTCAACGGTATCGCCCAAGCGGAAGCTGCGACCGGTGCGCTCGCCCGCCAGGCGGTGATGCACAGGATCGAAGTGGTAGTAATCACCCGGCAAGGCGGTGACATGCACCAGGCCCTCGACGTAGATGTCGGTCAGCTCCACGAACAGGCCAAAGCCGGTTACTGCGGTGATCACGCCCGGGAACGACTCGCCTACACGATCCTTCATGAACTCGCACTTGAGCCAGTTCACCACGTCGCGAGTGGCTTCGTCGGCGCGGCGTTCGCTCATGGAGCACTGCTCGCCCAACTGTTCCAGGGCCGCTTCGTCGTACGGATAGATCCGCGCCTTTGGAATGGTCATGGCACCGGCGCGCTTGACGTGCGGGGTGTTCTGCTTGGAATGGATCACGCTGCGGATCGCCCGGTGCGTGAGCAAGTCCGGGTAGCGGCGAATTGGCGAAGTGAAGTGGGTATACGCTTCGTAATTGAGACCGAAGTGGCCCTGGTTATCGGCGCTGTACACCGCCTGACTCAAGGAGCGCAGCATCACGGTCTGGATCACGTGGTAATCCGGACGGTCTTTGATGCTGGCCAGCAGCGCCTGGTAATCCTTGGGCGTCGGGCCGTCCTTGCCTTTGTGCAGGGACAGGCCAAGCTCACCGAGGAAGGCGCGCAGTTTTTCCAGACGCTCCGGCGGCGGACCGTCGTGGACGCGGTACAGCGCAGGGATTTCGTGCTTCTTGAGGAACTCCGCAGTGGCCACGTTGGCGGCCAGCATGCATTCCTCGATCAGCTTGTGCGCGTCATTACGGGTAGTCGGGGTGATAGCGGCGATCTTGCGCTCGGAGCCGAAAACAATCCGGGTTTCCTGGGTTTCAAAATCGATCGCGCCACGGGTATGACGCGCGCCCAGCAACACCTTGTACAGCGAGTACAACTGCTTGAGGTGCGGGACCACGCCAGCGTATTCGGTACGCAGGGCCTTGGCTTCGCTGGTCTTCGGCGTTTCCAGAATGGTGCTGACCTTGTTATAGGTCAGGCGTGCCTGGGAGTGGATCACCGCTTCGTAGAACTGGTAGTCGGTCATCTCGCCGGTTTTGGAGATGGTCATCTCGCACACCATGGCCAAACGGTCGACTTTCGGGTTCAGGGAGCACAGGCCGTTGGACAGCTGCTCAGGCAGCATCGGGATCACGCGCTCTGGGAAGTACACGGAGTTGCCGCGTACCTGGGCTTCGTTGTCCAGGGCCGAACCGATCTTCACGTAGCTGGACACGTCGGCAATCGCAACGTACAGCTTCCAGCCGCCCGAGAACAGGCGCAGCTTGCCAGGCTTGGCTTCGCAGTAGACCGCGTCATCGAAGTCGCGAGCATCTTCGCCGTCAATGGTGACGAACGGCAGATGGCGCAGGTCGATGCGTTTTTCTTTGTCTTTCTCTTCGACTTCCGGCTTGAGCTTGGCGGCTTCCTTGAGCACGGCCTCCGGCCAGACGTGAGGAATATCGTAGGTGCGCAAGGCAACGTCGATTTCCATGCCCGGCGCCATGTAGTTGCCGACCACTTCGACGATATCGCCCTGGGGCTGGAAGCGCGCGGTTGGCCAGTGGGTGATTTTCACCTCGACGAACTGGCCGACCTTGGCGGCGCCATTGCGGCCCGGGGTGATCAGCACTTCCTGCTGGACCTTCGGGTTATCCGGCACCACAAAGCCGATGCCGCCTTCTTCGAAGTAACGGCCGACAATGGACTCGTGGGCACGGGACACCACTTCGACGATCACGCCTTCACGACGACCGCGACGGTCCAGGCCGGACACGCGCGCCAGGGCGCGATCGCCATCGAACACCAGACGCATTTGCGCCGGGCTCATGAACAGATCGTCACTGCCGTCGTCCGGGATCAGGAAGCCGAAGCCGTCGCGGTGGCCGGCAATGCGGCCCAGGATCAGGTCGAGCTTGTCTACCGGCGCGTAAGTGCCACGACGGGTGTAGATCAATTGAGCATCGCGCTCCATCGCACGCAAACGGCGGCGCAGGGCTTCGAGCTGGTCTTCGGTGGTCAGACCGAATTCTTCGACCAACTGCTCGCGGCTAGCAGGCGAACCACGATCGGCGAGGTGCGCCAGGATCAGTTCGCGGCTAGGAATAGGGTTTTCATATTTTTCCGCTTCACGAGCGGCCTCGGGATCGAGGGACTGCCAATCGGCCATTAGAGAGTTTTCACCTTGTCTATATGTGGGTTAGTTTGGCATACGCGTATTGAAACGGGAAATTTCAGGTATCAACAAGCGTTTAAAAGACCTTTACGACCCCCGTCACGCACCTTGCACGACCGCTGGTGAAATTTTCCAGGGTTTTTTCATGGCAGGGGTTTACAGCTCAAATATCGCTCCGTATAGTGCGCGCCATCGACGACGGCAACGTTGTCAGATAATGCCCAGGTGGTGAAATTGGTAGACACGCCAGCTTCAGGTGCTGGTGATCGCAAGGTCGTGGAAGTTCGAGTCTTCTCCTGGGCACCAAATTCAGATCAAACCCGCGAAAGCGGGTTTTTT
>NZ_JAEKCN010000028.1:0-43641 GCF_016405455.1 Pseudomonas sp. MF7453 | reverse complement strand
TAAGCGCTTCGACTTCAAGTGTCCGATCGAGGTTATGGACGAGGTGATGCAGGAAGCTATGGCTATGCGGCATGATGCTCCAGCTTCAATTCAATAACCGTGTTGCACTCAGCTCCTGTAACCGCCCCCTCAATCATTTTGCCGACTTGGTCGACGACATCGAACGACGTTTAGCAATGATTTTTCATCGACTGTTAGAGGGGGCAAGCCCGGTTATTCGACTGTATATCAATGGAAAATCAGTCATTCCGTGGGATCCGTTTATGACAGGGCATCCCTCGAAACCATGGCATTCTCCGGTCGCTCGAATTCTTACACCATCGGGTCTTGTTGAAGCTCAATGCCATGTCCTACCACACAAGGATCGACTTTCTGACGAGGAGTTTAGTCGGGCTGGAGGGACAGAAGGATGGACCTCTCAACAAGGATTTTACGTCTATCGGAATCATCGTTTGCTTCTGGCAGGTGGTTGGCTTGGGTTAGGTCAGGGGCGCGCATGGAACCGAGAAGAGCCTCATCGGCTCGCTAGAATCAGGTTGGACATACCTAATACTGCTGATTCTGCATGGAAGATCGACGTCAAGAAATCCACCGCTCGGCCTCCTGTAACAGTACGTCCATGGCTTACAAAGTTAGCCGAGGACACAAGAGAGAGAGCCAGACGAGTATTTGCTTTTCGTGGCACGCCAGCGCTCGGACCAGGAGGTGTCAAAATCGAGCAAGAAGCGTGGCGTGTCGAGAGACTCAAAGACGGTGTTCGCTACCGCATTGATGAGAGGCATCCGGCGGTGGCTGCGGTAATTGATGCTGTTGGCGGTAATGCTGGCCTTGTTCGGGCGATGTTACGCGTGGTTGAGGAAACGGTACCGGTACAGCGAATATGGCTAGACACTGCCGAAAATAAGGACACCCCAATTACTCACTTCTCAGGAGAGTCGGAGACGGCTACCGATGGCGTCAGAGCAGTCCTGCTTACCCTATTTCGAGATATGGTCGGTCGACGTGGAATGAGCTCTGAAGCGGCCGTGAAAGCCCTGTCCCTGACGGATCCTTTTCAGAAATACCCAAATCTAGTCGCGTCTCTTCCGAGTATCGCGACAATACCCGAGGAAGGGAAAGCGCAATGACGGAAGAGCAGCGCAAAGTATTTCAGCGAGTCGTCAGCGTGGCTCAGACATTTTTGGTTGAGGCCATGGAGCTGGGGATAGTTACTCCGAGCCTTATCGCCGAAAAGGTCGACTTTGTCGCGACTCATATGGCACCGGGGGAAGATGTCGACCGCAAAGCAGCGGTGGCGGAACTTATTCGCCGCTACAGCTTATGGATAGGGGATGCGTCTACCCTCGCAGATAAGACTGGTCACAAGGATTGGCTTAACGCGGCTCGTAGGAGGGATTGGCGCTACTGGCAGCGCTACCGCGACTTCCTTGAAAGCAAGATGTCGGTCAAGGCTGTGGATGCCTTAGACGACGCTACCAACAAAATTCTAGAACTACTTGAGGACCCTGTTCGTGAGGAAGGTTGGGATCGACGTGGGCTCGTAGTCGGGCATGTACAGTCCGGTAAAACGGGCAATTACACAGGCTTGATATGTAAAGCAGCCGACGCAGGTTACAAAATCATCATTGTGCTTGCGGGCCTTCATAACAACCTACGGTCCCAGACACAGATTCGATTAGAGGAGGGGTTTCTCGGTTATGAAACGTCCGCAAAAAACGATGTTGTCCGATACATTGGAGTGGGTGAAAACGGGCGTGATGCTGAGATCCGCCCAAACTGTGCGACGAACCGTTCAGATAACGGTGATTTCAACACTAAGATTGCGAAGCACTTAGCCATCTCCCCTGAGCAGAGACCCTGGTTGTTCGTGGTTAAAAAAAATAAGACGGTTTTAGATCGTCTTCTTAAGTGGATTCGTAACCACGTCGCAGACTCCAAGGACTCTGATGGCCGTCCGCTAGTCTCAGGCTTCCCGCTGCTTCTGATCGATGATGAGGCCGATCATGCTTCCGTTGATACCGGGGACCAAGTAATAAGCAAAGATGGTTCTGCGGATGACGAATATCAACCAAAGGCCATTAATAGCCGCATCCGTAAAATCCTTCACTCGTTCTCTCGAAAGGCCTATGTGGGATATACCGCAACCCCATTTGCGAATATCTTTATTGATAGGCGCAAGACGACCAAGGATGAAGGTCCTGACGTTTTTCCGCAGTCTTTCATCATCAACATCTCTGCACCTTCAAATTACGTTGGCCCTGCGCGTGTTTTTGGTTTGCGTTCACCGGAGGGCAGACTTGGCGGCCTGCCGTTAACTCGTGAAGTGGACGATCAGACGGACGCTACAGGTGAGGACGGATGGATGCCGCCGCGACACGACAAGAACCACGCTCCTATGTTTAAGGGACAAGACCAAGTTCCTCCGTCTCTCCGAGAGGCTGTTTCGGCTTTCGTCATTGCTTGCTCCGTTCGCGTTCTACGTGGGGAGGATCTCAAACATTCCTCAATGTTGATTCATGTAACTCGTTATACCGCCGTTCAGGAAGAGGTTCGTCGTCAGGTTGAGGAGCTGGTCAAAGGTTATCGCCAGCGTGTGGAGCGAGGTTTCGAGAAGGAAACGTTAATGTCTGAATGGCGGCAGCTCTGGGAGTCAGACTTCGTTCAGACGTCGGACGCAGTGGCGAAGGCCATGGGGCAGATGGACGGGGAGTTTGTTTTGCCCGAATGGACAGATATAGAGGCTGTTTTGCCAGATGTGCTGGGTGATATTGCGGGTAACGTTAGAGCTATCAACGGCTCGGCCGGAGATGTTCTAGATTACGAAGAGCGTGAGGGGACCGGCCTTAAGGTTATTGCTGTTGGCGGTGATAAATTAGCCCGAGGCCTCACACTTGAAGGACTTTGCGTCAGCTATTTTGTAAGAAATACGAAAATGTACGACACGCTTATGCAGATGGGACGATGGTTTGGCTACCGTCCCGGTTATCTTGATCTTTGTCGCCTCTATACGACGTCTGATCTCGTTGAGTGGTTCGGGCACATAACCGACGCAGCAGAAGAGCTTCGTGAAGAATTCGACACAATGGCAAAGGTACATGCGACACCTGAAAGTTACGGTATGAAAGTTCAGTCGCATCCTGTTCTTATGGTTACCTCACCTATCAAGATGCGTAGCGCTAAAAGCTTACAGGTCTCCTTTTGCGGATCTGTCTTGGAGACCGTCGCTTTTCATCGCGACTCCTCTGTTATGGAGAGAAATCTAATGGCTATGGAGAGGCTTCTTGATGCAGCCGGGCCGCCGGTCGAAGGAGACAAAATAGTCCGGAAACGAGGCGATAGTACTCAGGAGTGGAGCGGGTTCTTGTGGAAGAACGTTTCAGCGGAGCATGTGATCGAATTTTTTTCCGGTTATCTGACCCACCCTGCCGCGCGAAAAGTGAATAGCGCCGTATTGGCAGATTTCATTAAGGTAATGGCTGCTAAGGGTGAACTCACATCTTGGACTATCGCTTTGTTAGGTGGAGGCGAAGGAGGAGAAGGAGGAGAAGGCGTATTTTGCGAAAAGTATAAACTAGAAAACATGGTTATTCGGAACCAAAACCCAAGTTCAAAAGGTGAGCATTACTCTATTGGGCGTCTCCTTTCACCGAGGGATGAATCGATAGATCTCGACGAAGAAGCGTGGATGTCCGCGCTGAAACTTACTGTCGAGGACAGGACAAAGGACCCTGCTCGAGGAACAGAGGAAACCGGTAAAGAACAGCCTAGAGCCCCGAGTGGAGTTTTTGTGCGGCAGGTTCGGGGGCTGGGTGCAAGTGGCATCATCGCTCGTCCGGAGCGAGGCGTCTTACTTTTATATCCCATCGCTCAGAAAAGCAAAGGGCTTTCTGAGGGAGGTCATCCTGTCATTGCATTTGGCGTAAGTTTTCCCGCAAGTCGTTTGACGACAACCGTCAAGTACGAAGTGGACCATTTACTCTGGGAAACTGAATATGCCCCGAGTTATTGAAGAGTTCGTAACGGCTTGGGAAGCCCTCTCCGGTGAGCGTGGTGAAGAGGGCGGTTGGCTTGGTATCCCTGTTGTCACTGTCGGTGAGTGTGAACTCATGGCAGCTCGCCGTTTTCCGGGCAACGAGGAAGCTCTTCTTGCTCGATTTCCTACGGTTCGAATAGGATCTTCTGTTCGCCTGCCCGAGGGTAGGGGATTCGAGATTGTCTTGGCTGATCCTCGTGGGGACGGCAAGACTTGGATTGCTCTTTCACGCAAAGAGTCGGGCAGCACTGAGCTGTTTTCAGAGATGGTCGGTGATGTGGTGGGGGCTATGGAGGCTTGTGCCGGAGAAGGTGAGAGCGCCATCCAGCAGACGATGCTCCGTAGGGTTCGTATGTGGCAACAGTTTATGTCTCGTGGGGCTGCGTTTCTTAGTCCCGAAGAAGAACTTGGTTTGATGGGTGAGCTTGCTTTCATGGACACTCTAATTAGGGCGGGAGTATCGTCCGATGAGGTGCTCGGAGGCTGGGTCGGCCCAGAGGATGCTCTTCAAGACTTCCAATTGGGGAGCGGAGCCATTGAAGTAAAAGCAACGTTGTCCTCATCTGGTTTCCCGGTGAAGATAACTTCCCTTGAACAATTGGACGACTCGGTGTCGTCTCCACTCTTTCTCGCAGCGGTTCGGTTTAGGTGTGGGGACGGTGGTATCACTCTCCCTGAAATGATCGCGGAAACCATGTATCGCCTACGCGGCGAGTCAGGAGCGGTCAGTTTTTTCAGAGATAGCTTAATGGTTGCCGGATATTCCGAAACTCAATCGAGATATTACAGTAGACGGTTTGAGCTGGAGGAAACGAGAGTGTTCGTCGTGTCCGAAAGCTTCCCTCGATTGACCACAGGAACCGTCCCTGTTGGAGTCACGAGGGCTCTATACGAGATCAACTTAGACCACGCTACAGAATTCCTTTCGGATCTCGAGACGGCTCTCAAACTACTAGGAGTAAACGGATGACGCTTGATGACTTTTTCGCTGAAACCAAGGTCGAGATAGCGACCCTGATGTCTGATGGCGCCCCCTTTGGTGAACTCGTTTTCTCTGAGGTAGTGATGCAGCATCTTGCTGATGCCGGAATGACTTTCGACCCAGTTGTTTGCCACTTTCAGGGAAAGGTCGGTAACGCTAATCTGCGTTTGAGCGGATATGCCATGTCTGAAGACGCTGACCAGCTTGACCTTTTCGTAAGTCTTTACGAGGGCTTCGAATGCCTGAGCCCAATCCCCGATCAGAACATCAAGACCGCGGCTGCCCAATGCATTCGTTTCTTAGAACTTTGTGCCGCCGGACGCATTGCCGAAAAACTTGATCCTTCAAGCGATGTCCATTCCTTAGCATTGACGATTCGAGAAATTTACGACGCACTTGAGCAGGTTCGTGTTTACGTGCTTACGGATGGCATAGCAAAGTCGAAGAGCTTCAAAGCGCGAGATGTTGGCGGCAAGCATGTCAAGCTTGAGGTCATGGATATAGAACGGCTTTACCGCCATCGTTCTGAGGGAAAACCTCGAGATGAACTAGTCATTGATTTCAATGAGGTTTCTGGTTCTCCACTGCCCTGTGTATTCGTACCTGGGGAGACCGGTGACTATGACTACGCACTTACAGCTATACCAGGCGAAGCGCTCCGGTTTGTTTATGAAAAGTTTGGCCCCCGTCTACTTGAGGCTAATGTGCGCTCATTTTTAAGCGTGAAAGCGAAGGGCGTGAATGCAGGGCTTCAAAATACTTTGCGAAATTCTCCGGAACGATTCATGGCATATAACAACGGTATCGTACTGGTTGCTGATGAGATGCGGCTCGGTCGCGCCGCAGATGGGTCGCCGGGTATCTCGTGGTTGCGAGGTATGCAAATTGTTAATGGTGGCCAAACTACAGCTTCAATTTTCTTCGCCAAGAAAAAATATGCTGATACGGACTTAAGCAAGGTCCGCGTTCCGGCCAAAATTATTGTTATGAAAGAGCAAGATCCTGCAAAAGAGGAGGCGCTTGTTTCAGATATTTCGCGTTACGCCAATAGTCAAAATGCTGTCCGACAGTCAGATCTATCCGCCAACAAACCCTTCCATGTTGATATTGAGCGTCTGTCGCTTTCTGTTTATTGCCCTGATGGTACGGGGCGATGGTTTTATGAGAGAGCTGCAGGCAGCTACAACACCCTTCTCGCTCGTGATGGTGTCACGCCAGCGAAGCTCCGTGCCCTCAAGGAGTCAGTACCTACCTCAAGAAAGATCACAAAAACTGAGTTAGCGAAGTACTTTACCGCGTGGGATGGCCAAGCTGATGTCGTCAGCCTAGGTGCGCAGAAGTGTTTTGATCGATTCATGTCTCGCATGACTGAGATGGAGGTTGACGGAGCGGCCTTTACTCCGGATGTTGCCTATTTTAAAGCCATTGTCTCGAAAGCTTTGTTATTTAAAGCAGTACATAAAGCTGCGCGACCATTGGTCCCCGCCTTTCTCGCAAACGTTGCTGCTTACACTGTTGCTTTAATTTCTACTGCTTACGGTGATTCCTTTAACCTTGACCGTATCTGGGCCAAGCAAGGCGTTTCGCCTCAACTCATTAAGCAAATAGAAATCTGGGCTCGGGAAGTTAATGATCGTCTTCATGAGACTGCAAGCGGTAGGATGATCTCTGAATGGGCAAAGCGTCCTGAGTGTCGCGAGGCTATGTTTTCCCAACCGTTTTCTCGTCCATTTGCAGATATTCCTGAGACGCTCTGATACTCCTGCTCGCAGGGAAAGCGCATAGCGTTGGTGGCGGCTTGGTAAGACACCAATTTCATAGTAAGGATGGCTAAGAGGATTCGTCCTTGTTTAGGGGCCATAGCGAAGACTATCTGGCACTTGATGCGGTGCTCGATAGTCTGCGCGGCGCGATCAGATATCCAATGAAGCCTGCCGATTTCTGCCCGACCGGTAGGAGTCTATGATAGTTGCGACGACTGCTGCGATTTTTCTAGCAAGTAGTGGCGGTACCGCATTTCCTATCTGAGTGTACTGTTGTGTTCTATTCCCCTCAAAAAAGTAGTTATCAGGAAAGGTCTGCAATCTAGCAGCTTCGCGAACAGTCAAGCTTCGGCACTGACTCGGGTCCGGGTGTATGTAGTAATGGCCATCTTTGGCTATGTGGGCAACGACTGTTGTAGATGGACCATTTTCCATCTGAACTCTGAAACGGTCACTAAATGGTACGGAGTCGGAAGATACGTTCTCATGAGCAGGCAGTAGCTGTGCAGGAAACTGGTGTATTTTTGGCGAGTAGCCATTCAGTCTTGCGTAGCATGCCGCATAGATGTACCGATGAAGATCTGAACGCATGTGACTCCTGGCTTCATGCTGCAGCACTCCTTTCAGCCGAGGGTCGAGGAACCACTCACGCTGTTTGATATTCATTTCTGGATCTACCTTCCAGTGTATGAATTTACTGCCATTGGACTCTAGTCTCTGTGCGTCAACCGCCGCTTTTCTCATCGCATCTATCAAGTTACCGTCGCCGGCTACGTACGATTTTAAAAGTAGAGAGCCTGCTTCACTCAAAGCTGACAGCCAAGCTTCGAGCGAATCACCGCCTCTTGAAATCTTGCTGCGAACCGGAGGAAGCCCTGAGAGCGCTTGCCCAACTGTAAAGAGAGTTTTGCTGCGTTCCATTACGAGCTTGTGAGGATTCTCCAGCAACGCGGGGCAGACTGAAGCGACGTCAGAGCGTATGCCAAGCAGAATAACGCGGTGCCTAGCCTGTGGAAGGCCGTGCTGTTCTGCTTGAATGATAAAGTCGTGTGGGTCCGGTTTTTCCACGTCTTTAGGAACGACTAAAGAGCGGATGTTGTACGAGAGATCTTCGGCAGGCGCCGAGAGGTCGTCAAAAATTTGCTGAAATATGTGTGAGCCACTGTGTTTCGAGGACAATATGCCTTTAACGTTTTCCATTACGAAAATCGTTGGTTTGAACTCACGAATAATCCGCAAATACTCTTTATAAAGAAAGTGCTTCTCGTCGTTTTCAAATTCCTCTTGGGTTTCGCGCGTGCGACGAGCGCGACCTGCCACAGAATATGCTTGGCAAGGAGGTCCTCCAATTAGAACCCATTCCTCTGCGCCAACCAGGGCTTCCCTTATCCATTTGTCGACTTCTTCCGGCGAGATTTTACCAAGCTCTGCGAGCTTTGCTTCTTGTGCTGCTTCTATGGCTTCTGCCGGTATGTCCGGATGCTTGAAAAGCTCTTCACGAGTAATTTCTCCCCGAATGTATTCATAGTAAGCCTCCGGGGCTTCGCCTTTTGGAAAAGCGCGAAACAATGCGCGTAGAGATAATGTGGCATGAGCGACAGGATCTTTCTCGATTGAGACGCGAAGCTGAAATTTACGTACTCCCTTCTGATGGCCACCGATTGAAGAGAATCCCTCCCCCAGTCCGCCCGGGCCTGCAAAGAGGTCGATAACCGGGATAGATTCCTTATATTTCATTGAATAGTCGGTGCGCCTAAGACAAAAATAAAAAAAGCGCATTGCTGCGCTCAGGAGATCACGCCGCCTGAGGGGCGGGCATTTATGTGCGAGAAATGGTAACGGTTCACTTGGTGGTCGGCAAGAAATGAACCTCACAAGAGGGCACTGGATTTTACCGTGTCCAAAATGCATCGCGGTAATTGCAGCATGCCCACACAGTCACGAGAAGGAGCTAGGCAATTCAATAGCTTATACGTTGAGCGTTGTGGTGCGGGACAGGCCCACCTTTCAGTGGGCGGCTTCGTGTAACATATTTCGATCTAGTGCCTTGAATAGAAAGCCCTGAAAAAATCAGGGCTTTTAGCGGGTCTGAGCCATTCGTTAAACTTGGCGCATTCCATTCCGATCGCTTAAGAAATCAATCCCAGCTCAACGCCCCACCCGTTTGATACTCAATTACCCGAGTCTCAAAGAAATTCTTCTCTTTCTTCAAATCCATGATCTCGCTCATCCACGGGAACGGGTTAGTCGTGCCTGGGTATTCTTCTTTCAAGCCGATCTGCGACAGACGACGGTTAGCGATGAACTTGAGGTAATCCTCCATCATCGCCGCGTTCATGCCCAGCACCCCACGAGGCATGGTGTCACGCGCGTATTCAATCTCCAGCTGCGTACCCTGCAGAATCATCTGGGTCGCTTCTTCCTTCATCTCGGCATCCCACAGGTGCGGGTTTTCGATTTTGATCTGGTTGATCACATCAATACCGAAGTTCAGGTGCATCGACTCATCGCGCAGGATGTACTGGAACTGCTCGGCCACGCCGGTCATTTTGTTGCGACGGCCCATGGACAGGATCTGGGTGAAGCCGCAGTAGAAGAAGATGCCTTCCAGTACGCAGTAGTAAGCGACCAGGTTGCGCAGCAGTTCCTTGTCGGTGTCGACGGTGCCGGTTTCGAACTTCGGATCGGAGATCGAGCGGGTGTACTTCAGGCCCCAGGCGGCCTTTTTGGCGACCGATGGAATCTCGTGGTACATGTTGAAGATCTCGCCTTCATCCATGGCCAGCGATTCGATGCAGTACTGGTAGGCGTGGGTGTGGATAGCCTCTTCGAAGGCCTGGCGCAGGATGTACTGGCGGCACTCCGGGTTGGTGATCAGGCGGTACACGGCCAGCACCAGGTTGTTGGCAACCAGGGAATCGGCGGTGGAGAAGAAGCCCAGGTTGCGCATGACGATGCGACGTTCGTCGTCGGTCAGGCCTTCAGGGTTGCGCCACAGGGCGATGTCGGCGGTCATGTTGACCTCTTGCGGCATCCAGTGGTTGGCGCAGCCGTCGAGGTATTTTTGCCAGGCCCAGTCGTACTTGAAGGGCACGAGTTGGTTGAGGTCGGCGCGGCAGTTGATCATGCGCTTTTCATCAACGGCGACGCGGGCGGAGGCGCCTTCCAGCTCGGCGAGGCCTTCGGCAACGTCGAGTTTGTCCAGGGCGGCCTTGGCGCGCACGATGGCGGCCGAATCATTGGCGGTGACGGCGCGGGCTTCGATGGCAGCGGCAGCGCCGGCACCGTCGAGGCGGTCCATGTTGGCTTCGGTGGCGTGGCCAGCGTTGGCGCCTTTGGTGGCTACTTCGCCTTCATCTTCTTTGTCGAATTCGTCCCAGCTCAGCATGACGTGTCGTCTCCTGCGTGAGGGCTCAAAGGTGCCCGTGTGAAACCGGATGGTTGGGTGTTCACACGGCCCTAGGGCCGCGGTGGATCTTAAGGAATCGTTTGTTGCAGCTAGCGCACGCATTAAACGGAATAGGGCTACGGGTGCTCTGCGTGAGGCTTGAGGTGCGCAGCGGTAGGTGCAAGCTCGCGCGGGATGCCTCAGGTCTGGCTCTTCGTCCCAGTGTAAAGGGATATTGCAGGCCCGATTTACCCGCGCATTATAGGGAAAAATTTGGGTTTGTGTTGCGGCGGATGGTCACTTGAGCGCGCCAAAATGACGTGGTTTTCGGCCAGAGCGAGTGTTTGCAAGGCTTTGCTGGGGATGCAAATTTCTGACGGGTGTTGGGAGAAATTTTATGGGGAGGGGAGGGAGCAGGTGAGAAGGGCTGTATGGGACGTCGTGGCTGAAACCGCCATCGCAGGCAAGCCAGCTCCCACATTTGATTTGCGGTGTATTCGAGGTGGGTTCTTGGCCGCAAGATTGATTTCTTGCGGCGACCAAGATCCGGGTTGAATCTAAATAACCAAGTTGCTAACCGTTAGAGCAACCATTGCCCATCACTTGATAGTTGAGGATGTGTCGTTGACCTTGGGAGTCTTCATATTCCATCTTTACCGGAACAACTTCACAGACTTCCGGAATACTGCTCATGGACAATACTTTAGCCACATCCAAGTGAGTGCTGTAGGTGTAATCCTCAACAATCGGGGCGTTGCGGCCAGCCAGTTCAGTCGGGGCCTCGTCGGCCAGGGCGGCGGTGGCGCACAAGCTGCTCAGGGCCATAACTAATAACGCTTTCATTGCTTCATTACCTTCTTCAGGGCGAAAGGGGGCACGGGGCCCTTGTGAGGCCGCGTGTGTCACTTAAAAGTTGGGAAGTTCGGATTAACGTTGCCTTCGTGGGGGCTGTTGCGTTGTTAATCAGAGTGCCTTGTTGGCGGAGTTGATTTTAGGCGCCTCGGTTATATTCATATACCCGTGGTTTTGATAAACACTTTTGGCGGTTTTTGTAACAATCGCCCTATCAAGGTTTTTTTAAGCTACCGGCAAGGCGCCACGGGCCCGGGCCAGAGCAGTAGCCGGCATAGCAGGGCAATTTGTAGGGTCTTGTTACTACCATCGTCGAATGGTTCTATAGGCTCACCCCGGCTACAACAGGGGCCATACAACAACAACTATTGTCACCGAGGTAAGAAAGATGAGTGCGGCTTCCCTGTACCCCGTTCGCCCCGAAGTAGCAGCCAACACGCTGACCGACGAGGCGACCTACAAGGCCATGTACCAGCAGTCGGTGGTCAACCCCGATGGCTTCTGGCGTGAGCAAGCCAAGCGCCTTGACTGGGTCAAGCCTTTCACCGCGGTGAAGCAGACCTCTTTCGACGACCACCATGTCGACATCAAATGGTTTGCCGATGGCACCCTGAACGTTTCCTACAATTGCCTGGACCGTCACCTTGCCGAGCGTGGCGACCAGATCGCAATCATCTGGGAGGGCGATGACCCTGCCGAGAGCCGCAATATCACCTACCGCGAGTTGCATGAAGAAGTCTGCAAGTTCGCCAACGCCTTGCGCGGCCAGGACGTGCACCGCGGCGATGTGGTGACTATCTATATGCCGATGATTCCCGAAGCCGTGGTCGCCATGCTGGCCTGTACCCGCATCGGTGCGATTCATTCGGTGGTGTTCGGCGGTTTTTCTCCCGAAGCCCTGGCCGGTCGCATCATCGACTGTAAGTCGAAAGTGGTGATTACCGCTGACGAAGGCATCCGCGCCGGTAAGAAGATTCCGCTGAAGGCCAACGTCGACGATGCGCTGACCAACCCGGAAACCAGCAGCATCCAGAAGGTGATCGTGTGCAAGCGCACCAATGGTGCGATCAAGTGGAACCAGCACCGCGACATCTGGTACGAAGACTTGATGAAAGTGGCGGGCACCGTCTGCGCGCCAAAAGAGATGGGCGCCGAAGAAGCGCTGTTCATCCTCTATACCTCCGGCTCTACCGGCAAGCCCAAGGGTGTTCAGCACACCACCGGTGGCTACCTGCTCTATGCGGCCCTGACCCACGAGCGTGTATTCGACTATCGCCCAGGCGAAATCTACTGGTGCACCGCCGACGTGGGCTGGGTCACCGGCCATACCTACATCGTCTACGGCCCGCTGGCCAATGGCGCGACCACAGTGTTGTTCGAAGGCGTGCCGAACTACCCGGACATCACCCGGGTGGCGAAGATCGTCGACAAGCACAAGGTCAATATCCTCTACACCGCACCGACTGCGATTCGCGCGATGATGGCTTCCGGCACCGCCGCCTGTGAAGGTGCTGACGGCAGCAGCCTGCGCCTGTTGGGCTCGGTGGGTGAGCCGATCAACCCGGAAGCCTGGGACTGGTACTACAAGAACGTCGGCCAATCCCGTTGCCCGATCGTCGATACCTGGTGGCAGACCGAAACCGGCGCCACCTTGATGAGCCCATTACCGGGCGCCCACGCGCTCAAGCCAGGCTCGGCCGCACGGCCGTTCTTTGGTGTGGTGCCGGCACTGGTGGACAACCTCGGTAACATCATCGAAGGTGCTGCCGAAGGCAACCTGGTGATCCTCGATTCGTGGCCAGGCCAGGCCCGTACTCTCTACGGCGACCATGATCGTTTCGTCGACACTTATTTCAAGACGTTCCGCGGCATGTACTTCACCGGTGACGGCGCGCGTCGCGATGAAGATGGTTACTGGTGGATTACCGGTCGTGTGGATGACGTGTTGAACGTGTCCGGCCACCGTATGGGCACCGCCGAGATCGAGAGCGCCATGGTTGCTCACCCCAAAGTCGCCGAGGCGGCGGTGGTGGGCGTGCCCCACGACATCAAGGGGCAGGGCATCTATGTGTATGTCACCTTGAAGAATGGTGAAGAGCCCAACGAAGCACTGCGCCTGGAGCTGAAGAACTGGGTGCGCAAGGAAATTGGCCCGATTGCCTCGCCGGACGTAATCCAGTGGGCGCCTGGGTTGCCGAAAACGCGCTCGGGGAAAATCATGCGGCGCATTTTGCGCAAGATCGCCACGGCTGAATACGATGGGTTGGGGGATATCTCCACCCTGGCAGATCCGAGTGTGGTGGCGCATTTGATTGAAACGCACAAGACCATGAACGTCGCGTAAGCGGGGTAGGTGGGACAGAGCCCCATTCGGTGGAAGCCGGATGGGGCTTTTTTTGGGGACTCGGAAGCACCGAGGTTCAATGTGGGAGCTGGCTTGCCTGCGATAGCTATTTATCAGTTAGCCCATCTTTGGCTGATACACCGTTATCGCAGGCAAGCCAGCTCCCACAAAGGGGTGTGGGTGGCGGTCTGACAGAGCCGTATCACAACCAAACCAATAAATATCGGTTTTCCCCGTAGGACGTTTCTGGATGTTACCGGCCCGCTCAAATGTGTAACCGCCCGCACAAACCTGGGGCAATGGACCCCGGCTACGCCCCGAAAAACCGCGTTCTAGACGCCCCAAAAAATAAGATTAAACGCCACACTTGCCGTGCTAGAAGGGTTTGCGAATAATAGGCCCGTAATTTGCAGCATCATCAGGTTTAATATCTTTTGTCTCTGCATAAAATTCAGAGGCTGTCAATGAGCTGGAACCGCTTTCTCGGTGCTTCTGTAAATTGTTGTCGCATTGAGGAAATATCGGCTTCCGGCCTGTCGTTAGAATGCCGATCACTCGCTCGTCGTCGCAGGTGTCGCCCGCGCAGGACGCAGCCCCGCTATTCGGTTACACCTTCGCGCATCGTGGGCCATGGCTCATACTGCTGTTTTTGCCCTATACCGATGGAGTCCCAAAGATGAAGAAACTCGTGCTGTTGGGCGCCCTGGCGCTGTCCGTGCTGTCCATGCAGGCTTTCGCCGAAGGCAAGCCACTGAAAATTGGTATCGAAGCGGCTTACCCTCCGTTTGCCTCCAAGGCACCGGATGGCAGCATCGTCGGTTTTGACTACGACATCGGCAACGCGCTGTGCAAGCAGATGGACGTGAAATGCACTTGGGTTGAGCAAGAGTTCGACGGCCTGATCCCTGCGCTGAAAGTGCGCAAGATCGACGCGATCCTGTCGTCCATGTCCATCACTGACGACCGCAAGAAATCGGTGGACTTCACCACTCGCTACTACCTGTCCCCAGCGCGTCTGGTGATGAAGGAAGGCACCACCGTCAGCGACAGCCTGGATGAGTTGAAGGGCAAGAAGATCGGTGTGCAGCGCGGTTCGATCCACGACCGTTTCGCCCGTGAAGTCCTGGCGCCAAAAGGTGCGGATATCAAGGGTTACAGCACCCAGAACGAAATCTACCTGGACGTGGCCGCCGGGCGTCTCGACGGTACCGTGGCTGACGCTACCCTGCTGCAGGACGGCTTCCTGAAAACCGACGCCGGCAAAGGCTACGCGTTTGTAGGCCCGTCGTTCACTGAAGCCAAATACTTCGGCGACGGTATTGGTATCGCCGTGCGTAAAGGCGACAAGGAAAACCTTGAGCGTATCAACGCAGCGATTGCCGCGATCCGTGCCAACGGCGAATACAAGAAAATCCAGGACAAGTACTTCGACTTTGATATTTACGGCGCTGATGCCAAGTAAGTAGTCGCAGCTGTCTGTCCGAAATGGCGCAAGCAACAGTCATCCTGAAGTTTGCGCCATTTTTTCATCCCCCTTTTCGAGGACCTGAATCATGTTGAAAGGCTACGGGGCCGTTATCCTCGATGGCGCATGGTTGACGCTTCAGCTCGCCTTGTCGTCCATGGCCTTGGCCATTGTTCTGGGTCTGATCGGGGTCGCGTTACGCCTGTCGCCGGTGCGCTGGTTGGCTTGGCTGGGTGACTTGTACTCCACGGTGATCCGCGGGATCCCCGACCTGGTGCTGATCCTGCTGATTTTCTATGGCGGCCAGGACTTGCTTAACCGCGTCGCGCCGCTATTGGGCTTTGACGACTATATCGACTTGAACCCCCTGGCCGCCGGTATCGGCACCCTGGGTTTCATCTTTGGCGCCTACCTGTCGGAAACCTTCCGTGGCGCCTTCATGGCTATTCCCAAGGGGCAGGCTGAAGCCGGCCTGGCGTATGGCATGAGCAGCTTCCAGGTGTTTTTCCGGGTGATGGTGCCGCAGATGATTCGGCTGGCGATCCCCGGGTTTACCAACAACTGGTTGGTATTGACCAAGGCCACCGCGCTGATTTCGGTGGTGGGTCTGCAAGACATGATGTTCAAGGCCAAGCAGGCGGCAGACGCCACCCGTGAGCCTTTTACCTTCTTCCTCGCAGTGGCGGCGATGTACCTGGTGATCACCAGCGTGTCGTTGCTGGCCTTGCGTTACCTTGAGAAGCGCTACTCGGTAGGCGTAAGGGCGGCTGATCTATGATCTTCGACTACAACGTCATCTGGGAGGCCATGCCGCTGTACCTTGGCGGCTTGCTGACTACCCTGAAACTGCTCGCCATCTCGCTGTTCTTCGGCCTGCTCGCGGCCTTGCCCCTGGGCTTGATGCGGGTGTCCAAGCAGCCGATCGTCAACGGCGTGGCCTGGCTTTACACCTACGTGATCCGCGGCACGCCGATGCTGGTGCAGCTGTTTTTGATCTACTACGGCCTGGCGCAGTTCGAAGTGGTGCGCGAGAGCTTCCTGTGGCCGCTGCTGTCCAGTGCCACGTTCTGTGCGTGCCTGGCGTTTGCGATCAACACCAGCGCCTACACCGCCGAAATTATTGCCGGCAGCCTCAAGGCCACGCCTAACGGTGAGATCGAAGCGGCCAAGGCCATGGGCATGTCGCGCTACAAGCTGTACCGCCGCATTCTGTTGCCGTCGGCCCTGCGCCGTGCGCTGCCGCAGTACAGCAACGAAGTGATCATGATGCTGCAGACCACCAGTCTGGCGTCCATCGTTACCCTGATCGACATCACCGGTGCCGCGCGTACGGTCAATGCTCAGTATTACCTGCCGTTCGAAGCCTATATCACCGCCGGCGTGTTCTACCTGTGCCTGACCTTCATCCTGGTGCGCCTGTTCAAGTTGGCCGAGCGCCGCTGGCTGAGCTACCTGGCTCCACGGAAGCACTGATATGGAACGTATCGATCATCTGCTGCCCTGGGGGCATTTGGGCTGCGAGCGCCAACTGAGCGTGTTCCGCTTTGGCAGCGGCGAGCGCAAGGCCTATATCCAGGCCAGCCTGCACGCCGATGAGTTGCCGGGAATGCGTGCCGCATGGGAGCTGAAAAAACGCCTCACCAAGCTGGAACAGCAGGGCGCCCTCAACGGCGTGATCGAGCTGGTGCCGGTGGCCAACCCGATGGGCCTTGGCCAGCTGTTGCAAGGCAGCCACCAGGGGCGTTTCGAAGTGGGCAGCGGCAAGAACTTCAATCGCGACTTCGTTGAGTTGAGCGAGCCGGTCGGCGCATTGTTACAAGGCAAGCTGGGCGATGACCCGCACGCCAATGTGCGCCTGATTCGCCAGGCCATGAGCGATACGCTCACCGCCTTGCCCGAGCCGAGCAGCCAGTTGCAAGGCATGCAACGCATCCTGCTGAGCCATGCCTGCACCGCCGATGTGGTGCTGGACCTGCATTGCGACGCCGAAGCCGCACTGCACATGTACGCGCTGCCCCAACACTGGCCGCAGTGGCGGTCGCTGTCGGCACACCTGAATGTGAAGGTCGGCCTGCTGGCGGAAGATTCCGGCGGCAGTTCGTTTGACGAGGCGTGCTCGTTGCCGTGGCTGCGTTTGTCGCGCCTGTTCCCCGAGGCGCAGATTCCGCTGGCCTGCCTGGCAACGACGTTGGAGTTGGGCGGCCAGGCCGACACCGGCCGTGATGAAGCCATCTTCCACGCCGAAGGCATCCTTGCGTTCCTCGCCGAACAAGGCTTGATCAAGGGCGAGTGGCCCGCGCCGCAACACGAACCTTGCGAAGGTGTGCCGTTCGAGGGCACCGAACTGCTGTTCGCGCCCCATGCCGGGGTGATCAGTTACCTGCGTAAAGCGGGCGACTGGGTAGAAACCGGCGATGAGATTTTTGAAGTGATTGACCCCCTGACCGACCGCGTAAGCACTATTTGCGCGGGTACCTCGGGGGTGTTGTTTGCCGTTGAACGGCTACGTTATGCCCAAGCGGGTTTCTGGCTGGCCAAGGTGGCGGGGCGCGAAGCGCTGCGTCACGGGCGCTTGCTCAACGACTGACCACCTGTTTTTGTGAGAACCGACCGCATGTACAAGCTTGAAGTCCAAGACCTGCATAAACGCTATGGCAGTCATGAAGTGCTCAAAGGTGTGTCCCTGGCCGCCGCCGCCGGTGATGTGATCAGCATCATCGGTTCCAGCGGTTCGGGCAAAAGTACCTTTTTGCGCTGCATCAACCTGCTGGAGCAGCCCCACGCCGGCAAGATTCTGCTCAATAACGAAGAGCTGAAACTGGTGGCCAACAAGGACGGCGCCATGAAGGCCGCCGACCCCAAGCAACTGCAACGTATGCGTTCACGCCTGTCCATGGTGTTCCAGCATTTCAATCTGTGGTCGCACATGACCGCGATTGAGAACGTGATGGAAGCCCCGGTGCACGTGTTGGGCATATCCAAGAAAGAAGCCCGTGAGAAGGCCGAGCATTACCTGGCAAAAGTCGGCGTGGGCCATCGTAAGGATGCATTCCCGGGCCATATGTCCGGTGGCGAGCAACAGCGCGTAGCGATTGCCCGTGCGCTGGCGATGGAGCCTGAGGTGATGCTGTTCGACGAACCTACTTCGGCACTGGATCCGGAGCTGGTGGGCGAAGTGCTCAAGGTCATGCAGGACCTGGCCCAGGAAGGCCGCACCATGGTGGTGGTGACCCACGAAATGGGCTTTGCCCGCGAAGTGTCGAACCAGTTGGTGTTTTTGCACAAAGGCATTGTTGAAGAACGGGGCAATCCTCGCGAAGTGCTGGTGAACCCGCAGTCCGAGCGCCTTCAGCAATTCCTGTCCGGCAGCTTGAAATAGTCAAGGTTGCCACCCATTCCCTGTAGGAGCGAGCTTGCTCGCGAAGATCGTCAACGATAACGCGGGAAGCCTGATACCCCGTGGCGTTCTCAGGTTTTTCGCGAGCAAGCTCGCTCCTACAGGAGGGCAGGGCTTCATTGTTTTTGAGATTTGTGTTGGTTTACGGGCTAGCATTGGCCCACAGCTTCTTTCACCGTTTTCGCTCCGGATAGCACTCCATGACCGCCCACAAAATTGGTTTCCTGATTTGGCCCAGCACAAAAGCACTCACGCTTGCGCTGGCTGAGGAGGCCTTGCGCGTCGCTCAGCGGGTGCATCCGGATGTGGTCTACGAATTGTCGTTTCTGCAGGCCGAGCCGCAAACCGAGGGCGCCTGGCAACTGCCGGGCGAGCCGTGGGCCGGCAAGCTGGAAGGTTTTCAGAAACTGTTCCTGCTGGCGGATGAGCCGCCTGCCGCTATCGCCTCCCAGCTCAGCACAGCGCTCAAGCAGCTGGTTCGGGCTGGTTGCGTGATCGGCGGGTTATCGGCGGGCGTGTACCCATTGGCCCAGCTTGGTTTGCTGGATGGTTATCGTGCTGCCGTGCATTGGCGCTGGCAGGACGACTTCGCCGAACGCTTCCCCAAAGTCATCGCCACCAGCCATCTGTTTGACTGGGACCGTGATCGCCTGACCGCTTGCGGCGGCATGTCGGTACTTGACCTGCTGTTGGCGGTATTGGCCCGTGACCATGGCGCTGAGTTAGCCGGTGCAGTGTCTGAAGAACTGGTGGTGGAGCGCATCCGTGAAGGTGGCGAGCGCCAGCGCATTCCGCTGCAAAACCGCCTGGGTTCCAGCCATCCGAAGCTGACCCAGGCGGTGTTGCTGATGGAAGCCAATATCGAAGAACCGCTGACCACCGACGAAATCGCCCAGCACGTGTGCGTTTCGCGACGACAACTGGAACGCATCTTCAAGCAGTACCTCAACCGCGTTCCCAGCCAGTATTACCTGGAACTGCGCCTGAACAAGGCGCGCCAGATGTTGATGCAAACCAGCAAGTCGATCATCCAGATCGGCCTGTCGTGCGGCTTCTCCTCGGGGCCGCATTTCTCCAGCGCCTACCGTAACTTCTTCGGCGCTACGCCCCGTGAAGACCGCAACCAACGGCGCAGCAGCAGCCCGTTCGAGTTGTCGTCGGTGCCCTCCGAGCGCGGTTGAGCGGCGCGCTATTCATCGCCCTCTGTGTCGGATCCGCCGCTGACGGAGTCCCGGTTGGGATTGATCGGCGGGGGTTGTAAAGCTTCCGGTACATCGAAATTTACCGTCGTGCGGTTGTAGTAACTGCGCAGCATGGCGATCGCCGCGGGCGAGAACGGGTTGCCGCTGAGGTCGAAGCCCTGGGCTCTGTCTGCATCCATTTCAAGCAGGTCGCTGGGTAGCTCGCTAATCTGGTTGTTGCGCAAGCTCACTTGATCAAGCGATGGCAGGTTGAATATTCCGTTCGGCACTTGCGTGAGGCCGGCTTCTTCGATCATCAAACCTGTCAGTCCCGACATTTTGCTGATGTCGGGCGCGACGCCCAGCGGGTTATGACTCAGGTCCAGGTACTCAAGGTTTTGCAGGTCGCTCAGGGCGTCGGCGCTGGTGGTGGTCAAGCGAATATGGTTGTTTGAAAGGCTCAGTGACTTGAGTTTGGGTAGTTTGAACACGGCGCCAGGAATGTCGTTCAAGGCATAGCGGTAGATCAGCAGGCTTTCCAGGTTGGGAAAGTGCTCGAGAAATCCCTGGGGAATCGACGTAGTTTCCTCTGCTCTCAATTCCAGCTTCGAAATGTGCTCGAAATCGATATTCAATGACGGTAGATCGCCTAGCGGCGCCAGCGTCACTTCCATTTCGTGGGAGGCGGCGGACGGCTCTTGATCGAAGTCCAGAGCGGTTTCCCGTCGCCAGGCTGCTTCCAGCACTGTTTTGAGTTCGTCTCGCACCAACTGCTGCTGAGCCTGGGCTTGCTCGTCCAGTGGTGCCCTCGTACGCGGATGCTGCGCCGGCACACTCACTATCCATTCCTGCAAATCGGCTTGAAGACGCTCGTAGTCCGCTTTCAAGCGCACCAAGTGTGCCATTGAGTCGTCCAGGCCGCCGGGCAGCCTGAAGATGAAGTTATTCGCCTGGTCGACGCTGTACTTGGGGTAAAGCGCTTGCACCATAAGCCTCTGCGCGGGGTTGGCATCAGCACCAAAATGTTCGCCGGTTGCCTGGCAATAGGCTTTGATCCTCTGCAGCGTGGCGCGTGAGAACCCGTTGCCTGACAGGTTAAAGGCTTTGGCGGCATTGCCTGGCAGCTGGAAGATCAAATCAGGCAGCCGACTCAAATAGTTGTTGCTCAGATCGGCGCTGATTAGTTGGGGGCGATTGAGCAAGTTCTCGGGAAACAGGGAGATATGGGTTCCGCTCAGGTTCAGCGTCTGTAGTTCGGGCATGTGCCCAAGGTTGGGAGACCGTGACAGCTGATTGTTGTTGGACAGGTCCAGGCTTTTGAGTCCTGTGAAGGGATCAAGGTCTGCGCGGTTTTGCAGGGTCAGGTTGCAGTTGCGCAGCGTCAGTCTGTCAAGGTGAGAAAGTGCGATGACCTCGGGAGGAATTGTGTTGAGGGCAACGTCGCTCAGATGCAGCGTACGTAGGTTGGGGAAGTGGGTGAGGAAACCTGGCGCTCCCCGGGTAGTGGAGTAACCCTTTAGCGTCAAACTGGAAATGTGATCGAAGTTTGCATTGAGTACAGGCAGTTCGCCGTGTATGGGGTAGCCAAGGTTCAGTGTGCGTCCGATTGCGTGGTCAGTATCGATCGGCGTTTCATGGCGCCAGCCGCGGAGCAGTTCTTGTGTCCATATCCAGCGGTGCAGTTCCGCTTCGGCGACCGTGGAAGGGGGCAGCGGGGCATCGGTGTTGAGAGAGGCCTGCAAGAGGGTCGAGCGCCAGGCCATCAGATCGGTTTTGAGTCGTAAAAGCTCGTTTTTCAGGTAGCGGAGCGTCTGTAAGGGAGTGCTGGGATAGCTGTTCAAAATGTCCAGTGTCTGAACCAGCTCTTGCGGGCTCAGGCCAGGGTACAGCTCGTGTAACAACGCCAACTCGGGGGTGCCGCCGGCCTCTGGCGGTGTGGCGGGGTAGCCTTCCATGCCGCCGGGCAGGTGCATCAGCCTGGGGTCGTAGGCAGGTTTGCGCACTGGATCCTGGGCCAACAGCGCGCCGAGCGCTTCACGTGTCAGGGGGCGCTGGCTCAAGGTTTGCCGCAGCAACGGACCCTGGCCGATATGAATGCCCAGCGCATCGCGCTGAGTGTCAGGCAGGGCCTGCAGGACGGCAGTGTAAAAATCCGTTTCGGCAAGCACCATGCCTTTTTCGTCTTCGGGGATGTACTCGCCTTCGATGGTACGCACCAGGGTGCGTTTGATCGGTGCTTCAGGAGCGCCGATTGCATCGTGCAGCTTGCCGGTTCGCTTGAAATCGCGCACTTCCAGGCGCACAGACGGCGACCAGCCCGGCAGGTTTTCCAGCGAGTGCAGGGCGAGGCGGTGGGTGTCGCTGTTTTCCAGAGCGGTCATGTACAACCCTTCATGCGCCCGGCTGATTCGAACGTGATGAGCGGCCCAGCGTGCTCGCTCAAGTACCGGTGCGGGTACCTTGCCTTGGTCGATGTCCAGCAACTGCTGGCCGGTGGAGCAGCGTAATACGTCTTCGGCGGCGCTCGTTGGCAGGCCGGGCGCGGCGTCGATGATGGTTTGCAGGCGTGCGTCAGCGGTTATCTCCAGCCCGCGATAATGCGAGTCGAACAGCGAGGCGCGGCTTTTCTGAGCGGCGCGTGCCAGTTGTTTGCGCAGTTTGGCGGTGCGTGCAGGCAGGGTGGGCGTGGGGCTGAACGGCTCTTCAAGCAAGGTTTTGCGTTCCGACTCGTTCAAGGTTTCCAGCACGATCGTCAGCAAATCGCCGTTGTTCATCTGGGCTTCGTGTATCTGTGCCACGGCGGCGTTTTTATGGCCTTTGTGCTCCCAGACGGTTTCACCTTTGGCGTTGAGAAACCGCAGGGTCTTGGATTCGGGCCATAGGCCCGTCTGGCTCAGCAGCCACAGTTGGGTTTGGGGATCAGCCTTCTGATACATCGCAGGGTCATCGCTGTTCATCTGGTCGATGAAAGTTTGCAACTGTTCATCGATCCGGATGCGCTTGAGTGTGTCGGCCAACAGCGGCGGCGGCGGTTGGTGGTCCACGTACAGTTTGCGCAGGACGTCATCATTGGTCTCGCTGATGCGACTGGCTCTTTCAAGACCGGCTTCGCTGATACCTTCGGCAGATGGGCCGAGCCGGCGCAGCAAGGTGGTGCGATTCCAGGTCAACGGGCGATCCACAGGCGTCAACCAGGCGCCCTTGCCATTGCTCAAAACCCGCGGGCGGTAGGCGTGGGCGCGCGTCGGATGTTCAAGGCTAGCGTTGCCCGAGGGTTGCTTGATGGAAAAATATTGCCCGTCCAGCGCCAGGATCTGCTTGTGTTGATGGGCATGTAATCCCTGCGGGCTGGGGCGCGACCCCGGCACCAGTTGAATGTCATGGGCGTAGGGCGCGAGATCAGGGTTCCACAGACGGGTTTTACGGTCGGTGGTCACCGCAGTGAGTCTGTCAAAGAAGTCCCATAGCGCCTTCGGTAGCGTCTGTCGCAACAACTGTTCGGCTATCGGTGCGCCGACCGCGAACATGCCCAATTGGACCATTTGCTCAAGGATCGACATCAGGTGCCCGAATGCCTGGCGCTTGAGCCCTTCGGCCCAGTCGAGGACGCCTTCGAACACATCGTCGAGCAGTTGATAGGCGGTATAGCCGAGCATCAGTAAGCCCAGCGGCGGGACAAAGGGTGTTGCGATGAAGGCGGCGATTTCGAGAATGGCTTCACCGATTTTCTGCACAACCTCCCAGCGCCGCCAGCGAGCATTTCTGTCAGCGTCGGCGGTGGGAATGGCCGTTACGCGAGCATCGTTGAGCAACTTATCAAGCTTGTTCTCATACAGGT
This sequence comes from Pseudomonas sp. MF7453, assembly GCF_016405455.1. Taxonomy (NCBI): domain Bacteria; kingdom Pseudomonadati; phylum Pseudomonadota; class Gammaproteobacteria; order Pseudomonadales; family Pseudomonadaceae; genus Pseudomonas; species Pseudomonas sp. MF7453. Next base: position 20,398 of record NZ_JAEKCN010000028.1, on the reverse strand, counting down.
GTTCGTACAGGTCGTTGGTGATTTTCGTCGCATAGAATTGCAGGTTGGTTTTGGCCGCGGGTTCGTCACGCCAGACAGGGCGGGGGTCGCCTGAAACATGCTCGTGCCAGACGACCTGTGATAAGCGGCTGTTGAGATCGGCAAAGAAGTAGCCACGCTGTTCATGCCTGACGAAACGGCTGAAAAACGCCTGATAGTCGGCGCTGCGCAGTTTGTTCGCCAGGTCCTGCATGAAGGCCTGACCGTTGGCGTAATACTTGAGCGGCGATTGCGGGTCGCCCGGAATATAGGCCACCATCGGGACTGCGCTGCGATTGGACTCCAGGTCGGCGGCGAACAGCACGATGCCGGTCAAGGGGGCGTTCATCAGGCTAAGGTCATGGCACAGCAACGGCCTGCCGTTCAGGTCGCCGATCAGGTTTTTGAGAACGTTGCGCAGTGCATTGAACGCTTGGGGCGATACATCTTTTTTCAGCTGCGCCATATGCAAGCTGGCTTGGGCGTCGGCTTTCAGGCTATTGATGACCTTTTGGCGCAGTTGAGCCTTGATCGCCGCGTCATTGAAGCCCAAAAGGTTCTTGAGGTAGCGTTGGTATTGCTTGCCGACATCCAGCGTGCGGCATAACCCAATGAATTGCGCGATGCTGATCTTCTCGCGTAATTGGGGCAGCGTGGTGAACTGCCCGGTGGCGGAGGGCTGAGTAATGAATGTCGACTCTTTGGCATAGGCCGTTGGCTTGCCTTCGCCCGCATCAAAGTTGTGCAATGCCGCCTCCACCAGTGAAACCGTCCAGGTTTTGGCGCCAGTTTCTATGGGAAGCAGCGGTGTGGTCTGTGGGATATACAAGCGCAGGTAAACAGCGCTGACGTCGCAGTCGGCGTCAAACTGCTGCTTGAGTGCCTGTTGCAGCAAGGGTGCGGCAAATGCTTGCGGGGATTGGAGCGTGGACAGGGCGCTGTCGACTTGGTTTTGCGCCTTCCAACTGTTCTCCAGTGCCTTCTTGGCGGGAGCTTGCTGGGTGCGGTTGGCATCGCCATACCAATCGGCGAATTCAGTTGGGCTGTTTTTCAGGGCCTGGCGCCGGGCACTTGAGGCGTTCCCTAGCCATTTCGGCAGGCGGGGAGTGACCCCGGCAGGCGCTACGGCTGCGACCTGTGCGAGGTGTTGGGAGAGCGAGGTTTGAGTTGGGGTGGGCATGGGCTGGATCTTCATTGAGTTGAGGCAGCGACATCACACCAACTTTGATGCAGCGCTGGAGCATATATAGTGATGCCCGCAACGAAACCCGCAGACCTCGCCCCTGTCTGCCTTGCGTATTGAGGCCGTGCTGCATGGAACGCAGGTAGGCGAGGCTGGATCGTTAGGGCGTGCCAACCCTTTCGCCGCATGATCCTGACGTAAACCTGCCGCAGCGTTTAAACTGCGCCATTGCGACGCTATTTGTCGCATTGGCGTAAACCCGCGAAAAACGCGGGTTGGCGCTATAAGAAGTTGTCGCTTGGCGACAAGGCCCCACTGAAAACTGTCCTTACAATCCCTGCATCGCCCGCCAGTTCCAGGCAGGCGTTCCTCTTCAGGAGACTCCGATGTCCGTTGAGCAAGCCCCGGTGCAACGTGCCGATTTCGACCAGGTGATGGTGCCCAACTACGCACCTGCTGCCTTCATTCCTGTGCGTGGCCAAGGTTCGCGCGTTTGGGACCAGGCCGGTCGCGAGCTGATCGACTTTGCCGGCGGCATCGCGGTTAACGTTCTGGGCCACGCCCATCCGGCACTGGTCGGTGCCTTGACCGAACAGGCCAACAAACTCTGGCATGTCTCCAACGTGTTCACCAATGAGCCGGCGCTGCGCCTGGCCCACAAGCTGATCGACGCCACCTTTGCCGAGCGCGTGTTCTTCTGCAACTCCGGCGCCGAAGCCAACGAGGCCGCCTTCAAGCTGGCCCGTCGCGTGGCATTCGACCGTTTTGGCAGCGAGAAGTACGAGATCATCGCCGCGCTGAACAGCTTCCACGGCCGTACCCTGTTCACCGTCAACGTCGGTGGCCAGTCGAAGTACTCCGATGGTTTCGGGCCTAAAATCACCGGCATCACCCACGTTCCTTATAACGACCTGGCTGCGCTGAAAGCGGCGGTGACCGATAAGACCTGCGCCGTGGTTCTGGAACCGATCCAGGGCGAAGGCGGCGTACTGCCAGCCGAACTGGCTTACCTGCAAGGCGCCCGCGAACTGTGCGACACCCACGATGCGCTGCTGGTATTCGACGAAGTGCAAACCGGCATGGGCCGCAGCGGCCACCTGTTTGCCTACCAGCATTACGGCGTGACGCCGGACATCCTCACCAGCGCCAAGAGCCTGGGCGGCGGCTTCCCGATTGCGGCGATGCTCACCCGTGAAGACTTGGCCAAGCACTTGGTGGTCGGCACCCACGGCACCACCTACGGCGGCAACCCGCTGGCGTGCGCGGTAGCGGAAGCGGTGATCGACGTGATCAACACCCCAGAAGTGCTGGCGGGGGTGAATGCCAAGCACGACCTGTTCAAGGCGCGCCTGGAGCAGATCGGCAAGCAGTACGGCATCTTCACCCAAGTGCGTGGCATGGGCTTGTTGATCGGTTGCGTACTCAGCGATGCCTTCAAAGGTAAGGCCAAGGACGTGTTCAACGCGGCCGAAAAAGAAAATTTGATGATCCTGCAAGCCGGTCCGGACGTGGTGCGTTTTGCGCCGAGCCTGGTGGTGGAAGAGGCGGACATCAACGAAGGTTTGGATCGTTTTGAGCGTGCTGTGAAGACGTTGACGCAAGCCTGATAGCGACACATTTTATTGGCCGGACCTGAACAAATGTGGGAGCTGGCTTGCCTGCGATAGCATCACCTCGGTGCCGTTGATATACCGAGTTGCCTGTATCGCCGGCAAGCCAGCTCCCACATGGATCTGCTTACACATTGAGACCGATGTGTATCCGGGGCCTGTGTCCGGCATTTTTTCCTCTGTGAGTTTTCGAGTTAAGGAGTGACACCATGCTGGTGATGCGCCCCGCGCAAATGGCTGATCTGGGCGAGGTACAGCGTCTGGCTGCGGACAGCCCGATTGGTGTTACTTCCTTGCCGGATGATGTGGAACGCCTGAGCGACAAGATCGCCGCCAGCGAAGCTTCTTTCGCGGCCGAGGTAAGTTTCAACGGTGAAGAGAGCTATTTCTTCGTGCTGGAAGACACCGAGACCGGCAAACTCGCCGGCTGCTCGGCTATCGTAGCCTCGGCGGGTTACTCCGAGCCGTTCTATAGCTTTCGTAACGAAACCTTCGTGCACGCCTCCCGCGAGCTGAAGATCCATAACAAGATCCACGTGCTCTCCCAGTGCCACGACCTTACCGGCAACAGCCTGCTCACCAGCTTTTATGTGGTGCCTGAGCTGGTCGGTTCGCCGTGGTCGGAACTCAATTCCCGTGGCCGACTGCTGTTTGTCGCCAGCCATCCCGAGCGCTTTGCCGACTCGGTGGTGACCGAGATTGTCGGCTACAGCGACGAGAACGGCGATTCACCGTTCTGGGATGCCATTGGCCGCAACTTCTTCGACCTCAACTACGCCGCCGCCGAGCGCCTGTGCGGGCTGAAAAGCCGTACCTTCCTCGCCGAGTTGATGCCGCACTATCCGATCTACGTGCCGCTGCTGCCGGACGAAGCCCAAGAGGCCATGGGCCAAGTGCACCCGCGTGCGCAGATCACCTTCGACATCCTGATGCGCGAAGGCTTCGAGACCGATCACTACATCGACATCTTCGACGGTGGCCCGACGCTGCACGCACGGGTGTCGGGCATTCGCTCGATTGCCCAGAGCCGCGTGGTGCCGGTGAAGATCGGCGAGATGGTCAAGGGCGTCGGTCGTCAGTACCTGGTGAGCAACGCGCAGTTGCAGGATTACCGTGCGGTGATGCTGGAGCTGGACTACGCGCCCGGCAAGCCAGTGACCCTGGACCTGGCGGCCGCCGAAGCCCTGGGCGTTGGCGAAGGCGCGAGCGTGCGTTTGGTTGCGGTATAAAAACAGAGTTTCGCGGGTGGCTGACAACAGCGGCCCGTTCGAGGAGATAGCATGATCGTTCGTCCCGTACGCAGCAGCGATTTACCGGCCCTGATTGATCTGGCGCGCAGCACCGGCACCGGCCTCACCACCTTGCCGGCCAACGAAGAGCGCCTGACCCACCGGGTTGGCTGGGCGGAAAAAACCTTTCGCGGTGAAGCCGGGCGCGGCGATGCCGATTACCTGTTCGTGCTGGAAAACGACGAAGGCCGCGTGGTGGGTATTTCTGCCATTGCCGGTGCCGTGGGCCTGCGTGAGCCCTGGTACAACTTCCGGGTCGGGCTGACCGTCAGCGCCTCCCAGGAGCTGAATATCTACCGCGAGATTCCGACGCTGTTTTTGGCCAACGATCTCACCGGCAATTCCGAATTGTGCTCGTTGTTTTTGCACGCCGATTACCGCAACGGGCTTAACGGGCGCATGTTGGCCAAGGCGCGCATGTTGTTTATCGCCGAATTCCCGCAGTTGTTCGGCAACAAGATCATTGCCGAGATGCGCGGCGTATCCAACGACGCCGGGCGTTCGCCGTTCTGGGAAAGCCTGGGCCGCCACTTCTTCAAGATGGAGTTCAGCCAGGCCGACTACCTGACCGGTGTGGGCAACAAGGCGTTTATCGCCGAGCTGATGCCGAAGTTTCCGCTGTACAGCTGCTTCCTGTCCGAGGATGCGCGCAATGTGATCGGCAAGGTCCATCCGGACACCGAGCCGGCCTTGAGCATGCTCAAGAGCGAAGGCTTCAGCTACCAGGGCTACGTGGATATTTTCGACGCCGGCCCGGCTGTGGAATGTGAAACCAGCAAAATCCGTGCGGTGCGCGACAGCCAGTCGCTGGTGTTGGCCATCGGCACGCCGGGGGACGACGCCACGCCGTTCCTGATCCATAACCGCAAACGTGAAGACTGCCGCATTACTGCAGCACCGGCCCGCCTGGCGGCAGGTACTCTGGTGGTCGATCCTCAGACTGCCAAGCGCTTGCAGCTGGTGGTGGGTGATCAAGTGCGCGCCGTACCGTTGTCTGCTGCTCGGGAGTCCAAGTAATGAATTCGCTGTATATCGCAGGTAGCTGGCTGGCTGGCCAGGGTGAACTGTTCGAATCGCGCAACCCGGTGACCCAGCAGGTGCTGTGGGCCGGTAACGGCGCTACCGCCGAGCAGGTTGAGTCTGCCGTGCAGGCGGCGCGCCAGGCATTCCCCGCGTGGGCTCGTCTGCCGTTGGAAGATCGCATCAGCGTGCTGGAAACCTTTGCCAACACCCTCAAAAGCCGTGCCGATGAAATCGCTCGCTGCATTGGTGAGGAAACCGGTAAACCCTTGTGGGAATCGGCTACTGAAGTCACCAGCATGGCCAACAAGATCGCGATCTCGGTGCAGAGCTATCGTGAACGCACCGGCGAAAAGAGCGGCCCATTGGGCGACGCCACCGCGGTATTACGTCACAAGCCTCACGGTGTGGTGGCGGTGTTCGGCCCTTACAACTTCCCTGGGCATTTGCCCAACGGCCATATCGTCCCGGCCTTGCTGGCCGGTAATACCGTGTTGTTCAAACCCAGCGAGCTGACCCCGAAAGTGGCCGAGCTCACCGTGCAATGCTGGATCGAAGCTGGCCTGCCGGCGGGTGTGTTGAACCTGTTGCAAGGCGCGCGGGAAACCGGCATCGCTCTGGCCGCCAACCCTGGCATAGACGGCTTGTTCTTCACCGGTTCCAGCCGCACCGGCAACCATCTGCATCAGCAGTTCTCGGGGCGCCCGGACAAAATCCTCGCCCTGGAGATGGGCGGCAATAACCCGCTGGTTGTGGACGAAGTGGCCGACGTGGATGCGGCCGTTTACACCATTATCCAGTCGGCGTTTATTTCCGCTGGCCAGCGTTGCACCTGCGCCCGTCGCCTGTTGGTGCCTCAAGGCGCCTGGGGCGATGCGTTGCTGGCGCGTCTGGTAGCGGTCAGCGCGACCATTGACGTGGGGGCCTTCGACCAGCAACCGGCGCCGTTTATGGGCTCGGTGATTTCCCTGGCGGCGGCCAAGACGTTGATGGACGCCCAGGCGCTTATGTTGGCCAATGGGGCTGTGGCGCTGTTGGAGATGACTCAACCCCAGGATCAGGCAGCGTTGCTCACCCCAGGCATTATCGACGTGACGGGCGTGGCCGAGCGCGAAGACGAAGAACTCTTCGGCCCACTGTTGCAAGTGATTCGCTACGCGGATTTTGCCGCCGCAATCGCTGAGGCCAACAACACCCAATACGGCCTGGCCGCTGGCCTGCTGTCGGACAGCCAAGCGCGTTACCAGCAGTTCTGGCTGGAAAGCCGCGCCGGTATCGTCAACTGGAACAAGCAGTTGACCGGCGCCGCCAGTACCGCACCATTTGGCGGGGTAGGGGCCTCGGGTAACCACCGCGCCAGTGCTTATTACGCGGCGGATTATTGCGCGTACCCGGTGGCGTCGCTGGAAACGCCAAGCCTGGTCGTGCCAGCCACGTTGACCCCTGGCATAACACTCAAGTGAAGGTGACACCGATCTAAGGTGGGAGCTGGCTTGTCGGATCGCCGCATCGCTGCGATGGCATCACCTCGGTCTGGCTGAAAGACCGAGTCGCCTGCATCGCAGGCAAGCCAGCTCCCACACTGGGTCGGGTTAACAGATATAGACTGCAGTTGATGCCTATAAAAACAGATGTTCGTGGAGCCTCGCCGATGAAATCCTGTGAAGTCAATTTTGACGGTCTAGTGGGGCCGACCCATAACTACGGCGGTTTGTCCTTCGGCAACGTCGCGTCCCAAAGTAACAGCCAGCAGTCTTCCAACCCCAAGGAAGCGGCGCTGCAGGGCTTGCAGAAAATGAAGGCCCTGATGGACATGGGTTTTGTGCAAGGTGTGTTGGCCCCTCAGGAACGTCCGGATGTGGCCGCGTTGCGCAACCTCGGTTTCAGTGGCACTGACGCTCAGGTGATCCAGCAGGCGGCCAAGCAGGCCATGCCGTTGCTGGTCGCCAGTTGCTCGGCATCCAGCATGTGGGTCGCCAACGCGGCGACTGTCAGCCCAAGCGCCGACACCGCAGATGGCCGCGTGCATTTCACCGCCGCCAACCTCAATTGCAAATATCACCGCAGCATCGAACACCCCACCACCAGCCGCGTACTGGGTGCGATGTTTGCCGACGCCAAGCATTTCGCCCACCACGCCGCGTTGCCGGCGGTGGCGCAGTTTGGCGATGAAGGCGCGGCCAACCACACGCGCTTTTGCCGTGAATACGGTGAGGCTGGTGTTGAGTTCTTCGTGTTTGGCCGCAGTGCCTTCGATAGCCGTTATCCAGCGCCGCAGAAGTACCCGGCACGCCAGACCCTTGAAGCCTCGCAAGCCGTTGCACGCCTGCACGGTCTGAAAGATGACGGCGTGGTCTATGCCCAGCAGAACCCGGCGGTGATCGACGCAGGCGTGTTCCACAACGATGTGATCGCAGTGGGTAACGGTGAAGTGCTGTTCTATCACGAGGATGCATTCCTCAACACCGAACAGATGCTCGCCGAACTGCACGGCAAGCTGGGCAAGCTGGGCGGCAACTTCCAGTCCATCTGTGTGCCCCGTGCCCAGGTCAGTGTTGAAGACGCTGTGCGTTCCTACCTGTTCAACAGCCAGTTACTGACCCGCGCTGACGGCTCGATGCTGCTGATCGTGCCGGAAGAATGCCGCGCCAATGAGCGCGTATGGCATTACCTCAAGGGCTTGACCAACTCCGGTGGCCTGATCCGCGAAGTCAAAGTGTTCGACCTCAAGCAAAGTATGCAAAACGGCGGCGGCCCGGCGTGCCTGCGCTTGCGCGTTGCCTTGAACGAAACCGAACTGGCGGCGGTGAATCCAGGCGTTATCATGACCGCGCCGCTGTACGACACCCTGACCCAATGGGTCAACAAGCACTACCGCGACAGCCTGCGCGAAACCGACCTGGCTGACCCGCAGTTGCTGCTTGAGTGCCGGACGGCACTGGATGAACTGACGCAAATCCTTAAACTGGGCTCGGTTTATCCTTTCCAGATCAATTAACGCCATACGGCTGAGATATTTTATTTATGACCGACACCCTGAAGCTGATCCTTGAAGACACCGACGGCACCCAGCTGGAAACCTCCTGCACCCGCGTCGCCGTGGTCTGGCAGGGCAAGGAGATCTGGATCCAGCACGATGGCCGTGGCCAGTTGCTGATCGGTGTGGACGTGGAGGAGGGCGACGCCGAGTACGCCAACCTGCTGATGCGCCCGTTGGCGACCAACCTGATGAGCCTGCAACTGGAAATGGAACCGGCCGACGTTGAAGGTGATGACGACGATCACGTCCATGGTCCTGGCTGCAACCACTAAGGAAGCTGCTTATGCTCGCCCTCGGCAAACTGCTTGAACTGACCCTCGCCGGTCGCGAACCGGCGCAAAAAATTCAACTGACTGTCGACGGCGTGCAGATGCGCTGGCTCAGCGAGGGCGCGCTTGAAGTGCGCCCTCCTGAAGCCCGGGACAATGGCAGCGACCTGCTGCTGTCGTCCGGCATCCATGGCAACGAAACCGCGCCGATCGAATTGCTCGACCGCCTGTTGCATGGCATTGCCCGCGGGGAAATCAAACCCCGTTCCCGTATTCTGTTCCTGTTCGGCAACCCCGAGGCCATGCGCCGCGGCGAGCGTTATCTCGAACTGGACATCAACCGGCTGTTCAACGGCCGGCATGAAAGCAACATTGGCCCTGAGGCCATGCGCGCTGCCGAACTTGAGCAACTGGCGCGCAGTTTTTTCAGCCAGCCCGGCCGGTCACGCCTGCACTACGACCTGCACACCGCGATTCGTGGTTCGAAGATCGAGCAGTTTGCCCTCTACCCGTGGAAGGAAGGGCGTCAACATTCGCGCCGTGAACTGGCGCGTCTGAACGCCGCCGGTATGCAAGCGGTGTTGCTGCAGAACAAAACCTCGATCACCTTCACTGCGTTTACCTATGAACAGCTGGAAGCCGAAGCCTTCACCCTGGAACTGGGCAAGGCCCGGCCGTTCGGGCAGAACCAGGGCGTGGACGTGTCCCGTCTGGAGGCGCGCCTTACGCACATCATTGAAGGCAACGAGCCGCCGACCGAAAGCCTGGACGGCCTGCAACTGTTTGCCGTCTCTCGCGAGGTCATCAAGCACAGCGATGCCTTCCTGATGCACCTGCCGGCGGACGTGGAAAACTTTTCGCAATTGGATAAGGGTTATCTGCTGGCCGAAGACGTGGCCAAGACCCGCTGGGTGATCGAGGAGGAGGGCGCCCGCATTATCTTCCCCAACCCAAAGGTGAAGAACGGCTTGCGCGCCGGGATATTGATCGTGCCAACCACGGATGCTGGCCTGGCCTGAGAGCCGAGGCTGGCTCAGTCCAATGTGGGAGCTGGCTTGCCTGCGATAGCATCACCTGGGTATCACTGATACACCCAGGTGTCTGCATCGCAGACAAGCCAGCTCCCACACTGGTTTGCGGTGAGGCTTAGATTTAGACCGCTACCGCACGCGGCTCGCTACGACGGATCGCGCGCACTTTGTGCAGGGTGTCGGCGCAGGTGCGCGCAGCTTCCTGACCCTTGTGCACGAAGTGCTCATAGAAGAACGTGGTGTGTTCGCTGCCGGCGTGGAAATGATGCGGCGTCAGGGACACCGAGAACACCGGCACTTCGGTCTCCAGTTGAACCTGCATCAAACCGCTGACCACCGATTGGGCGACGAATTCGTGACGGTAGATACCACCGTCCACCACCAGTGCGGCGGCGACGATGCCCGCATAGCGACCGGTCTTGGCCAGCAGCTTGGCGTGCAGGGGCAGTTCAAAGGCACCGCCGACTTCAAAAAAGTCGATGTCCGATTCCTGGTAGCCCTGGGCGATCATTTCGGCGAGGAAGCCTTTGCGCGATTGGTCGACGATATCCTTGTGCCAGCAGGCCTGGATAAACGCGACACGCTCGCCGTGGTGGTTTTTGCTTTTGCTGTCGATTGCGGTGGGTTGCATGTTCTGACTCCTGTTTAAGAAAAAAACAGGGCGTTATGAATCGAATGGGATTTGAGGGTGCGCGTGCGCAAACAGGCGCGCGGCCCTTAGGTGCCAATCCCGTTCTCTCTTCATCCGGACTATGACCGTCGGCCCCGGGATCACACCGGGTCTGCTGACCTTGTCGCCGTCCTGCCGAGGCAGTTCAAGGCGCCAAGCGCTCGCGGGCTATGCACATTGCGTGCAATTACCGCCGGTGGGGAATTGCACCCCGCCCTGAGAACGTTGCCGCCAGAACCCTGGCGGCGGAGAGTTTTTAACACGGTTTTTCAAAAACTGCACGGTTGCCGTATCGATAAGCTATATCGGTTTGTTTGGTTGGTATTCGATTGAATGCATGGGGGGCTTGATATTGCGTGGCTTTGCCCGCAGTAATCACACACAAAAGGACTTATCCATTCCGTTAGAGGCCCCCTTCATGACCGTGATTGACCTGCGCAGCGACACCGTGACCCAACCCACCCCCGGTATGCTCGACGCGATGGCCTGTGCCGTCAGCGGTGATGACGTCTATGGCGAAGACCCCAGCGTCAACATGCTGGAGGCTGAACTGGCCAAGCGCCTGGGTTTCGCTGCGGCGTTGTTCGTACCCACCGGCACCATGAGCAACCTGCTGGCATTGATGGCTCATTGTGAGCGCGGCGAGGAATATATCGTCGGCCAGCAGGCCCATACCTACAAGTACGAGGGCGGCGGGGCGGCGGTGCTGGGTTCGATCCAGCCGCAGCCGCTGGAAGTGCAGGCGGACGGTTCTCTGGACCTTGACCACGTGCTGGCGGCGATCAAGCCTGATGATTTCCACTTTGCCCGCACGCGCTTGCTGGCGCTGGAAAACACCATGCAGGGCAAGGTCCTGCCGATGGAGTACCTGGCCAGTGCGCGAGCGTTTACCCGTGAACATGGCCTCGCGCTGCATCTGGACGGCGCGCGGATCTACAACGCGGCGGTCAAACTGGGGGTGGACGCGCGTGACATCGCCAAGCATTTCGATTCGGTATCGGTGTGCCTGTCCAAGGGCCTTGGGGCGCCAGTCGGCTCGGTGCTGTGCGGTTCCACGGCGTTGATCGCCAAGGCCCGGCGCCTGCGCAAGATGGTCGGTGGCGGTATGCGCCAGGCGGGTTCGCTGGCGGCGGCGGGGCTGTATGCCCTCGATCATCAGGTACAACGCCTGGCCGAGGACCACGCCAACGCGCAGTGGCTGGGGGATGAGCTGCGCAAGGCCGGTTATACGGTGGAGCCGGTGCAGACCAACATGGTCTATGTGCAAATCGGCGACCAGGCGCAAGCGTTGAAAGCCTTTGCCGCAGAGCGTGGGATCAAGTTGAGCGCCGCGCCGCGCCTGCGTATGGTCACGCATCTGGATGTCAGCCGGGCACAGATCGAGCAAGTCGTGCAGGCATTTGTCGCATTTTCGCAGAAATGACAGTGCAGGCCGTCTAATTGACTGTTTCTATCACATAAACACGCTGTACCACCGGCAAAGGGCCGATATAATGCGGCCCTTTGCCGTCGCTCCGTCTGATGATGTTGCGCACTGGCCTTTGGCCGCAGCCTCCGTGGAAGAACCTAATGAAAAGCGCAGAAATCCGTGAAGCCTTCCTTCGCTTCTTCGAAGAGCAAGGTCACACCCGTGTAGCCTCCAGCTCCTTGATCCCAGGCAATGACCCCACCCTGCTGTTCACTAACGCGGGGATGAACCAGTTCAAGGACTGTTTCCTGGGTCAGGAAAAGCGCGCCTATACCCGCGCCACCAGCAGCCAGAAGTGCGTACGCGCCGGCGGCAAGAACAGCGATCTGGAAAACGTCGGTTACACCGCGCGTCACCACACATTCTTCGAAATGTTGGGTAACTTCAGCTTCGGCGACTATTTCAAGAAGGACGCGATCACCTTCGCCTGGACCTTCCTGACCGATGTGCTGAAGCTGCCCAAGGAAAAACTCTGGGTTACCGTCTATGCGACGGACGACGAAGCCTATGACATCTGGACCCAGCAAATCGGTGTGCCTGCCGAGCGCATGATTCGTATCGGCGACAACAAGGGCGCGCCTTATGCGTCCGATAACTTCTGGACCATGGGAGATACCGGCCCGTGCGGTCCTTGCACCGAGATTTTCTACGATCACGGCGCGGACATCTGGGGAGGCCCTCCGGGCTCGCCGGATGAAGACGGTGACCGTTACATCGAAATCTGGAACAACGTGTTCATGCAGTTCAACCGCACCGCCGATGGCGTGTTGCATCCGCTGCCGGCGCCGTCGGTAGACACCGGCATGGGCCTGGAGCGGATCAGTGCGGTCATGCAGCACGTTCATTCCAACTACGAAATCGACCTGTTCACCAACCTGCTGAGCGCTTCGGCTGCGGCCATTGGTTGCGCCAATGAAGGCCAGTCGTCGCTCAAGGTGGTGTCGGACCACATCCGTTCCTGCGGCTTCCTGATTGCCGATGGTGTGTTGCCGTCCAACGAAGGGCGTGGCTACGTGCTGCGTCGCATTATCCGCCGCGCCTGCCGTCACGGTAACAAGCTGGGTGCCACCGGCAGCTTCTTCTACAAAATCGTGGCTGCACTGGTTGCCGAGATGGGCGATGCCTTCCCGGAACTCAAGCAGCAGCAAAGCAATATCGAGCGGGTGCTCAAGGCCGAGGAAGAGCAGTTCTCCAAGACGCTGGAGCATGGCCTGAAGATTCTTGAGCAGGACCTGGCTGAGCTCAAAGGCACCGTGGTGCCGGGCGACGTGGTGTTCAAGCTTTACGACACCTACGGTTTCCCGATGGACCTGACGGCCGACATCGCCCGTGAGCGTGAGCTGACCATCGATGAGGCGGGTTTCGAGCGTGAAATGGAAGCCCAGCGTGTGCGAGCGCGTTCCGCCAGCTCCTTTGGCCTGGACTACAACACCCTGGTCAAGGTTGACGTGCCCACCGAGTTCATCGGCTACAAGGCTACCGCCGGCTCGGCCAAGATCGTCGCCATCTATAAAGACGGCAAGTCGGTCGATGTATTGAACGAAGGCGAAGAAGCCGTGGTGGTACTGGATCAGACCCCGTTCTACGCCGAGTCGGGTGGCCAGATCGGCGATTGTGGTTTCCTCAGCTCGACCTCCGGCCGTTTCGAGGTGCGCGACACCACCAAGACTGGCGGTGCTTTCCTGCATCACGGTGTGTTGGTGTTGGGCAGCCTGACCGTCGGTGCGCCTGTGGATACCCAGGTTGATGCCGAGGTACGCCACGCCACTGCATTGAACCACTCGGCCACTCACTTGCTGCACGCGGCCTTGCGCCAAGTGCTGGGTGAGCACGTTCAGCAAAAGGGCTCGTTGGTCGACAGCCAGCGCCTGCGCTTTGACTTCAGCCACTTTGAAGCGATCAAGCCTGAGCAGATCAAGGCGCTGGAAGATATTGTCAACGCCGAGGTGCGCAAGAATACGCCGGTAGAGACTGAAGAAACCGACATCGAAACCGCCAAGGCCAAGGGTGCCATGGCGCTGTTTGGCGAGAAGTACGGCGATGAAGTGCGCGTACTGAGCATGGGCGGTAGCTTCTCGGTGGAACTGTGTGGTGGTATCCACGCCAACCGTACCGGCGATATCGGCCTGCTGAAAATCATCAGCGAAGGCGGTGTGGCGTCCGGTGTGCGTCGTATCGAGGCGGTGACCGGTGCTGCGGCCCTGGCTTACCTCAATGCCGCCGAAGAACAACTCAAGGAAGCGGCCAGCCTGGTCAAGGGCAGCCGTGACAATCTGATCGACAAACTGTCTGCCGTGCTGGAGCGCAACCGCGCGCTGGAGAAACAGCTGGAGCAGTTGCAGGCCAAGGCGGCCAGCGCTGCGGGCGATGATCTGTCAGCCTCGGCGGTTGACGTCAAGGATGTAAAAGTTCTGGCGGCGCGCCTGGATGGTCAGGACGGCAAGGCGTTGTTGGCCTTGGTCGATCAGTTGAAGAACAAGCTCGGCCGCGCAGTGATCCTGCTCGGCAGTGTCCATGAGGATAAGGTCGTTCTGGTTGCCGGTGTAACCAAGGACCTGACTGGCCAACTCAAAGCCGGTGATTTGATGAAGCAAGCCGCAGCGGCAGTGGGCGGCAAGGGCGGTGGTCGTCCGGACATGGCGCAAGGCGGTGGTGTAGACGCCGGTGCCCTGGACGCGGCCCTGGCCTTGACCGTGCCGTTTGTCGAGGCAGGTATTTAAGGCACTGTTAATCGGCCCGTGGTTTAGTCACGGGCTTGTTCAGTGCGGGTGGATTGGATATTAGGCGCCCCTTTACGGGCTGAGGCGGCTTGGAAATGGCTTTGATCGTACAGAAATTTGGAGGCACCTCGGTCGGCTCTGTAGAAAGAATCGAGCAGGTCGCCGACAAGGTTAAGAAATTCCGCGATGCCGGCGATGACCTGGTAGTGGTGCTGTCCGCCATGAGTGGCGAGACCAATCGCCTGATCGACCTGGCCAAGGCCATCAGTGGGGATCAACAGCCGCTGCCACGTGAGCTGGATGTGATTGTGTCCACGGGCGAGCAGGTGACCATTGCGCTGTTGGCCATGGCCCTGAACAAGCGTGGCGTGCCAGCGGTGTCCTACACGGGCAGCCAGGTGCGCATTCTTACCGACAGCGCACATACCAAGGCGCGCATCCTGCAAATTGATGATCAGAAAATTCGTACTGATCTGAAGGCTGGGCGCGTGGTAGTTGTAGCGGGCTTCCAGGGTGTGGATGAGCAAGGCAACATCACTACCCTGGGGCGTGGCGGTTCCGACACCACTGGCGTGGCATTGGCGGCAGCCCTCAAGGCTGACGAATGCCAGATCTACACCGATGTGGATGGCGTCTACACCACTGACCCGCGCGTCGTGCCAGTGGCCCAGCGCCTCGACAAGATCACCTTTGAAGAAATGCTGGAAATGGCCAGCCTTGGTTCCAAGGTGTTGCAGATTCGTGCGGTGGAGTTTGCCGGCAAGTACAACGTTCCGCTGCGCGTATTGCACAGCTTCAAGGAGGGTCCGGGCACCCTCATTACTATTGATGAAGAGGAATCCATGGAACAGCCGATCATTTCCGGCATCGCTTTCAATCGCGATGAAGCCAAGCTGACGATCCGTGGCGTGCCAGACACCCCGGGCGTGGCTTTCAAGATTCTGGGTCCTGTCAGCGATGCGAATGTTGAAGTCGACATGATCGTGCAGAACGTTTCGCACGATAACACCACCGATTTCACCTTCACCGTGCACCGCAACGAATACGATGCAGCATTGAAAATCCTGCAGAACACGGCGAACGAAATTGGCGCCCGTGAAGTGGTCGGCGATACCAAGATTGCCAAGGTGTCGATCGTAGGCGTGGGGATGCGTTCCCATGCTGGCGTTGCCAGCCGTATGTTCGGTGCCCTTGCCAAAGAAGGTATCAACATCCAGATGATCTCCACCTCGGAAATCAAAGTCTCGGTAGTGCTCGAAGAGAAGTACCTGGAACTGGCTGTACGCGCGCTGCATACCGCTTTTGAGCTTGATGCTCCGGCCCGACAGGGCGAGTGATGTGTTGCCAGGAAGGCGCGGTTTACCGCGCCTTTCATTTTTTTGTGGGGCGCATGTTCTTTTGCGTGGGCTCGACAATACTTAGGCATGTAGGGCTACGGCTTTTGGGTTGTAGGTCGAATGCCTTTTTTTTGCAGACTGTTGTTCCTGAACTGAAATGCGTGAGGAGAAAGGCATGCTGATTCTGACTCGTCGTTGCGCAGAAAGCCTGATTATCGGTGATGGCGAAATCACCGTGACCGTGCTCGGCGTCAAAGGCAATCAAGTGCGTATTGGGGTTAACGCCCCGAAAGAGGTAGCGGTTCACCGCGAGGAAATCTACCTGCGGATCAAGAAAGAGAAGGACGAAGAACCAAGCCTTTAATTTTTATCGTTTTTTATGTTTGCAAACGGGGATGAACGTGGTTAATATACGCCCCGTGTTGCGGAGAGCTGGCCGAGTGGCCGAAGGCGCTCCCCTGCTAAGGGAGTACACCTCAAAAGGGTGTCGGGGGTTCGAATCCCCCGTTCTCCGCCATTATTTGCTTAGTACGTTGCAATCTGGTTTTTTCGGTAAGTTGTTGAAAATACTCGAAAAAATAGCTTTACATAGAGATTGAACGGCCTATAATGCGCGGCAACAAATGCACTCGTAGCTCAGCTGGATAGAGTACTCGGCTACGAACCGAGCGGTCACAGGTTCGAATCCTGTCGAGTGCACCATTTAAGAGTTAGTTGCAGTGATGCAGGTAGCTCGGCTTCAACCAGTTGTGATCTGGTCTAAAAACACAATCTGCACTCGTAGCTCAGCTGGATAGAGTACTCGGCTACGAACCGAGCGGTCACAGGTTCGAATCCTGTCGAGTGCACCATACAAACAAAAAGCCCGCCTAGTGCGGGCTTTTTGCCGTCTGGGGTTTATGTAGGTTTTATCCTGGCGTGCGTCTTTTCATTCTTCCCATGTGTTTTCCTTCTCGTGCGCGTCGTCGCAGTTCTATAGGTGCAGCCAATACTGAACATTGGCTCGCAAGCGCTTGTTCTTTCCAGTTTTTTAACGTTTAAAACGGCCGGGCGGTGTATCATGCGCCCGTCAGCCCCGTCGGGGCTTGTGGAATACCTCCATGGACTTACCCAGTAGTTACTCAGTACCCCGTTTTACCAATCATGAATTGACTGATTGATCCTTCCGGCGTGCCCCGCTGCTGGGAGTGGAGTTCGCCTATGACCGAAGTAGAAGTAAAGAAAACACAAGAAAGCCTGCAGGATCGTCTGGCTCAAGTCATCGAGCTGCTGCAGCGCCAGCGCGTGGTCGAAGACCTCACGCACCGCCAGGAGGGTCCGAACCACGACCGCGTTGAGAACCTGGTGCACCGGCAAAACCTCGTCGAGCTACAACGCAAGCTCGATGACCTGCACTCCGCCGACGTTGCCTACATCCTTGAAGCGTTGCCGCTCGATGATCGACTGACCCTGTGGCAGTTGGTCAAGGCTGATCGCGACGGTGACATTCTCCTGGAGGTGTCTGACTCGGTCCGTGAAACGCTGATCGCCGACATGGATGATCACGAGCTCCTGGCTGCCGCCAAGGAGATGGATGCGGACGAACTGGCCGACCTGGCGCCTGAGCTGCCTCGGGATGTTGTTCATGAGTTGATGGAGGCGCTCGATACGCAGCAACGTGAGCGCGTGCGATCGGCTCTGTCCTACGACGAGGATCAGGTCGGTGCGCTGATGGACTTCGAGATGGTCACCATCCGCGAAGACGTCAGCCTGGAAGTGGTACTGCGTTACCTGCGTCGCCTCAAAGAGCTGCCGGGCCATACCGACAAGCTGTTCGTGGTCGACTATGAGGGCATTCTCAAGGGTGTGTTGCCGATCAAGCGCCTGTTGGTCAATGATCCCGAGAAGAAAGTAGCTGACCTGATGGCCAGCGACACCGTGAGCTTCCATCCCGACGAAGATGCCTACGACGCGGCCCAGGCTTTTGAGCGTTACGACTTGATCTCGGCTCCGGTGGTCGACAAGAACGGTAAATTGATTGGTCGTCTGACCATCGATGAAATCGTTGACTTGATCCGTGAAGAGAGTGAAACCGAAGTCCTCAATATGGCGGGTTTGCGTGAAGAGGAAGATATTTTCGCGTCAGTCTGGCGTTCTCTGCATAACCGTTGGGCTTGGTTGGCGGTTAACCTGATCACAGCGTTTATCGCCTCTCGAGTCATCGGGTTGTTTGAAGGCTCAATTGAAAAGCTGGTGGCGTTGGCGGCGTTGATGCCGATTGTGGCGGGTATCGGCGGTAACTCCGGTAACCAGACTATCACCATGATCGTGCGGGCCATGGCGCTGGATCAGGTGAGTACGGCCAACTCATCACGCCTGCTGCGCAAGGAGTTGGCTGTAGGCCTTATCAACGGCCTGGTCTGGGGGGGAGTGATTGGTGTGGTGGCCTATCTCCTTTATGGCAGTTGGTCCTTGGGGGTGGTGATGACGGCTGCCATGACCTTGAACCTGCTGCTGGCTGCCTTGATGGGGGTATTGATCCCTATGACCTTGGCGCGCCTTGGACGCGATCCGGCCATGGGGGCCAGTGTGATGATTACTGCCATGACTGACAGTGGTGGCTTCTTCATCTTCCTGGGCCTGGCAACGATCTTCCTGCTCTGATCCCTTCTACGGGGGCACATTTGCCCCCGCTTTGCGTCCTATCCCCAAAATTCAGGCAAAAAAAAGCCAGCACATGGCTGGCTTCGGCTTTCAGTGTCAATCAATTGGCTTCTGCGGCCGCCTCAACATCGTGAGCGATAAGCGAGACAAGGGCGTTTTGCTGACGGTGGGAGAGCTGACGAAAACGCTGCAGCAGTTCGCGTTCGTGCAGTGACAGCTCCGGGCTGTCCAGGCGCATGCTCAGCTCTTCACCCAAGGCACCTTCCTGAATAAGGCTTTGTTCCAGGCGTGCGATGATTTCAGAGTTCATGCTGCGGTGATGATTGCGAGCCACCTCGGCAATGCGTTCCCGCATTCCGTCTGGCAGACGTACGACGAATTTGTCAGCCGTACGGCTGGAATAAATTGCCTGTTTCAATGGGCGCATATATTTAACCGGTTAGTTCAGGGGAGCGGTTTCTGGAATTGGCCGCAAGATGAGTGTTAAGACAAGGCTCACGACCAAAGTTCAACCCGAATTGCAAAGAGGCCGCATCATGCCTCAGATTTGCCATTTCATTGGCGTCAATTCTGTGACAAATATTGAACCGCCTAAAGGCTTTGTGCCAGTACTGATTTGCATTTTTGCGGACTGGTTGGAAAACTTTTGCGCTGATGCAGGGCGGGTCCCGGCACTCAAGGCTACGGTGTGTCAGGGTTGAAGGGCGCAGAGCAATATGGCCTTTTGCCCTCAGTCTTTAGCCTAGTGGCAGTTTGCCGATTTGCTAGGGTGAGTCGACATAAGGTAGGGCGAGAGGAGGGCGTTAGCGCAGCAATGGATCGAATTTGATTCGACGGCCAACAATGAGGGCCAGCGTCAGTAGGCTGGCAAACACAGCGCTGACGATGAAGGCTGTGGCTTGAACTCCAGGCGACTCAGTGGCGAAGCCCAGAAAGCCCGTTATGAGGGTCAAGCATAGAAAAAACCAGGCGGGTTTGGACATCGGTAGTTCTCTCAGAAAACCCAGTGCTCGGATGTAGGTGCAGCTTGCGTTTCCCGGGTCAGGAGAACGGGCGACTGCTGGGTGGCAGTTACTACCGCCAGTTGCGGGCGTTGTTGCAAATGATGGGGAAGCGCTTGGCTGATCA
Source organism: Pseudomonas sp. MF7453 (assembly GCF_016405455.1). Classification (NCBI taxonomy): domain Bacteria; kingdom Pseudomonadati; phylum Pseudomonadota; class Gammaproteobacteria; order Pseudomonadales; family Pseudomonadaceae; genus Pseudomonas; species Pseudomonas sp. MF7453. The sequence goes on along the minus strand of NZ_JAEKCN010000028.1, from coordinate 972 downwards.
ATGCGGCATCTTGTGTGTTGACTGGCTGAAAATGGAATATCACCAGTGCGGCCAGAGCCACGGCATTCAGAGCTAATAGTAGGGCGCTGTTCATGGTCATGTTCTCCGTGGTTCTTGGTTCGCTTGGCTTTATGCAAATAACATTGCAGATGCCGTGCCAAGGTAATTTTCCTTTAAAATCAGTTGTTTGCTGTATTTGTGTGTGTGCTCCGGGTTGCAGTTTGCAATGATGGCATTTTGGAGTAGTGCAATTTGCATGATCTCTGTAAGCCTCTGCGTTTGCTGGGTGAGGCTATACAGGTATGCGCAAGGTTTGCCCTACAAGCAAAATGCCTAAGGACGACATGACAAAACCTGCCTCCGCCGTTAAGATGCACGCCGTCTGTCGCTGCTCTCGTCGGTGACGCGCTTGTCATTTGTCCCAGTAGCTCAATTGGATAGAGCATCCCCCTCCTAAGGGGAAGGTTGGCCGTTCGAACCGGCCCTGGGACACCATCTATATATGCTGAACGCCGGCCATGTCGTTTAGTGCTATCTACAAGCCATTCACGTTTGCCTCTGCTGCATTTCCTTCGGTCTGAATCCTGCTTCTGTTGATAGCCTGGCATTTGTTGCGGGTTGCTTTTTTGCGTGAGGAATATCGCTGTCAGCAATGTGCTGGCTCCTTTCTCTATATAGAGAGGTTTACAGAGAGCTTCAGGGCAGGTGCAAAGGATTCCAAAAGGGCGTTTTGAGTTTTTTTATTTAGGGGCTTGACGCAGGTGCCAATCCCTGTAGAATTCGCCTCCCGCTTCGGAGAGATCTTAAGCGCAAGTGGTTGAAGTTGTTGAAGAAATCTTCGAAAACTTCTGAAAATAATCACTTGACAGCAAATGAGGCTGCTGTAGAATGCGCGCCTCGGTTGAGACGAAAGATCTTAACCAACCGCTCTTTAACAACTGAATCAAGCAATTCGTGTGGGTGCTTGTGGAG
>NZ_JAEKCN010000027.1:0-49978 GCF_016405455.1 Pseudomonas sp. MF7453 | reverse complement strand
TCGTCGAGCGATGCCCGTCCAGGGAGGGATGGCCGAGCTCGATTCTCCAGAAGGTAGCTGGTGACACGAGTGTTGAGCCCACCCAACTAGGGTGACGGAAATTTCTGGGGTTCCGGCTTACATCCCCTCTCTGGAGTGGCTTTGTTGTCGTCAGCTTTCATGCTCAAGCCCCCCCGCCGTCACGAACGCCCCGGGTCACAGTGCGCTTGTATGGGTTGGCCAGGTTTTCCACACACACATGGGCATTGCCGTCACGCAGAACAAACATGCTGTCCAGACGCTCTACGACCACGTAGTCACCCTCACGACGCTTGTTGACCATGGCCTCGGTGCCATCGGGCAACACGCGGTAGAACTGCGGCATATCGGCCCCTTTCTTGAGCAGGAACTTGGTGAACTGCCCATCGTCCATGACCGACTGCAAGCCAATGGCGTCCTTGTCACCCGAATAGCCGTAATTGATATTCGGCGAGCCTGGCGTCCCGGTACTGACCACCGGCGCAGGCTCATGGCTCTTGACCTCAGTGAAGGAGGACACGCGACTGCTTGGGTAGATAAAGCGCACCAGGTACGACTGACCGGTGCGTTTCTTGGAGCTACTGAGCTGGAAGTAGTAGGTGCGCTTGCTGGTGATAACGGTCAGGTTGGTATCCGCATTTTCCTCGACCGGCTTGAGGAAAATGCGATTGCGGAACGGGATGGTTTGCCAGGCGATGGTGTCGCCCAGGGCGACCACCTTCACCATTTCATCAGCTTCGAATTCGAGCGAAGTTTGATAGTTATAAGTGCCCACCAGTTCATAAACTTGGTTCGGATCATAGGGCACTTGTTTGACCCGATTATCGGTCATGAGCGGGGTCGGCAACTTAGCAGCGTGTGCAACACCACCCAAAAAACACAAACTCAGGGCGATAGCGGTCGGCAAAATGCAATGTTTTTTCATGATTTCAGTTTCCTTGAATTGAATGAATTACCGGCGGCTCAGTTCTTCATTCTTACGATAAACGGTAATTACAGTGCCCAGCGGGTTAACCCAACGGTCGCCGAGTTTTCGCGGCTGTAGTGTGTGGGCCAGCTTTACGTTTGCCGTGTAGTTAGTCGCTACAGGTTCGTTTTTACCCGCCTGATGGAAGTACGAAGTAAAAGAGACCTGATAAACATCACCAACTTTGTTGATGGCGTATGCCCTGCCGTCGATCCACTCTTTCTCCCCCAACGTCGCATAAGGGTTAGCCGGGTTATCGGGGCTGATCTCCTGCTCGTACTGGCGGGCAACCTCGGGTGTTGAGTACAGATGGCAAGTGTCTGACAACACCTGACGGCGGCGAGGATCGAAGGTGTTGCACGCATTCACGAAGTCGTACAGGTCAGCTTCAATCAGCGCGTCTTCTGCTCCAACGTTATCCTTGTCGATGACGCGCATTTTCAATACTTCACCGTCTGCACCGACAGTTGCTACCACGGGAATGACCGTGTGAAGGTCAGACAGGACGTAGACCGCACATGCCAGTGCGACAAGAGAAATCGCCTGAGCACCGTTCAGGAACAACGAGCGATTGCGTTCCTGTTTGATCTTCTGTTGCTCGCGCAATGTCTTGCGGCGCAGCTCTTCATCATTTTTGAACGTCTTGTCCATTACACTCGTACTCCCAAAGTTCTTACAGCCATCATCACCAGCGACGAACCTCCTACTGTTGCGCCAGAGGACAACGCAGCGGCCCAACCGCGAACTTGCAACATGCAGATAATCAAGACCCCTTCAACGATCAACAATGTGCCGTACTGTTGAGCCGTCATCAGTGCTGCATCACTGATAGTCGCGGTTTGAGCCACTTCTTCAATGGCGTCCCCAAATACGGAGTAGCCGAACCGGATAATGGCAATGGACAGAATGTAGATAAGTGAGAAGTTCAACATCTTACTTAGCCAATTCATTCCCCATCCCCGAGTTTGTGAGAAGAAAAAGAAAGAGACCAAGACCGGCAAAATCGACATGCTGATGGCAGCGCCAAACTTCGCGATCAGCATATTCAGCACGGCGACCACGAACAGGATGCAATTAATGATGAACAGGCCATAGCCCATCAGGATCATTGCAAACTGCCGCCAACTGACGTTCATCAGAACGCTGGCCACTTTCCCCACATTCACATACAAGGCGTCGAGCATCGACGTGGAACTGACCCCACCGCTCATGATTTTCGCGGCAATGGACTCTGTTGCACCTCCCCATGCCTGATAGAACGCAAGCCCACCAGAAGACCAATTCAGCGTAAGGAACACCATTCCAGTGAGGAACATCCTTTGCGCGAGATCCCAATACTTGAGGGATTGGCCGTTATAGATTGTGAACCCCAAGACCACCCAGTAAGCGACGGCGACCAGGTACACGACCGGAGAGATCAGCTCTGCCAGATCGGGAAACACTTGGCCGACGAAGCTCGTAGTCACTTCGTCAGTGGCACCAATTAAGCCTTCTAGAGTCAGCTGCGCCATGGGTTCGATGCTCCGTACACACCCTTGAAGTGGGAGAGCACTTCAGGATCGCGGAAGTCGCTGGCACTCAACTGCACGCCGGTTTGTGCCTTGATCTCCCTGGCGGTCTGCTCAATGCAGCCTTGAACCAGCGAACCGCCGTAGGACGACGACTTCATGTAGATCTCAGCAAAGCAAGTTCCAGGGAACCAGTTGCCAACGTCCCGTTTGGTCGCGCTCAGCAGTGGGTTTTTCTCGACGCTAATCGGGGCCGATGGGCTGCCCGGTGCAACTGGTTCGGTCGAGAAGTACGAGGCGGTGTTGATGTAAATCACGCTACCAACCACCACAACGCCAACGACTACGGACAGGACGTGATGCAGTTTGAACTTAGGCATTGGTGCGCTCCTGGTCAGCAGTGACAAACGGGGTGAACTGGCAAGCGCAAGGCGACTTGTCGATTTTTCCGGTGTTGGTGACACAGCCCGAGGCAGTACTGACCACCACGGCCAACAGCAGCACTTTCCAGAGCTTGGCGACCATCCACAAAGGCGCCCAGAGCGGGAAGGTGACGATCTTGAGGATCAGGACAAATGCTTTCATTGCGTAGCTCCTTTTCTCGCACGCGAGAATTACTGATCTTTCCACTTGAAGAATTTTTCGTTATCCGCCGTGGCCTGGTTCTCGGCGTTGTTCAGGTTCGCTTGCAGGTTCATGTTCAACGCTGCCAGCTTCGACTGGGCCGAAGACAACATGCCGTTTTCGGCGGCAATACGGTTTTGCAGATCTGCTGCGTCTTTGGCGTTGGTGGTGCTGTCTACTTGGCGCGAGAGCGTGGCCAGATTGTTCAGATGGACTTGCACCTCGCTGTACAAGGCGTCACCGCCCGACATTGCAGCGCGAACGGCGTCTGAGCTGAGTTGGTAACCCTGAGCCCGTTGGCCCTGCGGATTGTTGAACAGCTCCTGCGGTAGCGTGTTGATCAGCTCTTCGTAGTACGACTGCTTGCTGCCATAGGCACCGGAGCCCTGACGAGAAACGACTTCCTGCCATGAACCTGGCACGACCGAGGCCGAGTTGATGGCGTCATTCAGTCCGATAGCACCGCGTCCATACGAGCCCTTGAGGCTTTCCAGAGTGCGGTTTTGCGTCTCGTAGGACTGCTTCAACGTGTCGAACTGCTGTTTCAGAAGAGCGTATTCATTTGCCAATGCAGCCCAGGTCCCGGCGTCGCCAGTTGGAACGCCGGTAGCGTGTACTTGGCCGCTAATAGCCATGACCACCGCTGTAGCGAGGCTCAGCTTTTTGATAGTCGTCATCATTTGACCGCCTTCAAGTTGTGGGTGTTTTTCGCTTTGGCTTCGGCCATGAAGACCGGAACCCATTGCTCAGGATCATCGGTGCCCAGGCGCTTGATGATTGACTCCATCAGGGCCACACCAACATCGTTCGAGGACAGCACAGGGATGAAGTCGGACAGGTCGGCTACTTCATCTTTAGAAGTCAGATCGAATACAACCCTGATCGACTCTTTGCCGCGACGGATAAGAAACTTGCGGGAGCCCTGGCCGATTTCACGGATCCACTTGAGTTCAGCAGCGGTCAGGTTTTGATGATCTTCATCAGTGGCCGCATCGTTCGACAGATAGATCTTGGTGGCACTCTGTTTGTCGATTGAGTCGGTTTCACTGCGGAAGTACTTCGCGTCAGGCGTGACAAAGATAATCAGGCCGTTTTTGCGACGGATCTGCATGATGAAGTTGTCGATTCGCTTCTTCCAATATTCGTTCTTCACCAGGTTCTGCCCTTCCTCCAGTACCAGGATGAAAGGGGTGCCATCCATTGCCTGCTCGATGCGGTGCAGTGGGTAGCTCAACACGACCGGAAGCTCTGGCCGCGCTTCACCACCCTTGAGCAGTTCCATCATTTCGAAGCAGTAGTGCCGAGACGAGTTGAGGTCGATGGAATCATTCACGTTGTCGAAGACACCGGCATTCGCACCAGTAACACCCTTGGCGCCGTGCCAGATGGCCATAACGTCAGCCAGCTCGCCTTGGCCATAGGTCCACACGACATTTCTGAACCGACGATCCGCGAACGGCAGGCTGTAGTTTTCGTCTACCAGAGCCTTGAAGCGTTTGATGTCGTCAGCAGACGTGGGGGTTGATGCATAGCACTGACGCATCAGCACCTGCAGATCCACCAGGAACGCACGGTTTTCAGGAGTATCGGGCAGCTTGAAGGGGTTCCAGTTCATGCCGCTATGAGGCGACAGCGTGGTATGCACTCCGCCCATTGCCTTCATGAACACCTTGGCGCCAAACCGGTTATCGAACCAGAACACTCGCGGCTTGGCTTTGTCAGCCTCGCTTACCATCAGCGAAATTACTGTGGTCTTACCCGACCCAGTATCAGCGGCAATCGCCGTGTGGCCTGCAACCATCCCTTCCAGCTCACGATGGAAATTGAAGTTGTAGGAAGTACCGCTCTCAGTCTCAAAGGCGGTAATGGCCGGGCCCCACAAGTTGCCGTCTCGACGGCCCTTGGCGAAATTGTGCAGCGAGGCAAACCCCGCGAAGTTGGTCGATTTGATTTTGCCGCGACGACCAATCAGGTTCTGTGCCTGGCCAGGCAACTGGGACCAATAAAAGGTTTCCAGTGCCATCCACTCGCGCACGGATTTTACGTTCAGGTCCACGAAGCAGTTTTCCACCAGGCCCACTGCGTGATCGAGGTCCTTCGCGTTTTGCTTGCGGTTGGCATCCGAATCCATGGGCAGAGACGGCACATGAACGAAGATGGTCAGGTGATGCAGGCCGTTGACAGCATCGCCACGACGCAGCGCACGGATACCCTCAGTCAGTTCCTTGCTGTCATCATCGGAAATACCGTGGGTGTCCGAGACAGTCAAACGGCGCTGTTCTTGCGTCATCGCCGATTCAGCTTCGATCCGGTTAGAGAAGAAGAACGATTGCGTGATGATGAATTCCACCGGCTGTTGCAGGAACTTGTTCATCATCCGCGACGGAGTTCTGCGCGGCCATTCGGCCATGCTCAACATCGCTCCGATACGGGAACTGGTGCTGCCGCGCACTTCGCACATAGTTGCCAGCACGCGAAAGTTCAGGCGTGCGTATGGCAACATTTCGCAGATTTTCTGATCACTCACGGGGATCTTGCGATCCTCAAGGTTGATCAGGTAGTTGAAGAACGTACTGAGTTCAGAGAATTCTTCCCCCAAGTAATCCCTCATTACCTCGACAGGGTATTGCTGGTGATCACCGTTATGTTCTTTGAAGTCCACCCAGCTCCAACGGAAGCGGCTCACAGCGTCAAAAGCCTGGTCACGGTCGATGAACTTCGAGTCGGATACAGGGTGCCGCTGGATTTTCAGGCGAGTCGCACCGTACTCCGAGAGCCCACCGAGTAGCATGTTCGACGACTTATACAGATCGTCGGCCATGTCATCGTAGGATTCAGCATCAGGCTTGGTCGGACTGGTCCCGGTAATAAGTGCGATGCCGCGATCCATCAGCCCCGGTACGCCAGAACGAAAACGAGTGCGTACCAGCGAGATATAGATCTCGTTGACGTAGAACCCTTTGTGTTGATAGCGGCCACGCCAAGCGGCGTTGAGCTGCTTCGAGAACCAGGTCCCACCCTCGCCTTCCGGGAAGTCGAAGACCTTCCGGCGTACGGTATGCACGTACAGGCCCAAGTTACTGGACGCGATAGTACGCAGCAGCGTATTACGGCGAACTTCAAACTGTTTGACCTGTTCATCGGTAAGTGAATCAAAGAGCAAGCCATCAATCTTGATAACTTGCACCAATGCACTTTCCTTGGTCATTACCGTTTGATCATCATAGTGATAGTCATACGGCACCATTTCGCTGACTTCCAACTCCAGCAGGTCCTGTTCAGATCCTGCTGGCTGTTGGACACCAAGCGACAGGTCGAGATTGCGCGTCAACTTCTTAAACGCTTTATCAACGAGGCGCATAACTCCGATACCCCCACATATTCCTTAGCCGAGAGGCGCGTAAACGAAATGCAGATTGCAAGACGCCAAACAAATAAACGTCTTTGCTGCAGATGTAATACGACACGCCAAACAGTAGTGGTATTGCCCCAACCGGCCATAACGAGCGAATAATTAATGCCGTTACAAGCGGACCAAATATGCTGATGAGAATGCTCGATAGCGTGAATGCGCCGACCATAGATGGCCGAGCCATCGCTAAAACGAGCACCTCGCCCTCATCGGGCGCGTGCTCGACCGTACTCATTGCAGTGAGCTAGCTGCGCCGGACTTGATCTCGGTGACGATGTTCGGTGCGAAGAACACCAGGAACACACCGGCGACAGTCCAACCGAAGGTGGACCACTCGACACGGCCCGACTTAGCCCGGAAGCCCTGCACCACAATGGCCAGGATGCCCAGGTAGTAACCAATGTCGAAGATCAGGAAGCTGACAACGTCCTTGAGCAGGTTCTTGACCGAACTCATGTCCAGCGCCGCGTTGGCAAATTCAGGGAGGAGGCTGATGGAGAACAGCGACCCGAGGACGGCGATCTTTTCTGCCTTGGCAGTCCAGTCTTTGCGCATCAGGGCCGCATGGTTCATCCCGTCTTTCGGAGTGAAGATATTGCGGAGGGTTGTTGCTGTGTTGCTTTGTTGAATCCTGGTTACCCAGGATTGTTTGTTGGTGGTTGTTTCTTCCTTACGGAAAGTCGATTTTCCAGTGTTGAGTTGCATACCTTTGCCTCTTCTTAGTCATGACGGGGCATCCCCGTACGTTACGGTTATCGCTTTATTTGGATTGTTAGGGCAGGTCTCTTTTATAAAGTCGATGGCGGTATCGGCATTCTTAAAAAGTCTGGTTTTCCCTAACGCAGTTACAACAGAAAATACTTGTCCAGTTGACGGACTTTCGATAATGAGTGCCCACTTGCGCACATCGTCCAAATAGCGCTCTTGCAAATGAACTCGGTAATCCGGCTGGGCGTTTGTGAAAACCGCCAGTTCTTTTTTGTCTAGGGATTGCATCATGTCCTCTGGATAGCTCAGCGCTAAAAACAGAGCGGATACTGGAGTCCCTGACATTTTTCTTCTAGATCCCACCTCGCATTTTCTTCCTCTTTCGTGTTTTGTTCGACGTTTTGCATATTCCGTGACTCACTATAGTAATTTCATTTCACGAAATCAACATTTCGTGGTGTGTTTTTTGGATCCAATCAAAAGGACGGGCAGGAGAAGGCCCCAGGAATGAACCTGCGCACTGATGAGTGGCGATAAGTGATTGAGAAATAAGACGTTTCACGAACTATCCCTTGAGGCCACTGGGTTGGCTTCATGTCGTGTAATGCTGGAAGGCAAGAGGTAGAGCCTTCCACACGCCTATGGACCGTGAGAAATAGTCTTTGTTCAATCAGTGGAGGGGGGGTCAGCAACGAATGCGAGGGGTGATCAAAGGGCAAGGGCTGACCGGGAGCCGCCCCGATCAACCCTCTGGCCAGCTCAGGAGCGCGCAAGGAAACTGACCCCGCGCTCCCAAGAGCGACGTGGCGCGAATTCTAGCAGCCAAAAAACAAATTCTCGCGTGCGAGAACGCATCGCTGCGACCTGTGTTTTCTCGCGTGCGAGAAAAACAAAGTAAACCCTTATTAGGGGTTGACTCACGGGTTTACCATCTGCACACTTGAATCACGGTCCACTATCGGACAAGTCGGAGATCATGATGAAGATCACAACTGTAGCGAATCAGAAGGGCGGCGTAGGTAAGACCACATTGGAGGTTCACCTAGCCTCGTACGCGGCAGAAGATGGTAAACGTGTCCTGGTCGTTGACCTCGACGAGGGCGACCTTTCGCAGTTTTTTGCCGCTGCCGAAGACGGCGATGATACGCCCTACTTAATGTCCAGCCAGCTGTTTAATGGCGGGCATGATGGACGCATGCCACGCCAGGTCGGCCCCAACATCTGGCTGATCGAGGCGGACGTAGCACTGCTCGACGTGGACGATATGGCTCTGGATGTAATCCACAATCTGCGGCCAGCGCTGGACCGGTTTGCCGACGACTTTGATCTCTGCATGATCGACACCCCTCCCAACCTTCAACGTCGCATGGTTGCGGCCTTGACGGCCTCCCATGCCGTAGTGGCACCGTTCAACATCAGCGCCTTCACCTTGGCTCGACTCCCGAAGCTGATGAACACCATCGAAACCGTGCAAGAGCAGTACAACCCTGAGCTGCGTTTCTTGGGTTACTTGCCGAACCTGGTGAACAGTCGTTCGCCCGAGGAAATAGACGCCCTCCCCGGCCTCCGCGAGAACTACGGCAGCGCCATGTTTGCAGAGCAGATCATCTACCGGCCCTGTATCAACAAATCGCTGGCCGCTGGCAATCCGGTCTGGTGGAAGGCTCGCAGTGGTAGTCAGCGCGAAGCTGGCCGGGAAATGAAACGAGCTTGCAAGGCCGTTCTCGATAAAGTTTGGACCGAATGAGGGTTATGTAATGACAACGAAGAAACCCAACGCATTCGGGGGAGCGATCAACAAGCTCTCAGACTTTCAGAAACAAAAAACGGCTGTGCTTGAAGGTGAACGCATCATCAAGGTCAGCCTCGGGGAAGTTGAATGCAAGCCCCAAATCCGTACCAAGGACAACCCGGGCTTTACGCAAGAATCGCTGATTGAGCTGGGCGACGACATTGAGCAGAACGGTCAGGCCGAACCTGCCGTCCTCCGGCCTCACCCGAACCCTGAAAGCGGTTTCAAGTACCTGATGGTCGCGGGCGAACGGCGGCTGCGCTCCTGCACACTCAAAGGAATCTTGCTCGATGCAGTGGTGCGCAACCTCACCGATGCCCAGGCAAAACGGATTCAGCGTGCGGAGAACGTCCAGCGCGAAGGGTTGATGCAGATTGAAGTAGCCCTGTCCCTGAAAGCCGACAAAGAAGAATTAGGCACCCTGCAAGCAGTCGCTGACGAGTGGAAAAAGAGCGTCAGTTGGGTGGCTGAACGTCTCTCTTACCTCGATGCTATTGAAAGCGGCGGGGCAACCCGTACAGCAGTACAGAATGGCGTCACCGCTGACGTGTCGGTGGTTAACGACCTTGCCCGCCTTGAACGTCTCGACCCCGCCGCTGCAGCCGAGGTAGTTCAGCGGGCCGAAGAAGACCCTGACTTGAACGTACGCAACGAGGTACGCACTCAGCTTAGAACAACCAAGGCAATCAGGATCGGCGGTGGAAAGCCCAAGGCAAAACCTGTCGCCACCGGCAAGGCCGCGGAACTGGATCTACTGAAAGAACAAGTCGCCGTCCTGAGTGAACAGGTGAATAGCTTGGAAGCTGAAAAGGCGTATCTCACCGAGGAACTGGAGAAAGCACGGCAAAAAATCGCTGACCAGTGGAAACCCGCAGAATGACTACCCGCCCCGTTGACCAGGACCTGCGAATACCGCACGAAGACTTCGAGCGGATCCGCAGCAACTCAAAGATGCACAGCCGCAGCCTCGACGTGGCCTTTGAAATCCTCGTTGAGGGCAAGAAACTGGTTGCGGTGGCCAACGCGCACGGCCTGACGAAACAACGTGCTTTGGCCATACGCGACAAAATCTATTCCGCCTATTTACTTCAAGCGCCCGAAGGCTGGACCTACGCGCAGATCTGCGCGCCCGAGGAAATGATCGATCGTTTCGTCAAAGAGGCTGACACCGTGCGCTTGCAGTATTGGCAGAACAAATCCATGACGAAGAAGGACCATGACGCATGACCGACAAACACACCCTTGAAGCATTCGCAAAGCTGCTGGAGCCACTGGCGAAGTCACTCAGCAGCATTGATCGTTCCCTCTCGGTGCTGGCCGACCTTGAACTGGCCAAGGAGTTTGAACCCGATCCTGCGAAGCCTTGAATCGTATTCATCGGCACCGCAACCAGTAAGCCATCAGCAATGGAGAACAGCCACATGGAACAGATCGACCAACATCCGTTGATTGGCAAAACAGTGGCGTTTCAGACTGACCTCACCTCATTCGGAACCGGCCAGGTCATCGCTATAAACCTGGCCACCGAGCGAGTCAGCGTGATCGACGACGAGGGACAACGCTGGAACGGCAACATAGATCAAATTGAAATCGAGGGTGTTTGAGCTGTTTCTTTAGGGCATACCCGTGCTGAAACAGCTTTGAGTACATCACTCAGAGCTTTACTTCGATTACTGGTACGCCTAATTTGATACGTCAATAAGTGAACACTCAAACTGATACACCGAGGTGAAGTCCACCATGTTCATCCGTTCATACCTTCGCGCCTCGACCGTCGAGCAAGATGCAAACCGGGCCAATGCAGCGTTGGAGCAATTCGCCGCTGAACATGGACACCTTGTTGCGAGCACATACACCGAGAACGTCAGCGGCACAGAAGCTGACAGGCCTGAATTGCTGCGCCTGCTCAAAGATGCTCGGAAGGGGGATGTTCTTCTTGTCGAAAGCATCGACCGATTATCGCGGATGGAAGATCCTGACTGGCGAACACTCAAAGCCGCTATTGATTCAAAGGGTTTGCGAATCGTCGCCCTCGATCTGCCAACCAGCCACCTGGCAATGAGAACGAACCAAAACGACGAGTTCACCAGCCGTATGCTGGCAGCGATCAACAACATGATGGTCGAAATGATGGCTGCTATCGCTCGCAAGGACTATCAGCAGCGTCGAGAGAGACAAGCACAGGGAATCGCGAAGGCCAAACAGGGAGGCGTATATAAGGGCCGTCCTGCAGACCAGGACTTGCACAAACGTGTACGCGAACTGCTCGCTGCGAACTTTGGCATTCGTGCTGCAGCCAGGCACGCGAAATGCTCGACAACCACTGTGCTCAAAATCCGTGACCAGTTGAGCCGGTCGGAAGTGACTGACTAGCGAAGGCGCAGCCGAAGTCTGTCAGGCGCTTACGAGTGGCCGCTGCCGCAGGCGACTTTGCCTGATTAACATCAAACGCAAAATGTGACAGGTAGAGATCATAAGAGGCAGGAGTTGCGAACCCTTGATTTACGGGGCTTCTAGAGCAGTAGGTAGCTCAATATATGAGCGAACCTTCGGTCACGGTTGATGAACCAACCTCGCTCATAGCGCGTGACCTAACCTAGCTCACCTGATGAGCTACCCCAGACCATGAGCTACCCCTGGCTCATCCTTGCTCGATAGCAAACAGCCATGAGCTACCCGTAGCTCATACGGTGAGCTACCCCTAGCTCATTTCTTGAACGCTATCTGACAAGCCTGTGAGATAGCGAACAAATTTGATCTACCCATAGAGCACGGCGTGAGCTACCCTTGGCTCATTCTTGCACGCTATCGAGCAAGTTTGAGAGATAGCGAACACAACTTGGATGATCTGACAGGAGGGTCAATGTCTGAGGAAATCCGCAACCTACACCAGCCCGCTCCACGCGGGACATGGGTGCAGACAGAGCGTGCTGGGCACGAAGCCTGGGCACAGCTCATAGCGCACGCTCCGCGTGCTGCTCAGCTGCTACACATCCTAGTTGCAAACATGGATAAGAGCGGCGCTCTGATCGCCAGTCAGGCCACATTGGCCAAGCTGATGGAAACCTCGACCGCGACTACCAAGCGGGCCTTGTCGGTGTTGATCGATCAGGCGTGGATTCAAACCATCAGGCTCGGCAGTGATCGAGGCGGCGCACTGGCGTATGTGGTTAACAGCCGAATCGCTTGGGCTGATAGCCGCGAGAACATACGGTTTGCGCGTTTCAATGCGCGAGTGCTGGTGTCGTCGGAAGATCAAAGCGACCTTGGCACCGGGAAGCTGCTGAAAGCGCCGGTCATGGAACCAGGAGATATGCAATTACCTGCCGGTGATGGGATGAACCCACCAGTTCAAGAAACACTGGAAGGCATGCTGCCTGATTTGCCGTCGATCACGGACAAGGCCTAAAAACGACGAAACCCGCAGCACGGCAATGCTTGCGGGTTTCTAGGTTTTCTGCGAAGGAGCAAAAATCCATTCAGATATTCTACAGACTAGAAAGTGGAATGCACAGAAACCCATTCAATTGCATTTTACTTTCTAAAGCTGATTGCAGGCGCCGATGGAACGCTTGCAGCCCGGACAGTTCCCCTACCCCATCGGGCGTTGAGTACCAGGGCATCGGAATAGCACCCCATTCTAAGGTTCCGCAGATCGTGATAGTCATTATCTAAAACCTTAGAGTGCTATATGGACATACAGTAAACAAGGCGCCGTGTCTCTGGTGGTGTTGCAGTGCCTAAGCACCTCCTTCACCAAGTCCAAGAGGGCTATGCGCACCAAATTCCAAGCTTTCATGCCCCTAGCGGAGTCCAAATCACCGCTAAACAATGTACATTGACCATCACTTGAGCACCATCAGAGTGCCAGCACGTAGCGGCACTGCCGCCTTGAAGGATAATTGGGGCTATGGACAAGAAATCGCTTTCCGAACGGGATATCTGTACCAAATTCATCTGTCCCGCTATCGAGCAGGCAGGTTGGGATGTCCAAAAACAGGTACTGGAAGAGTTCGGATTCACCGCTGGTCGTGTAATGGTTCGCGGCAAACTACATAGTCGTGGTGAACGTAAGCGTGTCGATTACCTCCTATCACATCAAAAAAACCTACCGCTCGCAGTGATTGAGGCAAAGGATAACAAGCACTCAATCGGTGCAGGCATGCAGCAGGCGCTAGGATATGCGGAAGCATTGGATGTGCCTTTCGTGTTCTCCAGCAACGGCGATGGTTTTTTGTTTCACGATCGAAGCCATACCGGTTCACAAGTCGAGACGACGTTAAGCCTTGACCAATTCCCCAGTCCTGAGGAACTTTGGAAGCGATATTGTCAATGGAAAGGGCTGCAAGGCGAGGCATGCACGAAGGTCGAAGCGCCCTATTATGATAATGGGTCAGGTCGTATTCCGCGCTACTATCAAACCAACGCCATCAACCGCACCGTTGAGGCAGTAGCAAAGTCGCAGCAGCGGATCCTGCTGGTAATGGCTACCGGTACCGGCAAGACCTACACCGCCTTCCAGATTATCTGGCGTCTATGGAAGTCAAAGCAGAAGAAACGCATCCTGTTTCTGGCGGATCGCAACATTCTTGTTGATCAGACCAAAAACAACGATTTCAAGCCGTTTGGCGCGGCCATGACCAAGATCAGCAAACGTCAAATCGATAAGTCCTATGAAATCTATCTTTCGCTGTACCAGGCAGTTACGGGTAACGAAGAAGAAAAGAACATCTATAAACAGTTCACTCCAGACTTTTTTGACCTGGTAGTGATCGACGAGTGCCATCGTGGTAGCGCTGCTGAGGATTCAGCCTGGCGCGAGATTCTCGACTACTTTTCCAGTGCGACTCACGTCGGCCTCACTGCTACGCCGAAGGAAACGAAGGATGTTTCCAGCACTTACTATTTTGGCGATCCTGTCTACAGCTACTCACTCAAGCAGGGGATTGAAGACGGATTTCTTGCGCCATACAAAGTGGTACGCATCGATTTCAACGTCGATGTCCAGGGTTGGAGACCCTATAAAGGGCAGGTAGATAAGCATGGTCAATTGATCGAGGACCGCATCTATAATCTTAAGGATATGGATCGCAATCTGGTGCTAGAGAAGCGTACTTACCAGGTCGCGCAAAAGGTCACCGATTACCTCAAGGCCACCGGCCCTTTTCAGAAAACCATCGTATTTTGTGACGACATTGATCACGCCGAGCGCATGCGCCAAGCGCTGTCCAACCTCAATCCCGACAGGATTAAGGAGAATCGCAAATACGTCATGCGCATAACTGGCGACGAACAAGAAGGCAAGGCCGAGCTGGACAACTTTATCAATCCCGAAGAGCGTTATCCGGTCATCGCCACCACCAGCAAATTGATGACCACAGGAGTTGATGCCCAGACCTGCAAGCTGATCGTGCTCGACCAACACATCAAGTCGATGACGGAATTCAAGCAGATTATTGGTCGCGGCACCCGGATCAATGAGGAGCATGGTAAGTACTGGTTCACCATCATGGACTTCAAAAAGGCCACTGAGTTATTTGCTGACCCTGCCTTCGATGGTGATCCTGTGCAAATCTATGAACCAGGGGAAGAGGGGAATCCGGTTCCTCCAGATGACGACGGCGACGATATCGATGCATCTTACGACGAATCAAATCCTATAGACGGCTCCGATGACTTACCTCTGGAAAGTGGTGATGACGAACGAGCACCTCGCATCAAGTATGTCATTGCTGACGTAGCAGTTTACGTAATCGCCGAGCGGATTCAGTACTACGGTCCTGATGGCAAATTGATCACTGAATCCTTACGGGATTACACCCGTGCATGCGTAAAAAAACAGTTCGCGTCATTGGACGATTTTCTTCGCCGCTGGACGGATAGTGAGCAGAAGAAGGTCATCATCGAAGAGATGGCCGCCCAAGGCGTTCTCTGGGAGGCGTTGGCCGAAGAGGTTGAAAAGAAACAGGGCAAGCCGCTCGATCCCTTCGACCTGATCTGTCATGTGGCCTTTGATCAGCCTGCGCTTTCGCGTAGAGAACGAGCGGATCAGGTGAAAAAACGCAACTATTTCGCCAAGTACTCCGGCGCCTCGCGCCAGGTGTTGGAAGCACTGCTCGACAAATATGCCGATACCGGCGTCGAACATATTGAAGACATAAAAATCCTTCAGCTTGATCCGTTCAGCCAGATCGGAGCCCCCATCGAGCTGGTCAAAGGGTTCGGTGGCAAAGCGGGCTATGCCAAGGCCGTGCATGAGTTGCAAGATGAATTGTACGCCAGCTAGGCCAGCCTCATTCCGACGCTTTGACACCACAACTAGGTGTCAAAGCTCTACAATCCTCCGCTTTTGTCGTAGCACGTCCGAGAGAATTCCATGTCCATCAGCAGCACCATCAAATCCATTCAGGACATCATGCGCAAAGACGTCGGTGTCGACGGTGATGCGCAACGCATCGGCCAACTAGTCTGGTTGTTGTTCCTGAAAATTTTCGATGACAGAGAAATGGAATGGGAGCTGCTCAATGACGACTATCGTTCTCCTATCCCCGAAAGCTGTCGCTGGCGTACTTGGGCAGCCGACGCCGAAGGCATAACAGGGGATGAGTTGAAGAATTTCATCGACAACGACTTGTTCCCACAGCTTCAAAATCTACATGAATACAGCAATACTCCATCGGCCTTTGTAGTGCGTGGCGTGTTCGAAGACGCCTATAACTATATGAAGTCTGGGCAGTTGATTCGCCAAGTTATCAATAAAGTCCAAGAAGGAATCGACTTCAATAAAGCTCAGGAACGCCACGAGTTCGGTAATCTTTACGAACAACTTTTACGCGATCTGCAAAACGCTGGTAATGCAGGTGAGTTCTATACACCTCGTCCGGTCACCGATTTCATGGTGCGTATGGTTGATCCTAAGCTAGAAGAAAAGGTGATGGACCCAGCGTGTGGTACTGGCGGTTTCCTCACGTGTGCCATCGAGCATAAACGCAGCCGTTATGTGAAAACCGCAGAAGACGAGCGTATTTTACAAGCTAGTATCTTCGGTGTAGAGAAAAAGCCTCTGCCACATCTGTTGGCTACCACAAATATGATCCTTCATGGTATTGAAGTACCAAGCCAGATCCGTCATGACAACACCCTCGCCCGTCCACTCATCAGTTGGGGGCCAAAAGAACGTGTAGACTGCATAGTTGCCAATCCACCATTTGGTGGTATGGAAGAAGACGGCATCGAAACCAACTTCCCTGCAACCTTTCGCACCAGAGAAACAGCTGATCTGTTTTTGGTGCTGATTATGCAAATGTTAAAAACAGGTGGGCGCGCCGCTGTAGTACTTCCTGACGGTTTCTTTTTTGGTGAGGGCATCAAAAGCCGTATCAAGGAAAAGCTACTGACTGAGTGCAACTTGCATACCATCGTTCGGTTGCCAAACGGCGTGTTCAGTCCTTATACAAGCATCAAAACCAACCTGCTGTTCTTTACTAAAGGCACGCCGACCAAGAATGTGTGGTTTTACGAACATCAATACCCGGAAGGTGTAAAAAACTACTCCAAGACTCGCCCCATGCGTGTCGAAGAGTTCATAGTCGAGGAAGACTGGTGGGGCAGCGAGGCCGATGGCTTTGTCACACGAAAGGAACATGAGTTTGCTTGGAAGGTCAGCTTCGAGGAACTGCAGGCCCGCAACTGGAACTTGGACTGCAAGAACCCGCATATTGGCCAGAAGATTAGCCATGACCCGGATGAACTGCTACATGACTATGCACAATTGCAAAAAGGAATCGGCGATCTACGTAACCAGCTTAAAATTATGCTGGCCGAAGCCTTGGAGCGCCAAGTATGACAAAGATGCTCACAGACAAGCTGCCGTTGCTGGCCGGTGCGTCCAATGGCATCCAGAAACTGCGCGAGCTAATTCTGGAATTGGCCGTGCGCGGCAAACTAGTACCGCAAGATCCTTCTGATGAACCAATCTGCGAGTTGCTTAAGCAGATTGCCCAGGAGAAGTTTCAAGACGTTTCTGGTCGAAAGAAATACAGCGAACCATCACCTGATATTACAGACAACCATAAGTATGATTTGCCTAGCACATGGAGATGGGTCCGCTTCGGCGACATCGCTCAGCACAACTCCGGTAAAACCCTAGATAAAGGCAGAAATTCTGGTGTTGCTAGGGACTACATAACAACATCAAATCTATATTGGGGAAGGTTTGAGCTTGATAACGTTCGTCAAATGCTTATTGAGGAAAGTGCTTTAGAACGTTGTACTGCTATCAAAAACGATTTATTGATCTGTGAAGGAGGAGAGGCTGGGCGCGCTGCAGTCTGGGATCAAGATAGGTCAATTTGCTTCCAAAATCATGTACATCGTGCTCGCTTCTATGGGCGAATTCAGCCTTACTATATACAAAAATATTTCGAAAAACTGAATTGTTCAGGAGAAATTTCGAAGTATAGAAAAGGCGTTGGCATATCAAATATGTCAAGCAAGACTTTAGCTTCCATAGCTATTCCACTACCCCCTCTAGCGGAACAAAACCGCATTGTTGCCAAAGTCGATGAACTATTGGAGTTGTGTGAGCGCTTGGAAACTCAGCAGGCAGACGCCGGAGGTGCTCATACCCGACTAGTACAAGCGCTGCTCGATAGTCTGACCATGGACAGCAACGCCACTGAGTTTTCTGGAAGCTGGCAGCGGCTAGCGGAGCATTTTGACACCATATTCACCACGGAATCCAGCATCGAAGCATTAAAATTAACTCTGCAGCAACTAGCAGTGATGGGCAAACTGGTACATCAAGATTCTGATGATGAACTGGCTAGTACTCTGTTAAAAAAGATCGAAATTAAGAAGCAACTGTTAGTCTCAGAAGGCAAACTAAAAAAGCAAAAAATATTAGCTCCAATTTCAGAAGAGGAAAAATCATTCAATTTACCTTCCAGCTGGACCTGGGCAAGAATTGGAGATTTGGCTCTTAGCACAGAGTATGGACTTTCTGAAAAAACCGCAGATATGTCTGACGGCGTCCCAGTACTGAAAATGGGGGATATTCAGAACGGTCGTGTAATTCTTGGTCGTCAAATGAAAGTAAGTAAAGTTACTGAAGGCTTGCCGCAGCTTTATTTAGTCGCTGATGATTTGCTTTACAATAGAACAAATAGTGCTGAGCTAGTCGGTAAAACTGGAATTTTCGCAGGAGAGGATAATCAATATACATTCGCTTCTTATTTGATTCGCATCCGTTGTCTGAAAGAATTTCTGTTGCCATCTTATCTAAATCTTTCAATGAATAGCCCTCTGTTTCGTAAAACGCAAATCAATCCACACCTAAAGCAACAATGTGGCCAGGCTAACGTTAACGGAACAATTATGAAAAACATGGTGGTTTCATTGCCGCCTGTTGCGGAGCAGCACCGTATTATCGCTAAGCTCGAACAGCTAATGACATTGTGTGATCAATTAAAAGTTAAGCTCAACCAAGCAAGTCAGCTCAATGTAAAAATTGCAACTGTATTGGTTGAACAAGCATTGAATGTTGAAGATAAAGCTGCCGACGCAGCAATGGGTCAAGAAAAAGCTAGAATTCTGCTAGCAGCAGAAATCGTTCAACAACTCCATTGTGAAAAGCGCATGGGGCGGGTAAAACTCCAAAAGGTCATATCCTTGGCGGAGCATGTTGCCCGGCTAAAAGAGATTCAAAGTAGAGAAGAACGCTATGCTGCAGGTCCACATGATCCGGCATTAATGAGTCAAGCGATTCAGGGTATGCAAGAAAATCAATGGTTCGAGGAGTTGGCATTGGATGAGGGTAAGCGGTATGAGTATCGCCCTTTGATCCTCTCTGGCTCACACCGTCCAGCCTATGAAGCAGTATGGTCCTCTGAACAGCGCGAGCTGATTCACGAACTTATTGAATTGATGCGTCCATGGGATACCGGTAGATGCGAGCGCGTAGCTACGCTGTACAGCGCGTGGAATGATTTGTTAATCGAGGGACGCGAAGCCAGCGAAGCGGCCATCTTGCAAGAGGTCTTGCATGGATGGAATGAGAGCAAATTAAAGTATAGTGAAGCCCAGTGGCTATCCGAATTGGCAGAAATGCGCCGATATAGCTTTCTTGTCCCTACTGGGTTTGGTATCCGAACCAAAAGCGGAAAAATGACATTGCCAGTCTGATTCTAAAAGCGATAGCGGAGCCGTATTTACTCTAAATGCCCCAAGCCTGACGCTTTCTATCAGGCCTTCAGCCTACACGCCGTCCGCAGGACGGCGTGACCGCCCTTCCGCGTTCTAGGCGGCTCATCATCATCGCTCGGTAGCGGACGCCCCAATGGCCTATCCGCCGCCGTGCCTTGCCTGCAACGGGCTTTCGCGGCATATCCTCGGTCGCAAGCTCCCTCCGGTATTCCACGACCCATTGCACGCGGCCCAGCTCTGGATAGTCCGGGCTTACCGCGACCGACCGACGCTGACGAGCAGACCACCACCGGCAGCGCGCTCCAGGGCGAAGGGTCTTGCGGCGTCCGCTGCGCGAACGCGCTTAAAAGCGTTTGTTTACCGCTCGCAACACTCAGCCTCGGAGCAGCTCGGGAGAGCGGCGGCGTCAAGTCGAAAGGGCAATTTCTCGCACGCGAAAACAGGAATATTTAGTAAAGTAATATTTTACAAATAGTTGACATGATAGGCGGGGTTTGAGATACTAATCCCGTCGAAGCAATACCGCTTCGTCACCCGGAACCAGCGGCGGCAACCGCTCCGGGAATTCTGCGAAGGAGATTCACCCATGGCTTTTGAGCCCCATATCCTCTACTTCAGCGACGCGGCAGAGCTGCGCCGTTACAGCACCTTCACCGTCATGCCTACCCATCAGGCACGACCAGGGCAAGATCCCGCCACCGTGACCCTTTACATGGTCGTCGGCGAGCGCCGCGATGGCGGTCAGCGTGAGGTCGTTGCGGAATTCCCGCTCGAACTGCACGCCGAGATCTTCCGCGACATGGCCAAGGCAACCGCCTCCCAAGTCTGACCCGCAAGGCCCGGACGCCCAAACGCCCGGGCCTTTTGTGAAGGAACACCATGATGAACATGCCGAAAAAGTATGTGCTCAAGCATTTCCATTTCTGCTGTGGGTTGGGTGGCGGGGCCAAGGGCTTCAACCGCAACAAAGAAATCGTCGGCCACCTGCAGGCAGAGTGGCGCGGCATTGGTGGTGTCGATGTTGATGCCGGGGCCTTGCGTGACTTCCAGCGCCTGGCCGGTGTGCCTGGCACGCAGATGGATCTTTTCACCCGCGATCAGTACATCCGTTTCCACGGTAAAGAGCCGCCACTTGGCTGGACAGAAGCCACGCCGGAAGACATTCGCCGCGCTGCAGGCTTTCAGGATCCCGACACCGTTTTCATCAGCAGCCCATGCAAGGGCGCGAGCGGGCTTCTTTCCGAAGCGTTGAGCCTGACGCCGAAATATCAGGCATTAAACGAACTGACCCTGCGCTGTGTGTGGCTGATGTGCGAAGCATGGAGACACAACCCGCCCGGCCTCATTGTTTTCGAGAACGTCCCAAGGCTGGCCACCCGTGGCCGTCATCTTCTCGATCAGATCGCGCAGATCCTCGGCTTCTATGGCTATGCCGTGGCAGAGACAACGCATGATTGCGGCGAGCTGGGCGGCCTGGCGCAGAGCCGCAAGCGTTTCCTACTGGTTGCACGCCACGTCGAGAAAGTGCCGCCGTTCCTGTACGAACCGGACAAGAAGTCGCTGCAGCCGGTCGGTGCTGTGCTGGGACGTATGCCGATGCCTGGTGATATTGAGCGGGCAGGCCCAATGCACCGCATTCCTGCGCTGCAGTGGAAAACGTGGGTACGCCTCGCCCTGGTCGAAGCTGGGAAGGATTGGCGCAGCCTTGATCGCTTGGCGATCGAGGACGGCTATCTGCGCGATTTCATCATTGTGCCGGAGGCTTATTCCGGTTACTTGGGCGTCCATGGCTGGGGGGATTCGACTGGCACCGTGGCCGGGCAATCCGGTCCAACCAATGGCGCGTTTTCGGTCGCGGATCCACGGAGCAAGGCCGGAGCCCTGCAATATCAGCAGTACGGCGTCAGGCGTTGGGACGACAGCAGCGGGGCAATCATCGGTGTGAAGTCACCAGGTCAAGGCACTTTCAGCGTCGCGGATCCGCGCGGTTCGGCCATGGGACACGGCAAATACAGTGTGACGCCTTGGAACGGATCAGCCAGGACGGTGATTGCGGGTAGCACCACTGGCCAAGGCGCATTTGCGGTACAGGATCCACGCCCAGGACTGCGCCGAGGTAAGGGCGATGCGTACCTAACCGGGGGTCATTACGGCGTTATCGGTTGGGATAACCCAGCCGGTGCCGTGTCGGCCAGCGCTCGCCAAGACAACGGACGTTGGAGCGTTGCCGATCCGAGGTTGCCCGCCGCCAATGAACGCCTTGCGTGTGTCATCGAGAGTCTGGACGGCACATGGCACCGCCCGTTCACCACCTTTGAAATGGCCGCGCTGCAGAGCCTGGTCGATCCCGAGGAACAGTTGGAGCTGGACGGCCTGAGTGATCAGGCGTGGCGTGAGCGGATCGGCAACGCCGTACCACCCGACGCAGCCGAGGCAATTGCCGGTGTTATGGCCCGTACGTTGTTGCTGGCCAAGCAAGGCGAAACCTTCCTGCTCAGCCACATGCCGGTATGGGTTCGACCGATTGCGGTCGGCCTGACCATGGCAACTCAACCGCAATGAATAACCGCGCCCTGTTGACCAGGGCGCATACCAACCCGGGAAAAGCGGCGGCAACCGCTCCGGGGACTGCGAAGGAGATACACCGATGCAATTCCGTGACCTCACCCCAAGCAAGGCCCAGCGCTCCAGCATTGCACTGCATTCAGCCGCTCGGCTGGCAGAACAGCAGCGGAAATGGTATTCAGCCGCGGAACTTTATGAAGCTGCCGCCTCGATCTGGCCGACTGGTAACGGTGCCGGGTTGTTGCGCAAAGCGGATCTGTGCCGCTCGCTGGCCGATGTGAACACACCAGACGAAATGGACATTTGAGGATCTGCAGCATGGACGAACACAAAGAGCGTGAATTGAACGACTACCTGGACCTGCTGTTCTGGACAGAAACCGCGTCAGAGTCTGAGATCCAAGGTGCAATGTCCGTAGCGTCTGGTATCACCAAGGAAGACTTGAAAATGGCTGTGAAGTGCATGATCGAGTCGGACCGGCCTGGCTTGGTGCTCTACTTCCCGGAGCTGGTGACGAACCGGTTCAGCCTTTCCGATCTGCGAGGCCAACACCCGGCGCTGGCCGAAGCCATGGATGTGTTAGTGGACTCGATGAAGCGGCGCGAACATGATCCGTCCTATCCGCTGAAAGGGTATGGCCGGACGCTCGGCTGCATCGGAAAGCTGCAGTACCTCGGCGTTATCACACCAGCTCAGCGTGAGCTTCTGATTAGTGAGCTGGCCAGCGTTAAGCGCATCGGCTTTCGGTTGGATAAATGGACTTGGGCCAGGACCAAGCCTAACTAGGTAATTAAATACAGGTAGCCTTCAAGGAGAGCATATGGCGGACGAAATTGAAGCAGCAACAGAAGCAGCTAAGGCTTTACAGGAAGTCGCTAAGGTTAGCGGTAAGGCGATTGATACCGTACGGAGTACCGGTGGATTTTTAGATCGTATATTCGGCCGAGCAATCGAGGAAACAGTCGGTTTGTACTGGACTGACAAAATTGTGGCAAAGCGCATTGAAGCCTCGATCTACAGTTGGGAGCGGCTGGAGTCATTGGTACAAAAAACAAAAAGTCGGCTTGAAGAGAAAGGAGTCGTCAATATCCGGGCGATTCCGCCCAAAGTGGCGCTTCCCCTAATTGAGTATGCAACTGTCGAGGACGAAGAAGATTTGCACACCCTATGGGCGAATCTGATGGCTACTGGAATGGATGCGAGCGAAGAAGGCATACACCGCAAGTACGTGACAACGCTTGGCGAAATGACAGCCGTCGATGCTCTTGTCCTGTCCTCGATGTTCGAGGAGGCGGAGAAGGAAACCTCTAAAAAAGAGACCCGTGATTCGAGTCTTGCTTACGGTCCTGGTGTCGATGGCACGAACGTCCACGATCCTGTGTCCGTAATAACGTTGAATCGGCTAGGTCTTATCGAACCTGCTTACATCAAGTTCAGGACGTTCGAGCCTGGCGGGCACGATGAGCGTTATGGCGAATATGGTTCAACTCAGGATGAGATAAGTTTCCCAGGAGATTTGTCGAGCGTCGTCATTACATCGTTAGGTTATGCGTTTGGGAGAGCTGTTGGTTTGACGATCTCAGACGCAAACTCATCGTCGTCGCGGTCAAAAATTTAGCCTACAGCCAGTCACTCAGTTGGCTGGCCATGTCCGAATTGGGTAGGGACGTGCCCCCTTCGGGGGGCGGCTTACGTGAATCAAGCCCTGGCGGAAAAGCTGCCAGGTCTTGACCCTTCGGGCTTCAATCCTCACGCCTTCGCCCGTTCCGGGCTGCGCGCTCCGCTTACCTCCGGCCTTCGGCCTGCGCACCGTCCTGCAGGACGGCTTGCCCGACCCTCCGCGTTCACCAGGTGGCTCATCATCATCGCTCGGTAGCGGATCGCCCCAATGGCCTATCCGCCGCCACGCCTTGCCTGCAACGGGCTTTCGCGGCATATCCTCGGTCGCAAGCTCCCTGCGGTATTCCACGGTCCCATTGCACGCGGCCTGGCTCTGGATAGTCCGGGCTTACCGCGACCGACCGACGCTGACGAGCAGACCACCAACGGCAGTGCGCTCCAGGTCGAAGGGTCTTGCTGCGCCCGCTTCGCGGACGGCTGAAAAGCGTTTGTTTACCGCTCGCAACTCTCGGCCTCGGAGCAGCCCGGGAGAGCGGCGGCGTCAAGCAATTCGCCGCTTTTCTCGCACGCGAGAATCAAGGGTGTGCGTGTTGCCGTGCTGTCAGATCGAGGCCGACAGCGCGCATGACAGCCAGCATGGTTTTCAGGGTCGGATTGCCCTTGCCGCTGAACGAGCGGTAAAGCTGTTCGCGGGACAAACCGGATTCTTTGGCCAGCTCGGTCATGCCTTTGGCGCGGGCAACAACGCCTAGCGCCTGGGCAATGTGGGCCGCGTCTCCGGTTTCAAAAGCATCGGCCATAAAGAGGGCGATGGTTTCAGGATCGGTCAGCGCTGCCGCTGGGTCGTAGTCATAGATTGGCTCTTTCATTCATCCTCACTCCACTGACTGGCAAGCATCTTGGCGGTTTCAATATCACGTGCCTGGCTGCCTTTGTCGCCGCCGCACAACAACAGCACAAGCTCATTGCCGCGTTGCTGAAAATAGACCCGGTAGCCGGGGCCGTAGTGAATACGCAACTCGCTAACGCCTTGGCCGACCGGCTCAACGTCACCCAAAAGGCCATTGGCTACCCGGAAGACCCGCGCAGCAATGATCGCCTTTGCGCGGTGATCCTTGAGCTTACGTTCCCACGTCATGAACGTGGCGGTTTGTTTGATCGTTTTCATGAGGTCTATTGTAGTTTATAAATCACGGTAAAACAAGCACTATATGTACAATTAAATTTTACAAATAGTTGACATGATAGGTGTGGATTGAGATACTAACCCCGTCGAAGCAATACCGCTTCGGCACCCGGGATAAGCGGCGGCAACCGCTCCGGGAATTCTGCGAAGGAGATTCAAAAATGCGTCTATCCAGCAACTTCCGTAACCCGTGCATGATCCGCAGCGATGCACCTCTGAGCAATGAACAGATTGCCAGCGTTGCCCCTTCGATCTTTGCCGAGGAAGCGCACAACAGCCGCTCCGATCGTTACTTGTACATCCCAACCGTAAAGGTGCTCGACGCGCTGCGCGCCGAAGGCTTCGAGCCATTCATGGCGTGCCAAACCCGCGTTCGTAACACTGACAAACTTGAACACACCAAACACATGATTCGCCTGCGCCATGCGAACCACATCATGGCCAAAGAGGCCAACGAAGTGATTCTGTTGAACAGCCATGACGGCAGCAGTAGCTATCAAATGATGGCGGGCATGTTCCGGTTTGTGTGCGCCAATGGTTTGGTTCTTGGCGATTGCTCCATGGATCAGAAAGTACGTCACAGCGGTCGTGGTGACGTGATCGGCGACGTGATCGAGGGAGCCTATGAAGTGCTCAACCAGTTCAACGCCGTAGACGATCAGCGCGAGTGCATGCAACAGCTCAAGCTGCGGCCTGACGAGCAGGAAGCCTTTGCAATGGCTGCGCTGGCTTACCGCTACGACCCTAAAGAGGGACCGGCGCCAGTGACTGCCCGCCAGTTGCTCGCCCCGCGCCGTGTTGAGGACTACGACAATGACCTCTGGACCACTTTCAACCGCATTCAGGAAAACACGATCAAGGGCGGCTTGCGTGGCCGCAACAAGCAAGGGCGCCGGGCAACTACTCGCGGCGTAAACGGGATCGATCAGGACGTGAAATTGAATCGCGCCCTGTGGGTTTTGGCACAGGCCCTGCGCACTCAGCAGGCCGCTTAACCACCCAACCGGGCGCCCAGTGCGCCCGGTTTCCCGTGCGGTAGGAGATACAGCCATGTCCAAAGTTTTCTATGTACCCGGCCAAACTTCGATCATCGACTATGCCCGCGAGATCGGCCCGAATATGTGGGCAACCCGTTGCAGAATGCTGATGCTACCCGAGCTGCGTGTCTGCCACCCCGGCGCAGTGCTGGGTGATGAAGAGGCGTTCTTGCTGGCCCAGGAAGCCGCGTTAGGTACGCAGCCCCAAGAAACCACCGAGGCGCGCTATGACTACGCGCTGACCCGTCTCCCGGTGTTGGACTTCGCCGCTGATGGCAAAACTTACTCGTTCAAGCTGGAGAAATACGAGGTTGGAAACCTGACGCGCATCTACGCGCTCTGTCATGGCCGCTACTGGACGTTCCTGGGGCTGGCCACCCTCACGCACCAAATAATTGTCCAGCGCGTCACTTTGAGCGCAGCAGGGGGCCTGTTCACTGATCGACAGGCCCACGGATCACCACCACACTAAAAAGCTAAAAGCGCCTGGTAGATCGTCGGGCGCTTCACCAATGGAGAAGACGAATGCAGCCAAAGTACACAGCCGCTCAATGGGAACAGGTATCCCCAGCCTTTCGCGGTTTGGCTGTCGGCACTGTCGAGATGGCCAAGGCGGTATTGGTCGACGGCGTGCGGCCCTCGGATCTGGCGCGACAAGCTGACGTATCCCGGCAGCTTGTCTATGCCGCCGTGCAACGGGTTCGTAAGATCCTGGAGGAACACCAGGCGCAAGAGTTGGTGCCGGTGATGGTCTGGCTCCCGCCTGAACTGGCCGAGCAGGTTCGGCAAATGGCGGCGCCCTATGACCAGCCAGAAGGCAAAGGGAAAGCGAAGAAGAAATGAGGCGAGTGCGCCAAAGCTGGCCACTAATTACCCATAACGAACCAACAGGAAAGGAACCCCGTACATGAATGAACAGAAGACGCCCAATGCCGCCCCGGCCATGAACAACCCTGAAACCCTGGCGCGTGCGCGCATCCGCATTACCGATATCGGCGCCGCTGCGAGCGTTGAGGCGTGGCGGGAAGACATCGGCATTGCCCGTGGCTGGATCGACGCCTTGCAGTGCGAGGGGTTGATTGATGAGGCGACCTTTCGGGCACTGGATGCCGAGATCGATGCGGCGTTGGCCAAGTGGGACGGCGTCGCGCCGGAGTAAGTTCGCGTTACCCATAACGCCGGTACCGGAAAAACTTTGCACCTAATCGGAAAAACTTTTCCGGCCAATCTTACGAAAAAAGGGCACCCCTGCCGGGATGGATGATGCGCTACGCTGGCTACTTCAATACGGCAATCTAAGGAATAGTCATGAGCTTTGCGCATATCGGAAAAATCAAGGAAGTGAGCGATTTTATTCAAGCCAATGAGCTGATCGAGGCGGGATATGAGCTGTTGCAGATAGTGCCAGGCATAACCAGCGACCGAGATCCTTGCACGCTGTTCTATCTCGGCCAGCACAAGCCGAAGGCCGCAGACCCCGAGGGCGAGTATGTCGACGGCGAGTGGGTGCCGAAGGAGTGACGCCGCGTTACCCATAACGACAAATGAACCCCCACCACGAGCGAGAACGATATGACCACACCGACGAACCCGTTTGAAGGCCTGCCACGTCATCACATGATGTTTCTCAACCTGCGCGATGGTGGGGAAACACCGGCTCGCCGAGGCGCCACCGTGGCTGAGTTCTATGGGGTCACGCTGGACGAGCTGAAAGCAAATTGCATCAAGGCCGGTGAAGAGCTGATCGCCGAGCGCGGCGAATTGCTGGTGTACGAACAGCCCGTGTACGACTGGGCGAAAAGCTAAGTCCGCTGCGTTACGAATAACGCGTTAAAAGTTAAATGCCCCCCCGCAGCAAAGCCCACTCCGGTGGGCTTTTTGCTTTTCTCGCATGCTAAAACGAACGCTTTAAGTAAATTATTATTTTACAAATACTTTACATAATGAGCGAGGTTTGAGAAACTAACCCCGTCGAAGCAATAACGCCTCGATACCCGGATCCAGCGGCGGCAACCGCTCCGGGAAGTCTGAGAAGGAGCAACAACATGGCTACTCGCGTATTTGGACCTGGTGTAGAACCTAGCGGCATGGACCTAGACGACAACCACGACGAAGATTTTGCCGCCCAGCGCGCCGAGATCGAGGCCGAGGTTCATGAATTGGATTGGCTCACCATGAGCGACTTCCGCACCTTCGCCGCTGGCATCCGCCAGGCGGCATAATCCCAACCCCTCCGCCCCGGCAACCAATCTGGTTGCCGGACCACCAGTTAAGGGAAGGACGCGATGAGCAACCAATACACCGTAACCTGGACGGTGGACGTCGAAGTAATGGGCGACCACAAAGACGCTGCACAGGCCGTAGCTGACCTCTATTTTCAAGAGCGTATCGCCGCAGGGGAACACGGTAGCGCCTGCTCGTTTACCGTGGCCGGTTCGGATAACTTTCCGGTGGAAATCGACCTTGCAGCTAGCTTGTCGGATCTCGAAGGCGACGACACTCAATAATCGCCTGGTGCGGTGGCCACCGCACCAGGAATACCCCGCGCTACGTTGAAATCTGACGAATCCGCGGGGCTCTACACCCCCACTTTTTAAGAGAGTTCGCGCTCTACCAGCGCGGCAACCCTATGTTCTTCCAATCAACAGCCATACGTTGCCGAATCAGTGCATTGAGATCGGGTCTGACACCATCCCCGTCTCTCTTCTCCGCAAGCAGGCAAAAAAAAACCGCCCTAACCGAAGTTAGGACGGTGCACGGCGCCCAGTTAGATTGCTGTTACAGCCAATCGTCCCAGTTGTCGCGGATGAATTCGTAGATGAGGTTACCCATCAACCGGATCATCAACCCCTTCAGTGCATTAGGCTTGCGCTTCATACTTTAGGTCTCTGAAGTCCGACCTAACCCCCGGCGCTTTTCCGGAACACATGACGCCTTCGGAACATGTCAATGCTTCCTGTGAGGTTCAGCCGGGTTAAAGGGCCTCAGGTTTCATCCGCGCGGATTACTAGGCCCGCGTCCAAGGTCCGAAATCGTTAAAGCAACCCGACCCACATCACGTTTCACGTTCGACAGGGCTCATATTACGTCAGAATTTGACTACACAATGGAGAGAAATGGCGCATGTGTGGCCGAGCATTCATTGAATCCGTGCCGGAGGCAATGTGCGCGGGCCTTTGCGCCGTGATAATTTTTTTTCGCGCACCGTAGGCTGTTATCGCGCTACCCTTAAAAACCAGTGATAACAGCGGCGACATGCTCAAGGTGCCGCCAATCGCCAAAGCTTGTAATTGCTTGTATCCAGTGGCACCACCTTGTATTCTTCTTTACGTCAATGCTTCCTGTGAGTTTGCAAGATCGGCCACTAACCGGACTTGTAAAAAAAAAACCGCCCTACTAAGGCGGTTTTTTTTTGCCTGGACGATACTCAACCCCGCCCCTGTGCGTGTTCGGCTTCGCCAAAACGGCTCTCGTAAACCAAGCCCCGGCCCAAAGCTCGCCGAGTCTTGGCCCTTCGGGCTTCGATCCTCACGCCTTCGCCCGTCCCGGGCTGCGCGCTCCGCTTGCACCAGGTCAACGGCCCTTGCTCGTTTTCTATCGTACGATACAGGGAAAACGCCGGTAGCCCGGGCCAGCCCGGGCGATGCAACGGCCCGCGTCCTGGATCAGCGCACGACTCAGGAAATCACCCTGCAGTTACCCACCGCCCGGGCAAGAAGCCTCCCGGCCCGTGGATAACTGCATCGCTCGCTCTGGCCTCTGACGGGCCCCGCTCACTGGGCGATTTTTGTGTGCGCTGGCCGTTGCATCGGAATGCCTTCGGCGACCAAGAGGGTGCCCCCCTTGGATCCGCAAGTTGAAATGGAGCGGGCTTCGCCCGAGATCTACGCGGCCTATTCGCCGCTCTCAGCCGCTACCTCTGGCGGGACTTCGACCAGCTCTTTCGAGTCCACAAACAGGACTGCGCAATCAACGCATTGAATGCGACCGCTAAGCCCCGGTTTGCCCCATAGATTCAGGTGGCAACTCGGACAGGTGTACTTGCGCTTGTTCTTCGGGTCTTCCTTACCAGGATCTGGCCGCAGCAAACCCGCCGAAGTCAACGCTGATATGTCTATCGTCGGATCCTCCGGCGTACCTGGCACCGGCTCGCCGCCAGGCCCGTAGAGCAGCACTGCCGACATAGGAACCCGTTTGGTTACCACGTCGATCCAGGACAACATGCGGCCCTGTTCGATCAGTTCCTTGCAGGAAAGATCGAACGGCCCGCCCTCGATGATGTAGTGCGTCATTTGCTGGCCATGACGTTTCCCGCCAGGCTCGCCGGTGTCGGACGGCATCAGTCCGATGGACTCCATTTTGTTCGCCCATTCCGCGTTGTGATAACCGGAGCGCGAGCGTCTGCCGAAATGGGCCTGCCACTGGTGGACTTGTTCATGTGCCAACGTCGAAAGCGTCTGCTCAACGCGACGGTGCGCGAAATAGGCAGGGTTCAGCGCAATCTCATCGCTCTTTCCATCGCCGTTCCGGCGAAGAAAGCGCGACTCGGAGTAGTAACCGAACGTGTTGCTTTTGCGCTGCAGCGTGAAGAGACAGCCGGGGAGCTGGCCACTGAACAGCACCTCGTTGAAGTACGCATATGCGCCCTCGATCTCCTCGTAGAGTTCCTGGCTGGCGGTTGCAGTCATGTGTCCTCCTTTTCTCGCACGCGAGAAATCCCCCCCTGATGTGTCTACCTGCGGGGGGAAGGTTGTGGCTATACGGAAAGTTTATCCTGTATCGTACGATATAGGATAAAGCTCAAAAAAGGGGGCGTACCCCCTCACATTGCAGCCAGCCGATACCCGATGAAACCGCCCACAGCACCGGCAACAATCGCCGATACAAACGCCGTGGCCACGAACGCAATGAACCAGCGGCGCAAGCCTCCGGCTGCGAGCATTACCGGCGCCGAACTCCGGTTCAGTTCGTTGCCAATGCGTGCGGCGGCCTCACGGCCAGCCTGCAGCAACGCCGTTTGCTGGGTTTCCATCATTGACTCGAAGTTCAACCGGGTCTGTAGCAACGCCTTGGCCGCGCCGTCCTTGATTGCCAGATCCATTTTCGTGCCTAGTTCGCCGTCCACTTCTTCAAGACGGCGTACCAGGGCGTCAATGTCTTCCATTATCTGGACCGCCAACGCTTCGCGGGCGGTTGTCGGATCCTTGGCCATCGCCATTATTTCCCTTTCCCGAACAGCACCGCGTACACGTCATCGAGGTTCTGCCAGGCCGACTTGGCCAGGCGCTGCACGGAGATCATCCGTATGGCGTGCTCCTTCTCTTGCTCAGTCTTCGCGTCTTTCAGCTGTTCGCGGTACGGCGTGGTGTCCTCCACGACTGCGGAAATGTTTTTCTTGAGCGCACGCAGGCGCTCGAACACCTCGTTGGCATAGATCACCGCGTCAGGCTTGAGGGTGAATTTCTTCTCCAGTTCGTGGAAGCCGAACAGCGCAGAGAAGGTCTGCGGCAGATCGTCCGCATCGTCAATCGGCACCTTGTTGAACACGACCAGGATGCGCTTGGCTGGTACGCCCAGCGCGGACAATGTCTTGATGGTGTTGATCGTGTCGGCCTGCTGTTTTTTCTCGCTGACCGTGGGCACCAGGAAGTAATCGAATTCTTCCTGCGAGCCAGCGAACTGCCCCATGTACTTGAAGAAGTCCTCGACATTCGAGGCCCCCACGTCAACCACCGCCTTGGTTTCGACCATCAGCCATTCTTGCAGCTCGCCGAACTGGCGACCCTTCATGCGCTCGATCTCGGCAGCGGTGTCGGATGCCCCCGCGTTGATCGTCTCGATGGCGAATCGAGGCGCGTTCATCCGTGGCGTCAACAACTGATCGGACACAGTCGTCTTGCCGGTATTGCCGCTGAAATTCACTACGGCGATCTTGCTCATGTGCGTCTCCTTCTGCTTGGGCTCGCACTCTCGTAACGAGCCAGTTCTGAGGCATTCACATCATCCCCAGGGTTCATGATCTTGCTCAGTTCATTCGGCGGCATTGGCGCCGGTGAATCCTGCGATTCTGCATCGTACGATACAGAATCCGGTTTTTCGGCTGGTGCCTCTGGCACGCTCGCCGCTGTCTGCGAACTCGGTACATTTGCCGGTGCTTTGACCTCTCCGGCCTTGACCGACTTGCGATACCGATACAGGTAACTTTTCAGCGTCTCCATGCTGATCTCGATGCCCTGCTCCTTGAGCACGTCCAAGATCGCTTGGCGTCTGACTCCGGCCTTCAGTTGCTGCTCAATAATCGGCATCACCTGGCGTATTTGTGCCGCCTTGGTTACCGGTTCAACTGCCTGCAGTGCAGTCGCTAGGTCTAGCTTTGCCATATTGCACCCTATATGCACCCTTATTGCTCTCTGAGTGCATCCTACTCACCCCCTACACGTAGTCAAGCTAAACCCTTTCTGCCTCCATCATGCAGCCTTACAGCACCCTATATGCACCCTATATGCACCCTGGCTGTACCCGATCTACGGTCTTCGACCTAAACGATGGATACGCCCTTAACAAGAGCATGATTTTTTGCTCCTTAACAGGATCAAAATCTCAATACACATCACGCACCTCCCTAGCGGGAGGTCAGCCCAGCATATACAGTGCTTCCAGTGGGTTTTGCCTGAATGCACATGTGATACAGATGTATTACAAATATACAATATGGACCATATTTTAATAGTGTTTTGTGTATTACATTTGTTATACATGAACTCGAAGACCTGGACCCCTCCATTTCAAGGGGGGATTTTGACCGCCATGAGGGGGCAATGTGGGGAAGACCGTACCGATACGTTTGAACGATGAGCAGCTGGCCAGGGTCGAGGAATCGGCTGCTTTGGCAGGCTACAAACACCTGTCCACCTACATGCGTGATCGTCTGCTTGAGCCGTCCAAAGTGGACAGCCACCAGGGCGGAATCGACCAGTGGGCAGACCAACAACGAATCATGAGTTTGCTCGAATCACTCGACCAGGCGCAGGCCACTAACCGAACCATTCTGGCCATCGTGGTCTACCTGCTACGACAGAACAGCACGCAAGGAAAGCTCAGCGAGCTGCGTGCCGAACTGTCCGCATTGGGGAGCAACGAGGAAGCATTAGCCGCTCTGTTGCCCGAGTTGGCTAAGGACATTGAACGTCTATCAGGAGAGGACTAGTGCACAAACAAGAAGTCGATAGCGCAATATTGACGGCGGGGATTGCTCTGCCAATCGCCGGTTGGGTCGGCGGCGCCTACCTGGCGCAGATGCCGTTTACACCATTCCCCGGCGCCTTCCGCGAGACATTGCACCAGACACTGCAGAACCCAATCATGGCCGGATGCACGGTGGCCACCTCCGTGGTGGCCGGTGCCCTGGTCTACTACCTCAATGAGTATTGCGACGATGGGTTCCGTGGCGAACGGTTCATTGAGCATTTGCGCGGTTCTCGCATGCGAAATTGGCACTACGTGGACAGCAAAGTCCGTAGACGTAACGCCCAAACCAACCGTGAACGCCGCAAAAGTGGGCTGGAAAACATCGAACCGATCATGGTCGGCAAAGTGCCGATGCCACTGCACCTTGAAGATCGAAACACCATGATTTGCGCGTCCATCGGTGCCGGTAAGTCCGTCACCATGGAAAGCATGATGGTCTCGGCGTTGAAGCGTAACGACAAGATGGCCGTTGTCGATCCCAACGGCACCTTTTACTCAAAGTTCAGTTTCAAAGGCGATGTGATTCTCAACCCCTTCGATGCTCGGTCAGCAGGTTGGACGGTGTTCAACGAGATCAAGGGTGTTCACGACTTCGACCGTATGGCGAAATCCATCATCCCGCCGCAGGTGGATCCAGGTGATGAACAGTGGTGCGCGTATGCCCGTGACGTACTGGCCGACACCATGCGTAAGCTCAAGGAAACCAACAACCCGAACCAGGACACGCTGGTAAACCTGCTGGTTCGGGAGGATGGGGACACCATTCGGGCGTTCTTGGCCAACACCGACTCCGAGGGCTATTTCCGCGACAACGCTGAAAAGGCGATTGCCAGTATTCAGTTCATGATGAACAAGTACATTCGCCCGCTGCGCTTCATGACCAAGGGTAGTTTCTCGATCCATAAGTGGGTGACAGACCCGAATGCGGGCAATCTGTTTATCACCTGGCGGGAGGACATGCGCTCGACCATGCAGCCATTGGTGGCCATGTGGATTGATACGATCTGCGCGACCATCCTCAGCTATGAGCCCATGACCGGGAAACGTCTCTGGATGTTCCTGGACGAGCTGCAGTCGCTGGGCAAACTCGAATCGTTCGTGCCAGCAGCCACCAAAGGCCGGAAACACGGCCTTCGTATGGTTGCCAGTCTGCAGGACTGGTCGCAGTTGATCACCAGCTATGGCCAACACGATGCAGAAACGGTGCTGTCTTGCTTCCGTAATTACGTGATTCTTGCCGCATCCAACGCACAAACCTCGGACAAGGCCAGCGAGATCCTTGGCCAGCAGGAAGTCAGGCGTATGCGTGTCTCTTTCAGCAACGGCCGCAGCAACCGCTCGCCAGAGATCAAGAAAGAGCCCGTGGTCATGGACTCCGAAATCTCAAATTTGAAAGACCTTGAGGCTTATCTGAAATTCGGTGAGGACTTCCCTATCACCAAAATCAAGCTGCCCTATGTGAATCACAAAGAGAGAGCGCAGGGAATAGTCGTTGCCGGTCAGGCTGCGTAACGGAGGTTGCATGCTCAACGTCACGCCGATTCGAGGAAACAACCAGTACGCTGCAGCACGTTATTTCTCTGCTGCAGACGACTACTACGCCAAGGAAACACCCGGCGAGTGGCAAGGCGAAGGTGCCGAACGGCTCGGCCTGGTCGGCCCCGTCGATCAGCTGCAACTGGCCAAACTGCTTGATGGCAAGTTGCCGAACGGCGAGCGGATCCACACCACGTTCAATGCCGAAACCAACAAGCGGCGCATGGGCTTGGACATGACATTCTCGGCGCCGAAATCGGTGTCGATGCAAGCACTCGTCGCCGGCGACAAAAATGTCACCCTGGCTCACGACCGGGCGGTGGCCAAGGCCATGCACCACGTCGAAAAGCTCGCCCAGGCACGGCGCAAGGTACAGGGCAAGTTCCTGCGCGAACGCACGGGGAACATGGTCATTGGCAAGTTTCGCCACGAAATGAGTCGCGGCAAGGATCCCCAACTGCACACCCATGCGGTGATCATGAACATGACGCAGCGCGCCGATGGTAAATGGCGTGCCTTGTTCAACGACGATATTTTCAAGGTTCAGCATGAAGTTGACGCCATGTACAAGGGCCAACTGGCCTTGGAGCTGCGCGAGCTGGGCTACGAGATCCGCGTACTCGATGGCAAAGGCAACTTCGAGCTGAATCACATTTCACGGGAACAGATCGAAGCATTCTCCAGCCGCAGCAAAGTCATTGAAGAAGCGTTGGCCAAGGACGGGAAAACCCGGGCCGACGCGACCACTCTGGAAAAACAAGTTATCTCAATGGCCACCAGGCCGCACAAAGACGAGCGCGACCACGATCTGGTGAAACAGTATTGGGTGACGAAAAGCCGCGAGTTAGGGATCGACTACGGCCCACAAAGCCGATTGGATGGCCGCGAGTATGGTGAATCAGGCCCAGCGTCAGGCGCTGGCCGCGTTCCATCTGATCCCAATCTACCCGCAGGGCTGACACCGGCCCAAGCCGTTGTGCAATACGCAATCAATCACCTGACCGAGCGTGAACAGGTTGTTACCCAGTTGGACCTGTTGACCGTGGCGCTCCAGCGTTCGGTAGGGTTGGCCGGGCCTGACCAGGTACGGGCCGAAATAGCCCGGCTGGTACAACAAGGTACGCTCATAGAGTCAGCACCGGCCTACTCAATGGCACAGCCCACGGAAAACGCGCCCGTGTTGTCGCCTGCAGGTTGGCAAGCTCACCTGCAGGAGTTGAAAGGCTGGACGGACAAGCAGGCAAAACAGTACGTGGCCACCGCCATCGAGCGCGGTTCATTGGTGCCAACCGAGAAGCGCTACACCACACAGAAAGGCTTGAAGCGCGAGAAAGCCATCCTTGCCATTGAGCGCACTGGCCGGGGCCAGGTGACGCCGCTCATGTCCCAGGAGCAGGTCGCTAAAGCACTTGAAGGATCAACCCTCACCGCTGGCCAACGGCAAGCCGTCGAGACCATCGTCAGCACGGAGAATCGGTTTGTCGGCATTCAGGGTGATGCTGGTACGGGCAAAACCTACTCCGTTGAGCGGGCCGTGCAACTGCTCACATCCGTCAACGAGGCAATGAGTTACGGCAAGACAGAGGATCAACTCGGCTATCGAATCCTCGCATTGGCGCCGTATGGGAACCAAGTTGCCGCACTCAAAAACGAGGGGATGGACGCTCATACCCTGGCCAGCTTTTTCAACACCAAAGACAAGACCCTGGACGAGAGGACTATCATTGTTCTCGACGAGGCCGGTGTCGTCGGCGCTCGCCAGATGGAACAGCTCATGCGGCTGGTGGAAAAGTCCGGGGCCCGCCTTGTTCAGCTGGGCGATACCAAACAGACCGAGGCCATCGAGGCGGGAAAACCATTCGCCCAGCTCCAGCAGAACGGCATGCAAACCGCCCGGATCAAGGAGATCCAGCGGCAGAAAGACCCCGAGTTGAAATTAGCCGTCGAGCACGCCGCCGATGGCAATACTCCCAAGTCGCTGCAGCACATCAAGCACATTGAGGAACTGCGCAACCCTATCGATCGACATCAAGCGATCGTCAACGACTACATGCAACTGACTGACCAGGAGCGTAGAGAGGTATTGATCGTTGCCGGTACAAACAAAGACCGCAAAGAGATCAACACTTTGGCGCGCAAGGCATTGGGCCTTGAGGGCCGGGGGGCGAAGTTCGACACGTTGAACCGCGTTGATATGACTCAGGCAGAGCGGCGCTACGCACCGACCTACCAGCAAGGAATGGTCATTCAGCCGGAGAAAGACTACAAAAAAGCGGGCTTGGTTCGTGGCGAGAACTACACCGTCAAACAGGCGTTACCGGGAAACATCCTTGTCGTGACCGGTGCCGATGGCCAGAGCCGTCAGATCAACTCGCGACAGGTTACAAAGCTCAGCGTCTACAAGGCAGAGCGCCCGGAGCTGTCCATTGGCGACCTGGTACGCATCACCCGCAACACGCCATCACTCGACCTCACCAACGGCGACCGGATGCGAGTTATCAGCACAGCCAACGGCATGATCGAGCTGGCTTCGACCAGAGAGCGCGACGGAAAGCCGGAGCGCGTGGTGAAGCTGCCATCGAACAAACCGCTGCACCTGGAACACGCTTATTCCGCGACTGTTCACAGTGCGCAGGGCCTAACCAATGATCGCGTGATGATCTCCGTGAACACCAAGAGCCGTACCACTTCGCTAAATCTGTTCTACGTGGCCATCAGTCGGGCGCGGTTGGAAGCGAGGATCTACACCGATGCTATCGCCGGTTTGCCGGGTTCTATTGCCAAGCGCTACGACAAAACCACGGCACTGGCGCTGCAAAAAGAGCGGGACGCCCAGCGCCTGCAGAAAGCGCACGCCCCGAAAACGGTTGTGGATGGGCCAAAAACCGAGCGAGCTTTGGAACGCGAAAAACGCATGCGGCCCAACAGCCCAAGCGGCGGCATACCAAATTAGTGAACTTTGCCTTATCTCGGCATGCCCCCTATTACCGTGCCATCCGCTCGGCTTTCGCGGTATTGCACAGCGCCACCGAGCATGTGCGCGAGAAGTCCGTCATGCGCCAGGTGACCATCAGCTTGATTCCGCTGTTTGGCATCAACCTGTTCATTCCGAGGCTGGTCGAGTTCCTGGCGCAAAACCCGGAACTGGACATCAACGTCACCTACGCAAACCACCGCAGCTATTCCAGCGAACCAGCCACTGGCCGGGCAATCACAGCGAGCCGCTGATCTCGGGTGCCGTCTCGCCCTATTGCAGCCGCGAATTCCTTCAGCGCCACGCCCCCATCGACTCGCCCCAGGCCTTGAGCCAACTGCCGTTGCTGCACGACGAAGAACGCGGCACCTGGGCCGAATGGTTTCAAGTCGCCGAGGTCAAGCACGCCAGTGCGCTCAATGGCTTGCTGCTCGAAGACGGGCAACTGGCGCTGACCGGCCTGGGTTGCTCGCTGCTGCGCGAGCCGTTGGTGGCGCCGATGTCGCCAGCGGCGAACTGGTAAAGCTGTTCGACCTGCACGTGGATGACGGCCGCCAGTACTACCTGTGCCGGCGCTCCAACAGCGAACTGTCCGACGAAAACCTGAGCTCAAGCGCAGCCTAGTGACGGCTACGCCAGCAACCGCTGATTGATCACCATTTGCTCACGCCCGCGCGCCACAATCCAACGGTGGAAGTCGCGGCAGTGGGCCTTGTCGAACGCGCCCTTGGCACCCACCAAAAAATACGCCGACGGCAAGGGCAAGGCCCGGGCAAACGGCCTGATCAAACGCCCATCTGACAACGCATCAGCCACCATTGAGTATTGCGCCAGTACCACACCCTGCCCCGTCAATGCGGCCTGGATTGCCATGGCAGACAAGGAATACACGCGGTAGCCATCGCGAATGCTTTCGCAGTCCACCTGTTGGGCCTTGAACCAGTCACGCCACGAAGGCGGCGAGGCAAACTTCGGTAGCCAGTCGATGGACAGCAGCGGATATGCCAGCAGGTCTGCCGGTTTGTTGAGCAGCACATCAGGCCGCAACAACCAAGGGCTGCACACCGGCACCACGCAATCGCGAAACAGTTCGATGGCGTTTTCCGTGGCCACGTAGTCGCCGTAGGTGAAGCGAAAATCGATGTCGTAGCCCTCTGGCGAAGGTTCGGCGTGACTGCCATCGAGAAACAAATTGAGTTCCGGGTGCTCGTCCTGCCAGGCATAGATGTGCGGTGCCAACCAATCCGACAGCAATGACGGCAAAGCGCTGATGCGCAGGTTGCTGGCGTTTTTCGACCGCTCGACCTCGACCTGGGCGATGCGCAGGCTCTCGAATGCCGCTGCGCAGCTATCGTGATAACGCTGGCCGGCGGCGGTCAGGCGAATACGCTTGCCGACCTTCAAGGTCAGGCTCAAGCCCAGGGTGTCTTCCAGCAGTTTCATTTGTTGGCTGACGGCACCGGCCGAGATACCCAGACGCTTGGCGGCCTCGACAATGCCGCCGAAACGTCCCACGGCTTCAAAAACCTGCAGCGCGCGCAGGGAAGGCAAGCTGTTCATCATCATCTCCATAGCAATCGACGGTTTTATACTTTAGCTGAGCTATAGCAAGCCACAGTTTTCGACATTTTTTGTATATGAAAAGCCTCGTATTCTGGCTTTGGCGGGTATTTACCTGTCCCGGTCAGGAGACGCCCCATGTTGTTACGCAAGACCCGATACGGTGCAGCCTCTGATGTAACCATGCGTACCAAAAAACCATAGTGGCCCGGCGACTCAGCCACCCCGGGCTTATCAGCACCGCGAAAAACAGCACCTTGCAGGCATTTTCCGTGAATTGGCCTGCATTTTGCATTAAATGTATATACAGGTACTATCATATAAAGATTTTTCTGTAATACATCGTTAGCGTTCGATCCGTCAGACAAAGGAAAAACAACAATGAAAAAATTTGTACTCGCCACCGTCTTTGCATTGGCTTCCACCGGCGTCCTGGCCAAGGATTTAAGCGTCATTCGCTTTGGCGTCGATCCGACCTTCGCTCCGTTCGAATCGAAAAACCCCGACGGTCAACTGGTGGGCTTTGACATCGACCTGGGCAACGCCATTTGCGCCGAGCTGAAGGTCAAGTGCGTGTGGGTGGAAAACGCATTCGACAGCATCATCCCGGCGCTGCGGGCGAAAAAGTTCGATGCCGTGTTGTCGGCAATGACCATCAACGACCAGCGCAAAAAAAACGTGGACTTCTCCGACCGTCTCTATAACTCCCCCAACCGTTTGATCGCGAAAAAGGACAGCGGTCTGCTGCCTACGCCAGAATCCCTGAAAGGCAAGCGCGTCGGCGTAGCCCAAGGCACTACCCAAGAGACGTACGTCAAAAAAATCTGGGCGCCTAAAGGGGTGATCATGGTCACCTACCCCAATCAGGACTTGCTGTATCCGGACCTGGTCAGCGGCCGTATCGACGCCAGCCTGACCGATGCCGCCGTGGCCGAACTGGGTTTTTTGCAAACGCCTAAGAACACCGGTTTCGCCTTCGCCGGCGACGCTGTGTACAACCAGGAACTGCTGGGCGAAGGCATTGCCATCGGCCTGCGCAAGAACGAGCCGCAGCTGATGGAAGCCATCAACCGGGCACTGGCCGAAATGCACAAGAACGGCACCTACGACACCATCCAGAAGAAGTACTTCACCTTCGACATCTACAACTAAAAGCCCTGCGCTTGACCGGTGCCGGAACGCTCGCGGCTTGGTGATCCGGCGCCTTGCCCATCCATTTCGCGCAAGGGCCGGCCCCCGGGCCGCCCTTGCCAACGGAGAGACAGAACATGCTTTTACAGGGCTATGGTTCGCTCATTCTCGAAGGTACGTTGGCGACCATCCAGCTGGCACTGATGTCCATGGTACTGGCCGTCACGCTGGGCCTGATCGGCGCATCAGCCAAACTATCGAAACAACCGCTGCTGCGTCACCTGGCCGCCGGCTACACCACGCTGATTCGCAGCGTGCCGGACCTGGTGATCATGTTGTTGCTGTTCTTCAGCCTGCAGATCTGGCTGAACAACCTGACTGAATGGCTGGACACCGAACAGATTGACATCAACCCCTTCGCGGCCGGGGTGCTGACCCTGGGTTTCATCTACGGTGCCTATTTCACCGAGACCTTCCGCGGCGCTTTTCAGTCCGTGCCAGCCGGCCAGTTGGAAGCTGCCGTGGCCTACGGCATGAATCGTCGGCAGGTGTTTGTGCGGGTGCTGTTTCCACAAATGATGCGCTTCGCCCTACCGGGAATCGGCAACAACTGGCAGGTGTTGATCAAGGCCACGGCGCTGGTGTCGATCATTGGTTTGATCGATATCGTCAAAGTCACCCAGGACGCGGGCAAGAACTCCATGGACCTGTTTTTCTTCAGCGTGGTCGGCGGCCTGATCTACCTGGCCCTGACCACCGTTTCCAACGGCGTGCTGATGTGGCTTGAACGCCGCTACTCGGTGGGCGTCAGAGGTGCGCAGCTATGATCGATATCGTCCAGGAGTACTGGAAAGCCTACCTTTGGTTTGACGGCTACCAACTCTCAGGCGTGGCCATGACCCTCTGGCTGCTAGTCGCTTCCATCGCCATCGGCGGCACCCTGGCCGTGCCGCTGGCCGTGGCACGAGTCTCGTCCAATCCGCTGCTGCGCATGCCCGTATGGTTCTACACCTACGTGTTTCGCGGCACGCCGTTGTATATCCAACTGCTAATCCTCTACACCGGGATCTACAGCTTGCAAGTGGTGCGCGACCAACCGACCCTCGATGCGTTTTTTCGCGAGGGCATGAACTGCACCCTGCTGGCCTTTGCCCTCAACACGTGCGCCTACACCACGGAGATTTTCGCCGGCGCCATCCGCGCCACGCCCTATGGCGAGATCGAAGCAGGCCGCGCCTATGGCATGTCCACCTTCACCCTGTACCGGCGAATCATCCTGCCCTCGGCATTGCGCCGTTCGCTGCCGTACTACAGCAACGAAGTGATCCTGATGCTGCACTCCACCACTCTCGCCTTCACCGCCACCGTGCCCGATCTATTGAAGGTCGCTCGCGACGTCAACTCTGCGACCTACTCCTCGTTCGAAGCCTTCGGCCTGGCGGCGGTGCTGTACGCGCTGATGGTGTTTACCCTGGTCTGGCTGTTTCGTCGCTGCGAAGTGCGCTGGCTGGCCTTCTTGCAACCGCAGGCGCATTGAGTGACCGTCCTTTTGGAGACATCGAACATGTATAAGCTAAGCGTAGATGAGCTGCACAAGAAATACGGCGACCACGAAGTACTCAAGGGCGTATCGCTCAAGGCCAAAGCTGGCGACGTAATCAGCATCATTGG
The DNA here is from genome assembly GCF_016405455.1 of Pseudomonas sp. MF7453. Classification (NCBI taxonomy): domain Bacteria; kingdom Pseudomonadati; phylum Pseudomonadota; class Gammaproteobacteria; order Pseudomonadales; family Pseudomonadaceae; genus Pseudomonas; species Pseudomonas sp. MF7453. The sequence continues at coordinate 8,218 of NZ_JAEKCN010000027.1, read as the reverse complement.
CTCCAGCGGCTCGGGCAAAAGCACCTTCCTGCGTTGCATCAACTTCCTGGAACAGCCGTGCGCCGGAACCATCACGGTAAACAACGAGCAAATCCGCACCAAACAGGATCTCAACGGCGCGCTGCGGGTGGCCGACCCGCGTCAGCTGCAAAAAGTGCGCACCAAACTGGCGATGGTGTTCCAGCACTTCAACCTGTGGCAGCACATGACCGTGCTGGAGAACATCATCGAAGCACCGGTGCATGTGCTGGGCGTCAAGCGCAAGGACGCAGAGGCACGCGCGCGGCAGTACCTGCATAAAGTCGGTCTGGACCCGAGCGTTGAGAAAAAATACCCGTCCCACCTGTCCGGCGGCCAGCAGCAAAGGGTCGCCATTGCCCGTGCCTTGGCCATGGAACCGGAAGTGATGTTGTTCGACGAACCCACTTCCGCGCTGGATCCGGAACTGGTGGGCGAGGTGCTGAAAGTGATGCAGGCCCTGGCCGAGGAAGGTCGCACCATGGTCGTGGTCACCCACGAGATGGGGTTTGCGCGCAACGTCTCCAACCATGTGATGTTCCTGCACCAAGGCCGGGTTGAAGAGCAAGGTCCGCCGGGTGAAGTGCTGGTCAGTCCGCAAAGCGAGCGCTTGACCCAGTTCCTCTCCGGCCGCCTGAAGTAACCCCATTTCGACAGGAGACAACCATGAGTAACGGTTTTCCATCACACCGCAGCTTTACCCAGCAGCGTGAACAATTCCTCGCCGCCGCCGAGGCCGTCGGCGCCCGTCTTAGCCATTACCCGCACCCATTGCGCGGCCCGTTCGCCGAGGCCCTGGGCACAGATGTGGCCCTGCTCGGCAACCCCCAGGCCAAACGGGTGTTGGTGGCCTTGAGCGGCACCCACGGCGTGGAAGGTTATTACGGCTCGGATTGCCAGCGCCAATGGCTGCAAACCTTCAGGGAGCGCAGCCTGCCCGACGACGTCGCGGTACTGATGATCCACTTGATCAACCCGTGGGGCACGGCCTGGATGCGTCGGGTCAACGAGGACAACATCGACCTCAACCGCAACTACCTGGACTTCACTAAGACACCACCCGACAACGCGGCTTATGAAACTCTGCACCCGATCTACACCTGTACCCAACTGCGTGGCCCCGAACGTGAGCGCGCCGATGCCCAGCTCAATGAACGGATCAGCCGCGAGGGCTGGTCGGCGGTGATGTCGATTGTCGAGGCCGGTCAGTATCGCCATCCCGATGGCCTGTTCTACGGCGGTAACAGCTCAAGTTGGTCGAACCAGACCCTGCACCGGATCCTCGGCGAACACCTGGCACACGCCGAGGTCGCGATGTGCTTCGACCTGCACACCGGCGCGGGCGATTATGGCCATCCGATGTTGATGACCATTGCCCAGGCCTCGTACCCGGCACTGCCCCAGGCCCAGGTGTTGTTCGGGCCCTGGCTGTTCACCCTGATGACCAGCGCCAACAGCCAGAGTGACACCGGCGTTGCTGCCACTGCCACCGGTTACACCTCCCAGGCCATCATCAACGCCTTGCCTCATGTGCAACTGATGCCGTTCGTGATCGAGTGCGGCACCTACCCTGGTCAACAAATCCATGCGGTGCTGCGCGACGATCAGTGGCTGCACCTACACGGCGACCCAACCGGCCCCGAAGCACGGCAGATCAAGTTGCAACTGCTTGAACAATTCTTCCCCGCGGACAGCGACTGGCAAGAGTTGGTGTGGGTGCGAACGCGGCAGATCTGGGAACGGGCGTTGTCCGCGATAGGCACGCGCGGCGGTCTGTAAAACGCACAGCACCCAGTGTGGGAGCGAGCAAGCTAGCTCCCACAGGAGATGTTCGTGGGGACGCGATAAACACTTAAGAGAACCTAAACCAAATATCAGTTTTATCCATCTATTCTTACTCAACTGGCCTCTCGTATTCTGGATCCGTCGTTAGCCACGATCCGAAGAATAATAAGGAGAGACCCCATGTTTATGCGCAACGCCTGGTATGTCGCCGCCAGTGAAACCGAACTCGGTGAGCAACTGTTTGCGGTCAAGCTGCTGAATGAGGCGGTAGTGCTTTACCGCAAAGGCGATGGCACCCCGGTCGCCCTAGAAGATGCCTGCCCGCATCGCAAACTGCCGTTGTCCTTAGGGCGGCGCCAAGGTGACGACATCGAATGCGGTTACCACGGCCTAACCTTCGACTGCTCGGGCAGTTGCGTGCGCGCCCCCGGCAGTAAGCACGTTCCCCAAGGCGCCAAGGTGCGCAGTTATCCGCTGGCCGTGCGCTACGGCCTGATCTGGATCTGGATGGGCGATGCCGAGCTGGCCGACGCCAGCAAGATTTGCCACGTGCCCGAATGGGGCGATCCGGCCTGGGGCCTGAATCGTGGCGACAGCATGGTCATCCCCTGCAACTACCTGTACATGACCGACAACCTGCTCGACCCCTCCCACGTGGCCTGGGTTCACCAGTCCTCCTTTGGCAGCGCCGCATGCGCCCAGGAGCCGCTGCAAACTACGGTGACAGACGTCGGCGTGATCGTGTCGCGGTGGATGCGCGACATCGAAGTGGCGCCGTTCTACGCCAAGTTCGTCAAGTTCAGCGGCAACTGTGACCGCAAGCAGCATTACGAAGTGCACTACCCGGCCCAGGCCATCATCAAGGCCATCTTCACCCCGGCCGGCACCGGATCGGATGCCGGGCCGGTGCACGAACAGGTGTTCTTGATGAACTCCTACAACTTCATGACCCCCATCGATGAGTCCACCACCCGCTACTACTGGTTCCAGGTGCGCAACTTCGACCAGGACAACGAGGAAGTCTCGCGCCAGTTCGATGAGGACGTACGTCACGCTTTCGCCGAAGACCGCGTGGTGCTCGCCGCCGTCCATCAAGGCATGGCCAACAAGTGCAGCCCCAATATCGACCTGGCCTCCGACTCGGGACCCCTGCGTTTCCGGCGTAACCTGGCCAAATTGATTGCCCAGGAACAACCTGCGGACTTGATCCCGCTGGTACAAGGCCAGACCGCAAACAGCGGGGGTTTGAGATGAGCAGCCAACCCCAAGGTTTCAAGGCTTGGCGGGTGATCGAGAAAACGCCGGAAAGCGCGGTCATTACCTCCTTCGTCCTCGCGCCGCAGGACGGTCCTGCACCCATGGACTTTCGTCCGGGGCAGTTCCTCACGGTGCGGCTGGTGTTGGGCGACGGCACTCGAGTGCTGCGTAACTACAGCGTCAGTGCCCTCACGGACAACCCGCTCCAGGTACGAATTTCGGTCAAGCGTGAACCCGCCCCGTTCGATCGCCAAGACCTGCCGGCCGGACAAGGTTCCAACCACCTGCACGACGGCGTGCGGGTTGGCGACGTACTCGACATCGCAGGCCCATCCGGCACCTTTGTGCTGGACGAGCAAAGTCCAAGGCCGGTGGTGCTGTTCAGCGGCGGCGTCGGTTTGACGCCCATGCTGAGCATGCTGCATCGCCTGAGCGGCCAGTCGATGCGCCCGGTGCACTTTCTGCACGCCTGCGAAAACGGCGCGGTGCATGGGTTTCGCGATGAAGTGCTGGCCCTGGCCGACCGGCGCCCGGGCATTGAAGTGCACTTCTGTTATCGCAATCCGAGCGAGGCGGATCGTGACCGCTTTCACAGCCAGGGCCTGATCAGTCGCCAAACCCTGCAAAGCCTGCTGCCGTTGGACGACTATGATATCTACCTGTGCGGCCCCAGACTTTTCATGCAGGCCAACTGGCGGCTGTTGCGCAGCCTTGGGGTGGCCCGCGAACGAATTCATTACGAGTTTTTTGGCCCGGCGACGGTGCTTGAGGAAGACGACGTCAGTCCAGCGCCGCCACCTGAGCCGACGCTGAGCGAACCTGTGGCAAAGGACGGTGCCGTAAGTGTCTGCTTCATGCCGTCCGGCACCCGCGTAGCCTGGGATGAAAACTGCCATTCATTGCTCGAATTGGCCGAACAGGCGGGCCTGACTCCGGCGTTCAATTGCCGGGCGGGCTTGTGCAATACCTGCCAGGTGAGCTTGCGCGAAGGTACGGTCGAGTACTTCGACGACCCGCTGGACGCTCCGCAAAACGGTGACATCCTGTTGTGCTGCACGCGGCCCACCAGTGCGATCACGGTGCAACTGCGCCAATAGTAAGCGCCGTAGGCGAAGTCGGCCGCGTGTCTGATGCTGGGCGCGAAAAATCAGATCCAATATTTGGGTACCCGTCTTGGCTATAAGCGTCAGGGCATGGCGCCCAGCAGTTGAGCGCGCTTCTTCGAGGTTGCTGCGGTGATCGGCGACCACCGCCACGTCAACACCGCGTTGCTTGGCGGCAACCAGCGCTCGGGTAACGTCTGGACTGGTGAAGACGTACGCAGCAACGCGGATAGAGCTGGTGGCCGCGTAAATGGTGCGCAAGACTAGTTTCTGTGCAGAGCCCTCGGGCTAGAAACCGACCTCGATGCGACGGCTTGCGTCGCCCTCGTTGTCAGCAGCCAGGGCCAGCACTTGCAGGCTGCCCCCCGCGACCAGTGCCATCGTCAACGCCAGTGGCTTGAAAACTCTAGAAACCATGTTCTACAGGCCCCCAAATATCGTTGGCCTTTTTAGTCAAACCCTCATCGTCCTTGCAGGACTCAACAGTCTCCCCCCGTGCGGCTTTCGTGCGCGAAGGACTGAAATGTCCGTGCTTGTAACGCTTGATACTGAAATATTTCTGGATGTACTTGTCGCAGTCACCATCGCGGGTCATGCCAAGTAGACAAAGAACAGCACCGCAAGCGTCGGGGTTACTGTCATGGCCATAGGGCGGCTGGACCGGTTCATCAGCAACGGCTGGACCTGACAGCAATAACGCTCCCAGCAAAAAAACGGATGGAAGTTTTTGCATAAATCCCCCTTTTCTCGCGTGCGAGAAATTCAATTGATGATCTGTACGAAAGATGGCTCGACTTGCGCTTGCCCTTGGCCGGATGCCAGCGCAGCGGCTGGTTTGGGATCAGCGAAGCGTTGGAACTGTTCAACCGGCGCAGCATCGCCAGTGTCCAGCGCAACTTGAATCCTTGACTGCTCAGGGCTCGCCGGTTGCATCGCAGCCTGTTGAGCGGGTTGCGGTGCCTGGCCGTTTTCGTCGGTCACAATCACCCATGGGTCACTATGTTTTGACGAAGCTGTACGAGCGCGCACAGGCGTTTTTCGTGCCCCTGGTGATGCAACCGCTACGGGTATCGCCTCATCGCCTGCAGTGGCCTCCACAGCAGGCACAATCGGATCAGCACTCGAAGGATTCAGGGCACCGACCACAACTTTCTGCACGTAGGACAGATCACCCTCTTTGTCCGGGCGATAACCACGTACAGGGTTCCCGCTGTAGTACATCGAGAGCGAGTCGCGCAGGGCTTCTTGTGGGTTCGGATTCGCGGTCAGGGCTTTGGTGTAGTTCTTGACCATCAGCTCGCTAATCGCCTGCAGGTTGCGGCACGGCTCAAACGCTTGGGCGTAGCTCAGGCCGAGAGCCCGCATGTTCGTCACCAGGAGCTGGCCAATACCGACCGAGAAACGGAAGCCTTCGCGCTCCAACCGTTCGGCGGTGGCCACCGCTTCACGCAACGACTTGGGCTGACGCTCCAATCGGCCATCGACAACCCCAATAGCGTAAGGGTTGTAGGTCGATTCATTGCCGATCAATGACTTTAGGGTCTGCGGATGCACGGTAGGCGCGCACTTAACGGCCAGCTCAGAGAACGGCACCGGGGCTTGTTCATCGGCCCAGGCCTGGCCGAGAGTGCAGGCCAGTGCCAACAGCGTTACCGCGAACTTAGGCAGCTTTTGCATATTGAACCTCCGAGATGTAGCGACGGCCATCAAAGCCGTACTCCCACTGAATGACGACATCGATCAGTTGCCGCGAGTATTCGATCAGTTGCGACTTGTTCATTTCGGCGCCGCCACGGGCAGCCATAGAGGCCAAGCGGTCAAACATCATTTCCGGCGAGTCCGAGTGAATCGAGGACAGCGAACCGCTGTGACCGGTGTTCAGCAGCTCCAGAAACGGGAAAGCTTCGCCGCCGCGGATCTCACCCATGATTGCCCGGTCGGGGGTCAGTCGAAGGATCGACTCAAGCAGGTCAAACGGTGTGACCTTGGCGCGACCTTGACCGCCGCGTGAATAGATCAGGTGAACCACATTCTTGTTGGGCGTGCGGATCTCGCGGGTGTCTTCAATGGTTACGAGACGTTCATGCGGATCAATGTGCTCCAGCATCCCGTTGAGCCATGTGGTTTTGCCCGCGTTGGTTCCAGCTGAAATCATGATGTTCTTGCGGGCTTTCATGATCCCGATGAAGAACTCTTTCCAGCGTTTGCTGCGATACAGCTCTATCAGGTGATCGTCGGAATAGTCGCTGTGCAACCGAGGCTCATTGATATGCTCGAAAGCCCCGGTGTCCTGGTATTCATCCAATGTGATTTGCTTGATACCGGGCTTACGGATACAGACGATGCCGCCAATGTGCTGTTCGACCGCAGGGGCTAGAACAACCTGCACGCGGTAATCGCCGCGCTGGTTGTCTGGCACACCATCGGCGAGGTTGATCGGAATACGGCCCGACAGGATCGGCGTATACGAATCAACCTGCTGCCCGGTGTGAGCGGCAATCACCTCACCGAGCGAGGTAATCAGGCCAGTGGTTACCCCCTCGATCTCCACCGGCTTCATAAACCGACTGCCGCGATACCCGGCCCAGACATTGCCCGGGCCATTGATCGCAATTTCGGTCACCTCAGGATCGTCCAGCAGCGTGACCAGGTTTTTCAGTTTGGCGCGGAACGATGCAATCTCAGACATACCGCTTCCTCACTGGATAAAGGTGACGCCGCCACTCTTGGCGTGCTCGATCTCGGCCTCGAACTGCGAGGTGAAATCCAGATCGCGCTGCAGATAGATCACCACACGCGAGCCATGAGGCACGGTCAGAGTTGGCTGGATACTGGCGTAACGACCCAGGATCGTTTGGGAAGATTCAGCCGCGGCTTCCTGTACTTCGGAGCGGTAACGCGATGCCGAGTTTTCCTGATCGCCGGACGACACGCCGGTATTCGAAGCACCCGCGCCGATGATCGAGACTGCTGCAGCAACACCGAAGATTTGCCCCCAGTGGTTATCGACCACCCCACCTTGGCCAGCGGTGCCAAGCTGGTCAGAGCCCGCGCTGTTGATAGCGATCTCCATAGCTGGCCGTCCCGGCAAGTTCGGCGTACGCAACCAATTCCAGATGGTGAACAGCCGTTCTTGACCAGGGCGCAGACTGGCGTTGTAGCTGCCGCATACCGACGAACCCCACGGAATCAAAACCCTGCGACCGACTGCCGCGTAAACGTCCTGCTGAATGTCTACGCAGATCTGCCCTGGCAACTGACTCTGGGCGCGTGGCTGCAGGACAGCTTCGATAACAGCGCCCTGCAGAACCTTGTATTCCAGGTTTTCCATCTGGCGAACTTTGGATACCGCCACCCCATCAGTGAAGGTCGAGGCGGCATAAGCGCTGTTCGCATTGTTCGAAACAGGAGCGTTTCTATCGCTCCCCCCGCCCAAAGACCCAAGCCCACCCTGCTGCCCCGCCGCTTCCTCCTTGAAGCCATCTTCTTTCGCACTGGCGAAAATGGCCGAGCGTTGACGTGCGGCTAGCATCTTTTGCTCTTCGAGCTGACGCTGCAGCTCCATGGCTTGCCGACGCTTCTCGGCTTCGCTCATACCGGCCTGTTCTTGACGATCCACGACAGTGCGCGGCGTATCAGCAGGTGGAGTGCTCCCATCATTGCTGACGGGAGCGACCTTCGCGGCCTGACGCTTTGGCGTAGGGTCTTGCACACGACGGGGCTCTGCAGCAGTCAGCGCGTCATTGCCGACGCCTCCCACTGCTACGGGTTCACCGCTGCTTTTCAACCAGTAGACGAACCCACAAAGAGCAACTGCCGTGACCAGCATAGCGATGCCGGAGAGCTTGTTTGAACCTGGCTTCGCCTTGAGCATCGAGTTGGATTGCGATTCGTTCCACTCGCGAAGTTCGTCCTCGCGGCTTTTCTCTGGGGTTGTACGCCGGAATCCCAGAAATTTCCGTCAGCCCAGCTCCAGTCCCGCCACGAGCGCATCCAGGTCGATGAACTTGCCGTCAGTCTGGAAGGTGTAATGCCCGTTCAGCAGGATGTGCCGC
>NZ_JAEKCN010000026.1:0-54089 GCF_016405455.1 Pseudomonas sp. MF7453 | reverse complement strand
ACCTGCGCCTGCCGGACAACAACCGCCTCACCTTCAACCACGACAAGGGCGGCCACCTCGCTACCGTCGAACTCAACGGCGAAGTGCTCACCTCACACCTATTCAAGAGCGGCCGCGAACACCAACGCCAACAAGGTCAACTGCTCAGCCACTATCACTACGACGAGCAAAACCGCCTGCACGCCCACGCAGTAACGCAGCAGCAAAACTACCTCTACCAACGCCAATACGACTACGACAAAAGCGGCACCCTCACCCGCCTGCTCGACACACGCAAAGGCGAACACCTTTACCGCTACGACCCACTGAATCGTCTGACCCGCGCCGATCATTCTCAAGACGTCCAGGAACGCTTCGCCCACGACCCGGCGGGCAACCTGCTGATGCAAGACCGCCCCGGCCCGGACATCGTCGCCGGCAACCGCCTGATGATCCAGGGCGACCGCCATTACGACTACGACGCCTTCGGCAACCTCATCCGCGAACGGCGCGGCAAGGGCCAGCAACTCGTCACGGAATATCGCTACGACTGCCAGCATCGGTTGATCAGCGTCATCATGCCCAACGGCGAAACCGCCCGTTATCGGTATGACCCGTTTGGGCGGCGTGTCAGCAAGACTGTGGATGGCAAGACCACGGAGTTTTTCTGGCAAGGCGACAAGCTAATTGCCGAACACCATGCGGACTGTCATCGCAGTTATATCTACGAGCCCAACAGCTTCCGCCCACTGGCACTGTTGGAAGGTTTCGGCCCAGAAGAAACCCAGCCCTACCACTACCAGTTGGACCACCTCGGCACGCCGCAAGAACTGACCGACACCGAAGGCGAAATCGTCTGGTCCGCCCACTACCGTGCCTACGGCCAGATCGCCCGGCTCGATATGGGCAAAATTGATAATCCGCTACGTTTCCAAGGGCAGTATTTCGACCAGGAAAGCGGGCTGCACTACAACCGCCATCGCTACTACAATCCGGATATTGGTCGCTACCTGACACCGGACCCGGTGAAGCTGGCGGGTGGGATCAATGGGTACCAGTACGTGCCCAATCCTACGGGGTGGGTAGATCCGCTTGGACTGAACAGATGCCCAGGTACGGTAGGATGCAAGCCATCCCTAGGCGTTGAAGATCCTTCAACTCCAACATTAAGTAAGAAATCAGAACCCAACCTTCCGATTTCTCATAATGACGAAGAGTATCTTTTTCGCGGAGACAAAACCCCTCCAAGCGAGGTATTCAAAAATGGCTTTAAAAGCAAAGGTGATAGCGAAGATTTGTACCTACACGCAATTGACAGTAGTGACCCTCCCAGCAACTTCATAAGCACATCGCCATCACGGGCAGTCGGGATCACTTTTGCTACCAGCTACGGAGATAAAAAAGGCTATTTATACACACTTAAGAATATTGAGGGGCATGATATAAATACAGAACTAGGCAAGCAGGCGCCGTACCCTAAAGAGCTAGAATTCGCTATCCATAACAAAATCGACACAGAGGACATATTAGGCGCCACCCCAGTAAAATCTGATGGAACTTACGTTGGATATTCCATACCAAACCCCAACAGGAAATAAAATGAAAACTAAAAATATAAAGGTAATAATCAAAAACGAGCACAAGGAGGTCACCGTCAAATATGACCCAAGGAAGCTCATCATGACATTTTCAGAGGCCGATAACTTTAAAAAAGTTTATGAAGGGCATGACCTATATATTTGCCTCGCAAAAATCAGAGCAGACTTCCCGCATATAACTTTTTTATGCAAAGGGGCAAAAATAAATGTTAAACCTTCAAGAATGGCTTCTCAGATGAGCGCGGGGCTCGTCGCATATGAAATGACTTTAGGTCAGCAAGCTACCAACGACGACATAGTCCATTTGTTTGACTACGAAGAGGAGAACCTAACAAACGACCCACAGGAACAAATTGATTTCTTCAGGAAATGGTTGGTGTCACTAGGTGCGCAAGATTACGAAAAATTCAACTAAGTTATGAGTGCCCCTCCCCCTGTGATAAGCCTGCTCACCACAGGGGAGAAAAGATGTCTTTAGATCCCCGCCAACGCCAAATCCATCGCAAAGTAGGTAAAGATCAAATCCGCCCCCGCCCGCTTGATCGATCCCAACGTCTCGCGCACCACCCGGTCCTCATCAATCGCTCCGGCCTGTGCGCCGAACTTGATCATCGCGTACTCACCGCTCACCTGGTAGGCCGCGACCGGTAGGCGTGAGGCCTCACGGATGTCGCGGATGATGTCGAGGTAGGCACCGGCTGGCTTGACCATCAGCGCATCAGCGCCTTCCTGTTCGTCCAGCAGCGATTCGCGCACGGCTTCGCGGCGGTTCATCGGGTTCATCTGGTAGCTTTTGCGGTCGCCCTTGAGGGCGCTGCCGCCCGCTTCGCGGAACGGGCCGTAGAGGGCCGAAGCGAATTTGGTCGAGTAAGCCATGATCGGAATGTGGGTGAAACCGGCGTCGTCGAGGGCACGGCGGATGGCCTGGACCTGGCCGTCCATCGCGGCTGACGGGGCGATCACATCGGCGCCGGCGCGGGCAGCGGCCACGGCTTGTTTGCCGAGATTGACCAGGGTTGCATCGTTGTCGACATGGGCACCGTGCATCACGCCGCAGTGGCCGTGGTCGGTGTATTCGCAGAAGCAGGTGTCGGACATCACGATCATTTCCGGCACCGCGTCCTTGATGATCGAGGACATACGCGAAACCAGGCCGCGCTCTTTCCAGGTATCGCTGCCGCTGGCGTCGAGGTGGTGAGACACGCCGAAGGTCATTACCGACTTGATGCCGGCACGGGCGTAACGTTCAATCTCGCCGGCCAGTTTCTTCTCCGGGATGCGCAGCACGCCCGGCATACTGGTAATCGGCACGAAATCGTCAATTTCTTCTTCAACGAAGATCGGCAACACCAGGTCGTTAAGAGTGAATTCGCTTTCCTGGAACAAGCCACGCAGCTCCGGGGAGCGGCGCAGGCGACGTGGGCGGGCTTGGGGGAACTGACTGGTCATGGCTTTCCTGAAAAATGGCTGAAATCTTTGGGGCCAAAGCTTATGCCCCCAAGTCCCGGCAACACAAACGCCAAGGGGCCAATAGTGTATTGCCGGGCGCGTAACAATTTATTGATCTAGAGCTGTAGACGCCCCTGAATACGCAGCGCCACGGCACCGCCGACCCAGATCTCATCGCCCTCACGTTCGATGTGAATACGCCCCGCGCGCCCTATCGCCGTGCCCTGGCTGACCACATAACGGCTGGGCGCCAGCCCCTCGGCGAGCAGCCATTGGGCCACACCGGCGTTCAAACTGCCGGTGGCCGGGTCTTCCGGGGCGCCGTCGCCAGCGATAAAGGCGCGCACTTCAAACTGCGCGTCTACCGCGTCACGCAGCGGATCACAGGGGGCGATCACCCCCACGGCCAGGCCCAGCAGTTGCGAATAGTCCGGTTGCAACGCGAGCACCGCGTCACGATCAGCCAGCATCACCGCCAGCCAACCCGCACCATTGTCGACCCACTGACTGCGCACAATCGCCTCGGGCGCCAGCCCCAATGCCAGGCGCACGCGCTCCAGCAATGGCGCCTCAACCGCTCCCGCACGCAGCAACGGCGGCGCGATAAACGCCAGTTGCTCACCCTGGCGGCGAATGCGCACCAGACCGATTTCGCACTCCTGGATGATCTCCTCGCCTCGGGGCACGCCACCGGCCTGCAGCCAGGCGTGGCAACTGCCCAAGGTCGGGTGGCCGGCAAACGGCAGTTCCGTGAGGGTGGTGAAAATGCGTACGCGGTAGTCGGCTCGTGGATCCCTGGGTGTCAGCAAAAACGTGGTCTCGCTGAGATTGGTCCAATTGGCAAAGCCCGCCATCTGCTGCTCGGTCAGGCTGTCGGCGCCGAGCACCACGGCCAGCGGATTGCCTTTAAGCGGTACGCGGCTGAATACATCCAGTTGCTGGAAATCGAAAGTCGGCATGTTTCAGCTCGGAATGTTCAGGCCACGAATCACCGCCGGACGTGCGACAAAGCCGTCCAATGCGCGCAGTACATTAGGGAAATCGGCAATACCCACCAGGTCGCCGGATTCGTAGAAGCCGATCAGGTTGCGAATCCAGGGGAAGGTGGCGATGTCGGCAATGCTGTAGTCATCGCCCATGATCCAGGTGCGGCCCAGCAGACGCTTCTCCAGAACACCGAGCAAGCGTCGGGCTTCGGCGGCGTAGCGGTCACGCGGGCGCTTGTCTTCGTAAGCCTTGCCGGCGAACTTGTTGAAGAACCCCACCTGGCCGAACATCGGGCCGATGCCGGCCATCTGGAACATCAGCCATTGCAGGGTTTCATAACGGGTGGCCGGGTCTTCGGGCAGCAACTGGCTGGTCTTTTCCGCCAGGTAGATCAGGATCGCGCCGGACTCGAACAGCGCCAGCGGCTGCCCGCTCGGGCCGTTGGGATCAATGATGGCGGGGATTTTGTTGTTGGGGTTCAGGGACATGAACTCTGGGGACAACTGGTCCTGGGTGTCGAAACTGACCTTGTGCGCCTCATAGGGCAGGCCCAGTTCCTCAAGCATGATCGACACCTTGACGCCGTTGGGCGTGGGCAACGAATACAACTGCAAGCGTTCCGGGTGCTGGGCGGGCCATTTGCTGTTGATCGGGAAAGCGGCGAGTGCGTTCATCGAGAACCCCCTGGACGGAAAGTCCCCATGATAGTCATCTACCCGTTGTCGTGCATGGGTCATCGTTGCGCAACATTTTCCGGCTAGTATCCCCCGTGGGCGAACCAAAACGCCCGTTTGCACTCTTAAGAGCGCCCGAAGGGTGAATGGAGGCACCTTGCTATATCGACAGGGAATACCGCAGGACGCTCCACGCGTCACTGGGGCCGGGCCTGTCCGCCTTAACCCGACGCACGAAGACTCGAACCTATAATGAAGATCAAGCCTCTGCGCCTTGTGCAACGATTCAAACGTTATTCATACATGATGTTGCCGCTGCTGCTGGTCAGCGCCGCCGCCGTCACCGCCCTGGACGCGCGTGAAAGCCGTGCGCAACCGGTCGATGGCGTGCAAACCCTGGTTTTCCTGCGCCATGGCGAGAAACCTGCCGGCGGCCTGGGCCAACTCAACTGTCAGGGCCTGAACCGCGCCATGAACCTGGCGAGCGTGTTGCCGGAAAAATTCGGCAAGGCCAACTACGTATTTGCCGCCAACCCGACGCGCAATGTTGAAGAAGGCGAGCTGGATAATTCCTACAGCTACATTCGCCCACTAATAACCATCAGCCCCAGCGCGATCAAGCTCGGCCTACCGGTGAACATCGAGTTTTCAGCGAATGACACCAGTGCCCTCGCCGAAGAACTGGTCGAGGACAAGTATCGCAACGCGATAATCTACACGGCCTGGTCCCATGGTTACTTGCCGGAGCTGATCAACAAAGTCGCCAGCGAAGCAGCCGGCGAGAAGCACACTATTACCGAAGACTGGTCCGGCAATGACTATGACTCGCTGTACGTGCTGACATTGACCTGGCACAACGGCAAGGCGTCACTGCTCAGTCGCAATTACAAGCAGGGGCTCAACAATGGTGACGAAAGCTGCCCGGACCCGACTCAGTTGAGTGCCGATTCCTGAAGGTTGAGCCGCAGGGGCGTATGATGCCGGGCTATCGACTCACCTGCGGATCCTCTTCATGTCCAATCTCGCTTCCACCCAGCCCCGTCGGGGCTGGTCGTTCTGGTACAAGCCTGCACTGTTTCTCCTGGTGGCCTGCATCGGCCTCTACTATGTGAAGTGGTCGCCCTACTACCTCAAGGCGTTTGTAGCGGCCGACAACCACAGCATTGGCGCCTCGATTCTCAATGATCAGCAAAGCTCGCCCCTGGCGGCGGCGCTGGCCTACGCCCAGGTGTATTTCCTGGCGATCTGGAAAGCCGCGGTGCTGGCGGTAATCCTCGGTTCCTTGCTGCAGGTATTGATCCCTCGCGACTGGCTGCTGCGCCTGTTCGGCCGTGCCGGGCTGGGCTCGACCCTGCGCGGCGGGCTGTTCGCCTTGCCGGGGATGATGTGCAGTTGCTGTGCGGCGCCAGTGGCAGCGGGTATGCGCCGTCAGCAGGTGTCGGTGGGCGCGGCGTTGGCGTTCTGGATCGCCAACCCGGTGTTGAACCCGGCCACGCTGGTGTTCATGGGGTTTGTGCTGGGCTGGGATTTTACCGCGCTGCGGCTGGTGGCTGGGATTGTGCTGGTGGTGGGAGTGTCCCTGGTGGCGCAGCGTATTGCGCGCCCTGATCAAGTGCCGGAAGCGGCGCTGGAGGCTGTCGCCGAAGTCAGCACCGTCGAGTCGCAACCCTTCCTGAGCCGCTGGTTGCGCACCTTGTGGCAACTGTTCTGGAGCACCATCCCGGTGTACATCCTGGCGGTGCTGATCCTCGGCGCGGCCCGGGTGTGGCTGTTCCCACACGTGGACGGCGCAATGGCCAACAGCCTGGTGTGGCTGGTGCCGCTGGCGATCGTCGGTACGCTGTTTGTGATTCCTACGGCGGCAGAGATTCCCATCGTACAAACCATGATGACCCTGGGCATGGGTACCGGCCCGGCAGTGGCCTTGCTGATGACCCTGCCGAGCGTGAGCCTGCCGTCGCTGCTGATGCTGCGCAAGGATTTCGATGCACGGGTACTGGTGACGGTGGCCGGGTTGACCATGCTGGTGGGGGTGGTGTGTGGGTTGATTGGGGCGGTAATTCTTTAGAGTTTCAGTGGGGCTGATGGCCTCATCGCAGCATAGGTATCTACACAACTGTGCAGTTCGCCGCAACCGCCGGTAACCACGATGCGAAGCGAGCCGCTCTTGATCTTGATCTGCTTTTGATCTTAGGCGCCCCGTTAAACCACGCTGGCCGGAATTCAGGTGGCCGTTACCGCAGGAATGGATATGTACACGGTCCAACTGTGTTGACTGTCAGGCCGTCTTCGCAGGCAAGCCAGCTCCCACAGTTGGATCGCGGTGCGTCAGCTCGATCAGCGTCGGCTGCCAGGCCGTCACGGGAGCAAGCTCCCTCGCCACAGGTCCAGCGTCGCGCCGAAGTTGTGTAGATACCTATGCTCATCACAGGCAAGCCAGCCCCTACCTTTTGAAGTGTGAATACATACAAAGGTGGGAGCTGGCTTGCCTGCGATGGCGTCCGAAAGGTCACCCCACCCGAGCTGCTCGCTCGCGCAAATACTCCACCACCGCACCCTGCTCCCCGGCAAACTCGATACGCGCGCCCTTGCTCTCGCGCTGGAACGCATACATCGGGTCGTAATACTCACGCAGCAAGCCTTCAATCCATACCTGATGCAGCTCCACTGCGCCGCTGCGTGCCTGTTCGGCCAGGGCCTCCTGCAACACCGCCTGCAGCCGTTGGAAACGCTCGCCGCCCAGGCGCTTGTGAATATTGGCCAGGCTCTGGGTCAGGCGCTCGGCAAATAATCGCTGGCCGATTTCCCCAAACACCTCAATGAACTCGGCGCACAGATCCACCACGTAATCCTTAAGGATGCGCTCGACACGGCCCTCGACGCTGTCTTCCAGCCACACCATAGGAAACGTCTGCATGCCCTTGTGCAATGGCAGCGGCAGCGCACAGCTGCCGATCATGCGGCTCTCGTCCTCCACCACAAACTGCTCGATACCACCTGCGCGCTTCTTCAGCAAATCCACCGCCAGGCGATTTTCGAAGTCGATATTGGAGGGTTGCGCCGTGGCGCGCTTGCCGAAGCTGGAACCGCGATGGTTGGCATGGCCTTCCAGGTCCAGGGCATTGTGCAGTTGGCCCAATACTTCGGTCTTGCCCGTGCCGGTCATACCGCCAAGCAGTACGAAATCGCACTCGGCGGTCGTCTGTTCCAGGGTCTCCAACAGGAACGTACGCATGGCCTTGTAGCCACCGCCGACACGCGGGTAGTCAATGCCCGCTTCGGTTTTCAACCATTGCTGCACGATCTGCGAGCGCAGCCCACCGCGAAAGCAATACAGATAGCCATCGGGGTTAGCCTGAGCAAACTGCGCCCACTGCTCGATGCGCTCGGCCTTGATCGCGCCAGAGACCAGCTCATGGCCCAGGACGATTGCGGCTTGCTGGCCTTGCTGCTTATAGCAAGTGCCCACCCGCTGACGCTCGTCGTCGGTCATCAGCGGCAGGTTGACCACACCGGGGAACGCGCCCTTGGTGAATTCCACCGGCGCGCGGGTATCCATCATCGGCCGGTCGTTGAGGAAGATGTCGCGGTAATCGGTGATGTCAGTTGCCATCAAATCACCTCTACCGCGTTGCTCTGTCGCTCAAGCAGTTCGCCGATAGGTTCAAGGCTCAGGCCCAGCTCAGCGGCTACCGCATGAAACTCGGCATCGCCTTCGGGGGTAACGGCGATCAGCAGGCCACCGCTGGTTTGTGGATCGCACAGCACGCGCTTGTGCAGCTCCTGCACGCGCCCCAGCTTGCTGGCGTAGCTCTCGAAGTTACGCAAGGTACCGCCCGGTACGCAGCCCTGGTCCAGGTAATACTCAACCCCTGGCAGGCGTGGGACTTTTGCATATTCGATGCGGGCCGTCAGGCCACTGCCGTCGGCCATTTCCACCAGATGGCCGAGCAGGCCGAAACCGGTGACGTCTGTCATCGCGGTCACACCGGCCAACTTGCCGAAGCGGCTGCCGGGCTTGTTGAGAGTACACATCCAGTCACGGGCCAGGCCAATATCGGCCTCGCGCAATTTGCCCTTCTTTTCGGCGGTGGTGAGGATGCCGATACCCAAAGGCTTGGTCAGGTACAGCTTGCACCCGGCGGTGGCGGTGTCGTTGCGCTTCATGTGGCGCTTTTGCACGATCCCGGTAACGGCCAGGCCGAAGATCGGCTCCGGCGCGTCGATGGAATGCCCACCTGCCAGCGGGATGCCGGCGGCGTCACACACCGAACGGCCCCCGCGGATCACTTCTCGGGCAATCTCCGGCGCCAGCACATTGACCGGCCAGCCGAGAATGGCGATGGCCATCAAGGGGTCGCCGCCCATGGCGTAGATGTCGCTGATGGCATTGGTGGCGGCGATGCGGCCGAAGTCGAAGGGATCGTCGACTATCGGCATGAAAAAGTCAGTGGTGGAGACCACGCCGCGCTCGTCGTCGATGGCGTACACCGCCGCATCATCGCGTGAAGCGTTGCCCACCCACAGGTTAGGGTCCAGGTTCTGTGCGCCACTGCCGGCAAGGATAACCTCCAACACCTGGGGCGAAATCTTGCAGCCGCAACCCGCGCCGTGGCTGTACTGGGTAAGGCGAATCGGCTCGTTCATGGGTGACCTCAAGCTATCAAGTGGGCCGATTCTAGCAGACAGCAAAAGGCCGGCTGGGCTCTTGTGAGCGCAGCCGGCCTGTTTGGGTCAGCGGTTACTGGCGGGCAGCGAGCAAACGCTTGTGGCGATTACGCCGTGCAATGTTCAGGCACTCGATAGCCGCCGAGAATGCCATGGCCGCATACACGTAGCCTTTTGGCACATGGGCGCCGAAGCCTTCGGCGATCAGCGTCATGCCGATCATGATCAAAAAGCCCAGGGCCAGCATCACCACGGTCGGGTTGTCGTTGATGAACTTGGCCAACGGTTCGGCCGCCACCAGCATCACGATCACCGATGTCACGACAGCAATGATCATGATCGGCAAATGCTCGGTCATGCCCACAGCAGTGATGATGCTGTCGATGGAGAACACCAGGTCAAGCAACAGGATCTGCCCGATGGCCGCCGCGAAGCCGATGGCCACAGTGTTGCCCACTGTTGCTTTCTCTTCAGGCTCCGGATCCATGCTGTGATGGATTTCGGTAGTTGCCTTCCACACCAGGAACAGGCCACCGGCGATCAGAATCATGTCCTTCCACGAGAACGCCTGGCCGAGCACTTCGAACACCGGCGCCGTCAACTGCACGATAAAAGCGATGGTGCTCAACAGGCCCAGACGCAATATCAGCGCCATGCTGATACCGATGCGCCGCGCCTTGGCCCGGTGCTGCTCGGGTAATTTGTTGGTGAGGATCGAGATAAAGATCAGGTTATCAATGCCCAGCACGATTTCCATGACGATCAAGGTAGCCAGTGCGACCCAGGCGGTGGGGCTGGCGGCCAGTTGTAAAAGGTAATCCATAGGTCAGTCCTGACGTGGTAGTGCTGGGAAATTAGGTTTCTTGGGTGTTCGATTCAGCGTCTTTTTCTTCCTGATCATCCTTGTTCTGCGGATTGATCAAGCCTTGGGTCGCTTCGCTCAATGCCTGTTCGGCGGCCTTCTGGGTGTCATCAATCGCTTGTTTGGCCGTTTCACTGGCTTTGCCCAGCACTTGCTGCGCGCTTTTCTCGACCTGGTCACAACCGCTGATCATCACCAATGAAAGCGCAAGCAGCGACGCCACGCCCAGAGAATTGAGTTTCATGCTGTATTCCTCATTAGAACCATTGGGTCCAAATAGTGGCCCCGCGATAGCGAGGCATTCTATGCAGGCGAACAGTTCAGGAAAATTCGTATTTTTCTCGCGTATACTTCGTTTTTTACGAAGTGTAGACCGCGATGCTCAATTATCGACAACTGCATTACTTCTGGGTGGTGGCCAAGACCGGCAGCATCGTGCGCGCCTGCGAACAACTGAATCTCACGCCCCAGACCATCAGCGGGCAGATCAGCCTGTTGGAACAAACCTTCGGCATTGCCCTGTTTCAGCGGGTGGGACGCCAGCTGGAACTGACCGAAGCCGGGCGTCAGGCGCTGCCCTACGCCGAGCAGATGTTCCAGACGGGTAATGAGCTGGAGGCGATGTTGCGCGCCCAGCCCGATGAGCAACAGATCCCGTTCAGGGTCGGCGTGGCGGATGTGGTGCCCAAATCCATCGTCTACCGGCTGATCGCGCCGACCATGGAGCTGAGCGAACCGCTGCGCATCACCTGCCGTGAAGACAAACTCGAACGTTTGCTCGCCGACCTGGCGATCCAGCGCCTGGACCTGGTGATTTCCGACAGCCCCATGCCCACGCATCTGGACATCAAGGGCTACAGCCAAAAACTGGGGGAATGTGGTATCAGCTTTTTCGCCACCCAGGCGTTGGCTGACCAGCATGGCGGCGATTTCCCACAGTGTTTGCACGGTGCGCCGTTGTTGATTCCGGGCGCAGAAACCGTGGTACGCAGCCGCTTGCAGCGCTGGTTTGCCGAGCAGCAGATTCAACCGCGGATCATCGGTGAGTTCGACGACAGTGCGTTGATGCAAGCGTTTGGGCAGTCCGGCAGCGGCATCTTCATCGCCCCCAGCGTGATTGCCGACGAGGTGGTGCGCCAGTACGGCGTGGCGCTGATCGGCCAGACCGACGCGGTGACCGAGTCGTTCTACGCGATTTCGGTGGAGCGCAAGGTCAAGCATCCTGGGATCGTGGCGATTACCGAAGGGGCAAGGCGGGAGTTGTTTACCGCCCTGCCCTGAAAAATGTGGCAGTACGCCCTTTTAATCAGGCGTTGGCCGCAGAAGGTTTGGCGGTCATCAGCCACAGTGCGAGCAGAATCGACACCAGGATAAACCCCGAAGCGGCAAACCCCAGGCTGCCCAGGCCCAGGGTGTCAATCACATGCCCACCGACCATCGCACCCAGGCCGATGCCGAGATTGGCCCCGGCAATATTCAGCGAGGCGGCAAACGCCGGTGCGTGGGGCGCCGCCTTCATCAATCGCACATGGCTGACCAGGAACATCGCCGCCTGGGTCACGCCCCATACCGCCATCGCCGCCGCCAGGCCAATGGTCGAATGAATCGCCGGCACCACTGCCACCATCCCCGCGATCATGAAGCCGCAAAACACCATCGACGCAATCAAGGGGTGACGATCCACCGCGCGCCCGCCGAGGGAATTGCCGATCAGCCCGACCGCGCCAAAGCCCATCAGGCACCAACCCACCAGCGTGCCGTCGAACCCGGCCAGGCGCTCAAGGATGTCCGCCAGGTAGGTATAGGCGGTGAACATGCCGCTGAAGACCAGGATCGACAGCAGGATATGGCCCTGCATCACCGGGCTGCGCAGGATCTTGAATTGCGAGCGCAGTGTGGCCTGGGCGTTCTTTGCCTGGGTCACCGGCAGGTAGATGAGCAGTAACAACGCCTTGGCCAGGGCAATCACTGCGAGCACCGCAAACGCGGTACGCCAGCCGAACATATCGGAAATCAGCGTGCCCACCGGAATCCCGAACACCGTGGCGCAGACGATGCCGAAGCCGATTTTTTCAATGGCACGCCCGGCGAATTCAGGGCCGACAATGTCCACCGCCGTTTCGCTGGCCAAGGCCCAAAACACCGGCAGCCCCAAGGCAGGGATCAAGCGAGCCAGGGACATGATCCAAATATTGGGCGCCAATGCCGCCACGGTATTAGCCGCCGCGAACATGATCAGAATGCTGATAAACAGACGCTTGCGCTGGAACCGTGCGCAATACGCGGTCAGGAAGGGCCCGAACGCTGCCACGGTAAACGCGAACAGCGTCACCAGCAGCCCGGCCTGGGACACACTGACATTCAAGTCCCGGGCGATCGAGGGCAACAAGCCGACGATCACGAATTCTGTGGTCAGCACGGTAAAACCGGCAGCCGACAGCAGCAAGATAGGGAACAACATGCAAACTCCAGAAACAGCGACATCAACGACAGCCCGAAGGGCTCGCTGATTGAGAGGAAAGATGAGAGGGGGTGAATCTTAACAGAACATGTCCGGACTTGACCAAATCCTACGTAAGCGGGTGACGGAATGCCGCAGCGAACGAGACGCGTCCTACACCATGCTAGACTTCGCGCCTGCTTCCTACAGTACTTTCTGCCTGCAATGCTGTGCCCTATTAAAAAAACTAGAGACAACTCTTTATGACTGCTGCCCCTTCCCTGTTGCAACGTTTAATGCGCGTCAGCCTGGTCACCCAAATTGTCATCGGCCTGATCGCCGGGATCGTGTTGGCCTTGCTGTTCCCCGAGGCCGCGCGCGCCGCTGGTTTTATCGGCAAGGTGTTTGTGACCGCGCTGAAGGCCGTCGCGCCGATCCTGGTGTTTGTGCTGGTCATGGCCTCGATTGCCAACCATAAGCATGGCCAGGAAACCCATATCCGCCCGATCCTGTTTCTTTACCTGCTCGGTACCTTTTCCGCCGCCGTGGTTGCAGTGGTCGCCAGCATGTTGTTCCCGTCTGCCCTGGTACTGGCCACCCATGACGCCACGGTAAGCGCCCCCGGCGGTATCGGCGAGGTGCTGCAAAGCCTGTTGCTCAGCGTGGTGGATAACCCGGTCAGCGCGCTGATGAATGCCAACTTCATCGGTATCCTGGCCTGGGCCATCGGCATGGGCGTTGCCATTCGCCATGCCGGTGAAACCACCCGCACGGTCCTGGACGATCTGTCCAACGGCGTCACCCTGATCGTACGCGTGGTCATCCGTTTCGCACCGCTGGGCATCTTCGGCCTGGTGGCCTCGACCCTGGCCACCTCCGGCTTCGGCGCCCTGCTCGGCTATGCGCACCTGCTGGTGGTGCTGATCGGCTGCATGGTGTTCGTGGCGCTGGTGATCAACCCCGCCATTGTGTTCTGGAAACTGCGTCGCAACCCTTACCCGCTGGTGCTGATGTGCCTGCGTGAAAGCGGCATCACCGCCTTCTTCACTCGCAGCTCGGCGGCGAACATTCCGGTCAACCTGGCGTTGAGCAAACGCCTGGGCCTGCATGAAGACACCTACTCGGTGTCGATCCCGCTCGGTGCCACCATCAATATGGCCGGTGCCGCAATCACTATCACCGTGCTGACCCTGGCCGCCGTGCATACCCTCGGGATCGTCGTGGACCTGCCGACCGCCGTGCTGCTCAGCGTGGTCGCGGCCATTTGCGCCTGTGGGGCTTCGGGTGTAGCAGGCGGCTCGCTGCTGTTGATCCCGCTGGCGTGCAGCCTGTTTGGCATCCCAAGTGAAATCGCCATGCAGGTCGTGGCTGTTGGTTTCATCATCGGCGTGCTGCAGGATTCGGCAGAAACGGCGCTGAATTCTTCTACCGATGTGTTGTTTACGGCGGCGGCTTGTTTGGGCAAGGAAGAACAGCCAGCTTAAACGCCTCGCAAAAAAAGCCCGGTGCCGTTCATTCACGAACGACACCGGGCTTTTTTATGCTTGCCGGTTTAGAACGCGCCCATGTAATCACGCTTGCCCACTTCCACACCGTTATGACGCAGCAAGGCGTAAGTGGTGGTGACGTGGAAGAAGAACTGCGGCAGGCCGTAGGTCAGCAGGTAGGACTGGCCGCTGAAGCGCTTCTCTTTAGGAGTGCCTGGGCGGGTGACGATCTCGATGCCTTCCTTGCCGTCGATCTGCTCGGGCTTGATGGTGTCGACAAACGCCAGGACCTTGGCGATCAGCGCTTGCAGGTCGGCGAAGGTGACTTCGCTGTCTTCGTACTTCGGCACTTCGATCTCGGCCAGGCGTGCCGACACGCCCTTGGCAAAGTCGACGGCGATCTGCACCTGGCGTACCAGTGGGAACATGTCCGGGAACAGACGCGCTTGCAGCAGGGCATTGGGCTCGATGTTCTTGGCGCTAGCGTGGGCTTCGGCTTTGTTCAGCACATCGCTCAACGCGTTGAGCATTTGCTTGAAGACTGGGATAGAAGCGGCGTACAGGGAAATAGTCATGTCAGTCTCACGATAATGGCAGGGTTGGAACCAGCGGCGATTATAGCCATGCCCGGCGCTTGTCTTTTATTTTTTGAGGATTACGCTGGTGACCTTCACTGCATAGGGAACGCGCGATGACCGCCGAACATGATACCGACACCCCTGAGCCGCGCCTGAACAGCACGCAAATCCGCATCCTCGGCTGCCTGATCGAAAAACAGGCGACCAACCCGGAAACCTACCCCCTGACGCTCAACGCTCTGGTGCTGGCCTGCAATCAGAAAACCAGCCGTGAGCCGGTGATGAACCTCAGCCAGGGCCAGGTCGGCCAAAGCCTGCGTGCGCTGGAGGGCCAGGGTTTCACCCGCCTGGTCATGGGCAGCCGTGCCGATCGCTGGGAACACCGCGTGGAAAAGGCGCTGGAACTGGTGCCGGCCCAGGTGATCTTGACTGGTTTGCTGTTTCTGCGCGGGCCGCAGACAGTCAACGAGTTGCTGACCCGCAGCGGGCGTATGCATGATTTCGAAGATGCCGAGCAGGTCGTTCACCAATTGGAACGCCTGATTGCCCGAGGGCTGGCGCTATTGGTGCCGCGCCAGGCGGGGCAGCGTGAAGACCGGTACACCCATGCGCTGGGAGACCCGGCGGATATTGAAGCGATTATGACCGCGCGGGGGAATCCGGTAGAGCGTAGCGCGGGGGCTGTTTCGGTGGAGCGGATTGAAGAGCTGGAAGCGCGAATTGCCGCACTGGAAGAACGGTTGGCGCAACTGGAACAGGCCTGATCTGTAGGAGCGAGCTTGCTCGCGAAAAACGTCAACGATAACGCGTGCTTGCTGAATGAACGCGGCGTCTATGGGTTTTTCGCGAGCAAGCTCGCTCCTACAAAAGGGCCTTGTCCCTTTCCACATGGGGCATGTGCAGCCAGCTAGCTTCGGGCGAAGGCCACTGCCGCCTGGAACTGCTCCTGTGTTGGGCGCACGCCTGTATAAAGCACAAACTGCTCCAACGCCTGGATCGCGATGACTTCCAACCCAGTAATCACCCGCTTGCCCTTGGCGCGCCCATGCACGATCAGGGGCGTTTCCGCCGGGATCGCCACCACATCAAAGACCGTCTCTGCCTGATCAATCGCATCGGCATCGAACGCCAATGCATCCGCCTCGGCCCCGCCGGTCATACCGATGGGCGTCACGTTGATCAACATTTGTGGGCGCAGGTCGCCCAGGTCCGCCTGCCACTCATACCCCAGATTGCTGGCCAATGCCCGGCCCGCCACCTCATTGCGCGCGACGATCACACCGCTGGCATAACCGCCATCACGCAAGGCGCTGGCCACTGCCTTGGCCATGCCGCCGCTGCCGCGCAGGGCAAAGGTGGAGTCTTTGGGCACGGCGTGCTTTTTCAGCAGTTGCTCGATAGCGATGTAGTCGGTGTTGTAAGCCTTGAGATGGCCATTGGTGTTGACGATGGTGTTCAGCGAATCAATGGCTTGAACCGAATCGTCGAGTTCATCCACCAGGGCGATGGCGGCCTCCTTGAACGGCATGGAAACCCCGCAGCCCCGCACGCCCAAGGCTCGAATGCCGCCGATCGCGCCGGGTAAATCCTGGCTGCTGAAGGCTTTATAGTAGAAATTCAGCCCCAGTTGTTCGTACAGATGGTTATGAAAACGCAGGCCAAAGTTCCCAGGGCGCGCCGACAGTGACATGCACAGCTGGGTGTCCTTGTTGGGATGCATCTGCATGGGTAACTCCTTGAAGTAAGCAAATCGGTACAGACCTTACACAACCTTTACCTACTGGCCGTGCTGTTTTTTTGAAATACGTTGTCTTAAAAGTATCCCCGCGACAATCCTTGAGTCTATTGATTGCAGACCACAAGCGCAGGGGCTAACCGAGGAATGACCATGATGCGTAAAATCCCCAGAATCGCCTTGCTTATCGGCGCACTTGCGATGGCCGGCCAAGCCTCCGCCCACGGTGGTGGTTGGGGTGGCCCGGCAGTGTTGGGTGCGCTTGTCGGTGCGGCTGTCGTTGGCTCCGTGGTTGCCAGTCAGCCTCGTGAGGTCTATGTGCAACAGCCGGTGTATGTCCAACCACAGCCGGTGTATGCCGCCCCACCGCCGGTCTATTACGCGCCGCCGCCACCGGTGTATGTGCAGCAGCAGGTTTACTACCGCCCGGCGCCGGTCTACTACGGGCCTCCCCGTGGCTATTATGGCCCGCCTCGCGGCTACTACGGCCCTCCCCACGGCTACTACCGCCACGGTTGGTAAGTATCAATGGAGTTGACTTGAACAGGCCTCGCCCACATGCGGGGCCTTTTTTTGCCTGGAACGTCCGGTTTTATCCTGCCAATGTCGCTATGACGACAATCCCACAGTACAAGAGTCGCATATCCTCTTGATCGGCCCAGGCGTGCGCTGTCATGGTTGCGTCATAAAACAGTCTCACTATCGACCCGGTCCACCAATAACAATTAAGGACGAACGAACATGCCCACCCAGAATCCGCACCGCACCGCCGGCCTCTGCACGTCCAGCAAGGTCTACAGCGCCTTGACCGAGCTCAAGCACCTCGAAGGCCATCGCAGCGCAAAATTCCTGGCGCTGCTGGCGGAAAACCTGGTGCGCAAGGGGCTGCTCAGTGAACACGAAGTAGTGAACATGCTCGACCAGGTGGTGGATTAACGCCTGGCGTTGATGTCGACTATCGAGCCAGGTGATTTTTCCCGGATAGCGACACACCTTAAGGTGACCTCCATAGCGATTGGAGGTACTTATGCCCACTGTTCAAATCATGTCTGTCATCGGTAGCGCCGTTCCCACCCCTCTGCGCAAGCTCGGCTTGCTCGCCTGCTGGTACGTGGTACGCGATGGCGAGCCTATCAGCGGCCCGCTCACGTCGTTATCCGACGCCGAGGCACAGCGCCGGCGGGTATCGGACTTCATGCTTCAAGCCTAGGGCAACGGCAACTTGACCCGCGGTTTGGTTTCAACGAACAACGCCCAGCACGACATGAACAAGGCCGCCACCAGCGGCCCGATCACGAAGCCGTTGAGGCCAAACACCGACAAGCCTCCCAGGGTCGAGATCAGGATCAGGTAGTCCGGCATCTTGGTGTCCTTGCCCACCAACACCGGGCGCAGCACGTTGTCTACCAGGCCGATCACGAATACGCCAAAAAGCCCCAGCACCACGCCCTGCCAGATGGCACCGCTCAGCAGGAAATATATAGCCACAGGCGCCCAGACAATCCCTGCGCCCACTGCCGGCAGCAGGGACAGAAACGCCATCAATACTGCCCAGAGCAACGCACTGGGTATGTCCAGGAACCAAAAGATCAGGCCACCCAGTGCCCCCTGAGTGACCGCCACCAGCACATTGCCCTTGACCGTTGCCCGCACCACCCGGTTGAACTTGAGTTGCAGGCGGCGCTTTTGCGGCTCGGCCAGCGGCACCGCCGTGCGCACCTTGCGTACCAGCTCGGGGCCATCACGGAGCAGGAAAAACAGCAGGTACAGCATGATGAAAAAGCTCACCAGGAAATCAAAGGTGCCCTGGCCAAAACTGAATGCCTGGGAGGCAAAAAACTGACTGCCCTGCATCGCGCCCTTGGCTACCTTTTCACTTAGCCCCTCCAGGTTGCCCATGCCGAAGCGGTCGAGCAGTTGCTGGAAATACGGCGGCAGGAAGTTCTTGAACTGTTCGATATAACCGGCCACGTCCAGCTTGCCGCTTTCGACGTTTTTATACAGCGTGGCGCCTTCTTGCACCAACAATGCACTGGTGATGATCACAGGCAGAATCGCGATCACCAGGCACACCATCAAGGTAGTCAGGGAGGTCAGGTTGCGGTTCCAGGCAAAACGCTGCTGCAGGCGGCGTTGCATCGGTGCAAAGATGATGCCCAGGATCACCGCCCAGAACACCGCGCCGTAGAACGGCAGCAATATCCAGATAAAGGCGATGGTCACCAGCGCCAGCAACAGCAGCAGGGTTTTAAATTGCAGGTTGGTTTGATTCATGTCCGGTCCATATGAGAAAGCCGGGCCGGTGTCGGCCCTGTTGCTTAGTCCGCGGCGAAACCTGGGAGTGCCCTTGTTTATCGAACAAGCATAGATCGGCTTGTTTAGACCTGGGTCAATGAACGATGGGCGCCCCTGCACTACCCTCGCGCCTTTTTGCGACCCACGCCCATGCCCCCGATAATCGTCCCCGAACTGCTCGCCCCCGCCGGCACCTTGAAAAACATGCGCTATGCCTTTGCCTACGGCGCCGACGCGGTATACGCCGGCCAGCCGCGCTACAGCCTGCGCGTGCGCAACAACGAATTCGACCACGCCAACCTAGCCCTCGGTATCCAGGAAGCCCATGCCCAGGGCAAGCGTTTTTACGTGGTGGTGAACATCGCGCCGCACAACGCCAAGCTCAAGACGTTCCTCAAGGACCTGGCCCCGGTGATCGCCATGGGCCCGGATGCGCTGATCATGTCCGATCCCGGGCTGATCATGCTGGTGCGCCAGCATTTCGCGCAGATGCCGATTCATCTGTCGGTACAGGCCAATACGGTGAACTGGGCCAGCGTGGAGTTCTGGCAACAACAAGGCATTGGCCGGGTGATCCTGTCGCGAGAGCTGTCCCTGGAAGAAATCGGCGAGATCCGCCAGCACGTACCGACCATGGAGCTGGAGGTGTTTGTACATGGCGCCTTGTGCATGGCCTATTCCGGGCGCTGCCTGCTGTCGGGCTACATGAATAAGCGCGACGCCAACCAGGGCACCTGCACCAACGCCTGCCGTTGGAAATACCAGGCCACGCCGGCAGTGGAGAACGCGACCGGCGACATCGTCCAGCACCATCAGCCGACGCTGGGGCTCGGTACACCCACCGATCAAGTATTCCTGTTACAGGAAGCCAACCGCCCCGATGAGCAAATGCCCGCCTTTGAAGATGAGCATGGCACCTACATCATGAACGCCAAGGACTTGCGCGCCGTGCAGCATGTGGAGCGCCTGGCGCAGATGGGCGTGCACTCATTGAAGATCGAGGGCCGCACCAAATCCCATTTCTATTGCGCACGCACCACCCAGGTGTATCGCCAGGCGATCGATGACGCAGTGGCCGGGCGCGCGTTTGATCGCGGATTGATGACCAACCTGGAATCCCTGGCCCAGCGCGGTTACACCGAAGGTTTCTTGCGCCGGCATGTGCACGACGAATACCAGAACTACCAGAACGGCAGTTCGGTGTCCGAGCGCCAGCAGTTTGTGGGGGAATTGACCGGCGAACGTCGCGGGGAATTGGCCGAGGTCAAGGTGAAGAATCGCTTTGCCGTGGGCGATCACCTGGAATTGATGACGCCCGCCGGCAATTTTCACTTTGACTTGGCCACCTTGCACAACGCCAAGGGGCAAGCCATGGAGGTGGCGCCGGGGGATGGGCACACGGTGTATGTGCCCTTGCCGGCCGAGATGGACCTGGGTTTTGGCCTGCTGATGCGCGACGTTGTGGTCGGGGTCAAATCCTGAACTGGCCGACCAACTGCCCCAAACGCTGGCCCAGGTCCGCGAGGCTGCGGGAGGTCTGGGCGCCGAGCTGGGTTTCATCCGCAACGCTGTCCACCGCCACGGCAATCTGATGCACGCTGCGGTTGATCTCTTCGGCCACAGCGGTCTGCTCTTCGGCAGCGCTGGCAATCTGTGCGTTCATCGAGTTGATGGTACCGATCAACTGGGCCATGGTATCGAGGGACGCGCCGGCTTCGTTGGCCTGAGCCGAGGTACCTTCGCCCGCATCGCTGGAGCGACGCATCGCGTCCACGGCGGCTTCAGTGCCTTTTTGCAGGCGGTCGATCATGCCCTGGATTTCCTGGGTGCTGGTTTGCGTGCGGCTGGCCAGGGCGCGCACTTCATCGGCGACCACGGCAAAGCCACGGCCGGCCTCCCCGGCCCGCGCAGCCTCGATGGCCGCATTGAGCGCCAGCAGGTTGGTTTGTTCGGCAATCGAGCGGATCACACCGAGCACACTGACAATCGACGACACATCCTGCTGCAGGCTGTCCAGGGACACACCGCTGCTGCGAATATCACTTACCAGCGCGTGAATCTGCGCGATGCTGCCGTCTACCACGCGTTTAGCGGCCTGGCCTTCGGCATCGGTCTGTTGCGCGGCGACGGCGGCGCCCTGGGCACTGCGCGCCACTTCATGGGCGGCGGACGACATCTGATTGATCGCGGTGGCCACCTGATCGGTTTCGTGGCGCTGGCGTTCCATGGCCTGCTCGGAGCGCTGGGCCTGGTCGGACACCTGGCTCACCAGCCCGGTGAGCTGGGCGGTCATGTCGGTGATCTGGCGCACCAGGCCGTGGATTTTATCGACAAAGCGATTGAACGCGCCGGCCAGTTCGCCCAGCTCATCCTGGCTGGTAATGGCCAGGCGGCGAGTCAGGTCGCCTTCACCGGCGGCGATGTCGTCCAGGTTGGCTTTCATCAGGTTCAGCGGGCGCAGGATGGTGTTGGCGACTAACATGCCCACCGCCGCAATCACCAGCAACACCACCACCGCCACGCCCAGAATGCTCAGCAGCACGCCTTGCATACGTTGTTCGACCTTATCCTGGACCACCGCCACCTGGGCCTCGATACCGTCCAGGTTCACCGAGGTGCCGATCACCATGTCCCACTTGGGCAGGTATTCGGTGTAGCCGAGCTTGGGCACCAGTTCGGTCTGGCCGGGTTGGGTTGAACTGTATTGCAGGTAGTGGGTGCCGTCCTTGCCGACCTTGACCAGGTCGCGATTGACGTAGACACCGTTGGGGTCACGGTTGTCCTTGAAGCTTTTGCCCACGCCATCCGGGCTGTTGCCCTTGAACAGGCGGATCGTCTCGGAGTCGTAGCCGAAGAAATAGCCGTCTTTGCCGTAGCTAGTGTTGGAGAGCAACTTGACCACCTGCGCCCGCGCCGCGTTATCGCCGGGGGCGGCTGCGTCGTAGAGCGGCTTGATGGTGGTCATGGCCACTTCGACATAGCCTTGCAAGGTCGCCTTGGCATCGTTGAGCAGGCGCTGGCGGGTTTCATCCACTTCGTTGCGGGCCTGGCCCTGCAGAATCCACACGGTGGTCAAGCTGATGACCACGGCAAACAACAACACCGGCACGACGGCAAGGGCCAGGACTTTGGCCTTCAAACTCAGACGCATGGCTTTTCTCTCTTGTTAGTGGCGACTTGAGAGGTTAACGGCCATGTGAGCGATTTCTGTAGGAGCGAGCTTGCTCGCGAAAAACCTGAGAGCACTGAGGGTTGCCAGGTTGCCCGCGTTATCGTTGACGCTTTTCGCGAGCAAGCTCGCTCCTACAGGAACCTCGTCAGAGCGTCATCGCGGCCAGCCAGCCAAACGCCAGCAACGGGATGTTGTAGTGCAGGAAGGTCGGCACCACGGTGTCCCAGATATGGTGGTGCTGGCCGTCGATGTTCAGGCCGGAGGTGGGGCCGAGGGTAGAATCCGACGCGGGCGAGCCGGCATCGCCCAAGGCACCGGCGGTACCGACGATGCACACAATGGCCAACGGGCTGAAGCCCAGTTGCACACACAGCGGCACGAAAATCGCCGCGAGGATCGGCACCGTGGAAAACGACGAGCCGATGCCCATGGTCACCAACAAGCCCACCAGCAGCATCAACAACGCGCCGACGCCCCGGCTATGGCCGATGAACGCCGCCGAGGTTTGCACCAGCGAATTCACGTCACCGGTGGCCTTGAGCACTTCGGCAAAGCCCGACGAGGCGATCATGATGAAGCCGATCATCGCCATCATCTTCATGCCTTCGGTGAACAGGTCATCGGTGTCGCGCCAGCGCACGATGCCCGACACCGAGAAGATCAAAAAGCCGGCCAGGGCGCCGATGATCATTGAGTCCAGCCACAGCTGAATGATGAACGCGGCAGCAATCGCCAGCCCGGCCACCAGCAGGGTCAGCGGGTTGTACTGCACCGCCACTTGCTCGACGCGCTCGATTTTTTCCAGGTCGTACACGCGTTTTTTGCGGTAGCTGACAAACACCGCCACCAGCAGGCCGACCACCATGCCCAGTGCCGGCAGGCCCATGGCGTGGGTGACATTGACCTGGCTGATATCCACGCCGCTCTTGGCCACGTTGGCCAGCAGGATCTGGTTGAGGAAGATATTGCCGAAACCCACCGGCAGGAACATGTACGGCGTGATCAAGCCGAAGGTCATCACGCAGGCGATCAGGCGGCGGTCCAGTTGCAGCTTGGTCAGCACGTACAACAGCGGCGGTACCAGCAACGGAATGAACGCAATATGGATCGGCAGGATGTTCTGCGAAGCAATCGCCACCACCCACAACAAGCCGATCAGCAGCCATTTGACGTGGTTGCCACCGCTGGCGTCCTGGCGGTCCACCAGCAGCAAGGCTTTGTCCGCCAGCGCATGGGCCAGGCCGGACTTGGCAATAGCCACGGCGAAAGCCCCGAGCAATGCGTAGGACAAGGCCACAGTTGCCCCCCCGCCCAAACCGCCGTTGAAGGCTTTGAGCGTGGCCTCGATGCCCAGGCCACCGGTCAAACCGCCCACCAGGGCGCCGACGATAATGGCGATGACTACATGCACGCGGGACAAGCTGAGCACCAGCATGGTGCCGACCGCGGCGATGACTGCGTTAATCATGGTTACCTCAAGCAGAAACATAAAAGACAGGCAGGCCCGCGCACGGCCCATGGGAACAGCTGCCGGCGTGCAGGCGTGAAAGAGGTCTTATTAGAGGGCGCGCACTTTGCAGCAGGCAGGCGCTCATGTCAAAAAAGCTGTGGCAAGCACCCGCACCACAACATAAAGAAACCCTGCGCGCTGCCGATAGCCTGACTCAATGTGTTTTCAGGTAAGGATGTCCCGATGTCGCTCAGGCAGCTCTCCATTCAATGGAAAATCACCCTGCTGGCGGGTTTGTGCCTGCTGGGGATCGTGACCCTGCTGGTGGGTCTGTCGCTGTATCGCATGGCGCAGAGCTCGGAGCAGGTCAAGGCGTCCAGTATGCAGATGCTCGACGAAGCCGCCCAGGCGCGCATCGAGGCCCAGGGTGAAGTGCAGGCGCTGGGCATTCGCCAGCAGTTCATGGATGCCTACCAATACGGCCATGGGTTTTCCCGCCAGGTGCTGTTTTTGCGCGAGCAGGCGGAAAAACGCTTTCTCGATGCCTTTGATACCCGTGAAGACCTGACTCGCCAAGTAAAAGCCGCGCTACAGGCCAACCCCGACCTGCTGGGTTTGTCCCTGGTATTTGAAGCCAATGCGCTGGATGGCAAGGACGAGCTGTTCGCCAACCAGGCGGAGCTGGGCAGCAATGACAAGGGGCGGTTCGCCCTTTACTGGTCGCAGCCGACACCCGGCAAAATCACGTCAATGGCCCTGCCTGAAAGCGACATGGCCGACACCTCCATCGGCCCCAGCGGCGAAAAAGCCAACGCCTGGTTCACCTGCCCGCGCACGACCCTCAAGCCGTGTGTGATCGAGCCCTACTTCTATGTGATCGACGGGCAGAACGTGCTGATGACCAGCATCGTGTTCCCGCTGATGGTCAATGGCAAAGTCATTGCGTCACTGTCGGTGGACATCAACCTCAACAGTTTGCAGGCCGTGAGCCAACAGGCCAGCCAAAAGCTGTACGACGGCCAGACTCAGGTCAGCATCCTCAGCCCCACCGGTTTGCTGGCCGGCTACAGCCCGGACGCGAGCAAACTCAGCCAGCGTCTGGAGCAGGTCGACACGGCCAACGGCGCGCAGTTGGTCAGTGCCTTGGCCAACAGCACCCAGACCCACAGCCTGCGCACCGACCATCAACTTAAGGTGCTCGCGCCGTTTGCGCCGATCCCCGGGGGCAAGGCCTGGGGGGTGTTGCTGGATGTACCTGGAAAAGTTCTGGTAGCCCCCGCCGAGGCGCTGAAAACCCAGTTGGATGCTGACAATGCCAAGGGCACCCTGCTGGAACTGGGCCTGGGCCTGCTGGCCGCGGTGGTGGGCCTGGTGCTGGTGTGGCTGATGGCGCGCAGCGTGACTCGGCCGATTCTTGGCGTGGCGCATATGCTCGAAGACATCGCCAGCGGCGAAGGCGACCTGACCCGGCGCCTGGCTTACAGCAAACAGGACGAACTGGGCCAATTGGCTGGCTGGTTCAACCGTTTCCTCGACAAGCTGCAACCGATCATTGCCGAGGTTAAACGCTCGGTGCAGGACGCCCGTGGCACCGCCGACCAGTCCGCCGAGATTGCCACGCAAACCAGCGCCGGCATGGAACAGCAGTATCGCCAGGTGGATCAGGTGGCCACCGCGTCCCATGAAATGAGCGCCACCGCCCAGGACGTCGCCCGCAGTGCCGCTCAGGCAGCCCAGGCGGCGAAGGATGCCGACCAGGCAACGCGCGAAGGCTTGACCGTCATTGACCGCACCACCGCCAACATTGGCGACCTGGCCGCCGATATGAGCACCGCCATGACCCAGGTGGAAGGCTTGGCCGCCAACAGCGAGAAAATCGGCACGGTGCTCGAAGTGATTCGTGGCATCGCCGAGCAGACCAACCTGCTGGCGCTTAATGCCGCCATCGAAGCCGCCCGTGCCGGTGAGGCCGGGCGCGGTTTTGCCGTGGTCGCCGACGAAGTGCGCAACCTGGCACGGCGCACCCAGGAATCGGTGGAAGAAACCCGCCTGGTGATCGAACAGTTGCAAAACGGCACCACCGACGTGGTCGGCTCCATGGGCAACAGCTATCGCCAGGCCCAGGGCAGCGTCGAACAAGTCGGCCAGGCCGTCACGGCCTTGCGCCAGATTGGCGACGCGGTCACGGTCATCAGCGACATGAACCTGCAAATCGCCAGCGCCGCCGAAGAGCAAAGCGCGGTGGCCGAAGAGATCAACAACAACGTGGCGACCATTCGCGATGTGACCGAGTCGCTGTCGGAACAGGCCAATGAATCGGCGCGGGTCAGCCAGGCGTTGAACAGCCTGGCCAACCAGCAGCAGGGGTTGATGGATCAGTTTCGGGTCTGAATGTAGCAAGGCTTTTCTGTGGGAGCCGGGCTTGCCCGCGATGCAAACACCTCGGTATTTCAGGCAAGCCGAGTCGATGCTATCGCAGGCAAGCCAGCTCCCACATTTTGAACTGGGGTGGGTCAGTGCTAGCGGCGTGGTAGCTCGATCAGTACCTTAAGCCCACCCAGCTCACTTTCCTGCAACTGCAACACCCCGCCCCACACCTCAACGATGTCCCGCACGATTCCCAATCCCAGGCCATGGCCGACCCTCTGCTCATCCAGGCGTGTTCCGCGACTGAACACTTGGTCGCGCTGGGACTGGGGAATGCCGGGACCGTCGTCTTCCACCGCCAGCAGGTAGCCGCTGGGCGTGTCGCTGACGCTCAAGCGGACCTCGGCATCCGCCCATTTACAGGCGTTGTCCAACAGATTGCCGAGCAGTTCCAACAGGTCTTCACGGTCCCAGGGCAAATGCAGGCCCGGCACGACGTGATAGCTAAGGTCCAGGTGTTCGCCATGGATCATGCGCAGGGTGGCCAACAAACCAGGCAGTTCTTTTTCACAGTCAAACAGCGCACCCGGCAGCGCATCGCCCGCCAGGCGCGCACGGTTGAGTTCGCGATTTAGACGCTGCTGCACCTGTTCCAGTTGCTCGCGCAGTAACTGGCTCAACTGCGGATGATCCTTGAGCGCATCACTGGAGGCTGCGCTCAACAGCACCGCCATCGGGGTTTTCAGCGCATGGCCCAGGTTGCCGAGGGCATTGCGTGAGCGCTTGAGGCTGTCTTCAGTGTGGGCCAGCAAATGGTTGATTTGCGCCACCAGCGGTTCCAGTTCCTGCGGCACCTGGGTGTCGAGTTGGGAGCGCTGGCCTTGCTGCAGCTGGGCGATCTGGTTGCGCGCCGTCTCCAGCGGGCGCAGGGCGCGACGCACGGTGACCCGTTGCAGCACCAGCACCAGCAACAGCGCCGCCACCCCCACCACCAGGCCAACCTGACGCATCAGACGAAAGCTTTCCCGCACGGGCGTGTAGTCCTGCGCCACGCTGATGGAAATCATCGTGCCGAAGCGCTTGTAGTCCGAGCGCAACACCAGCAACTGCTGACCTTCCGGCCCCAATTGCAGGTTGCCCTTGAGCCCCGCCTCGGGGAGTCTGGGCAGCTCCTGATCCCACAGTGAACGGGAGCGCCAATGGACATCGGCAAAGTCGATACGAAAATAATGCCCGGAGAACGGCCGCTGATAAGCCGGCGACAAGCGCTGTTCATCCAACTGGACGCCATTGGGCCCGCGCACCAGCGCCACCAGCAGGTTCTCGCTGTCGTTGCGCAAACCCGCCTCCAGATAGCGCTGCAAGCCTGCTTCGAACAGCCAGAGGCTGGTTTGCGCCAGCACCACACCGACCACCACCATCACGCTGATCAACCCCAGGCTCAGGTGCCGCTGGATCGACTTCATGCCGGAGTGGCGCCAAACCGGTAGCCCTGGCCGCGCCGGGTTTCGATCACGCTGCGCCCCAGTTTGCGGCGCAGATGGTTGACGTGGACCTCCAGCACATTGGAGTCCCGCTCGGTCTCGCCGTCATATAAATGCTCGGCCAGATGGCTTTTGGACAGAATCTGTTCGGGGTGCAGCATGAAATAACGCAACAAGCGAAACTCAGCAGCCGTCAGTTGGATCTCGGCCCCCTCGCGCAGTACACACTGGCGCCCTTCATCCAAATGCAGGCCGGCGGCTTGCAGCGTTGGCTGATTGGCTTGGCCGTGAGAGCGGCGCAACAGCGCCTGGATGCGCAGGTAGAGTTCTTCGGGGTGAAAGGGTTTGCTCAGGTAGTCATCGGCCCCGGCCTTAAGCCCTTCGATGCGCTCGGCCCAGGAATCGCGGGCGGTGAGGATCAGCACCGGGATGGCCAGCGCGGCGGCGCGCCATTGCGCCAACACCTCAAGCCCGGGCAAGCCAGGCAGGCCAAGGTCGAGGATGATCAGGTCATAGGGTTCGCTGCGCCCTTGATACGCGGCGTCGCGGCCATCGGCCAGCCAGTCGACCGCATAGCCCTGGCGCTGCAGGCCGGCCAGCAGTTCGTCGGCCAGCGGTACATTGTCTTCCACCAGAAGCAGGCGCATCAGTCTTCCTCATCTTTGATCAGCACACCATTGGTCGCGTCCAGCTTGATCTCGCGTACCACGCCTTCGGTGGTCACCAATTCCACTTCATAGGCGTATTGCCCGTGTTTCTTTTCCAGTTCGGCCTCCAGCAGCCGCGAGCCGGGATGACGCGTCATGGCCTGCTGCAACAACTGCTCCAGCGGCAGAATCACGCCCTGCTGGCGCAGGGCCAGGGCTTCATCCTGGTTGAGGTCGCGGGCCGCCAGGCTGGAGCAAAAAATCATGAGCACCAGCGCCACTCGACTGCCGACGCGTAAATTTACCTTCATTACGTATCCTGATGATTCTTGAGAACCTGCCCGGTGAGCGCGTTCAATTCAACATCCCATTCAATGCCGTCGGCGTCTTGCAGCTCGACTTCGTAGACGTATTTGCCGTATTCCTCATCCAGGTCGGTGTCCAGGAGCGTCGAACCGGGGTGAAGGGCCAGGGCCGTGGCTTCCAATTGATCGAAAGCGACAATAGTAACAGTGGCGGGCACGATCAGTGGCTTGTCGGGGTCCGCGGCGGCGGCCGGGGTCGCCGTTACGATGATGATAGCGGCGGCGCCCAGAACAGTGAGGCGCTTCATGATAAGTCTCCGTTACATGATGTTTTCCTACGCCGGTCACGGTACCTGTCGCAACTTAACTGAAACTGAATTGCCACCATGGCAATTTACGAGCGGACCGTTTTTCCCACTGCCAGCGAGATTTTCTATAATCCCCCGCTCGCCTCAACAGAGACCGGTATGACAGCCATCCATATCAAGTTCCCTGCCTTGACCCTCAAGGCAGGCAAACGCGCGTTCAGCCGTATTCGCGAGCAGGGCCTTGCGCCTGCCGACGTGGGCATCCTCCCCGGTGCGGCCGGTGGCCCCAAGGCCCTGGGTATCCAGGGGCTGGACTTGGCGCTGTTCGGTGACTGGTTGCCGCGCGCACCAAGGGAGCGCGCCCTGATCGGCGCGTCCATTGGTTCGTGGCGCTTTGCCAGCACCTGCCTGCCCGACCCGGTGCAGGGCATACTGGACCTGGGCCGTTTGTACAACGAGCAGCGCTTTGCCAAGGGCGTGACCATGGCCGAAGTCAGTCAGAGCTGCCAACGGATGCTCGATGACCTGCTGGCCGGTCGTGATGCGCAAGTGCTGAGCAACCCCGACTACCGGCTCAACATCATGGTGGTCAAGAGCCACGGGCTGCTTGCCGATGACCACCGTGGGCGGCTGGGGCTGGGCTTGTCGTCGGTGATTGCCGATAACCTGCGGGGCCGCGCCCGGCTGTCGCGGCATTTCGAGCGGCTGATCATCCACGACCCGCGCCAGGCGCCACCGGTACATCCGCTCAAAGACTTTGCCTCGCGCTTCATTAACCTGGAACTGGGCAACCTGCGCCAGGCGCTACTGGCGTCCGGCTCAATCCCCATGGTCATGCAAGGCGTGCGCGACCTGCCCGGCGCCGGGGCGGGCACCTACCGCGACGGTGGCCTGCTGGACTACCACCTCGACCTGCCCTATCACGGCGATGACATCGTGCTGTACCCGCACTTCACCGACCGTGTCATCCCCGGCTGGTTTGACAAGGGCCTGCCGTGGCGACGCAGCAACCCGCAAGGCTTGCAGGATGTGCTGTTGCTGGCGCCATCCAGGGACTACCTGGCCCGCCTGCCCCACGGCAAACTGCCAGACCGCAGTGACTTCAAGCGCTTTATGGGCGACGACCCAAGCCGCAATAAGTATTGGCAAACCGCGATGAGCGAAAGCCAGCGGCTGGGGGATGAGTTTTTGGCATTGGCGGATAACGGCAAGCTGGGCGACCGACTGTCAGCCCTCTGAGGGTAGGCGCGAGCTTGCTCGCTCCTGCGACATGAGGGGCGGTATGCGCAGAGGTTGATCAAACTGTTAAACTCGCCGCCTGCCAGACACCTGACCGAGCTGAAAACACTGTGGAAATCTTCAAAGAATTTACCTTCGAATCCGCCCACCGCCTGCCCCACGTACCGGAAGGCCATAAATGCGGGCGCCTGCATGGGCATTCGTTCAAGGTGGCTATTCACCTGAGCGGCGATCTGGACCCCCATACCGGCTGGATTCGCGATTTCTCGGAGATCAAGGCGATTTTCAAGCCGCTGTATGAGCGACTCGACCACAACTACCTCAATGACATCCCCGGTTTGGAAAACCCTACCAGCGAAGTGCTGGCCAAGTGGATCTGGAATGAATTGAAACCGCTGCTGCCTGAGCTCAGTGCGATTCGCATTCATGAGACCTGCACGAGTGGCTGCATTTATCGCGGCGAGTAAGCGATAACCTGTCGAAAAACCACCTGCGCGGGTGGTTTTTTTTTGCAAACTGAATTCGCCTGAGCCAGTTTGGCTCAGCGCTGCACCGCTTTGGCACCGGATTGGGCTGGGGCAACTTCATAGGGCTTGCTCCCATTAGCTGATGTCTCTCCCCTGCGTTGGCACGCACGATGCAAACGAGCTGCGTCACTACTCAGGGAGCAGCACCCATGACGCAGCAACCACCTGGCAACGATTACCCCCTTAGCGAAGTTCCCCTGCATGCACGCAAAGGCCTGGCCTCTACGGCCATGGTGCTGCTGGGGTTTACCTTTTTTACTGCAACCATGTTTGCCGGTGGCAAGCTGGGGGTGGCGTTCAGTTTCATCGACATGCTCGGGGTCGTGGCCCTGGGTAACCTCTTGTTGGGTATCTATGCCGCAGGCCTGGGTTACATCGCGTTCAAGAGCGGCTTGAATTCGGTGTTGATGGGGCGTTTCTGCTTTGGCGAAGTGGGCAGCAAGCTCAGTGACTTGATCCTCGGTTTTACCCAGATCGGTTGGTATGCCTGGGGCACGGCCACGGCAGCCGTAGTATTGGGCAAGTATTTCCAACTGAGCCCAGGCAGTGTGCTGGGGTTGATGATGGTGTTTGGCTTATTATTCTGCGCTACCGCCTACGTGGGGTATCGCGGGCTGGAAATCCTGTCCTGGATCGCAGTGCCGGCCATGGGGTTATTGTTGATTCTGTCGATGTGGGTCGCCACGGTGAAGGTCGGCGGGCTGCCGGGGCTGCTGGCGGTGGTGCCGACCGCGGAGTTGGACCTGTCCACGGCGATCACCCTGGTGTTTGGCACCTTCGTCAGCGGTGCGACCCAGGCCACCAACTGGACGCGCTTTTCGCGCTCGGCCAGGGTCGCAGTGCTGGCCAGTCTGATCGGCTTTTTTATCGGCAATGGCCTGATGGTGCTGATCGGCGCCTACGGCGCCATCGTCTATCAACAACCGGATGTGGTGGAGGTTTTGCTGCTGCAAGGCTTCGCCATGGCCGCGATGGCGATGTTGCTGCTCAATATCTGGAGCACTCAGGACAATACCATCTACAACTTCGCCGTCGCCGGTTGCAACCTGCTGCGCACCCAACGCCGCAAGACCGTGACTCTGGCCGGTGCCGTGATCGGCACCCTGCTCGCCTTGCTTGGTATGTACGACCTGCTGGTACCGTACCTGATCCTGCTGGGCACCGTGATCCCGCCGATTGGCGGGGTGATCATGGCGGACTTCTTCTATCGTTATCGCGGCCAGTACCCGCGCCTGGCGGATGCTCGCCTGCCAGCATTCAACTGGCCGGGTCTGGTAGCGTATGGGGTGGGTACCGTGCTGGCGTTCAATTCGCCATGGGTCGCGCCGCTGGTGGGAATTGTTGCCGCATCGCTGACCTACGTGTTGCTCAGCGCCATACTACGCAGCATGACCGCCGGGGCATCGGTATCGTCCTGAGGATCCGGCGGCTGCCTGCCTGATTGTTTTTAGCCAAGAGGAACTTGACCATGCACATCATCAATGCCCGCCTGCGCAACCGTGAAGGCTTGCATGATCTGCACCTGGAACACGGCCGGATCGCCAGTATTACTGCGCAAACAAGGGTGCCCACGCTCGGGGCCGGCGATTTGGATGCCGCCGGTAACCTGGTGATACCGCCCTTCGTCGAGCCCCACATCCACCTCGATGCCACGCTCACTGCCGGCGAACCGCGCTGGAACATGAGCGGTACGCTGTTCGAAGGGATCGAGTGCTGGGGTGAACGCAAGGCCACCATTACCCAGGAAGACACCAAGGCCCGAGCCAAAAAAACCATTCAAGCCCTCGCCGCCCATGGCATCCAGCATGTGCGCACCCATGTCGACGTCACCGACCCGGACCTCACCGCGCTCAAGGCCATGCTGCAAGTGCGAGAAGAAAGCGCACACCTGATCGATCTGCAAATTGTCGCCTTTCCCCAGGAAGGCATTGAGTCGTTCCGCAATGGCCGCGAGTTGATGGAGGAAGCCATTCGCTTGGGCGCCGATGTGATCGGCGGCATCCCCCACTTCGAATACACCCGCGATCAAGGGGTCAGTTCGGTGAAGTTCCTTATGGACCTGGCCGAACGCACAGGTTGCCTGGTGGACGTGCACTGTGATGAAACCGATGACCCACACTCACGCTTTCTCGAAGTGCTTGCCGAAGAAGCCCGCAGCCGCGACATGGGTACCCGCGTCACCGCCAGCCACACCACGGCCATGGGCTCTTACGACAACGCGTACTGCGCCAAACTGTTTCGCCTGCTGGGGCATTCCGGCATCAGCTTTGTGTCTTGCCCCACCGAAAGCATCCACCTGCAAGGCCGCTTCGACAGCTTCCCGAAACGCCGCGGCGTCACTCGTGTCAACGAGCTGCTTGAGGCCGGCATGAACGTGTGTTTCGGCCAGGACTCCATCGTCGATCCCTGGTACCCGCTGGGTAACGGCAACATCCTGCGCGTGCTGGAAGCCGGCCTGCACATCTGCCATATGCTCGGCTACCGCAACCTGCAAAGCGCGCTGGACCTGGTCACCGACAACAGCGCCAAGGCCATGGCTCTGGGTGACCGCTACGGTCTGGAAGCGGGCCGCCCGGCCAACCTGCTGATCCTGTCGGCCGACAGCGACTACGAAGTCATTCGTAGCCAGGGCCTGCCGCTGTACTCGATCCGCAACGGCAAGGTGCTGATGAAGCGGCAACCGGCACAGGTGGAGTTTATGTGACCCAGTGGCTAAACGATTGAGTCGATATCCAGTGTTTGCGGCCTTGCCAGATCATTGTGGGAAGGCGTTGGGATGCTGGCAAACTGAGCAGGCTCGTGATTCTCACGGTGGCTGAACCAGCGTTTGAGGCTGGCTTGCAGGTGCGCCGCCCCCGCATGACTGCCGTAGACATCGCGGGCTTCAATGCGACGCCAGCGCAGGCTGGCCAAGCGCTCGCGGCTGGCGTGCAAACGGTCGATCTCGGCGTTCAAGGCATCGTTGGTTTCATGGCTGCGATCATTGGCCGGGCGCCGACGGGCGAGTTCACGCCGTTTGGCCCGCAGTTGCGCGCGCATGTCCTCAAGAGCCTGGTCAAGCAGCTCGAACTCCCTTGCGGTCACCAGGGTGCCTTGGCTATCCAGGGTTTGTTGCCAGCGTCGCAATGTAGCCCAGGCCGCGGGGACGTAGCTGGCGGTCATGAAGTGTTGACCGGCCTGAAAAAGCTGCCTCAATAGAGTGTCGCGGTGGGGCATGTCGCCCTGCAGTTGCAACGCGCGATTACAACCCGCTTCTTGGATGGACTCACAGCCTGGCTTCCATAACACCGAAGAATGGGTGCCGTCCGGGAGCATGATCGGCATGAAGTGATGTTGCTCACCATGATGTTGGTAGGGGTTGCCACCCATGCGCACCAACCCTGCGGCGAATAACAGGCCGCCGGGTGCAGGCGCACTGAATAAGGTGATGGCCCCGGGTATCCAGAGTTTGGCGGTGGTGTTCATCCACGGGGCGGGAACACTGGGCACGGGGTCGTTGTGATTGACGATGCGGTGGTGAACCAGTGACGAAGCGCCGACAGTGAATTCGGAGTCTGCGGCGCGGGGCGCGCCGTAGGTGTAAAGGAGGATGTTGTAGTGGGCGTCCGGCATTCGGCGCAGCCCTTCGGCAAGCAGCAATGCAATGGCACCACCGAGGCTGTGGCCGCAAATGATAATGCGTTGGCCGGTGTGAAACTGATCAAGGTATCGCAATACGAAATTACGCATAGCACGGTAGGCCTGGTAAAAACCGTCGTGCACTTTTCCGACGCCTTCGGCGAAAGGCACCTGATGGGCGTCTGCGTCACGTAGCACATCGGTATGGCTGACGGTTCCTCGCACAGCGATCAGGATTGCCTCACCGTGATGAGTGACGAAAGCCTGGGTATCCGTGCCGAACTTTTCGTCATCGAAAAAATGCAAATGGGCGGGGTGCTCCTGCTCTTCCTTCAGTTCCGGTCGGTTTTGGGGATATAACTCAGGATCGAATGGCAAGATTTCGAAACGGCTGGAATAAGGGACCTCTTCATAGAGAGGATGAAAACGCTGCACTTGCTTCGGATCAATTCGCCAGGCTTCTTGATACAAGGAGAGCTGTTCAGCGAATAAATTTCCAACGCTTGGATCCAACGGAAAGCGGACTTCATGCAAAGGCCTTTCTGAGGGTACCTGACCAAAATCGCA
This sequence comes from Pseudomonas sp. MF7453, assembly GCF_016405455.1. Lineage (NCBI taxonomy): Bacteria > Pseudomonadati > Pseudomonadota > Gammaproteobacteria > Pseudomonadales > Pseudomonadaceae > Pseudomonas > Pseudomonas sp. MF7453. Next base: position 19,653 of record NZ_JAEKCN010000026.1, on the reverse strand, counting down.
ATAACTCAACGCAGCAAACAATGCGAGTTGGTACAGGTTCAGGGCACTGAATTTATCTTCAATAGATAGCATGGGGCGCAACGCCCGTAGTGGTCGTACTTCGAGAACAGTGTGGTTGTTGGGGAACAGTACGATACCGGACAACGTTGGCTCGGGTGGGCCGAACCCCAGATCGGCCATCATCTTCAGTGCGTGACGTTTGGGACGATGGGCACAAGGTCTTATCGGAGGGAGGTGGGCGGCATGGCGCACTAGATCCCTGACTTCAACTTGGTAGAACCGGTTGGCTTGTTGTTGTGCAGGATTGGCCTCAGCCCGACGCCCATCGGCCACAGCGAATCCAGTCTGCTCAGCACGAACTTGCAGCTCGGTAACAGGAAGCTGATAAGTCGGTCGCATCATTAACCGGCGATATGGCTGACCTGATCCTGAATACAGCTCATCAAAAACAAGAACCACAGGGCCGCTATTAATATTCTCCAGCTTGGCAAAACCTAATCCGTTCAATCTCCCCTTGTACTCCTGTCCTGCACTGTCGCGGACGGTATATGGCAGGCCGCCATACGTCGCGCCAACTCCGAGCTCATCGACCAGGCAAAAGCTGACCCAGTGCCCTCGCAATGAACAAGCTGGCGCACTGTCGCTGAAAAAGGATCGCTTCCTTGCGTCCAAATACATGGCTTAACTCCTTATCACTCACACGTTGGATAAATATTGCAGATGCGGCCATCCGGCATTTTTATTGGCTTGAAATCGGTGTTATTGCCATTGCAGTAAGCATCCTGATCGGCGAAATCTATACCCTTACAGCGTTTCCACCCTCCTGGAACAGCGACCCAGTTATCGCCAAAAGCGGGGCGTTCCTCATCCGTCACCTTTAGCGTCATCCTGAGGGTTTTCCCCCGCAGTTGATCGCGCTGTGCATTTCCACCAACGCGTGTTGTCTGCAGCTGCCCCAGCGCATTAACCGAACGGCACTGGAGGATCTTCCTGATCGCATGAAAGGGACCGACTGTCCGAAACAACCATTGACACTGACCTGATAACGCCTGCACACCTTGCTGCTGTATCCCAGGCCTATCCAGATGATCTCCAATAGAGATATAGGCATCATCCCCACCCACATCTGCATCCCGCGCGCCCCACTTCGCATAAAAACCAAACTCCACACTGCGCAGTACCAACGGGCAACCCTCGACTGTTTCAGTCAGCGGTAGTTCATAGCTAACCCTGCTCGCTACCGGTTTGTATTCCGTAAAAAAGACTTTTCGCTCTGGTCTCTTATCTCGACGCCTGGGCAAAACACAGCTCTCACCCGTCGCGGGTCGGTAATTGGCAGCGGTTTTAAGTTCAAACTGCGCCGGCAAATCCACCTCCAACGTAAAACTATCCACCCCCCGCCCCGCGCAGCCCGAAAGCGCCACGCCCCCAAGAACAGGCAACACCGCTGCCATCCACCTATTCACCGCTTTCCCCCTCCCTGCGCCATTGCTCCACGACCCGTTCAAAATGCGCTTCAGGCGCCTCCCCACCCCGAGGGGGCCAATGAATAACGCTGCTTCGGATCGCCTCTTCCAACCGGCGCACCACCAGGAACGCCAACTGCTCGGGGCTGCGCCATTGCCAGGTCCGAGCCTGTTCCAGTACTTGGGTGAGCCAGACCCTGGGGTCCTGGAATTCGACCAGTGCCGCCAGGTCCTCACTGTGTTCCGCGAGCAGGTAACGGAGGATATTGGCGTGCAAAATGGCGTCGGCTTGTGGGTTGGGTGTGTTGAGCCAGGGGGCTGGCTCCGGTGCAGAATAGTGGCCCGGAGCAGGGTTTTCGCTTTGATGCCAGCGGCCTTCATGCCAATAACACACACTGTTCAGCGGCCCGAGATAGACCGGCCAGTGCTCCTTGGATAGATGGAGCAAGGCGCGGGCCAGGGTGCGGTTGTCGTGAATACGATAGAGCGTCTGCCGCCCCGCTGGCCCCACCAGCAGCCTGTCGCGCCAATGACGCGCCACTCCCGTCAAGTCGGCAGCAGATAGGCTAAAGAGCCATCCCCAGTTCGATTCGGGGTGTCGCAGCAGATCAATCAGCGCGGGCTCATTCGCTTGCTCCAGCAATAGGATCAGCGGGCCGGAACTCGCCAACTGCGCCGCAGCGGTCTCGCTGTAGAGGTTGCAATAACGCGACAGATCGCGTTCTGCCAGCAGCGGTTGGCTAGCCTCATGACGCCCCTCAAGCATCAGGCACAGGTGATAGCCGCGTTGCTGCTGTTGGGCCATCCATCGAGTGACCAGGCTGTCCATCAAGCCGCCCTCCCCGCCATATCGTACTGACCTTCGCGGCAGCATTCGCACAGGGGGAAAAAGTCCGCACCCAGTTTTTTAGCCAAATCCATGATGACGCCTTGCGCTGCAGACATTTGCGCGTCGGCAACTGACGAGGGCGTTGCGCACGGTGCCCCGCCCAGGGTGATGGGCCGGCTGCTGAAAATACCGCCGGCCTGAATCAGCAGGTGCTCGCCGCCCGCCTTCAGGCTCAGTTGCGCACCCGCATCGATCACCAGGTTGGCGCCCGCCTTGAGATGAACCTGTTGCCCGGCTTCGATCACCAGGGTCTGAGCAACACGGGTGAGGCTATCGCCCTGTACGTCGAGGTGGTCGTGCGCCTCAAGCACAACCTTGCGAGCACCGAGAACGTGGCGACGCTCCTCACTTTCCAAGCGAACCGTACTGGCTCCACGAATGACTTCATGCCGTTCCCCTGCCACTTCCAGGCGGCTGTCATGCCCCACCTGTTGTTCCAGATCACGCTGGGCACGCAGATAGATGAGTTCTTCGCCACGGCGATCTTCAAGGTGCAGCTCATTACCACCGCCACCGCCTGGGGAGCTGCGGCTGCGCAGTACGGTGCGTGTCTTGTGTTGCGGCAAAGGGTAGGCCGGCAAGTGCAACGCATTGGGCAGGCAGCCGTTGACCAAAGGTTGGTCCGGGTCGCCTTCCAGAAAGCTCACCAGCACTTCCATGCCTACCCGTGGAATGACCAGGGCGCCAAACCCGTCACCGGCCCAACCCGACGCTACCCGCAGCCAACAGCTGCTCGTATCGTCGTTTTTGTCCAGGCGATCCCAGTGAAAGCGCACCTTCACTCGGCCATAGGCATCACAATGCACGTCCTCACCAGCGGGCCCGGTTACCGTTGCGGTCTGGCTGCTACTGATCGTCGGCTTGGGGTGCTTGAGGGCCGGGCGATGCACTGCGCGCCAGGGCGTTGCAGTGAATCGGTTGCGATAGCCCTGAAACCCGGCGGCCTCGAATGCCGACTCCTCCAACACCTGCGGCTGGTAGCCCTCATGACGCACCGATGTCAGCAACCATAAGTCATTGCAGGCTGGATCCGGGTGCCCGCACAGTTCAAGAAAATGACCACTGCGTAACGCGGGTTGATCGCTTTTGCCCAACACCCGATGACGATCACGCTGATGGCGCTCCAGGCCACGTCGCGCCAGTTGCGCTCCCCGGGCACGGCCAGTGAAACCACCGGGGTATTCATAGTCGTCCCAGGGCTCTGCCGCTTTGGCACCGGCCTGTTCTTGCAGGCGAAACGAAGGATGCTCAAAGTCATAGTCTCGACGTACAGTTCGCTGACTGCGTGTTTGCAAACGCCGGTCGAAGCGCTGGACCACCCGGGCCTCGAGCGCCGGATCAGCCGACGAACAATAACGCTGCACCGCCAGCCGTCGAAATACTGTTTGATCATCACCGAATACCAACAGATGGTTATCCACGCTGTGGCGAAAGTGGTAGTGAATACCCTCTTCCTCACACAGCCGCTGGATAAAGTGCAGGTCCGATTCCATGTACTGCACGCAAAAAACTCGCGGCGGGTACACCACGGGGCCGAGTTCGAAGGCATAGGCATCGGCGAGAATCCCGTGGTGCTCAAGGACTGTTGCAAGGATCTGCGGCACGCTGCGTTGCTGGAATATCCGCTGGTCGCGGCGATGGGCAAGACACGCCAGGCGCGGGGCGAGGGTCAGGTGATAACGGGTGAGCCGCACGCCGGGATCATCTCGACCGATGGCGTAGACCTGCCCATGCAGCCCCTGATCCGCTTCGCCAAAGTCCAGATAGGCGGGTTGATGAAGCAGCGCCTCCAAATCGAAAGAAGGGTCTTCGCTGACCAATTGCACATGTATGAAGTAAGGCTGATCGAGGGCTTCAGTGCCTTTGAATGCCACTACCTGAAAGTCTGTGATTATGCCTGGAAGAACTAATTTGAAACGTGACGAAACAAACGCGTTAACCATCCCTTGTTACCCGCAATCAATTTTTCAACTGAACGACTCTCCCTCGCCAATACCGGGTGGATTGCGAAAAAAAGCACCTGAACACGCTAAAGCTTAGCGATTTCATGCGCTTTTCGGCCTTTTCCAAATAAAACAGAAGTTTCGTACATCGAGGATGGAAGTGTCGCTTATAAAGCAGGACATACAGCCAATAAGGTATCGAAGAACAACAAGAAAATTCTTACGCGAGTTTATATCTGCATAACCCAGTTCCAAAGAAACAGCTGACATCTTTCCAAGCTGGTAGCCTTCTTCCCTAAATAACGGATATGTACTCGGTCTGATCCAGCACGCTGGTCGTGCCCGGAAGCCTATATCGGGATCAAGCTCCCTCGCCACAGGTCCGGCGTCGTACCAAGGTGTGTTGATGTCTCCTCATTTGGAAGTGGTCTGGAAGGTGGTAATCCGCCGCAAGAAACCTGGGGTTCAGCCACTCTCACGAGGATTACTCACCTTCCAGACCACCTCCTACAGGTTCGATCACTCGTGTGTGGTTATCAGCCGCCAAAGCGTTCCGGCTTTGTAAAAAACAATTGTCGCCATCGGTACTTCCAATCCCGCACGCGAAGGGAACCCGGCTCGCTCCAAAGGGCCTGATGTGCAAGGATGTCGCGCTGGACATCGCTCGATAAACGCAAAACCAAGGATTTCTCATGACTGCCATCCCCACCCCTGCGCCCGTAATCCCCGGGCGGCTGGAGCAGATGTCGACGCGCATCGCTTTCTTTATCGCAGGCTTTGGTATCGCTGCCTGGGCGCCCCTGGTGCCCTATGCCAAAGCGCGCGCAGATCTGAATGAAGGCACGCTTGGCCTGCTGCTGTTGTGCCTGGGCGTCGGCTCGATCCTCGCGATGCCGGCAGCCGGCGCCCTGGCATCGCGCTACGGCTGCCGTCGTGTACTCACCGCAGGGACCCTCATGATCTGCCTGGCCCTGCCGATGCTGGCCACGGTCAGCTCGATCCCGTTGTTGATCGCTGGCTTGTTCCTGTTTGGCGCGGGCCTGGGCACCGTGGACTCTACCGTCAATCTGCAAGCGGTGATTGTCGAGCGCGCCAGTGGCAAAACCATGATGTCGGGCTTCCATGGTTTATTCAGCCTGGGAGGGATCGTTGGCGCGGCGGGGGTTGCCGGTTTGCTGGGCCTGGGCCTGTCGCCACTGCAGGCGACGCTGGTAGTGGTGGTTATCATGGTTGCGGCATTGCTCAAGGCCGCACCGCACCTTTTGCCTTATGGCAGCGAAAGCTCCGGCCCGGCGTTTGCGGTGCCCCATGGTGTGGTGTTGTTTATTGGGTGCCTGTGTTTCATCGTATTCCTGGCCGAAGGTGCGGTGCTGGATTGGAGTGCTGTATTCCTCAGCGCTGAACGCGGCCTGGATGAAGCGTACGCCGGCCTTGGCTACGCGGCATTTGCCTTGACCATGACCGCGGGGCGTTTGACCGGTGATGCCATTGTCCGACGCCTGGGGACTACGCGCGTGATCGTGATCGGGGGCACCTTGGCGTGCGTCGGCCTGCTCATCGCGACGCTATTGCCGGCCTGGCAAACTGCATTACTGGGGTACGCATTGGTGGGTGCCGGGTGTTCAAATATCGTGCCGGTGCTGTACACCGCCGTCGGCAAACAGAAGGTCATGCCGGAACATATTGCGGTACCGGCCATCACCACGCTCGGTTACGCCGGTATTCTCGCCGGCCCTGCGGTGATCGGCTTTATCGCCCATGGCAGCAGCCTGAGTACCGCCTTTGTATTGATTGCGGTGTTGCTGGCGGCCGTGGCCATCAGCGGCAAAATCCTCAAGGTATAGGCGCGGCAGTCAGCGCGCTTTGCGAGCATCGTCCTGCTCCCGCCAGCGCTCGAGGCTTTTGTTGCTCAGCCAACCCTCTTTGTAAGTGGGGCCAAACAGTCGCGTGCCATTGGCACGTTCCAAGGAAGGCAGCAAACCAGGGCGCTCTATAACGTTTTTCGCCGTGTAGACACACCATTCACTGTACTGGGGCCTGGGCATGCCGGTAGATGGGTCCAGTACAGTGCTGCCCTGCTGATCAACTTCGTACGGGTCCTGCATGACCGCCTTGAGCTTGGCAATCTCAACGTACTGATGTTGTTCGAACAGGAAGGTGCGATCCATCGTCTTGTCTCTCAAGTGTTCAAACTGGCTTTGCAGCGCTTGCACCACTTGCGCGTTGCCTTGGGTATGAAACGGATCCTGGCTGAATACGCTCGCCGAGCTGTTGCCATGCAACGCCTGGGCTGCCGTGCTGAGACTGTCACGCGTGATATCACCGTCGCGGCTGAAGATGGTGTCACTTAACCGCGGACGCTTGAGAATTTCCCTGACGACCTGAATGGCACCATCCAGTGCCTCGGTTTCACCCAGGGGTTGAGCCGCGATCCGCTGCAATGACATCCAGGTCAAGCGCCCCTCATTAAGGAAGGGGTGCAGCAGACCAAAGGCTTTTTCAAGGGCCTTTGCCAATTGCTTGTCCGTTGAAGTTGCACCTGGCACGGACCCGCTCGCCCGTTCAGTGGGGAAGTTCTGCAGGTCTCGATGACTTAGAACGGATAACGTTCCGCGCGAAAGAATGGGCTTGCCAGAGATGCCTCGCTCAGGCGTGCAAGAAGCTTCCTGCCAGGTGACCGGTGGTAGCGTCGTTGCTTGCGCGGCTGATCCGCCAAGGGCAAGAGGCCGGCCGGGAGGTAGTACACCCTCGATTTTCATGGATTTTCTCCAACTCTGTTCAGATGCATATCCGCTTGGTGACCTGTGCCGGAATGAACCAGATCAACGAATGGATTCCACTCGGACAAGCACCTCATATGTGGTTGGAGGGAGACGGCAGTTCCGGATGAGCAACGAATACCAATGACAATATGTAAAAGCCCAGGCGAGGCACGATCAACCGGACTTTCGACTACGCCACCACGTCGCCAGACTATTGATCAGCCCGGTGCGTTTCAGTGAGTCGGCGTGGGCCACTGGAACCTGACGGTCCGCCAGCATGCCCCGGGAAAAATCATCTGCAACGGGTGCCTGAAACTTCCGCTCGCTGGCAAACGCTTTCATGCGCCGGGCTTGGGCCACATATTCCTGCGCAGCGGTGGGGATACCTTCTGACACACCGCCCTTCTCGGATATGGCAGGATTTGCTTGCTGGGGGTTTTGCAAAAGTTCAAGGCGGCAAGGTTGGGAGGAATTAAACGAAGTTGAAGTCATGTGTTTTCCCTCGGACAAAATGTGAAAAGTGGCGGGCCTATGCACCACCACAGCTATCACCTATGTGGCAAATAAGCGTAAGCCGTTCCTTAAATAACGGAATCAGGCGCCGTTCTCGCAGCACAGCGCCTGAAGGTGGGTTATTGGGCCAGTAGGGCCAATGCTTTGCGACGGATCTTTCCGTCACCGTCGGCACTGACGAGGTTATCCATCAGCTTGAGCAGATCACCTCGTTTCATGACTGCCTGGGCCAATTGGATCAGGTGATCCTTGTCGGCATCGCCCGTGAGCGCCTGACTTGCGAGTTTCTTCAAGTCTCTGAATTTAAGGCTAGGCCCGCCGCTTCCCTCTTTGAGTTCATCGAAATGCTCAAGCATTTCAGCGGCCAACTCTTTGTCAGTCTTGTACTTGAAGTAGTTATCCCCCTGGATAACCGCGTTCAGGCTTTTCCAATCAATAAGATCATTCAACGCACCGGTTTGACCGTCTCGGTCAAGCGCCGCCATCAGCTCCGGCCGCCGCAGCAGCTCATTGGCCAAGCGGGTGTTTTCCCTCATGACCGGATTGGGCGACCATCCTCTTTTCGCCATTGCAAGAATGCTGTCAACACTGATAGACCCAGGGTTGTTTGGGTCTCTAAAGGCATTGAAGCTGTCGCGCAATTGCTGCGCCAACTCTTCGTTGCTCTTCAATGAATATTGCGGGTCGGGCCTGCCGGGTGCGACCGGATATGGCCTCCCCCCTGCGGTAGGGTCGGGGCGCAAAGGTGGATTGCTTGCCCCTGGGTTGGGCCTTGGCGGCGGGTTGCTACAGCCTGGATCAGGTCTTGGTGGCTGCCCACAGCCGGGATGCATGGGCGGCCGATGCCCCAAGAACCAATGACTGAGCCAGCGCTTGAGTTGGCTCAGTAAGTGACGCAGCCCGGAAGGGTTGTGGTGATGGCCAAGCACATCAGCAACAGTGGTTGCCGGCTGATGTTGATCGAACACCGGCCCGGCCTTGTTTTGCGCGGACGGGAAGCTCACATGGGCAGCACTCTGATCATTGAAAGAAGGCGCAGCAGGTGCCTCGCGGGTGTGCTTGACGACGGCCTTGGCAGTGGCTTGCGAAAGGTCTGGCGTTGGTGAAGCAGAGACGGACGTATCCATCGATACCGACATAGGTTTCTCCATTACAGTGGGCGCGATTTCAGCTTGTCGCTCCAACGCAGTGTCGAAGCCCATCAGCTTTCCCATGTGTGGTTTTGTGTCGGAAACAGTTCCTGATCCAGCAACAATATGTGCTTTGACGGTGTAGGAAACAGATCAGGCAGGGTCGCGTTACGTCTGGCACAGGTAAAAAAAATCGCAGCCCCTGGGCTGCGATGTTTGCCAACAATCGAAGATCAGAACCCTACGCTTGCCTGTACAAAGAACGTGCGCGGCTCGCCCAGGTATATCCCGGCATTGTTGTCACTGGAGCGCGTGTAATGTTGCTGGTCGAAGAGGTTTTTCACCCCCACGCCAAGCTTCAGGTTCGACAGTTGCGCGCCAAAGTCATAACCGCTGCGCAGGTTGACCGACACATAGCCCGGAATATCACCGTACTGGCCGTCAGCGGTGCCTTGAGTGATGTAGGTGGTGCCGGTGCCTGGCGCACGTTGGCCAGACTGGGCATAGATGTCCAGGTTGTGGGTCCAGTGGTTGACATCGTAGCGCAGGCCCAGGGTCGCCACTTCACGGGAATACAGCGGCAGATCGCGGCCCTTGAACGGCACGTCACCCTCGGAGGTGGCCTTGGTATAGGTAAAGCCGGCGTTGGCGGTCAGGCCGTCGAGGCGCGGGTCAAGATTGGACAAGTCGTAGTGAGCCGACGCTTCGATACCGGCGTGCTTGGTGGCGCCGAGGTTGGTCCAGCCCACGTCGTTGCTGACGTATTGCAGTTCATCGGCAAAGTCGATGTAGAACAGCGTCACTTCGCCGCCCCAGATGCTGTCGTTGTAGCGCGTCCCGATCTCGTAGGTCTTGGCTTTTTCCGGGTTCAGGCCATTGGCGGTCTGGTTGCCGGTACCGCCCTGCCCCAACTGGAAATACTGCAAGCTGCCGAAGGAGGTTTCGTAGTTGGCGAACAGTTTCCATGCGTCGCTGACGTGGTACATCACGCTCAGAGCCGGTAGCGGTTCATTGTTATGGATCTCGCGGCGCTTTTCCTCGGTACGCTTGCCGTTCAGGGCCACGACCGGGCGGTCATGCCATTCGGTGCGGATGTCTTCAAAGCGGATGCCCGGGGTGATCGTCCATTGGCCGATGTCGATTTTGTTGTCGATGTAGAAAGCGTTGGCTTCGGTGCCGCCGGTGCGGTCTTGATAAACGTGGCCGTCGTTCTGCCCACCTGGCGTGGGCACGTTGTTGACCAGGTTCAGGCTCGTAGCCTGTTCGTGCATGCCTTCCTTCAAGTAGCGGTAGCCAACGCTGACTTCCTGCGTGCTCGGGCCCACGTCGAACACATGGGACACCCGCGGTTCGATGCCGAAGGTGTAGTAGGTGCGGGGGTAGGAACTGAGGGTTTTCAGATCGCGGTTGGCGATGTTGCTGCCTCGAAAGCTGTCGGAGTAGTAGGTCAGTACTTCTGCCTGGGTACGGTCGTCGATCTGGCGGATGTACTTGAAGGACACGTCCTTGCGGCGGCCGCTGAAGTTGTCCCAGTCGCGCACCGACTGGTAAGGGTTGGCGTCAAATTGCTTCTGGGTCAGACCACCGGGCATGTCGGCGCTGGCATCGTAATAGTGGAAGTTGAGCGAGAAGTCGTCTTGATCAGTCGGCGCCCAGTGGGTCTTGAAGATCACGTCGTCAATGTCGTTGGAATTGTTGCTGTTGCGGTAGCCGTTGCCATTGACGCCGGAGTACAGCAACGCGGCGCCGATGCCGTTGTCGGCGGTGCCGCCGATAAACGCATTCTCCACGTGCTTCCATCCACCGTGGGCGGACGTTTGCAGGGTGGTACCGACTTCACCGGAGAATTTTTCCGGGATGGCGCGGGTCACGAAGTTGATCACGCCGCCGACGTTTTGTGGGCCATAGCGCACGGAGCCGGCGCCGCGCACGACGTCGATGCTGTCCAGGTTACCGGCGGAAATGGGGGCCATCGACAGTTGCGGCTGGCCGTACGGGGCGAAGGCTGCCGGTACACCATCAATCAGCACGGTGGAGCGTGGCGACAGGCGTGAGGTCAAGCCGCGTACGCCGACGTTGAGGGAAATATCGCTGCCACCGGTGCCATTGGATTCCTGCACCTGCACACCAGGCACGCGGCGCAATACGTCACCAACGTTCATTGCGCCCTGCTCCACCATGGCTTCGCGGCGCACCACAGTGCGTGCTCCCGCATGGTTTTGCACCACGGCGGCATCGGCATCGCCGAGCCAGTCGCCCACCACCTTGATGTCGGTGACGCCCAGTTCCAGTGGCGAGCCGGCCTCGCCGGTGCCGGCGCTCAACGTGCGCAAGGTCACCGAACCTGCGTCGATCTGGTAATCCAGCCCACTGCCTTGCAGCAATTGGCGCAGGGCTTGTTCAGGCGAGAGATTGCCATCCACCGCGGGGGCTTGCTTGCCGGCGACCATATCGGGGCTGAAGAACACTTGCAGCGAAGTTTGCTGGCCCAGTTGGCTCAAGGCTGCGCCCAGGGGCTGGGCGCGAATATGAATGCCATCGCCAGCCTGGGCGACAGGCAGCGCGATGCTGACAGCAATGGCCAGGGCGAGCGGCGCCCAGCGGGAGATTTTATTGTTGTAGAGGGCGAGTTTTTTCACGTCGAACCTAATCCTGTGATCGCAAGAGTGTGCGGCCGTTAATGCAAACCAGTTGCAGTTGCAGGAGAAGACGAACAACTCGAAAAAAACCTGAATGTCAGCGTGAAATAATTTCCTGACTGCCGTCCGGCAAGGCGCGCAAGGCAACCGGCAGGATATGCGGCAGGGCTTTGAGCAAAGCGTCGGTGTCGTTGGCGTTGAACACGCTGGTCAGGCGCAGGTTACCCACCGCTGGCGTGGTGACGCGCAACGGTTGCTCGCGGTAGCGCGACACCTCCCGCGCCACCTCGGCCAGGGTGGCGTTGTTGAACACCAGTTTACCGGTGCGCCATGCCGTCAGTTCTTCAGGGTTCACCGCGTAGGCTGCGGCCACCTGGCCCTGAGTATCGACGTGAGTGCCCCGGCCGGCGGTGAGCGTCACGATTGGGGTCGATGCCTGCCCCTGCACCTTGACCGTGCCGGCTGCGACCACCACGCGGGTCTGCTCATCATCGCGCCGCACATCGAAGCGCGTGCCGGTGACCGTCACCTGCCCTGCGCCGGCGGCGACCACAAAGGGGCGACTGGCGTCGTGCTCGACGCTGAACATCGCCTCGCCCTGCTTGAGTTCAATGCCTCGCCGGCCTTTTTCGTAGTGAACCGCAACCACGCTGCGGCTGTTAAGGTCCATCACAGAACCGTCGGGCAGAGCCACTTGGCGCTGCTCGCCCACTCGGGTACTGAACTCGGCGCTGTAGGGCTTTGGTTGGCCCAACCCGCTGACCAAACCCAGGCCCACCGCAATGGCAACCACACTGGCCGCTACCGCATAGCGCAACACCGCAGCACGCCTGGGGCGCTCAGCCGGCACGTCGCACAGGGCCTGCAAACGGGGTTGGGAAAGCAGATCCGTGGCGCTCCACAGCCCTTGCAGTACATCGAATTCATATTGGTGTTCGGGCTGCTCGGCACGCCAGGCATCGAAACGTTGACGCTCTTCGGCATTCAACGGGCCGTCTTGCAGGCGCACAAACCATTGCGCCGCCTCGTCACGGGCACGCTTATCCATCGGGGAAGATCCTGTTCCTAAGCGGGTCATGGCGCCATTGCATCCAGGCGGTCACGCAGATGCCGCAGGGTGCGGATCATATACTTTTCCACCATGTTTTTAGATAGCCCCAGGCGCGCGGCGATTTCCTGCTGGGTGAGCCCCTCGATTTTCTGCCAGATAAAAATCTTGCGGCAGTTGAGCGGCAACTCGGCCAGGGCCCGCTCGATGGAGTCGGCCAACTGAATCGCGTGCATGTAATGCTCCGGGTCGCCGTTATGGGGAGCCTGATCCACGGCCTGCAACGTCAACGCCTCGCGGCGTTCGTCGCGGCGGTAGCCGTCCACCGCGATATTGCGGGCGGTTTGATGCAGGTAGGCGCGTGGTTGCGCAACCTCGCTGGCGTGGGACTCAAGCACTCGCACAAAAGTATCGTGGGTCAGATCCTCGGCTTGTTGACGGTTCCTCAAGCGTCGGGTCCAGGTTCCGATCAACTCTTCGTAGTGCTCGAAAAAGCCTGTTCTGCGGGGCGGCTGAGGAATCATCGCGAAGGCACTGAGGAGGCGGGGCGTGAATAGTAATGCTTCCTATTAAGCGGAGCAATTGCTGTCCATCGGCGGTACGCCCACCGCATTCAAAACCCTCAACTTTTTGAAATCACGCTGCTCATGTATTGATGCAGATCGCGAAAATCCTGAACGCTCCACGCGTGCGGCGCTATCTTTACACCGTTGTCCTTCAAGGTCTTTGGAATCAGGTTGCCATTTGGGCGAAGTATGATCGACGAGACGATCACCCCAGGATAATCATGCAGCCGCTGCTTGAATGCGGCGGTAGTAAGGTCAGGCGTGGGCGGATTGCTTTTTTTAGCCAATGGCCCGCTGGCCTTTATATCCGGTCCATGGCACACAGCGCACCGTTGGAGATAGAGCGTTTTGCCATTGCTGTTTTCCTCTACGGCCGATGACACTTGAAGCAGTGATAAAACAGCTGTTAAGCCTATGACTAAGGGTTTCATTCTTGGGGTGCCTGTCGACATACGCATTCCTTTGCTCCATCCCTTATCTTTTATTTTCAGCATATTACGATAAACCTGCGCCTTGCGCCCCGGCGCTACGCCAACGGCCCCGGCCTGGGCGTACAAGCCATGCGATGAACTTCCACTCCCCGCCGCCAGTCAGCTGAAAGGACTCTCATAAACACAGTGGGTGGGCGATGCGGATTTCCTTGCAGCAACAAGTGGCCCTGGTCACCGGTGCCAGTTCCGGCATTGGTGCGGGCGCGGCTAAAGCGCTGGCCGACGCTGGCGCGGCGGTGGTGCTTAACTACAACTCCCAGGCGGCACCCGCCGAGGCCCTTGCGGCGCAGATCAATGCCAACGGCGGCCGAGCGCTTGCCATCGGCGGCGATGTGTCCAAGGAGGCCGACGTCGAGCGCCTATTCGCTCAGACCCTCGATGCCTTTGGCAGCCTGGATATTCTGGTAGCCAACTCCGGGCTGCAAAAAGACGCCAACCTGGTCGACATGACCCTTGAGGACTGGAACACCGTGATCGGTGTCAACCTCACCGGGCAGTTCCTCTGCGCCCGCGCGGCGGTGCGTATCTTCAGTCGTCAGGGGGTGCGTGAGGGCGTGTCACGGGCCGCCGGCAAAATCATCCATATGAGTTCGGTGCATCAAGTCATCCCTTGGGCCGGGCATGTGAACTATGCGGCGTCCAAGGGTGGCGTGGAGATGCTGATGCGCACCCTCGCCCAGGAAGTCAGCGAGCAACGCATCCGCATCAATGGCATTGCGCCGGGGGCGATTCGTACGGCGATCAACCGCGCCGCCACTGAAGGCGCGGCGGAAAAAGAGCTGCTTAAATTGATTCCTTATGGCCGCGTCGGTGAGGTAGAAGATGTGGCCAATGCGGTGGTGTGGTTGGCCAGTGATGCTTCTGATTATGTGGTCGGCAGTACGCTGTTCATTGATGGCGGCATGAGCCTTTATCCGGAGTTTCGCGGCAATGGTTGATTTGAAGAAAGAGCACCAAAGCGCCATCGATGCCCATGGCATCATCGGCGACATGCGCAGTGCCGCACTGGTAAATGACCGGGGCAGCATCGACTTTTTCTGTTGGCCGGAATTCGACAGCCCGTCGATCTTCTGCGCGCTGCTCGACACGCCCGATGCCGGCACCTTCCAACTCACCCCGGACCTGCCCAACGCCCGCCGCGAGCAGATCTACCTGCCTGACACCAACGTACTGCAAACCCGCTGGCTGAGTGACGAGGCGGTGGTGGAAATCACCGATCTGCTGGTCGTCAGCGAAGACGTTGACGATTTGCCGCTGCTGATTCGCCGAGTGCGCGTGGTCAGTGGCCAGGCAACTATGCATCTGCGCTGCACCGTGCGCCATGACTATGCCCGCGCCAAGACTCACGCTACAGCGGACGATGGCGGTGTAGTGTTCCGCGCCGACGGCCAGCCCGGCCTGCGCCTGGTGGGCAGCCAGCCGCTGACCCTCGACGCGGATGCGGCCGTCACTCGCTTCACCCTGGCCCAGGACGAAGGCGCCGAATTTGTGCTCGGCGGCCAGGACGATCCGCGGGTGATCAACGACTGCACCAATCTTTATCTGGAGCGCACCCTGGCGTTCTGGCGCGGCTGGATCGGACAGTCCAATTACCGTGGACGCTGGCGCGAAATGGTCAATCGTTCGGCCTTGGCGCTTAAGCTTTTGACCTCACGCAAGCACGGCGCAATCATCGCCGCGGCGACTTTCGGCCTGCCGGAAAGCCCCGGCGGCGAGCGCAACTGGGATTACCGCTACACCTGGATCCGCGATGCCTCATTCACCGTCTACGCGTTTATGCGCCTGGGCTTTGTCGAGGAAGCCAACGCCTATATGCGCTGGCTCAAGGGCCGAGTCAGCGACTGCTGCGGCCAGCCCACCAAGATCAACATCCTCTATGGCATCGACGGTCGCCAGGAGTTGCCGGAAACCACCCTCGATCATTTGAGCGGCCACGGCGGCGCACAACCGGTGCGTGTGGGCAATGAAGCGTTCGACCAGATCCAGCTGGATATCTACGGCGAACTGATGGACGCCGTTTACCTGGTCAACAAGTACGGCGAAGCCATTTCCCACGAAGGCTGGAAACATACGGTGGAAGTGGTCGATCAAGTGTGTGAGATCTGGAACCGCAAAGACGTGGGCATCTGGGAAATGCGCGGCGAGCAGCATCACTTTCTGCACTCGCGCCTGATGTGCTGGGTGGCCCTGGATCGTGCCATTCGCCTGGCCTCCAAACGCTCACTGCCCGCCCCGTTTGCACGCTGGGACCAGACGCGTCAGGCAATCTACGCCGATATCTGGAGCAACTTCTGGAACGAAGAGCGCGGGCATTTCGTACAGCATATCGGCAGCACGGCGCTGGACGGCTCGATGTTGTTGATGCCGCTGGTGCGCTTCGTTGCCGCCACCGACCCCCGTTGGCTGGCGACGCTGGAAGCAATCCAGAAAAGCCTGGTGCGCGACGGCATGGTCTACCGCTACCGCAATGACGACAGCCAGATCGACGGGCTGCAAGGCACCGAAGGCGCATTCGCCGCCTGCTCGTTCTGGTACGTCGAATGCCTGGCCCGCGCCGGGCAGGTGGAAAAAGCCCATCTGGAATTCGAACAGCTGCTGCGCTACGCCAACCCGCTGGGGTTGTACGCCGAAGAGTTCGACAGCCAGGCTCGGCACTTGGGCAACACACCCCAGGCGTTGAGCCATCTGGCCTTGATCAGTGCGGCAACGTTCCTGGACCGCAAACTCAGCGGGGAGAAGACTGTATGGCAACCCTGACCTCCCCGGCCGCGCTGTTGTATGTACGCACGTCCATGCTAGACGTGGCTTACGAGACGCACGGCCCCATCGCGGGCGAGCCGGTGATCCTGCTGCATGGCTTCCCTTATGACCCTCGCGGCTATGACGACATCGCGCCAGTGCTGGCCGAGCAAGGCTATCGGGTGTTGGTCCCGTATTTGCGCGGGTATGGCCCGACGCGGTTTATCAACGACCAAATCATGCGCTCCGGCCAGCAAGCGGCGTTAGCCAAGGACCTGCTGGATTTCATGGATGCGCTGTCCATCAGGCAGGCCACTCTCGCCGGGTATGACTGGGGTGGGCGCGCGGCGTGTATTGTTGCCGCGCTGTGGCCCGAGCGGGTGCGCGGCCTGGTGACGGGGGATGGTTACAACATCCAGGACGTCGCCAAGTCCCTCAAGCCTCGGGCGCCGGAAACCGAGCATCGATTGTGGTACCAGTATTACTTTCATACCCAGCGTGGGGTTGACGGTTTGACCGCCAACCGACGTGAGTTGTGTGAGTTGCTATGGCGGCTTTGGTCGCCGACCTGGCATGAAGGGCCGAGTCTGTATGGCAAGACGGCGCCATCGTTTGATAACCCGGATTTTGTCGCGGTGGTGATTCACTCCTATCGGCATCGATTCATGTATGCACCGGGTGATCCCGCGCTGGAACCCATTGAGCAGGCATTGGTGCAGCCACCGGCGATAACGGTGCCCAGCATTTCATTGTGCGGCGCCGATGATGGCGTGGGCCCGGCGTCGCAAGAGGATGACGATGTGGAGCACTTCCGCGGTTTTTATCGACGGCAAGTGCTGCCAGGTGTTGGCCATAATGTGTTCCAGGAGGCGCCCCATGTCACGCTGGCAGCACTGCAGGAATTACTCGACCGCTGAAAAACGCTCCCGATATGCCTGAGGCGTCACCGACAAGGTCCGCAGGAAACTGCGGCGCAATGTTTCTTCACAGCCAAAGCCGCAATGCATAGCGATACGTTTGATCGAAGTGGTGCCGTCTGCCAATTGCCGGCGGGCACTTTCGAGTCGGATCAGTTCAACCGCACGCGCCGGGGTTTGGCCGGTCTCGGCGCGATAGTGGCGCACGAAGCTGCGCTCACTCATACCGGCCTGGGCCGCCAAGGTGGCGATGTTAAGGTCCAGCGTCAGGTTTTCGGCGATCCAGGCGTGCAATTCGGCAAAGCGGCTGTCGCTCTTTTGCAACGATAACGTCACGCTGAATTGCGACTGCCCGCCAGGGCGCTTGAGGAACACCACCAAGTGCCGCGCCACTTCCAGGGCGAAGGCGCGTCCCAGGTCCTCTTCTACCAGGGCCAGGCACAGGTCGATCCCGGCAGTCACACCGGCCGAGGTCCACACCGCGCCTTGCTGGATGAAAATCGGATTGGACTCCACCGTCAGCGCCGGATACTTGCGCGCCAGTTCTTCACAACGCGTCCAGTGCGTGGCCACGCGGCAGCCGTCGAGCAGGCCACTGGCGGCCAGCAGAAACGCCCCGGTGCAGACCGAAGCCATGCGCCGGGCGTGCCGGGATTTTTCCCGCACCCAGTGCACCAGCGCCGGCTCGTCGGCAGCGCCGTACACGCCCCAGCCTCCGGCGATTACCAGCGTGTCACACGGTGTATCGATCGCTGGCAGCGGCTCGGCCAGTAGCGCCAACCCGGAAGACGTCATCACCGGCCCAGCCTGCGCTGCAATCACACTTGCGGTGTAGGGCAACGGCAAGCCACGCTGGCGCGCCAGGTCATTGGCCGACGCGAACACTTGCAGGGGCCCGGTCACATCGAGCACCTGGGCATTGTCAAAGGCGAGTACGTGGATAATTCTGGGCATATTGGCGTGATTCGTGGGCTCAATGGCGTACTCGCCAAAGCCTAGGCTTCTAAAGTGAGGTCGTCCATTCCTTTTCGGAGCTTGATTCATGACCTTGCAGATCGGCTTTCTGTTGTTCCCCGGCATCCAGCAACTGGACCTTACCGGCCCCTATGATGTCCTCGGTTCGCTGCCAGACGTGAAGCTGCACCTGGTGTGGAAAGACCTCGCGCCGATCACCTCCAGCACTGGCCTGGTATTCACGCCGACCATGACCTACGCCGACTGCCCGAACCTGGATGTGCTTTGCGTACCCGGCGGCGCCGGTGTAGGCCCATTGATGGAAGACCCGCAAACCCTGGATTTTCTCAAGGCCCAGGCACAGACAGTGCGCTACATGACCTCGGTGTGCACCGGCTCACTGGTATTGGGCGCGGCAGGGTTGCTGCGCGGTCGCAAGGCCACCACCCACTGGGCTTACCACGACCTGCTCGCGCCGCTCGGCGCCATCCCCGTGCAGGAACGCGTGGTGCGTGACGGCAACCTGTTTACCGGCGGAGGCATCACGGCAGGAATCGACTTTGCGCTGACCCTGGCGGCCGAGTTGTATAGCGAAGCGGCGGCACAACTGGTGCAGTTGCAGATCGAATACGCGCCGGCCCCACCGTTTGACTCCGGCCGCCCGGAGACGGCGCCCAGGCATGTACTGGAGGAAGCCAACAAGCGCACGGTGGAGTCACGCAGAGTGCGCGGGGAGATTGTTGCGCGGGCAGCTGCGCGGTTGGGGTGAATGTTCATCGTGGCGAGGGAGCTTGCTCCCGCTGGGGCGCGAAGCGGCCCCGTTCTTGGTTCGGAAGAATGGGACTGCTACGCGGTCCAGCGGGAGGAGTAATTCGGATTTCTCACGTCCGGTCGCTGAATTGGCAACGACTGGGCAAGACTAGTGATGACCATTCCTAGCAGCAACCTTAAAGGGGTGTGGGAAAAAACCGGCTTCAGCGCCTGGACGCAAGGTGAGTCCTAGGCTGCTGTACGAAACTTCTTTTGATTCTTTCGGGGGTAAACCGCCTGTTCGGTTGTAGCCGACAGTAACCACGATGCGAAGCGAGCCGCTCTTGCTCTTGCTCTGCTTTTGATCTTGATCTTAGGCGCCCCGTTAAACCACGCTGGCCGGAATTCGACAGGGATTTGGGGGGTAAACCGGCAGGGATGCCGGTTTAGCCGCCCCGCGCCATGGATGGCGCGTGGCGGCGGCCCCCAAAATCACTGGCGGATTACGGGCACACCGAGCCCAGGCGAGGTGCCGAGTGGTGGGGCAAGAGCGTTTTGCTTACTTTGCCGCTTTTGCAAAGTGAGCCGCCGTCAGGGCGGAACCCTAAGTAGCCGTTACCGCAGGAATGGATATGCTCTCGGTATGACTGTGCCGGCTGTCAGGCCGCCATCGCAGGCAAGCCAGCTCCCACAATTGGATCGCGGGGTGTCAGGTAGAGAAGCATCGCCTGTCAGGCCGCCATCGCAGGCAAGCCAGCTCCCACAATTGGATCGTGGCGGTGTCAGGTAGTTAAGCATCGCCTGTCAGGCCGCCATCGCAGGCAAGCCAGCTCCCACAATTGGATC
>NZ_JAEKCN010000025.1:0-54188 GCF_016405455.1 Pseudomonas sp. MF7453 | reverse complement strand
GGCGGCACATCCTGCTGAACGGGCATTACACCTTCCAGACTGACGGCAAGTTCATCGACCTGGATGCGCTCGTGGCGGGACTGGAGCTGGGCTGACGGAAATTTCTGGGATTCCGGCGTACAACCCCGTAAAATAGAAGAGTGAGCACTTGATTTGCTGGTGCTTTCAAACAACGGTGTTGTTTTTTTAACAGCCGAACTGGAAAGGGAGGCTGAGCTGCTCAGTGATCACTTTATCCGTTGGCTGATTTACGCCGGCATGTTCGCTACAGGCACTGAACGACAACGCAGATGGTATGGTCTGTGCGTTCTGACTCGTCAAGGATCGGCCAATGGATCGTTTGTCTAATTTGCTCTCGCGGTTCGGCGTGCGGGCCAATCTGTTCTATGACGGCGACCTATGCGGCTCTGCATCTTACGATGGCGCCGAGCGGCGAGGTTATATCCATCTGCTTCAGGCCGGCAGCGTGACGTTGCTTGGTCCCGATCGCAAGGATTTGCAGCTCACTCGCCCTAGCTTGATTTTTATGCCACGCCCCGCCAAGCATCAATTGTTTGCGGGTGAGTCCGATGGCGCAAAGTTGTTGTGTGCTTCCATGGAGTTTGAGGGCGGAATTGATAATCCTTTGTCGGCTTCATTACCGGACTGTTTGGTGCTCGCACTCGATGATCTGCCCATGCTGGCAGACACGTTGGAGTGGATGTTTGCCGAGGCGGCAAATGTGCATTGTGGAAGGGAAGCCGCGCTTGAGCGCTTATTTGAGCTCCTAATCATTCTGTTGCTCCGTTACCTGCTCGATCATCACCAGTTGCGCACCGGAATGATGGCTGGACTGGCCGACATGCGGCTTGCCCGATCGCTTTTACAGATGCACAACTCCCCGGAACATGCCTGGTCAATAGCAGAGCTGGCCAGTGAGTCAAATATGTCACGCGCTGCGTATGCCGTGCATTTCAAGAGTGTCATCGGACAGACGCCTGCTGATTATTTGTTGAGTTGGCGAGTTAGCCTGGCTCAGAAGCTGATGCGAGAAGGGCGCTCGATTACGCTGATTGCAGCTCAAGTCGGCTACGAAAGTCCTTCGGCGCTGTCTCGCGCATTTAGACGCAAGACGGGGTTGAGCCCTCGTGACTGGTTGAAAGATCTGGCGGGGGAAAATGATGGCAAAAAGGCCTAAGGCATTACTGCCTTAAGCCATTGAAAAAATTATGCATTAATTTTACGTTTTTCCAGTTCAACCAGCGAATGGCCTGCCACAAATATCGAAACAGCAAGCAACCCTAAGTCTTTAAGCAGAAACTGACCTGGCGCAACGGAAATCGCCGGAAACCCTAAACTAGGCTCAATGACGCCCGGAGTGGAAAACATAAAGCTAAGGGTTGTGAAGAACAGGCCTGCAGACAGAGCGCCTCCTACCACGGATAGTTTGGGCGACAGCATGCGGCCTGCGATCAGAGTGCCGATCGAAATCTCTAGTATGCCGAGCAGGCTGGAGAACATGTCGACCGAAAAAATGCTATACACCCATCCCAAAAGCGGGCTGTTGCTCACCAGTGGAACCAGGCCCTCGGCCTCGTAGTGGGTAAATTTCATGCCGCCGAACCAGAAGTAAATAATAGCGAGAGCCAAGTACGCGCCATAGATACCTAGCCCCATAGTTTTGGTTCCAAGCGTTAAGTGGGCCTGTACGCTGGACTTCGAGTTTTCAATGCCTATGGTTTTCATGTCTGAGCTTCCAGTAGTGAGTGAGAGTGTGTTGGCTGCCGAACGCCGTATGCGTTGGCGATGAGATTATTATGGCTGGCATCTCTAATCAAGAGGCATCAGAAAGTATTGATTTCAGTGCAGATCGTCTTGGGCGGTGCAATTCGCGATGAAGGGATCGCCGTGGAGAGCGATGAGTGCACTATTTCGATAAAGGAGTCGTTTTACATAGGTCGATGAAGCGCGTTGCGGCATCGCCTACTGTCATTTCTCAAATCTGACTATGGGGCTTGGGGCGAAGGGCGGCACTGACTAGGCTTAGAACAGCTACCAACTAGCCGCGCGGCCGCGATGCACAAAGAATGGTAACTGAGCCGTGAGTGCGGTGGGCGCCCGCATTTATTTCCAAACCCTACAGATACATCGATCTTCGACTTCAACCGGGCAGATAGCTGTTGCAGCAAGCCTATCAATCGACTTTGACGTGTTAAAGAGGATAGGTTTTCCAGGGTTGGGGAACAGCATGCCCTGCAGAACGACACACGTCACTTTTGTTAAATTAATAAGCTAGCTACCTATTGGGCATAACCTTGCAATTTGCTTCAATTTACGCACATGCACTTGCGACCTCAAAATGCAACGTAAGCCCCGAATA
This sequence comes from Pseudomonas sp. MF7453, assembly GCF_016405455.1. Taxonomy (NCBI): domain Bacteria; kingdom Pseudomonadati; phylum Pseudomonadota; class Gammaproteobacteria; order Pseudomonadales; family Pseudomonadaceae; genus Pseudomonas; species Pseudomonas sp. MF7453. The sequence goes on along the minus strand of NZ_JAEKCN010000025.1, from coordinate 51,829 downwards.
TCTCCATTATTGTCGCCGCCAGCCTTAGTTACAGCTGCTATGATGAATGAGATCGAAAACTGAAATCCCCCACTAGAATTGTTGACTGGAGTCAAAATGAATAAAAAGCGGCCGGTTAATCTTGATATTCGAACCATTCAGCTTCCTCTCACGGCGCTTACATCGATTCTGCACCGGATTTCAGGAATTATGCTCTTTATTTTTCTGGGACTGATACTGTATATGCTGAGCAAATCGTTGGAGTCAGAAAAGGGTTTTAATGAAGTCAAGGAGATTTTTTCTTCACCTTTCGGCAAAGTTAGTTTCTGGTTGGTATACTCTTCATTTATTTATCATCTCGTAGCCGGAATTCGACACCTAGTTATGGATGTGGGTGTTGGTCATACTTTGAAAGGCAGCAATCGCGCCTCTACTATTGTTTTAGTAGTGTCGGGTGTTTTAATGGTTGCTGGCGCCGTATGGATTTGGTAGCTGTGGAGTCGTAATGCGTATTTACAAGGACTAAAAGCGTCCTTTAAAGCTAACTTACGAAAGTATTTATAATCGACGGTTCACGCTTAAACGGTTGAATCCTTTCGGGCTTCCGAATAGCTGTTAGCTGAAAGCTATCATGAGCTAAGTTTTCTGTGCGTCATCAAATGTGTTAATGGGAGCGCCATAGTACTAGGTACAAATATGGCTCTAGGACAATGTTAGATGTTTTGGATTTTGAGGCGGATCGCTCTTATCGAAGATCGTCTAATTCGCTCTGAAGCGCAGGTTTTTTGAAACTATCACCTGGTTGGCACACTGTGCGAATCAACATCAGATATGAGAAAGCCAATCAGGTGAACACTACCCTCGAGGGCTCATCTGTCCAGTTAAAGCCTCGAGTCTTTCTGGGTGCGCAAAAGACAAGAAGGTTATATGGGAAAATTATGAGGCCTGGATACCATGCGTCATGGGCGTGCCGATGCTGTGAGTGACAGAGCGAGAAGCAAGTGAAAGTCCCTGAAGTAGGGGCGGGATGCGCCCGAGTGGCATTTTTTGTCTTAAGGTAGATCGCGTAGCTGTTCTTCAGAATAATCTTCAGAGCGTTGACGACAGCCATCGCTGTGCATTCCTCAAGAATAGAATGTGTCGGAAGGGTGGCGTCATTGGTGTTAGTCATCGCTTAGGATTTCTCAATCTGGCTTACACGGGCGCCTGTACCGATATCCCCGCGGATGGCGACGTATCGATGTTGAATTCCTCGCCAGACGAAGTGCAATGAGCTGCGGCTATAGGCTTGCGCAGCCTTAGATAGCCGGCCGTCGCAGGCGCGCCGGTTGGCCGGGATCTTCTTCTGCCCGTCAGGTGTCCGGTCGGAACTCCAGCACGAACGCTACGACCTTTTCGGCGGACATTTCGCACGGCTTCAACAATGTCCTATCTGATGTAACGCGGAAGAGGTTGAAGCTGACAATGTCAGTCCCGTCCAACTCCCTGGCGAACAGACTGTTGCGACGTCCGTCCCCAGATCGCCGGACGATCAAGCTGAAACGCCGGCCTTCATAAGTCCCTTCTCTGTATCCCTCCGCAAGCTTCGCGAAAGCGGCATCGAACTCGGAATGCTCCATGTCATCCATCCTTATTGATAGAACAGAGGCGCGGCGGGTGCGAGACCGCCAGTGCCGGGTCGCGCTAAGGTGCCGGGCAGATTCCTGCAGCCGACGAGGCCCGGGGTGGGCAGGATAATTGAGATGTCGGCGCCCGCATGGCTATCAGCGAAGTCGTCCGTCCAGTCTGCTAGGCAACGTCCACGCCTTTCCAGAAAGCGATGTAATCCCGGATACCCTCGGCATCCGGAGTGGGGGCGGGATAGGTCCAAGCGGCGTTCACGTTGAGCGCGTCACCCGCGCGAACATGAAAGAAGCGCGCGGCGCCTTTGATCGGACAGACAGATGTGTGCGGGCTCATCTCAAGCAGGCTCAGGTCGACTCCTGACGGTGGGAAGTAGTGATTTCCCTCGACGATGACTGTTTCGTCGCTTGTGGCGATAGTAGTGTCTTTCCAGATGGCTGAGACCAACGGACTCTCCTTTTGTATTCATCAACCGGCGAAGGCTCGCGGGCTGGCTGCCCCAAGCCGCACCTCCTCAGGTGGCAGGCGGGTTGCGCCCGAGAAGTTTGTCGAGCTCGCCTCTGACATCGAGCGCGAATAGCTCATCGGAGCCACCGATAAGGGTGCCATTGATGAAGATCTGCGGCACGGAGCTTCGCCCCGACGCTTCCGCCATGGCCTGCCGGTGAGCCGGATCCGCCTCAATATCGAGCTCCTTCCATCGCACGCCCTTTTCCTTGAGGAGCGCCTTCGCTCGGCGGCAGAACGGGCACCAATTCGTGGTGTACAGCAATACATCAGTTGTCATATTGCATCTCCGGCAGTTGCACGCGGATCGCTGTCATGGCGTTGATCTCCAATTCGCGGCGTTCAAAGATGGCGACTGCACCTTGGCCGACATCGGAGCAGATGCTGACGATTGGCCGCTATCCAGGCGACATGGCCCAAAGTGCTTTCACCGCCAGGCAGAGGCCGCACGCGCCTCCTGTAGCGCCGAGCCGATGCTCTAAGGTAACCGAGCCTCGATTGGGACGGAAGCGGTCCCGCTCGAATCGCCCATCATGCTGGTCGAGCATATCAGGACGACGGATAGTGCAGGAACTTTCAAATTGAGCTTGATGTCGAGCCAGGTATCGCGAGCGAAGGCGTTCTAGAGGCCGGGGGGTACGAAGACTGTGTTCGGCAAAACGGTTCACGTTGATCGCCAAAGCTTCCCAGGGCGCACGTCTACGATCGGCGCGACGTGAGATAGCTCGCGCCGCTAGCCCCCGTAGCGCTCCGTCTTGATGATGGAGGCGTCCAAGCCCGCCAGCAGCGCGCTATCGGTTGCGATGTTGACGAATCCGTTAGACCCGCAGACGAACACTTGCGTCGGCTTTCCCTGAAGCCTGGTTAGAATTTCTTGGACCATCATGCCGTCGATCCGTCGCGCAAAGTCCGATGCGCGAACCGGTTTCTCGCGCGTAATCGCGAGCGCCAGGACGAACGCCGGATCGCTGATTTCGATGCAATGAAGTTCTTCTGAGAAGAGAACGTCCTCGGCGGTTCGTGCGGACAGGAGCAACGCTGTCGGAACGGCTTGGGCCAATGCGCGGCGCTGCCGGATCATTGCCATCAACGGCACGAGGCCGGAGCCTCCCCCGATCAACAGAACCGGATCTATGGCAGGCTCAGGCCAAAGGAAATGGCCACCGAGCGGACCGCGAACTTCGATTTCGTCACCAATCGCCGCGATGTCGTGAAAAAACGGCGAAACTTCGGCATCCGGCATGCGCTCGATAGCTATCTCGACGATCGGGGTCGAAACTGCCGATGACGCGATCGAGTAGCTGCGCATTGCACTGTAGCCGTCGGGCGCGGTCAGCCGGATATCGACGTGCTGACCTGCGGTGTGCGCGAACGGCTTGCTCAACCGAAGGAAGAAGCTCTTGATACTCGGTGTTTGCTGGATGATGTCGTCGATCACGCATGATTGCCACGAACGGACTTGCGCTTCGTTTTCAGTCATGGGTGTATCGTTGTTCGCGCCACGGATCGCCGTAGATGTGATAGCCGTGCAGCTCCCAAAAGCCGGCCTCGTCACGCGTCGTGAATTGCAGCGCATTCACCCATTTGGCGGATTTCCAGAAGTAAAGGTGCGGCACTAGAAGACGCGCCGGCCCCCCATGATCGCGGGAAAGTGGCTTGCCCGCATAACTGAGGGCGACCATCGCTTTCCCGGAAAGCAGATCCGTCAGAGGGACGTTTGTCGAATAATTATCGTAGCAGTGCGCCAAGACGAAATCGGTAGGCCGATCAAGCTCTGCATCTGCAAGGATGTCTTCAATGAGTACACCCTCCCAAACGGTATCCAGTTTGGACCAAGAGGTGACGCAGTGAATATCCTTTGTCACCTGGGTCTTTGGTAGAGTGTTGAATTCGCCCCAATTCCACGTTTTGACGGGCTTCGGACCAATTTTGACTGTGAATTTCCAGTCGGAGGGCTCTACCCTCGGCGTAGGGCCGGCCGACAGAACAGGGAAATCCTCCACCAGATGCTGACCTGGCGGAATCCGATCGGACTGGTCGCCTGAACCGCGACCGGTGAAACCTCTGGTGACCATAGTGACCCCTCTTGCTCGATACGGCAGACCGAAGCCGGCCTTCATTTCAGTACTCTGCGTAAAGCATTTGCCCGCACATCCGCCGAATAAGCCAATCGACTAAAAATCAGATACAGATGCTCTATCATCGTAAAAAATCGCGTATCGAACATAGCGTCAGGCCAGCATGATTCCCAATACCCAATGGCTATAGGGTAGATAACCCCAAGGCTGCGTACGCTGATCTGCGGTATGCGGAGCGGAAGTTGCAGGTTCGCTCTCAAACGGATGGGCAGCGTGCAAAGCTCAAGGCTCACCAGCGCATGGTTGCCCAGTTCGCGCTCGCCGGCAGCTTGAGTATATTAAGGACGAAATGTCGATCTGATCTATTCTGGCTTCAGGAAATAGGGAAAATAAGGTCGGACGTTCGCGCACCGTCGCGACGCGCGATCATCCACTAAGCTTCTGTATCGGGGTTGGAGGATCAGATGAACGAGATCGAACGACAAGCGCCTGAGCTGCGGGTGCAAAAATGGATTGGCAAAGATGGGGAAAGTATCGCGCCGTTCAAACTGTCAGATATCGGGCCCGGCCCGAAAATCTTGTTTGCCTTCCAGCATTGGTGCCAAGGTTGCCATTTGCATGGGTTTCCGACGCTACAAAAGTTGCATGCAGCGTTGAGCTCAAAAGACGTGGGGTTCGCAGTGATCCAGACCGTCTTCGAAGGAACGCATGAGAATACCTTCGAGAAGTTGCGCGTGAACCAGCTCAAGTATGAGCTTCCTATCGTTTTCGGTCACGACGAGCAACCGACCGGCTCGCCGTTTCCAACCTTCATGGAAGACTACCGCACACGAGGAACTCCGTGGTTTACGGTTATCGACGCTGGCGGTAGCATTGTTTTCTCGGACTTCCATCTCGACGCGGAGCGACTAGTGAAGCAACTTGAGCAAGGTTAATCGTTGGAAGGTGGGCAATCATCCTGATTGCCACCCATCCCCTGATGCCCACTACAGGCGTTGCGCGCTGTAACTCTGTTGATCAGCGTGCGAAAACCCGGATCCGGATAGGAGGAGCGTCAACGATTGAATCAATCCGTTGGGAGAGGGCGGCTCCGCTCCGTCAGCTCGGCAATAGATAACCCATTCTCGCCGAGCAACTCTCTGATCCGATCGACGATATGAGCCCCTAGCGCCGCTGTCTTGGTCCCCCCCACAGATTCCCAAGATGCGAGTTCACACGCCGATACCTCGTGGTCAGCGCCGAAGTGCTTCTGTCGGTATGTCACCGCCGCCCTTCAATGATAAAGGCGCGGTAACGGGAACCGGCAAAGCGTTGAGCAGCGATGGTTTGGTAGGCGGGACTGTCATACCAGTCGCGAGCGGCCTGCATCGTCGGGAAACGCAAGATTACGGCCCCTTCGATGGGCGGCCCCTCCAAATGCTGGATCGCGCCATAAGCGGCGAGAAAGGTAACGTCGTGACCATCGAACGATGGTCCGACGCCTGCAGAATAGGTTGCGAGTGCATGTGGGTCGCTGGTTTCTTCCCGCGTAAAGACGACGAACGCTTCCATCATTAGGCCTCTCAAAGGTTGGATCTGTTGGCCATTACCACCGGTGATGGCCTCACAGTCGTCAGGCTGGCAACTGGAACCCGATTTTCATGAGTGCCTCGACGCACGCATCCTGATCCTGCTGATAGTTGCCTCCGGAGATGCCTATGCCGCCGATCAACTTCCCATCCTCCAGAATCGGATAACCGCCGCCGACAGCGACCATCCGAGGGCGATAGGCTAGCGGCGCCACTTTTGGATCGTTGGTCACATAGTCGTTCCAGACATGGGTCGGGAACCCAAACGAGGCGGAACTCCAGGCCTTGTCGATGGCAACATCGACGGTAAGGAACGGCGCATCGTCGGTGCGCTCGAACGCGCGCAGGTTACCGGTGGCGTCGACGACGGCGACGGCAGCCGGGATGCCGATGGCACGGGCCGCAGCGAGCGCCGCGTCGATGAGGGCGACTGCGGTTTCGCGGTTGATCGAGGCGGTGGCAATAGATTTGGTCATGGGATTCTCATCGCTGGGGCATAACCCGTTCGGCTTTTTGAGGTTGGACAAGATGTTTGGCGATCGCGGTCGTTAGAAGCCTTCGAGGACGATCTTGCCTTTAGCCGCGCCACTTTCGATCAGTGCATGCACCGTCTTCAGATTGGCGGCATTGATCGGCGACAGTCGCCGGGTCAGCGTCGTGCGGATTTTGCCGTCGTCAACCAGCGCTGCCATCGCATCCAGAATCTCGCCCTGCTCATTCATGTCGGGCGTGCCGTAGATCGACCGCGTGAACATCAGCTCGTGGTGGATCGACACCGCCTTGCGCTTGAAAACCATGATATCGAATGCCTTGGGATCGTCGATCAGTCCGAACCGTCCTTGTGGGGCGATCAGTTCGGCGATGTCGGCGACATGTTGCTCGGTATGTGTGGTCGAAAAGACGAAAGCGGGAGCACCGATGCCGAGTTCGGCGATCTGTGGCGCGAGCGGACGAGAATGGTCGATGACGTGGTGAGCTCCAAGCCCTCTTACCCACTCTTGGGTTTCCGGTCGAGAGGCTGTGGCGATGACGGTGAGGTCCGTGCGCTGTCGCGCGATCTGGACGGCGATCGACCCAACCCCGCCCGCGCCACCGATGATGAGGATCGCCTCCGCCGCACCGGGTACGGGCTTCGCCACGTCCAGGCGGTCGAACATCGCCTCCCAGGCCGTCAACGTCGTCAGCGGCAGCGCCGCCGCTTCCGCCCAGGAGAGCGACGCAGGTTTGTGACCGACAATCCGGGCGTCGACGAGATGGAACTCCGCATTGGTACCGGGCCGTGTGATCGATCCGGCATAATAGACCTCGTCGCCTAACTCGAACTGCGTGACGTCGGGGCCGACCTCGCGCACAATCCCGGCGGCATCCCATCCCAGCACCTTCCAATCGCCATCTGCCGGCGGCGTGCTGTTGCGGACCTTGTAGTCGACCGGGTTGACCGAGACGGCCTTCACCTCAACCAGGATATCGTATCCTGCAGCGACAGGCCGAGGCAGATTGATGTCGACCAGCGCGGCATCCGCGGCGATGGGTCCCGGAACCTTGTAACCAATGGCTTTCATAAATGTCTCCAGCTTGCTTGATCGGATGACGCGAATGCTCGTTAGTCAACTTCTTCTACATTGAGGTCCCGACTCTTGAACTGGGTCGCGGTAGCAGATTTCATCGAACACGTCGATCAACAGGCCCTTATGCTCGGTCGCCGGATCGGTGATCGCGTAGAGGGTGGAGGCGTTATCGCCATCATCACCGCTTCCGAGGCGAAACGCCGCGTCGACGCAGATGCCGCACGGACCGATGGTTGATCCTGGCTCGAGATCGACGAGATTGCTGTCCTTGACGCGCTATTCGCGGTCTTAGCCCTTGGCGATGAAGGACTGAACTGCTTGTAGAGCGTCGGTCAGCTGCTATGTCATGGACGCACCTTCATCTTGAGTTGGATTGGACAAGCTTCCGTATAAGGCCCGCTGTAACCGTCAGATGACGGCGAAGAAAACGATGGGCAGTATTCACAGCCACTTAGCCTTCTTGAAGCGCACAAATAGGAAAACGCACGATATCGCTATCACTCCGAGCACGACAAAGTATCCGTAGGCCGTGTCCAGCTCCGGCATGTGCTTAAAGTTCATGCCGTATATTCCAGCGATCGCCGTCGGGACTGCCAGTATTGCCGCCCAAGCCGCCAGCTGGCGGGTGATCACCCCCGTCCTTTGCGCTTCAAGAAGGCTGCTGGCCTCAAAGACCGTGGACAGGACAAGCAGGAGGCCGTCGACCATGGACTGCACGCGGTGGACATGGTCCGCGACGTCGTGGAAATATGGTGTCATTTCGGCGCTGATGCAGGGAAAGTGGCCGCGAACGAGCTTTCGCACCAGCTCGGCCATAGCCCCGAGCGTGCGCTGGAACCGCGTGAGTTCGGACCTTAGTTCGAAGATTCGCGCCACCTCTTCTGGCCCGAGGAAATCGTGCAGCGACCGTCGCTCCATCGCCAGGACGTCGTCCTCGATCATTTCGAAGATGGGCAGATACTGGTCGACCACGCGATGCAAGATCGCGTGCAGCACATAGTCGACACCCTTGCCGAACTGCGTCGGCGATGCCTCGAGTTGCTCCCGAAGTTTGCCCAGCGCTCCGGCATTGCCGTGCCGCACGGTGATAAGGTGATTGTGACCGGTGAAGATCGCCATCTTGCCGTAGCTGATCCGGTCGCCGACCAGCTCGGCGGTCTGCGCGACGACGTACAACTCATCGTTGTAGACCTCGAGCTTGGGCGGGCACAGCGGGTGCATCGCGTTGTCGATCGCCAACGGATGAAGATTATATGTCCTTTGGATCGCGAGTAGTTCCTCGGGGGTGGGTTCGCTAAGCGCGATCCAGCAGAAGCCCGAGCGACTCTCGCCCAACTTGACGTGCTCATCGAGCGCGATTTCGCGAACTCGCTTGCCTTCGTTGTAATAATAGGCGGCGATGATGCTCATGCTGGCCTCGCGGGAATGTGGAGGCCACGCTGGACGGCCGGTCGAGCCAGCCCGCGTCCAAGCCATGCGCGGACGTTCGAAAAGCTGCTGAGGCCAAGGATGTCACCCGCAGCGTAGAATTCCACCAGCGCATTCACCCAGCCGAGCGTCGCGATGTCCGCGATCGAATAGTCGTCGACGATCCAGTCGCGGCCTTCCAGCCGGCGATCCAGAATCCCCAGCAGACGCGTGGATTCGTCGATAAAGCGCTGTTGCGGCCGCTTGTCCTCATAGTCCTTGCCGCCAAATCGCAGGAAGAAGCCGAGCTGACCGAACATCGGCCCGATGGCCGACATCTGAAAGAACACCCACGCTAGGGTCTCGTAACGCTGGCCTGGTTCGGTGGAGATGAACTGACCCGTCTTGTCGGCCAGATAGAGGAGGATCGCACCGGATTCCCATAAGGCGATGGGTCTACCGTCAGGGCCAGCCGGATCGATGATCGCCGGTATGCGTCCGTTCGGGTTCAGCGACACGAACGCCGGATCCTTCGACTCGTTGTTCGAGATGTCGATCAGGTGGGGCTCGTACGCCAGGCCAGTCTCCTCAAGCATGATCGAGACCTTGACGCCATTGGGCGTAGGGGCTGCGTAGAGTTGCAGGCGATCGGGATGAGATGCCGGCCAGCGCTGCGTGATCGGAAAGGACGAGAGGTCTGGCATAAATCTGCGATCCTGGTGTTGCGATGGCGACTGACTGGAACGAGCCGTCACTCTGAAGTAGGGTTCGATGACCGCGTCGCTGAACGACGCGGTCACGAAGATTGCGGACCGGATCGGCGCAGTGGCAACGGCAGTGAAGCCTATTCCGCCGCGGTCCCGGCCGCTGGCTGTACGTCGTCAACCTTTTGGCGCTTCGGAAGCACCCAGCCGGGACGGACGAAGTGGCAGGTGTAGCCGCCCGGGCGCTTCTCCAGATAATCCTGGTGATCGGGCTCGGCCTCCCAGAACTCGCCGACCGGCTGGACCTCGGTCACCACTTTGCCATCCCACAGCCCCGAGGCATCCACATCGGCGATCGTATCCTCGGCGACGCGCTTCTGCTCCTCGTCGACATAATAGATGCCCGACCGGTAGGAGAGCCCACGATCATTGCCCTGGCGGTTCAGCGTCGTCGGATCGTGGATCTGGAAGAAGAATTCCAGGATGTTCCGGTAGCTCGTCACTGTCGGGTCGAAGACAATCTCGATCCCCTCGGCATGCGTGCCGTGATTACGATACGTGGCGTTCGGAATATCGCCGCCCGTGTAACCCACACGGGTCGAGATGATGCCGGGCCGCTTGCGGATCAGATCCTGCATGCCCCAGAAACATCCTCCTGCGAGAACAGCGCGCTGATGCATGTTAAGCCTCCTCTACTTGATCGAGATATTCACCGTATCCCTCGGACTCCATCTCGTCGCGCGGGATGAAGCGAAGGGACGCTGAGTTGATGCAGTACCGCAGACCGCCGCGGTCGGAAGGACCATCGGGGAACACATGGCCGAGATGACTGTCTGCGTGTACTGACCTGACCTCCGTCCGGACCATGCCGTGTGCGCTGTCCCGCACCTCGTTCACGTTTGCCGAAACGATCGGCTTGGTGAAGCTGGGCCAGCCAGTACCCGAATCGAACTTGTCCGTCGAAGCGAACAGTGGCTCTCCCGACACTATGTCGACGTAGATGCCAGGCTCCTTGTTGTCGTTGTACTCGCCCGTGAAGGGCCTTTCGGTGCCCGCCTCCTGGGTAATTCGGTGTTGCTCGGGAGTCAGGTGGTCGATTGCTGTCTGTGACTTTTCAAACTTCATTACAGTCTCCAATACTTATCTAGAGGGCCAGGCACGCTACCGCTAATTTTTTATGTCTCCTGATTTGCTCCTACAATGGTAGTGGGATGGCAAACGAGGTTTTACTAAGTGTTGGAAAATTAGAGATTTAAATTTCGCGTCTATTAGTTCTAGCGCAACTGAGTGGTTAAGCAAGTACGTAATCAGTAAATATTAAAAAAATAACACAAAAGCACGATTATATAATACAGTGTCAGTGTTTTATGATAATCAACAACGCCTGTCAAGGCAATCGCATGAAGCTCACCTGAGACCTAATAGTTCAGCCCGATAATCATCAGAGGTTGCAGCAATCAGCCTTCGTGCCTTGATGCCACCCTTGCGCTTGACCGGATCCAACCGGATCAAATTCAATGTAAGTTGCTTGAGAACGGCCATGTTGTGGGCAGCATGCCCGGTTCGGATCCGCATCTGATCGTCACCAAAAATGACATCCATGCACCAGTGGACGCGGTTCTCCACGCCCCAGTGCGCCCTGATGGCATGTGCGATGCGCTCTGCATCCGGAGCAAGACTGCTGATGTAGTAACGGCGCTCCAGGCTGGTCTGGTTGCCCACAGTCCGCTCGGACTCCAGCATCACGAAAGTGCGCAGTCCTGGCCAGCGTTCTGGCTGTGGCAGGCACTGGAGTTGGTCGAAAACATGGCAGCGACGAACCTCCAGCCGGCCATGGTCCTTCTCGACATGCTCGAAGTGCGCATGGGGTACCCGGGCAGGATCGCCGTCCAAAAAGGTGTCAGCGAAGTCATCGATCGCTTCGGCCAGCTTCGGCTGGTTTCCCTTGATGGCCAGCAGATAGTGCGCCCCGCGATCGAGAATGGCCTGTGCAATGTCCGGCTGGGTACCCATGGCATCGATCGTCACGGTGCAGCCCTCAAGCGCCAGTGTGGCCAGCAGCTCAGGAATGGCGGTCTTCTCGTTGGACTTCTGGGAGGTCGCCCTCTGCCCGAGAATCAGCCCTGAATCAGCCGCAAAAGCGCTGACCAGGTGCAACGGGGCCGTGTTTTTCTTGCCGGAGCGGCGACTGGTCTTGCCGTCTAGGGCAACCACTTGCGGAGAAAGGGCCGGTAGGATCGCCGCAACCCAACAGCGGAAGGCCTGCTCGAACTCCTCTGGATCGATCAGGCTGAATAGCCGTCCAAAGGTGTCGTGTGAGGGAATGCCGTGGGGTAGTTTCAGAATACGGCGGAACCAGTCCAGCCGCTGCTCAGCCCAGAGTTCGATTTCGATGAAGGTGTCAGCGCCGGCAAGCACGCCGCAGATAGCCACGACCAGTGTTTCGACCAGGTCGTGACGAATCTTGCCCTGCTGACGGGGATCATTGATGGCGACCAGAACATCGGAGATTGGTATGTGATGCGACATTGCAGGGCATCCTGAGTAGAGAGGCGCTCAGGATGCCCGCTGGGAAAGGACTCATTCAAATCGGCAGGCGTTCATGCGATTGCCCTGCAACGCCTGTTTAGATGCTGGTAGATGCGAATTTTTTGGCGTACAGTCAAAATTTTCTGATGGTTGCTTAGTGTGTTGGCGCTGATGGAAAATTGACCCACCCTGCCGATTGAAATTTGACCCAGGGCGGATTGCTGATTTTGTTACCAGCAACTGTGGATAAGTCTACCAGCGCAGCTGCTGTTGCCCCCACTCCTTCGCTAGCCCAGTTCAGTTGTTTAAGACCTGCCACACGCAGCCATGTAGCAGGCCGTCGTCGCCATGAAATCAGAACGGCTCATCGTCCTCCGGTTCCTGGCCGCCCTTACGCTTTCGCTCCCGTGATTTGATCTTGGCCTGGGCCGCCAAGCTACTGTGTTGCAGGCGATAGGACTCGTTACCGGTTTCGACGATGTGGCAGTGGTGGGTCAGCCGATCCAGCAGGGCGGTGGTCATCTTGGCGTCGCCGAACACGCTCGACCATTCGGCGAAGCTCAGGTTGGTGGTGATCACCACGCTGGTGTGTTCGTACAGCTTGGATAGCAGGTGAAACAGCAACGCACCGCCGGCCTGGCTGAAGGGCAGATAACCCAGTTCGTCGAGGATGACCAGATCCATGCGCAGCAGAGCTTGGGCGATCCGCCCGGCTTTGCCGTCGTGCTTTTCGCGCTCCAGCAGATTGACCAGATCGACCGTGGAGTAGAAGCGCACGCGCTTGCCGTGCCGGGTGATGCCGGACACGGCCAGCGCAGTGGCCAGGTGGGTTTTACCGGTGCCAGGCCCACCGATCAGCACCACGTTCTGCGCGGTGTCGGTAAAGGCCAGACTGGCCAGTTCGCTGATCAAACGAGCGTCTGCGCTGGAGGCGCTGAAGTCGAAGCCGGCCAGGTCGCGGTGCATCGGCAGCTTGGCCATGTTCATCTGGTGGCTCACCGAGCGCATGGCGCGATCTGTGTGCTCTTGTTCCAGCAGGTGTTCGAGCAGCCACTTGGACGAGGCTGTGTTCGACTCACCCTGCGCAGTCAACTCCGCCCAGGCCGTGGCCATGCCGTGCAGGCGCAGCTCCTTGAGTTCCGCCATCAAATCACGCATGACCGATCTCCTCGGTCTGGCCACGCAGGCGGTCGTAGCGCGCCGTGTTAGCGACGGGGGCTTCCTTGAGCGACAAGTGGGTTTCGACGCTGGGTGGTGGTTCGGTCGCGGCCAGGCGCGCCACGACATTGAGGATGTGTTCGGCGCTCAGGCTGCCGCTTTCCAGTACCAGCTCAACAGCCACCAGCACCGCATCGAGCCCGGCGACCGGTACGGCAGCCAGAACTTGCGCCATGATCCGGTCACCGCCGGCATGACGCCCCAGACCGTGCTTAAGCTGACGCAGCGGCGCCGGCAGATCAGCAAAGGGCGCGCCGTTGCGCAGCGCACCGGGCTTGCGTTCGATCAGCGGGAGGTAGTGCTGCCAGTCATAGCTGACCTGGTCGCGATCCAGCAAGCGGACATGGCTGGCGATCAGCGCGTCGTCAGCCACCACCTCGATTCGCGTCGGATACAAACGGCTGCTGACCCACTTACCCGCATACTCACACGGCACCGAGTAGCGGTTGCGCCCGACGCTGACCAGGCAGGTGCTGGAGACCCGCGCAGGCCGCTCGACGTAACCGTCGAATGGCGCTGGCACAGGCATCAGTTCAGCGCGCTCCAACTCCAGCACTTCGGCCACACTCAGCCCGCTGTATTGAGGGTGCGTCAGCTCGTTCCAAAGCGCGCGGCAGCGCTGGCCCAGCCAGGCATTGAGTTCCTCGAAGGAGTGAAACTGGCAGTCCTGGGCGTCTAGCCAGATACGCCTGCGGCTGTCTTGCACGTTCTTTTCAACGATGCCCTTTTCCCAACCAGCGGCGACGTTGCAGAAGTCCGGATCGAACAGGTAATGCGCGCACATCACCGCAAAGCGCGCATTCACCGCCCGGCCTTTGCCCTTATTGACCTTGTCGACGGCGGTCTTCATGTTGTCGTAGATGCCCCGGCGCGGCACGCCGCCCAAGGAGCCGAACGAGCGTGTATGGGCGTCAAATAACATCTCATGGCCCTGGCTCGGATACGCCACAAGCCAGAACGCACGGCTGGCACACAGCTTCAGATGTGCCACCTGCATACGCCGGTAAATGCCGCCGACCAGCAAGCCTTCCTCGCTCCAGTCAAACTGAAACGCCTCGCCAAGAGCAAAGGTCAGCGGCACAAAGGCCTGCGACGCCTTGCCCTGTCCCCCTCGCCAGGCACGGATAAACGCGGTGAGCTGGCTGTAGCCACCGTCATAACCTTCGGCTTTGATTTGCGCCAACAGCGCCTTGGCACTGCGCCGCTGTTGCTTGGGCCGCAGCGAATCGGCTTTTAGCGCCTGCTCCAGCGTGGCGTGAAAAGGGCTGAGTTTGTTGAAGATCGCGCGGCGTTGGTAGACCGGCGGCTTGGCCTCAGGTGCTCTGACCCACTTGCGAATCGTGTTGCGCGCCAACCCGGTGCGCTTGGCTATCTCATGCAGCGACAGCTTGTCGCGGAAATACATCCGGCGAATTTTGCCCATCATTTCCATACTGATCACCCTGTGTTCTCCTGCTCAAAAATTGAGCAGAAGCAGTTGAACACCTGGGTCAGTTTTCAGTCGGCAGAACAGCCTCTACTGGGTCAGTTTTCGGTCAGCGGCAACAGCCCGACACAGCACACCGACGCACCGATGGCGGTCAGCGAACTCGCGACCAGCGAGCCTTTCCCGGTGAGTTGCATCCCCATTCCCATCTCCTGAGCCTGATTGCCTAGGTGCTATTCTAAACTCCGTACCAAAGTACGGAATCAAGGAGAAAGTGATGGCCACAGAGCTGACCATTGGCAAGCTGGCAGACGCCGCCGGGGTGAACGTCGAGACGATCCGCTACTACCAGCGACGCGGGCTGCTGGATGAACCAGCCAAACCCTTGGGTGGCCATCGGCGCTATCCGGTGGACATGGTGAAGCGACTGCGTTTCATCAAGCGGGCTCAGGCGCTGGGTTTCACGCTCTCGGAAGTCGGTGGACTGCTGACGCTGGATGAGTCGTGCGCCTGTGCCGAAACGCGAGCACGGGCTGCACGCAAGCTCGCGTTGATCGAGCAGAAGATGGCCGACTTGGTCGTCATGCAGCAACTGTTAGGCGAACTGGTGCAGCAATGTTATGCGGGAGACGGCGGAACGATCTGCCCGATCATCGAGGCACTGATCAGAGAGTAATGCCTGGCGGGTGAGCTGGAGATCGGAAAGCCCCTTTACGGTGGGATTCAGAGCTTACGTTGGTTTTTGGTTCCATTGCTCCCCAAACCCCAATACCTTGCATGGCTCATGTTCCTAGCCGGGGTGGCCAATGCCACGCTGATCTGGTCTGGGGTGTTCGCAGCCGCGCCTCAGGCCTTCCTGCTGCTTTTTGGCGGGCTTTTCGGCACCGCTGGCATCGCACTCCTCGGCTTACTCATGTTGGCCACCTGGTGCGCCCTGGGGTTGCTGCTGGCCGCTCTTACCCGCCGGGCGCTGGAGTGTCGGTCATGAGATTCAAGAAGTACCTGCTACGTCAGGAAAAACGCACTGTCACAGAGCGAGTCAACTACCCCGGCCTGAAGGTCGGAGCTTGTGAAAGCAGGCTGGGTTGACCAGGGAAAGCGGTATTAACCCGCTCCGTTTGCACCAGGTCGAACCGACCCACCCCGGAATGCTTCCTCAGTTCCGGGCACTGGAAGGTCGGGATCATGCTGGCGAAAGGTAAAACGCCGAAGATTCCGACCGCCGCGACAGCGGGAGCCGGGTGCAGACATTCCCGAGGGGAGCGAGCCGCAAGGCTCCGTCACCAGGCCCGTAAGGGCATAGTTCAAAGGAGGATCGCCGTGGCGGTCTATGTGTTGGATAAGACAGGCACGCCGTTGATGCCATGCAGCGAGAAGCGAGCGCGATTGTTGCTGGAGCGCGGTCGCGCCCGCATACACCGGCAGGTGCCGCTCGTGATCCGTCTAGTGGATCGGCGGCAGGCCGATAGCGCGCTGCAATCGCTGACGCTCAAGTTCGATCCGGGCAGCAAATTCACTGGCATTGCCTTGGTACGCCAGAAGGGCCAGCGGGTGTCTGTTCTCTCACTGATGGAATTGGCCCATCGGGGCGCAGCGATTCGCCAGGCCATGCAGCAGCGGGCGGCGTTTCGCCGTCGCCGCCGTGGTCAGAACCTGCGCCACCGCACACCGCGCTTCGACAACCGCACCCGGCCGGAAGGCTGGCTGCCGCCAAGCTTGCGCCACCGGCTGGACACCACGCTGGGCTGGGTCGGGCGGATGCGTAACTGGGCTCCGATCAGCGATCTGGCAGTCGAGCGGGTCAAGTTCGACATGCAGGCCATACAGAACCCGGAGATCAGCGGCGTCCAATACCAGCAGGGCGAGTTGGCCGGCTACGAGGTGCGTGAATACCTGCTGGAGAAGTGGGGCCGCTGCTGCGCCTACTGCGACGCTGAAAATACGCCGCTGGAGATCGAGCACATCGTTCCGCGCAGTGCCGGCGGCAGCGACCGGGTGCCCAACCTGACCCTGGCCTGCCGGCCCTGTAATCAGCGCAAGGGCAACCAGCCAGTCGAGGTGTTCCTGAAGGCCAGGCCAGAGCTGCTGGCCCGAATCAAGGCGAAAGCCAAAGTCCCACTTCGGGATGCCGCCGCCGTCAACGCCACCCGCAATGCCCTGTTCCGTGCCCTGCTGGATACCGGCCTGTCGGTCACCACGGGCACCGGGGCGCAAACCAAATTTAACCGACGATGCCTCGGCCTTCCGAAGACCCACGCGCTCGATGCAGCCAGTGTCGGTGAGATCAGGGCCATCGAGCACTGGCAACGCCCCACGCTGGCGATCAAGGCCACCGGACGCGGCGAGTACCAGCGCACCCGCCTTACCGCCCACGGTTTTCCACGCGGCTATTTGACCCGACAGAAACGCCATTTCGGTTTCCAGACCGGCGATCAGGTGCGCGCCGAGGTGCCGACCGGCAAAAAGGCTGGCACCCACCAGGGTCGCGTCGCCGTGCGCAAGACCGGCAGCTTCAACATCCAGACGCCTGATGGCGTAGTGCAGGGCATCCACCACCGCCACTGCACCCTGATCCAGCGAGCCGATGGCTACGCCTATTCCGACACCCCGACCGATAGCGCCCAACCCCAGAAGGAGGCAGCGAGAGCAGGGGCGCGCTGAGCGCGCCGCGCTATCCTCGCCGTTCAGGCAAGGTTTCTCGCCGCAAAATGATGAAGAAGGCCTTTGAGCGCAAACAGGCGCGGGAAGCTGAATCACTGCCACTCTTCGGCGATCAGATTCGCGAGATCCAGCACAGCTGGGAAGAAGAAAAGCGTCTGCGTGACCTTCACGAGGGCAAGGTCACCGACCGTATGCGTCAGAACCATGCCGCCGTGTGGCGTAAAGCACGAGCTGCGTATTTCGCCTTGAATGCAGAGACCCGAGCCAAATGCCGTGCAGCCTGGAACGCCTGGGTAGGCCCGAGCGACCCGCTGTACCTGATCTATGTCGTAAACCAGTTCAACGGCGTAGGTGCTGCCAGAGAGGCCAGAATGGCCGCAGACCGGCGGGCCTTGAACAGCCGAATCATGGCCCGCCTTCAGGCTCAGCCTGAATTGCTGTGAGAAGGTTTGCTGTGGCTACCTGCCGGCCGGCTTCTTCTTGACCGGCAATCTCTCTACGTTGGCCGAGTGCTCAATCGCTATTTGACGATGGACAAACTCCAGGAATTCTTGCGCCGTCCGGTGTTTTGGCTTCCAGCTTTCACACAAGCTAAGTGCGGCCGCGATGTCCGCCTTTGGACTCCCACTCTGCCGATAGTCGAGGGTTTCAGATAATCCGCGCACGATGTCTGTATGAGCGTAATCGACGTAGCCACCCAGTGCCTTTTCCTTGAGCGCTCGCTGTAGTCGCTCCTGATACTGACTTGTCATGGTTGGGACATCATAGAAATCCAGGATGAATTTCTCCTGGTGAAGCGCCATCGCCAGCGTTGTAATCCGTATTGCGTCCTCCGCCGTTGCCTGGGGCCTCCGGAATGCAGCTCTAACCTCGGCGTCAATCAGGGCCTTGCGAGCTTTAAGCCGAGCCTCCCTCTGCTTCTCCTCCCGGCGTTTGATCTCTTTGGCGTGCTCAACTCGAATATTGAGCGAGCGGACGATCTCTCCGGCCTTTCGGATCGCGTCAGCCTCTTCCGGCTCGAGGAGTTTATGCAGTGGGCCTCCCAACAATTTCTCAAGCTGGGTCGCCGTGCCAGAAAGCGCCGTTTGTTGGGCTTTCAGGCTAGCGGCGTTGTAATACTCCAGAACGGCCAGGACATCCTCCGCGCTGATTCTCCAGTGAATTTTATCTTTTCCCATTTTCACTCTTCGCTTGTCCGGGCAGCCAGTGCGTTCAATCCTGCTTCAGGCCAGGTGCTTGGGTTGTGCCTGGCAAGTGGGATAATCCATACATCTTAGTAGCTCTCCAACAGGAAAACCTATGCGCAGCGGGCTAGATTCGGCTGAGGATGACTTCAAAAAATGGCTCAGCCCTTCCGTGGTGGTTGACTCCTCGGGTTCTCCTTTGCTGCTGGAACATCGAACCAATGAGGAGTTCGACACCCTTGATCCGTGCAAAACGGTCGACGGTGGGCTTCATTTTGGTACCTCAGCACAGGCCTCTATGCGTGCAGGCAAGGGTTCCCGTGTCATCCGAGCCTATCTGAAGGCGAAGAATATTCGCCGAAGCAAAGATCGCGGCGGTAACTGGAAATCCATTATCGCGAGCGCCAAACGTGCGGGGATGGATGCAATCGTCTATCTCAATCGCTACGAAGGGCTCACCACTGAGGTGATTGAGCGGCTAAGCGCTAGTGGCGACCTCAGTCGGCTCGACGACATGACAGATGCGCAGTTTAGAAAGGTAGTGCCCGAGGCTCGGGACAGTTACATCGTGTTCAGTCAGGATCAGCTTTGGATTGAACGCGAACGCTCTGAATAGACACCCCAAACCCAACCGATAGCGACACCCAACCACAGAAGGAGAATGACCAAATGGCCGATCAACTGGATTACCTCGACGCATTGGCGCTGCGCGTGGCCAAGGGCGACCTTGACTGTGTTGGTGCCCTGAGTCGTGGCGAATACCTCTATGTCGCACTGGCCGCGAACAGCGCCGAGCTGCTGAACCAGAGCAATGACACTATCGCCGAAGCACTGGCCCGCCTGGGGCCTGAATGGACTGCGGCGCTGATCGAGCGCTGGCAGTACAAAGGCAATCCAGCCCGCTACTGAGGGAACTCGCCCCATGCGTGCCGACCTGCTAGACCGCTACATTGCCCGCCTGTGCGCTGAGTCGGCGGGCCTCGATTCGCTGCATATTGACGTGCCCTATATGGCCGGCCGCAAGCGCTACGAAGCCGGCAGGCCCTGGCCCAACCCGCTCGGCCTGGTCTACCGCGCGCAGCGTATCGCCCGCCTGGGTTATGCCGACGCCGCGCACGGCCGCCCGGTGCGGAAGCTGCGCGACAGCGCTGCGCCGGTTACTAACGTGACCTACCCAGCGCCTGACCCCGTGACCGTAACGAACTGAAAGGAACCCGCTCCATGCGAACCCTGACGCTGCCACTCAAAGGCGAGTATTTCGACGCGATCAAGGCTGGCGTCAAGCCGGAAGAATTTCGGGCTGCCACACCCTATTGGCGTCGGCGTTTGGAGGGGCAGAGCTTCGACCAGATAGAGCTGACACGTGGCTATCCGAAGCGCGGAGATGACGCACGAAGACTTGTGTTGCCCTGGAAGGGCTATCGCTTGACGACGATCGTTCATCCGCACTTTGGGGCAGATCCAGTCGAGGTTTTCGCCATTGATGTTTCGCGCTAAGGAAACGGTTCAGTGAATCCGATCAAGCAGCACTACCGACTGAAAAAACCATGTGCGAATTGCCCGTTCCTGAAGGAGGGAGCCATTCCGCTAAGCCGCGGGCGCTTGGAGGGGATTATTTCTACCCTGATCGAGGATGATCACTCGACTTTCCAGTGTCACAAGACCGTGCATTCAAAACGGGGTGGCAACTGGGACGATGAGGGGAACTATGAACCCTCGGGGCACGAGTCGATGTGCGCAGGCGCTGCGGCATACCTCATGAAGAAAGGCAGGCCGACCGTGGGTATGAGATTTGCCTTTGCCACTGGAGATGCTGCCCCCAGCGACTGGGATTCAGCGAGAGAAGTCGTGATCGACTGACAGCTTGGGATTCTTCGGGACAATGAGAAGTTGGTGGAAACCAAGGAGGTTTTCACTTATGCAGCTTTTCGAGAACGACCGTCATTCCAGTGCAGTCATTCATGGCGATGTCATCGACCAATTTTTTGCCCCCGTTCAGTTTGACGCGCTGACGTTGCTAGCCGGCGATTACGAGCGCGAGAAAGCCCGTGTCATTGAGGTACATGGGATCATCACCCAGGAAAAGGTTTCTGGTGTGCTGGGTTATTTCTTCGATGGTAATGGCAATGACCAGTACGGTCGTAGCGCAAGCATTCGCCATACCAGCGCCTTCGGCGAAATATTCCAGCTTGAGGGCGCGCTGAACGAGTTGACCGCAGCCTATTGGCAGCGTGCGCTCAATCAAACCGACCTTATGGAGCACATGCCGCAGGCCCGCCGTAGCCAATGGCACAAAACCCTGAACGCCTGGCGCGACCACAAATACAAACGTGGCGAGAACCCTGAGCTGGATATGCCAGAGTTCAATCTCGACAACCTGCGTGCAACGATTCAAAGCCTCCTCTCCCGCCGTGTTGAATTCTTGGCCGAGCGTGTTGATGGCATCTTCCGAGCCCTGTCGCGCACCCATGTGACCAATCAGCCAGAAGGCTTTTACAAGCGCGCAATCATGAGCCACGTCTATAACGACTGGGGATCGACCGATCATGACCGTGAGGGCTATATCCACGATCTACGCATGGTGGTAGCCAAGTTCATGGGCCGCGATGATCCGTGCCGTGCTTCTACCACTCGCATCCTGCACCTGGCACGGGCAAGCCGGGGCGAGTGGGTAGAGATAGATGGCGGCAGCGTTCGCGTTAGGGCATACAAGGTGGGTACCGCTCACCTCGAAGTCCATCCGGACATGGCATACAGGCTCAATAGCGTGTTGGCGTTCCTGCACCCGATGGCCATCCCGGAGAGCTTCCGCAAGCGCCCAGCAAAGCCGAAGGCATCTGGCTTCAACAGCAAGACGCTTTACGAGCGCCCCCTATCGAACGCAGTGACATCGCTGCTCAGCAGCGCTGAGACATACTACTACCTGGAGAAGACGACCAACTTCCGCCGCGAATACGACCGTATTAACGTACCCAATACGCTGTGTATCTCCGTGCGAGAGCGTGCGGACAGCAAACACCTGCTCGATGAGGTGGGCAGCGTCATGGCGGCTCTGGGCGGGGTTCTGACCACCTGCCCCAAGCATGGCCGCCTAACCTACTGGCAGTTCGACTATGACCCGCGTGACGCTGTTGCAGAGGTTGCTGCACGTGGCAGCATTCCCGACCAGAAGAGCTATCAGTTCTACCCGACCCCTCCGAATCTCGCACAGCGCCTAGTGGACTGGCTGGATATCAGCCTGCTCGACACTGTATGCGAACCTCAGGCTGGCCAGGGCGGCATTGCTGATCTGCTGCCCAAGGATCGCACCCGTTGCGTCGAGGTCAGTCCGCTGCATTGCCAAATACTGAGAGAGAAAGGACACAACGTCATCGAGGGGGATTTCCTCGCCTGGAAACCTGGTACCTCCTTCAGCGTGATCGCCATGAATCCGCCATACAGCGAAGGCCGCTGGCAGGAACACCTCCGTCACGCCGGCACACTTATTGAAACCGGCGGACGACTTGGGGCAGTGCTGCCGACAAGCGCCCGGAGGCTCGCTGCCGATCTGCTACCGGGCTTCAAGCTCGAATTCTCCGAGGCGATTGATAACGCATTCGACGGTACATCTATCAGCGTTCTGCTGCTCAAGGCCACTAGAAAGCCCCTGTAATCACCACACCCGCTTTACCCAGACGGGCGACGGCTATAGCGCGGTGCAGTAAATGCACCTACTTGAGTTGGCATTTTCTCCCGCGCTGGCATGCTTATGCGACAAATCACTGGAGCTTCATCTATGCGCAAATTGTTCATCTACGCCCTTGTTGGCCTCTCGCTGGGAGGCTGCGATTCGTCGCGAGAATCGGAGGCCGCAGCCGGTACTGGTGCTGTCGAGCACGAGCGCACCCTGCGCTACAGCAAAGCAGATGACGGATCGACGGTGATTCAAGCTATTCGCATCACGAACGGTCAGCGAGCGATCGACACGGCAGCAGGGAAGGACGCGGTGCAAAGCAGGGGGGGATTCATGAATCAGATCGCCTTCAAGGACTGTGGCCGGGTGAACTTTGCCAGCACAGGGCCTGGCGTGGGTGTTGTTCAAGGCATCCATACAGGGCATGGGATGACTGCTAGATGTAAAATTCGCAACTGGGATGGCCAGTGGCATATTTTGCGAATCTAATTCGAGGGGGGCACATGGCCGGTTACATGAATGCGGAACTAGAGGCGATCCGCCTGAACCTAATCTGTACACACTGTCAGGTGAGCTTTCAGGGAACGGATTCACAAGCTCGAAAAGTCAAATATGAAAAGGCTAAGGTCTACTGCTCAAGTATATGTAGAAGTACTGCTACATCTATACGGTTAACCAAGCCACAACTGACTCAAGGCCCATGTAAGACGTGCGGGAAGGCGTTTTCCTCAAAACGCCCAAAGACTTACTGCTCCATTAAATGCTACACATCTTCGAAGCAATTTAAAGATATGCAGGCTGAAAATTTAGCTGGGATTCGTGAGCGACCAACAGTTCGTAGCCATTCAAAATCATCATCAGGTAGACCACCTATTCCCAAAGAAACTATTCATTGTCGCGAATGCAACAAAGAGACTCCGAAAACCTCGAAAACTAGGGCGTACTGCTCACAGGTTTGCTATCGCGCCTACATGGCGAAACGTTTCGATCGCCATATCGCTAATCCACAAGAAATTTCACTTATCCAGGGCTACGATGAATTCCTAGATCAGGATGAACTTGAGTGCATTATCGAAGGCTGCACATGGGTTGGAATGAATCGCCCCTGGTTTCGTAGACACCTCCAAGCCTCATAATGAGGCCCAAATAGGAGGTGCCATGAGTCGTCAGCGTTACCCCGAAGAGTTCAAGATCGAAGCGGTCAAGCAAGTGACCGAGAAAGGCAAACCCGTCGCCGATGTCGCCCAGCGCCTGGGCATGTCCGTACATAGCCTTTACGCCTGGATCAAGGTCTACACCAAGCCCCAAGAGCAGCGTCAGCAAGACGACGATCAGCAGGCCGAATTGCGCAAGCTACGCGCTGAACTCAAGCGCGTGACTGAAGAGCGAGACATCTTAAAAAAGGCCGCCGCGTACTTTGCCAAGGAGTGCGGCTGAAGTACGCCTTCATCAAGAAGCACTCGACTGATTACCCGGTGCGGCGCCTTTGCCAAACCCTCAAGGTGCACCCCAGCGGCTACTACGCCTGGCTGGCCGAGCCTCAATCTGCCCGAGCAAAAGAAGATCAACGTCTGCTTGGCTTGATCAAGCACGCTTGGCTAGAAAGCGGGGGTGTATACGGCTACCGCAAAATTCACGATGACCTACGTGAGCTGGGAGAGGAATGCGGACGAAATCGAGTCGGGCGCTTGATGCAGGCGGAGGGGCTGCGTTCGCAAACGGGCTATCGGCGGCGTCCAGGGTTTTACGGTGGAAAACCAACAGTGGCCTCGCCCAACCACCTCGCGCGGCAGTTCAAGGTCAGTGAGCCGAACAAGGTCTGGGTGACAGATATCACTTACATCCGCACCTATGAAGGATGGCTCTATCTAGCGGTAGTGCTGGATCTGTTCTCACGCCAAGTAATTGGTTGGTCAATGAAGCCAAGGATGTGCAGCGACCTGGCTATCGACGCAATGTTGATGGCTGTGTGGCGACGCAAGCCACAGCAGCAAGTGATGATTCACTCAGATCAAGGTAGTCAGTTCAGTAGCTCAGATTGGCAAAGCTTCTTGAAGGCTAACAATGTAATCAGCAGCATGAGTCGGCGGGGAAACTGCCACGACAATGCCGTAGCCGAGAGCTTTTTCCAACTTTTGAAGCGGGAGCGCATCCGACGAAAGATCTACACAACCCGTGAAGAAGCCCGAAGTGATATTTTCGATTACATCGAAATGTTCTATAACCCTAAACGCCGACACAGCAGTGCTATGCAGCTGTCTCCAATAGAGTATGAGAAACGCTATTTCCTGAGCTTGGAGAGTGTCTAGGAAACCAGGGGCGATTCAGAAAGCATCTATCTCTACATATAAATCTAGCCCATGGAATACAGGCTTCAGAAGTCAAACGTGCGGCTGGGTTTAGTTTATCAAGTGGCATAGTAGCTAAACCATTAGCCGAGTCTCTTCGCCAAAGAGAATTGGTTGGCGTAGCTAAAAACCCGAATACTATTGGTCTTGAACTCGCTAGACTGGCCATCAAAAACAAGCCGAAAAAATATCGATCCAAAGAGACAAATGAGCACTTACTAAAAACGAGAAGCCTCATGATTGAGGGCCCAGTAAGAACGTGCTTGCACTGCGGAATTGATTTTAGGCAGAGCACTAGATTTGGCAAAACCCTATACTGTACAAAAGAATGCCGAGCAGCCAAATACGCAGCCATCGACCAGAAAAAACCCAAGAAGAAGAGAGAGCGCCAACTCAACGGGACATTTAAATGGGTTTAGCCCATTTCACAATTAGCGAATTGCAGAACTGCATGTTTAATCGAGCTAATCATATGAAGAAAAAGTGGAATAGCGAATTTGATGCTTTTCTAAAAGAGAACATCAATAAATTGAGCAAAGATAAAATAGCCATAACCCTCGGTGTTAAGCCAGATGCTATAGATAGAGCGAGGGTTCGCCTAGGTTTGCCCGCCTTCCCCAAATGGGCGAGCGAGGATGACCGCATCCTTGCCGAAAACGCAGAGATCAAAACTATCAGCGAACTCGCCAGCATGCTCCAACGTAGCAAGTCGCAAATAGACATAAGATTGGATTGGCTGGGCAAGACTGCCAAGGCAGTCTCCAGCGAGAAACAATCTTACTTATCTGAAAACCAGAAGGAAATCATTAAAAAAAATCGACTCCGCCTTAGTTTTAAGCAAATAAAAAAATTACTTGGAATATCAACTTCGCATTTGAAAGGAGCTTTAAATACCCTAAATATCGAGCTGAAGCATAAGTCACCTTTTTCAGTTGATGAAGTTAGTTACATAGCTCAAAATTATGCAAATCGTGGCGCACGGCACTGTGCTGAACACATAGGCCGGACAAAAAAGAGCGTCGAAGCTAAAGCACTATCGCTTAAAATCAAGATGGGAAATAAAAAAATCTGGACTATAGAGGACGATCGTTTTCTCGTCGAGAACATTCAGATGCTTGGCTGTGAACAGGTAGCTTTAGAACTCGGAAGAACGCTAGCAGCTGTTAAATTTCGCCGAGCTTTTTTGAAACCAACAAGAGAAAGGCGAGTATTTAGTAAGGCAGAAATAGATTTTATCATCGACAACTACTCTAGTTTTGGATGTGTCTGGATATCAAATGAGCTGAATACCTCCGTTGATAAAGTCGTTGGAAAGGCTAACCGCTTGGGGCTTAAGCCAGTCTCTCGAATCCTCCTAAGTATGGATATCGAGTTTATAAGGGATAACTATCAAAAGTACGGAGCCACATGGGTGGCAGAGCGAATCTCCTGCACTATCCAAAATGTCCTTGAGATAGCCAATGAATTTGAATTGACTTTCAAAAGAACTAGATGGACCAAGGATGAAGATAAATTCCTTCTTGACAATTACCAAAATCTTACGCTCAGAGAGATCTCAGAGAAACTTAATAGGCCTTACAAATCGACCGTGACAAGACGCACCAGGTTATTTAAAAAAACAACTTATAATCCTTAAAAAGCAACTTCATTTGTTAATGTCTACTGCTCCTCTGGTGACGGCCAGTTTCACTAACTGGATAACTTGCTTCGATTCAGACCCCAGCCTTTACTATTTACCGATTGCTCAGACCAGTCCGAACAGAGTAATCAGACCTTTGGGGGGCATACACGCCCCTCCCCTTCACTAGGCCCAGACACTCAAGCTCTCACAGCCTGCCTCCTCTCCTTCCTGAAGGGTTCATTCTGCTCGATAGCAACTGTGGGCTATGATGTGGGACGTAATATTTGGGTTCCCTGTAATCCCTTATATCCTGTGGCCTGTAGCCATTTTGTATGGGGATACCTTATCCTCCTACATTCCGGCGAGATCTGGCGCGATTGCAGTATCAGCGCCTGCGAACAAACGAGCCGCGAGGAATCCGTAGTGAAAAACCATGCTTCGAATGAGCACGCTCAAAGCGAGCCGATTTCTGGTGAGATTTACCACGTCACGCCAACCCGTAATCTTGAGTCCATCTTCCGTGACGGTTTACGGCCGCAGATTGGACCTCGCTCCGAACTACTCGGTGAAGCCAAGGAAATGGTCTATTTCTTTGGGTCGATGCTGGCAGTAGAAGACGCACTCAGTAACTGGCTTGGTGAAGCGCTTGATGACGAGCCTGGAGCGATTTCCGTTCTCGCCGTTGATCGCTCCGGTTTACACCTCGTTTCAGATGCGGGGTACGAGCTTGCTTGCCTTCACCTTGTCCCAACGGAGAACATTTCTCTCGCTTTTCAGGATGACGTGCCGGTGGATGAAAAGAATGGCCCGGTGACCGAGGGCACCTCATGAGCAAACTGACCCCTAAGTTCGTCAAGGATGTCGACCAGCCCGGCTCCTACCAGGACGGCCGAGGGTTGATTCTTCGTGTGTCAGCTACCCTGCGAAAAAGTTGGGTCTTTCGCTATATGCTGGCGAAGCAGCGGCACGATCTGGCCCTGGGGACATTCCCTGCCTTGAGCCTCAGAGACGCACGGCTGGAGGCTGACAAGTACCGGCTCGATATCGCCCGTGGCGTCGATCCAGCCGCTGAGCGTGCGAAGGCCAAAGCCGCCAAAGCCTCACGAACTACAACGAGCCACACGTTTCGGTCTTCGGCGGAAAGGTACATACGCACGCATTCGTCGAGTTGGTCTAAGAAGCATCACCAGCAATGGCAGAATTCACTCACGAAGCATGTCTACCCTGTCATAGGCGGATTTCGGATAGCCGAGGTCGACACGGACGATATCCTGGATGTGCTGACGCCGATCTGGAGCAAGATCCCCGTCACGGCGAACCGCGTCCGGAATCGCATAGAGCTCGTGCTCGATGCAGCGAAGGCACTGAAGCTTCGGCAAGGTGAAAACCCCGCACGGTGGCGTGGTCATCTCGACAAGCTCTTGCCCAAGCAATCGCATACGGTAGTCCCCTTCCCGTCTCCGACACCTTTACGCACTGCCGAGCTGTTGGCCAGGCTCGATTCCCTGGATGGGGCAGCAGCTCGTGCTGCTGAATTCGCAATTCTGACTGCGACCCGTAACCAAGAGGTGAGCGGGGCCCAGTGGCCGGAAATAGATTGGGAGGAGAAAATCTGGTACATCCCAGCAGAACGCATGAAAGCGGGCAAGGCTCACCGGGTACCCCTTACCGAGCAAATGCTCGAGGTGCTACGGCAGCAGGTCGGAAAGCATGACAAATGGATATTTCTCAACTCCTGGCGAACAGGCCCTATTCCCGGCAATGCCATGGCAAGGGTGCTCGATCAGCTCCAGGTCGATGGCGTCGTACCGCATGGGTTCAGATCTACTTTTCGGACGTGGGCCGCGGAAGAAACCGATCACCAGCGAGAGGTTTGCGAAATGGCTCTCGCGCATACCCTCAACAGTAAGGTTGAAGCAGCATATAACCGAGGTGACTTGCTAGATAAGCGTCGCGCCCTGATGAAGGATTGGGGGGACTTTCTTGTCGCCAACGCTCCCCAGGTGAAAGGTGAGGTATCGGATCTGGTTTCGGAGCTTGCCCCTGATGCTGGGTCGGACCTGGCCAAGGTGCAGCCGGCCGCTTGACCACCGAGGTGAGGGCGCTCAGCCAGAAGCGCCCGAATAACAACCAATTTTGCCTGAACTGTGCCCCCCTCCCTCGCAGTTCCTATATTTCATAGGTGAGATCAGAATGGAAGTTTCTGCTCCACCACCATAGCTGTGGCGTTGTACTTCCTGCCGATCCGGAATGTGTCCCCCATAGTCGTGATAGTACGACCACGAAGATCGGTCGCTTTCTTGTCCTCAGCCAGGAAGCGCATGGCATCGGCAATCCGGTGCGCGAGCTTGCCGATCGCCTGGTTGTATCGGTCAGCACTACGACCGATCTCCAGGGCAGCATCCAAGGTTGCACCATGCAACAGGGCGTCGGCCACCCACTCACCGACCTCTTTAGCCGTGTCGTGATCGTTCTTGCGGTCTGCGACCTTACCGAGCAGATAGAACAGAAAATCGTCGTCACGGTTCGCCGCCCACCCGTTGATGAAGTGGCACTCCATCTGGAACACGTCGAACAACGAGTAGAGGGTGCCATCCGACAGCATGGACAGTTCTGGGTAGAGAGCTCGCAGCTGCGGGAATTCTTCCTCCCCGTACTCCGGCACCTCCTCCGTCGGGTCGTTCAGCGTTTCCAGGCGCAGGCCGGCAGCCTGGGCCCAGACCTCTGCAGCTCGTTCTTGAGCATGCTTGGCGGCATGAGCGATATCACCACGCCACTTCGCTTCAGCTTCCTTCACGGCGTTGAACATCACCTCCGAGACTGGCTCAAAGCCCGCCTCGAACTCGACGTTACCCAGCGCCGTGTAGACCCAGCCTTCAGCCGCCGGCCCTTCGGGGATTTCAGGCCGGGCCGGCAGCAGCGCCAGATCCAGGGGATCGCGCAGCGTCATCGGCTGCCCGCGATAGGTGAAGTCACCACTACCAGGGAGAACACCACCCACCAGGAGGTTGGCGAACGCGGCTTTCACGTCGCCCTCCTCCTGGAAATCCCCCGGCAGTCGAGCATTGAAGGGGCGGTGCAGGATTAAGCGGCCAGTCGCCCGAGATTCAAGGGTGGCTGTGTCCATCGCCGCAAGAGTTTCCGTTTGGTAGGGAACCGGCACTACTCCCCAGGCCTCGACGGCTTCCTTGGCAGAAACAGTTGCTTCGGCAATCAAGCTGAGAGCCAGTTCTTCGACCGTTAAGCTGCGGGCCATCTCTTGCAGCTGTGCATGCGGCTGCTCCTTCTGGCGCTCTTTCACCAGGTGCACCAGCTTGTCGAAGACGAATACCTTCCCGTCATTGACCAGGTAGGTTGCATTCGGGACGCCAGACACGTTTCGCAATTCTTCCTTCAGCGTGTCATTCAGGCCCCCGAAAAAGTTGCTGTACTCGTCCACGACCAGCATCCGCGGCCGTTCAGTTTTAACGTTTTTGTCGTTAGACATGACTCATTTCCTTTCCAGTGCCTCAATGGGCATAAACGGCGACCAGTCACTCGCCGAGCAACAATTCATTCGCTGGCTTGGCCGAAAGAGGTGCCTCGAATATTGTTGGCCTCGTCACAGATCCGGGCCACCTCCAGCATCGCTTTCAGCGCTCGCTCCTCCGTCTCCCTCGTGGCGAATGCAATCATGAACCCATGCAGCAGACCGGCGAGCATTGCCCCACTGTCCGCAACGTTACGGTTCCCTGCCACGGCGGAAAATTGCTCCAGGAGGGGAGCAGGTGCCTTCAGAAGAAATTCCTGGCCGAGGGATTTTCCGATACTTGCCGCATGGACACACTGGTGAGCCAGGGCTTCTTCAGGCGACATCGGTGTACCGTCATAATGCTCGAAAGACGCCTTCACATGGTTGCGACCGTGCATGCCGGCGGCGATGCTTTCAGCTCCCTGACGGATCTTCTCAACTGCAATACTGGCTATGCTGAAGTCTGTTTGCGCTTCATCCATAACCGCGGCCAACAGGCGTTCATCGACGTTTTCAGTGCTATCCATTTGATCCTCCGTTGATAGTTATTTACCTCCATTTCAAGTTCTCATTCAATTGAAAAAACCCAAGCTCCCGGTGGCCAAACCGAGCTCACAAAAAAGGCCGGGATCACCGGCCTTTTATTCTGGAAGATCAGCGGAAGCGCAAACTCACTGGGTTCGCCATGTCTCGACTACATCAGCGCCATGCTCTTGCTTCCACTCCTTGAGCGTCTTGTGGTTGCCGCCCTTGGTCTCAACGAGCTCACCCGTGTTGGGGTTGCGGTAGATCTTGACTGCTCGTTGCGCACGAGGTTTGCCAGGCTGATGGGTAATCTGCTTTCGATAGTCCGGGTCAAGAATCGCGATGATGTCACGCAGGCTCTTGCCATACTCAGACATCAAGGCCCGCAGCTTTTCCTCGAACTCCATCTCTTTCAAAAGGGCTTCATTTCCGCTCAGCTTCTCCAGGCGGTCCTGAAGCTCCTTGATGGCTTCCTCTGTGGCTCGGTACTCGGTGATGAGGGACATCTTGTCTCCTTGGTTTTGGTTTCATGGCCCTGAGCCGTGACGGGGCGCGCCAGGCTTGCTAGGGCTGCTGGTTAGATCATGCCTGCCGATGCAAGGAATGCATAGCCTGCAAGGTATCCGGCGCAAGGCCAGAAGGCGTAAAACTGAATGTTGGCGAACAGTTTCTTGTTCATGGCGTCCAGGAGGGCTAAGCCTCCTCCTCCAAACGGTTGATTTCGGCAATTACGCCCTGCATGTTTTCGATCGCAATTTCGGCGGCTTTCCGGGCCTTGCCGAACAGTGATTCCTTTCCTTCAAGCAGGGAGTCGAGGCGGTTGTTCTCGCGCCGGAGCTGCTTAGCAATGGCATCAAAGTCTTCACCCTCGGAAGGTTTCTTGCCCTGGAGCTTGAGTTCCATGGCTTCGGACTGCTTTAACATCAGATCGCGAACAACGGTACGCTGAGTCGCGCTTTGCTCGTCGAAGCCATTGATGCTTTCGAAAACCTTCACGGCTGCTTTCACACTGGACAAGGCTTTGGTGCCTACTTCGGACTTCCCTGCCTTGGTTTGAGTGGCTGCCTGTTGAGTGTTCACGCCAGGTGCAACATTGCTGCTCGAGGGAGCGCTGTTACCTCCAGCCTGGCCGCCGCCGGCCTCGGCTGTCTTCTCTTCGATACAACCTTCAGTCATCTGATGAGAAACACTCGCCGCACCCTCCAGGGCCTCGTTCGTAGCATCTGCATCATCAGCGGAAGGGATGGGCGCGGAGCCACCCTCGCCACCGAAGAGGTTCGGGCCAAAATCCATTACGGTGTCGTCCTGAGGTGTTTGCATGTGGGTACTCCTTTTCTGTTCGGGCTTTAACCTATGAAATCACCCTTCCAGAAAATCCCAACCCTCACGTCTCCTCAGCATATCGGGCCTGCATTTTTGCCTTCACCCGATTCTCCAACCTCTTTGCTACATCCACAACAAAAGCAAGGAACTGAAGATCGAGGCCTTCTTCAACCTCATTCATGATGTCGTCGGCAACGCCCTCAGCTTCTCGACCAAATTGCATTCCGGCATCAGCCATTTCGAACAGTAGCTGAGCCGCTGGCTTTCTCTCCGAGGTATAGAAAACGTCCGACTCTTGCTCAATCGCGGCTATTTGGTTAGCCGGCGCATCCTGTGCTGAATCAACATCTTCATCATCGTCAAGCGGCACCGGCGGAGGCAGGGAACCGTTTTTTTCTGAGGGCGGAAGTGGCTTATTGGTCAATTCAGGTTTCGATCTGCCCTCCTCCCTCATGTCCTTCGCGGCCTTACGAATAGCCTTAGGCCCACGGCTACACAACTCTTGCTGTGCTTCTTTACCCAGCTTAGCCACCTGTTCAGCTGCGGATACGCTCACTTCGCCGGACTTGACAGCATCCAGCAGCTCTTGGGCACCGTCCCGCACAACCTTGCACGCAGAAGACACAGAGCGCGGACTGATACCCAGGACTTTGGCTGCCTCCTCAATAGCCATTTTGGCGGCTTCCAGCTCCTGCCCGGCGGCCTTATCCAGGTCAACAGTGATAGCGCTACTCCCGCGCAGTGAGGACAGCTCGGCAGCGATCAAAGCCCGTTGTGCCACGGTGAGCTGCCGTCGATAGAGGTTCAGAGAGAGGACATAACCCAGGGCATCATCTCCTGTGTATTCCTCTGTTCGGGGTTCGATCAGCAGATCCTTGCAAACGCGGTATCGGTTTCGCCCATCAAGGATCTTTCCTTCATGGAGAACGATCGGGGCACGCTGTCCGTTGGTATCGATATCTTCAAGCAGGGCTTCGTAGTCATCACCAATGATTAGCGGAAATAGCTGAGCGTAATCGTGAAACTCCAAATCATAGCTTTGCATAAGCAGCTTCTCGTTCCATGTTCATCTAGGAACGATAAGTCGAATACATACATAAATGACGCTTTTTCAGGTCGTTTTTGCGTCTGAATTTGCGATCATTTTGTTGACCTGTCGTCGATATTCACGCAAAAAAAACCCTGCCATTTAAGCAGGGGTTGTGATCTACAGAAGCCCAGGACAATAAATCTAAATCAATATTAAATCTTCTCTTGAAGTTGGCTTATTAATTCCTCGAGAGCTTCTTGATCTGGTTTTGTGTCAACGAATCTAAGCGACTTGTCTGAAAGGACTTCCATGACACCCCATTTCAATTCATGTAAATCCTGGCCCGGCTCCGGTGGCGTCTCCCAGTAGGGAAAGCTTCTGACTACATGAGGCGGCATCTTTGTGATCATGGCTGAATCTCGGTATTTTCTGTCAAGGCAAAGGCTGCATGCTAACCAGTGTATAAATATACAGTTCTGCACCACCACACAAAAAACGGCGTCAAAAGTTCGTCATCTTTTCAGCTCGTAAACTGGTTGCAGAACGGCAACACCTATAAAAAAGTTGTCTCATAGCACAGCATAAGCTAGGGCCATGCCTACAGCAAACATTAGGCCATCACTGACCATTTAAGGCGTGATAAGTTTCATTAATTTGATGCTTTTTGAGTTTTTTGACCGCCGTAAGCTCGATCCCTTCCTACAGAAGGAAAGTGAGCTGGCTGTGGTTGAAGCATAGGTTATCGCGGAGATCTATGTAGATCATTTCCTGTCCGGAGCCTGGGACAGCGCGTGGACAGCCTCCCTTGGAGCTTCTGTGCTAGGCCTGCGGCTCTCGGCCTACTCTCCGTGCGTACTCAAGCAACCAGAGTAGCGAATGATCTGGGCGGTCAATTGCGATTCCTGCAAAGGGGTGCGCTTGTGAGCTTCCTGGATATCGATTTCAAGCGCCTCGACCTCAGAGCATGGCATCGGCCTCGGTTCACTCACACTCACTCACTGACACCTTCGGCCTTAGCCAGCCTTGCCTACGCACCTCCCCCATCGCCGCTTCCAGCTCAGGAATCGAGGAGATGTCGCAAGACACCGTTGGCTTTTTTCCTTTGCGGTCTGTGGGCAACTGCAATATGACTTGCTCAGGATCGCTTAGAGAAACCTGGAATTTTATGCTCGGAAGCCCGCTGAAGATGATGCTCGCCTTCGTTAGGTTCAACTCAGCTGAAGCCTGCCGCACCTCACCTTCGTGCTCATACGCCAGCGAGATACGGTGTTTGGTTGAATTGCTCATAGATAACCCCTGGCGCTTGGTCTGCGCAAATTTGCGTGACGCTTAATGCTTTGTTTTGAGCCCGCGCCTCGCCGCGGATGAACCGATCTTCGCTGCTCAACATGTGAATCCGCGCGGGGGCTGAACACTTCAGCCAGTGCTCTGAAATCACTGAAAACAGCTCGATACGGCTTAGGCCGAGCAAATGCTCAGGCTCAATCTTTGGCAGCTGTGCGAGAGCGGTGAATCGTGTCTGCGGTTGCACCACTCTGAGTTCTGGTTGCGCGACTGCGGTTGCCATATATCCCTATCTCGAAGTCTGAAAAACCATATTCTGTCATGGCACTTCGCCTTCGTGTTCACGTTTTCTAACCAGTTTCGCGTCTGAAATCATTCATTACAATATAATTGATAATCATTCGCTTGCAATGAGGGAGCGATCTATGGTCTTCAAAAAGGCCTCAAATTGTTCAGCCAGCCGCTTCGCGTCGACAGTTTTCTCGCATCGAAGCTCGAACTTTTTCCCATCTACACGAACCTTGCCTATCCCACTGATCTCTTTGTCGGTGAACTTGCTCGGCGTTTTCTGCTGATCACGCGAGGCAACCTCCTTCGCTAACCACCGAAGAGCATGTTCCTGCGTCCATTGATGATCGCGCATAGAGGTAACTGCTTGCAGAAGCAGCGCCGGCTCGGTACGACTGAATTCAATGAAGTCTTTTGCCCATTTCCCACCGATAAGCCCTGGATTCGTGTCGAGTATCGCTCGAACCTCCTCTGGCAGATCCATTAGGAGAAGGCATCTGCTAACTATCGAATGGTTGACCCCTACTCTGCGCGCCAGAGCACGAATCGAACTTTCTTCCCCAGCTCGCATAATCGCGGCATAGGAACGACCGCGCTCATACTCGGTTAGAGCTTCCTGTCCCTCGTTGTCGGTCAAGGCCAGGATTTTCGCCATTGCATCCGTAACGGAGCGAACATAGGCGGTGACGGTTTCTCTGCCCAGCAGCTTGTGAGCACGCCAACGACGCTCGCCGCCGATCAGCTCATACGCTCCTTCCCCTATAGGACGAACCGTCAACGGCTTTACCAGCCCAACAGAGGCGATCGAGTTCGCCAGATCCTCAATAGCAGCCTCGCTGAAGGTCAGGCGAGGCTGAAAGGGAGATACCCGAATCGACTCGACCCTTACTTCAGCGAGGACGCCGCTATCACTTGCGGCAAGAGATTCATCGCTATGGCCTGGCGTTGGAGCTGCAACCGGGGTTGGAACTGGAGCGCTGTCCTCCTGTTCCGCCCTTTGCGCTGCGAGCATGTCTGCAACGGAAACCCTGAGATTCGGCTCAGCAATTTCCGCTGGCGGGCGAACCCCGGTGACCCAAAGAGGGGGGGTCTTTTTTTGACCTGGGTAATCCTCCGACTTGGCCATACTTCCTCCGAAACCTAGTGGTGGTGCTCCGAGCACCACTCATATTCTCAAGTTATAAGTGGTGCTCCGAGCACCACCATTTTCTGAACTCGCTGAGTGGTGCTCCGAGCACCACTCAAATCTAACGGCTCTGGTGCTCCGAGCACCACCTCAAATCACTGAGCGGCCAGATCGCGTATTCGTTTCAACGCCTCACCGAAAACACTGCGCATCGAGTCAATAGTCTTGGAAGAGGCACCTTTCCAGACCAGCAGGGGAACGCCTTGATCAAGCGCTTTACCGTAATCCTCGGAGTAATAGAGTTTTTCTTCAGATACCCGACCAGGGAAAAGATCGTTCAGGACGACCAGGTTGTTGAGGATGCGTTTGCGGTTGCGGATGAACATCGTAGGGATAGCGAGCACTCCCGGAGAGCGGCGATATGCTTTCGCAAATCGAACCATCCAGTCGTTTAGCCGCATCAGCGCCCTGAATGAAAACTTATCCATCCGTACAGGGCAGAGCACAAAGTCGCTGGCAACAATGGAGTTCTTGGTGAGCCTGGAGGCGGTAGGCGCGTTGTCGAACAGAATCACATCATAGGAGGAGATATCGACACCTGGGATTTCTCCGCTACGCGCCCGCTCAAGCCACCCTGCATACCAGAAGTCCATATTGTTTTCGGCATCGAGTGCCACGGCCAGGTCTTCCAGATATGCATCGGCAGGAATCAGGTGTGGCCCGTTCTCACCGAATGGCTTCTTGACGACTTCCTCGAAAGTCATCGGATCAAAGCATCTCACCCGGAGATCGGGACTCAGGAGGCTGCCAAAATGGCCGGCGACATAGCGATCTGCTGGTATTCCCATCGCCTCGAGATCTGATAGTGCGAGATCTGGATCGTAGCCAAACACGCTGGACGAATCGCCCTGAGGATCGTTATCAACGCAAAGCACCCGCAGACCTGCAAGCTGAAGGAATACAGCAAAGTTGACTGAGGTTGTCGTCTTTCCGGTACCGCCTTTCTGCACGAACGTTGAGATAACAATCTGCCGAGGCAGTCCCTTTGCGTAGCCTTTCGCTCGGCGAAGCGCAGCGATGTCAAAAATATCGCGAAGCGTATAAGCCCTTGAGGTGACAGTTCCTCGCGGAACCCGGCGAATCTCGATGCCGTTTTCGTCTTCAATATCTTTGAGGCGACGGGTGGTAAGGCCGAAGCAGTCGGCCGCGAACTGGGGAGGATAGAGGAGGGCGTCGAAGTCGGTGTAGTTGACCGTTTCTTCTTCAAACTGCTCGCTTGACTGCTGCATGACAATCCCTGCATTTGCTGAATACAGGGGGATGATAATACGTAACGCCATATTTTCAAGGCTAAATCATGGTACGGGCCTTTTTTCCGCTGCTTATCCCGAACTGATGGCTAGGTATCCTGCCGATCAGTTCGGGTTTATGGCTGTTTTTTATGGTTTGAAGCGAACTGGTTTTTGTATGGAAAGAGGAGGGCTGTTCTGTGAATTAATTAGGCGTACTGTTTTTGAGCTTGGGTGCGTGCGCGTTTGAAGTCGGCGCTGATGTAATTGACTGTGAATTGGGTGTCCAGGGGATGCGATTCGACAACCACCTCGGTGGAGCCAGACAAGAAAGTCACGTTCTCAAAGCCAAGGCTGGATTCATCAGTGCTGATTTGCAGCTGGCTCCTCAAGCCATTCAGCACCTCCTCCAGGTGGAGCTTGTCAGCTTTTACCGTAGCGACATCCAGGACCCCTTCAGCGTTGAAGGCCAGCTGAATGTCAGTGACACCCTCGAGGTTGACCTCCCACTCTGAAAGGTTAAGTACCGGCCCGCCGGTGTAGGAAGTACCAATCTTGTCGATGATGGTGTAGTGCTGCTGGACGTCTACGATCGTCGTAACGCCTACAGCTAGGCTTACCGGCTCCGGCGCTATAGCAGCCATGCTGAGCAGATAAGCTGCGACGCCCGCGAAAGCGGCAGTATTCATTGGGTTCCTCCAGGTCGTGTTCGGTTGGGATCATTTTCTCCTCGCCGACCTGGTGGGTGTGCTGCTTTCGAACCGAATTGTCGTCGGAAAAACGGCCCTCGGATTCTGAGTCTGCTTTTGGCTTTGGTTTTGGCCTTTGCTTCTCAACCTTCAGAAAATCAGCTTTTCAGTTTTAAAAGCCTTTTAATTGTTTTTCTCTTGTTGTTCTCTTGTTTTTAGAAGGCTGGAGCCCTTGTGCCACGGGGCCTCCAGAGGACTATCGACTACAAATTACGGCATTGCGACTACAGATTCCGGCTTTGCGACTATGGATTACGGCTGATGCGACTACAGATTCCGGCTGTGACGACTACAGATTCCGGCCGTTATCCACAGGCCAGATGAAGGCCCTGGGCTGCGTCTAACGACTACAGATTCCGGCTGTTGGGTTGTGCACATAGCACGATTTTGAGTTTTTATGGCTCGATTTCAAGCCATTTTGTGCTTTGAATTTGCCAGACTGGCCTTTGCCTACGGCAAAAACTCTGTAATTACTTGTTTTTAAAGGATATTTATGTTTATTCGCCGTTTCTTTGACGTTTCTCGATGTTTTGCCCCAATCCTGCGTGGAATCGCCAATAAATAGTCTTTCCTGTCCTCACCTGAGCCTATCGACTACAGATTACGGCTGCGATAGCAGCCATTTGCTCGATACGACTACAGATTACGGCTATGCCTGGACGGCCTTTGCCCGTAGCAGTGCCACCAAATTCTTTGCTATCGACTACAGATTACGGCTGCGGATCGAAGGTGCCGCGGACCATCGACTACAGATTACGGCTGTTGTACGGGGTGGACGGAAGCCTATCGACTACAAATTACGGCTGCTATCTATCGACTACAGATTCATGCGATGCCGAGCCAAGTGAACAGGCGGTGATCTGCGGGGCCCGTGGTTACTGGGGTCGAGAGATTAAAAAATTCCTGGGTATCGACTACAGGGGAAACTCTCTGTAGGGTTTCGTTACTAATCGTAGGGCCAGTTATGTCCAATTTACCCAAACCTACCAAGCCGGAACCTAAGCCGCTCCGGGTCACGAAATCCAATACGCTGATTACCGCATCGTACCGGCTGACTCTCAACGAGCAGCGATTGATCCTCGCGGCTATTAGCAAGCTCGATCCAAGAAGGCCCATGCCGAAAAAGGTGTCAGTGTCGGCCGTGGACTATTCGGATATCTACGGCGTCCAGCTCAGGCATGCCTATGAGCAGATGAAAGTGGCAGCTGATGAGCTATACGAGCGCGATATCAAGACCTTTGACGGGTCTGGAATGGAGCGAAAGCGGTGGGTTGATCGGGCCAAATATCTGGATGGTGAAGGTCGCGTTGAATTGTCGTTCACCATCCATGTCATGCCCTATCTCACGATGCTGTACAGCAAAGTGACCAGCTATGATCTACGGCGCGTTGCCTGCCTGGACTCAAGCCATTCGTTCCGGCTATTCGAGATGCTGATGCAGTTTCGGAAGACTGGATGGGCCTACATCGAGGTTGAAGCCTTGCGGGTCGCCCTTGGCTTGTCGGATGCCTATCAACGATTCAACAACCTTCGCCAGAGAGTCATAGATCCGGCAGTTGAGGAGCTGAAGACTAAGAGCAATCTGGATGTCAGCTACGAGTTGAGGAGGGAAGGGCGGAAGGTGATCGCAATCAAGTTCACCTTCTGTGACCTCGCACAGCTCCCGCTTAATCTGGAACTTGACCCTGAAGATCTTCCCCCGCTTCCTGAGTATGACCCTGCCGAAGAAAGCGAATGGCTGATCACGAAGCCTTTGGGTGAGTTGGCTGAAGCACAAGAAGCCGGTCTGCTGTTCGCTGTTTCGGCAGAGGAAGGAGAGCAACCAGATTAGCTTGCGTCGTCATCTGACGACCGTTTGTGCCTTTGTGAGCAGTGTCGCCGGTGCCGGTTTTTTCCGCTTAGGTATTCGAATCGTCATTTGCCGTCCTTTTGGTGCCACTTCCACAAAAAACCCGCCTTAATGGCGGGTTTTTCTTGGCCCGGTCTGGGGCGCGCAGCGCTCAGTAATTAGGTACAAGCGTGAAGAGGCTTCGCCGCCATTGGCATACATCCTCGCCTGATGCTCGGCCTGCATTTTTGAGCGCGTCGAAGACGCTCAGGGCAAACGACATTGCAGCCTGGTCGTCTTCGTGGAGGTCGACAATCACAACCGGAAACTGGTCGCCGTCATCAGCATCAGGTGTTGCTATGGCGACTGTCTGAATCCCCCAGGTGATGCCGTCATCGTAAGGTTCTACAACAAATCGCTTGAGCCGGCGAATCATGCCGTCACGAATCATCTGAATCAGATCGGTGCATACCGGCTCCGATTGGCGCTGCTGGAAAAGTTGGATGGCTGTCATAAGCTACGGCTCCCTTGATCTGCATTCATCCTGCCAGCAGTCCCGTAAATCCCAAACGGAATTCCCCTGGCTTTGTTCGGCATCGGATTGGCGGCGAACCCTAGCATTCTTTTTTCCCTTGGTTGGGCGTGCCATTCCCCGCGGGTGGTGGCGGAAGTTCAACAAGGGAGGGAGTGGCTACGCAAAATGCTGTTTGCATGCCAGAAACATCGCCGTCCCAACACTCGCATTCGGCATCCCAAGCTTCTCGATCAAAGTGGAAGATTGTCCCAAGATCAACAGCCCCATCCAGGGTGGCGTATGCCCCACTCAAGGTTCCGTTGATCAGCACCGCGTAGCAATCGTCGCCGATTTGCAATGCTTTCCCTGGATTGGCTTCAAGAAGGCGCTGATAGGAAGCAAGGGTCTCGTTGTAAGTCATGGTTGCTGCTCTGATTCCGGGTGTGAGAAGACATTGCCACCTCTCCAGGAATACCCAAATCCTTTAGAGGGCAGAGCTAGCAGCCCCCGCTTGGGTTTGTGCGTGGCTATGCAACCATGGAGGCATATCAGAACGGAGATCCAAGGGATGAACTTCACCCACGAACAGGGGCCAGCGATTAACTCGTTGGCCCGTATCGTCAAGCTGGTGGCTTTTGCTGGAACAGGGAAGACCACCACGCTTGTTGGCTATGCCAAGGCTCGGCCTCAATGCCGTCTGCTCTACCTCTGCTACAACAAAAGCGTCGAGATTGCTGCCAAGCAAAAGTTTCCGCCGAACGTGACGTGCAAAACAGCCCACGGCTTGGCTTATGCGTCGATCGGATCGAAGTACAGACACAAGCTCACGAGCAACCTGCGCCTGACCGACATCGCAAGAATTATCGGCTCACAGAACTGGGAATTGGTGCGCAGCGTGCAAGAGACGCTGAACAATTATTTGGCCAGCGCGGATGACGACATCGAGCTATGTCACTGCCCCGTCAACAAGCTCAAAACGGAGCGAATGAAGCGCGCCGCCGGAAGCATCGTAGAGGGAGCCAGGCAGCTTTGGTTGCAAATGTGCGACATCCAAAACGAGGCTGCGAATATCACTCACGACGGCTATCTCAAGCTTTGGGCACTCTCGAAACCAAATCTGCGGGATCGTTACGATATTGCGCTTGGAGACGAGGCGCAGGACATCAATCCAGTGATTGCTGGTGTGCTTGCGCAGCAGGCGGCATACGGAATGGGCGTAGTCGTTTGTGGTGATGGCCATCAGATGCTGTACCGCTTCAGGGGGGCCGTAGATGCTCTCAATGCAACCTGGCTCGACAAAGCGGAAGTCCACTACCTCACTCAGTCGTTTCGGTTCGGGTCTGCCGTTGCGCACGTCGCCAACATGGTTCTCGCGTTCAAGGGTGAATCCCGCCAACTGGCTGGGCTTGGCGGCGAGACTCGTGTTTCCAAGGCACTACCTGCTGACCTTGAACATCGCACCGTACTCTGCCGGACGGTGGTTGGAGTGATCGAGACGGCGCTGGCCAATGTAGAGACTGGTGCAAAGATCTACTGGGTTGGGGGGATCGAGGGTTACAACCTCCAGGATCTTGAAGACCTACATGCGCTATCGAAGGGGTGGCGTGACCGAGTGAAGGGAAAAAAACTCCTCCAGGAATATCCTGATTACGATCTCTACAAGCAGATTGCCGATGAAAGCCAAGACCCTGAGATGAACCGCTCGATCAAGATCATCGAGCAGTACAGTGCGGATCTCCCGGAGTTGTTTGCCAAGCTGCGGCGCAATGCGGTCACTGATGAGCTTGAAGCCACCATCACCCTCAGCACCGCGCATCGTTCGAAGGGCTTGGAGTGGGATGCGGTGCAACTGGCTGAGGATTTCACCTTCGATCCATTCAATCCAGAGAACGAAAAGGAACCATGGATTGATGAGATGAACCTCCTCTACGTCGCGTGTACCCGCGCGATGCGAGTTCTTGCGGTCAACTCGACGATGTTGGAGATCATGAAAGAATTCGTCGACCGGCGTGACGGCCGCAAGCCAAATACCCCGATGGT
Organism: Pseudomonas sp. MF7453; assembly: GCF_016405455.1. NCBI lineage: Bacteria > Pseudomonadati > Pseudomonadota > Gammaproteobacteria > Pseudomonadales > Pseudomonadaceae > Pseudomonas > Pseudomonas sp. MF7453. The sequence continues at coordinate 10,228 of NZ_JAEKCN010000025.1, read as the reverse complement.
TTTCAGGAAGAAACAGGTGGCTGCCGCGTAGTGCTCCTCGAGCATGCTTCGACTTTTGAAAATCACCCACTGATCACAGGAGATATTTTCATGCCCATTTCCAGCGACCAGGCAGCTTTGCTTCAGCAGCTGCGGAATCAAGGCTATGTAGTCTTGCTCGTTGAGCCGAGCGAAACTGAACACATCAATCGAGAAAGGTTGGAGAGCCGTTTGCGGGCCGATGCAGCGGATCACATTGAGGATCTGTTGTCCCTTGAGGCAGTCCAAATTCGTTGAGCTGACACGTAGCAAAAAAAGCCCGTTTCGAACGGGTTTTTTTATGAGCGGATTTTGGGATACTCGATAATACCACCCCTTCAATCGCGAGATCGTTTTCGCACCCTCGGCGTCGCTCCTGGTTAACATGGAGCGGAGGGGGAGGAGGGCATACGGTATAGCCGTAGTGAAGGGGTGGTATTATGAGGAATCCTAGATGACTGACGCAATTGTCTCCGCTTACGAGCGCTTGGTCGAAACCGTTGAGGCTTTCAATGAGAAGTGGCCCGCATTGGTTGTCGGCGGGATGATATGGCGCATCCCGCTCCTCACTGAACAGAGGACGCCATCTCGAATTAACGTCCAGGTACTGACAGGAACTGACGCGATCAAGGCCGCTGTAGAGGCGTTACGCGAGTTTGAGCGCGATCTCGGCCAGGCTCCAGGTACCGTGCTGCGTTTGCCGGGGTACTTTATCCTCTCCGGATCGATACTCGATGAGGGCAGGGCGGTGAACCGCTGCAAGAGCGAGCTGGTGGATGCGATCGAGGCTGAGCGAGTGTTTCGCAACGTTGCCGTCAGCCGCCGTTCCCACATCATGCGCCAGGCCCTGGGGAAAAATTTCTCCCTCAACCAGCTGAAGCGCGCAATCCAGGTTTTTGATGCTGCCCCAAGACAGATCACATTCACCTGGGCCGGTCACACCTCAGGAAAAGAGCGTGTCACTGTTGGCCACGTCCGTGAGGTGCTGCTCGCCGAGGCCCATGAAAAATCTATGGCCACCGGCGAGCCGGTGGTGAATAGCCCCCAGTGGATCGATCTGCGCAGCATTGCGAATATGGCTGAAACCGATATGCTGGATGTGCCAAAGCCCATCGCTCCGCATCCGCGGGCCATGCTGTGGTTTTCCGAGCGCAGCCGGTATGACGCAATGCTGCATGCCAACCTTCCATTCTTCGTACTCGATGGGCAACCCGCTGCAAGGATCGTTGGCCTCAAGAACTTCGATAGAGACTCGCGATCAGCAAAACGACCAGACGTAAAGCAACGGTTGCCGGCACTCCCTGGGGGGCGCTTTTTCGTAGCCTCATCCACTGCGGACCCAGTTGCTCAGGAGCCCGGCGCGCCAGAGACACCTGAGGTGCTATCGACGTACCGAGAGTCAGTAAAAGGCGTCGTTGATCAGTAGACTTACCCTTTATAAACAACAGCTTAGACTTCTTATAATCTTTGTTATGTTAAATTCGGTAGCAGCCTAATAATTAGGATGCGTCCTTTAGCCTCGCGCTTTGATGCTCTACCCAAATAGCTGGTGAACCACGTACGCTCTGCTGAGGCCGCTTGCATTCCGCCAGCTGCCTGAAATGGAGATCGAGAAGATGATGATTGATGGCGTTGAGAAACGAATTGAAGCCGGCGTGAATACGGCCCTGGACATGGTTGAGGTACTGGTTGCAGCTGGCCAGCCCCTCAAAGCTGCGATTGCCACCTCGCGAATACTCACGATGGAAGTTGTCCGCGAGTCTCTGGCAAAGAACCTGGCGAACAAAAGCGGCTCGGTGATTACTCACACCTTGGCCACTACGCCAGCCCATTCTGGTCCGGTACCGGCCCAGCACACTGCAAAAACGAAACAGCATCAGACCGTTGATTGATCATCGAGGCCGGCCGGGAGATCTTCACGATACACCCGGCCAGGCACGCAAAACTCGCTCCCTCACCTCACGCTTCCCGTCAGCACGGGCTGTAACGACCGCACAGCGCCCTGGAGGCTCAGGAAGGGTTAACCTGGCCCTGAAGGCTACAAAACCGCATATCCCCTCCGAACGGCCCTTATCGGCAGTTTCCGGCCCGTTTGAAACCCGCAGCTTCGGCGTCCGCAGCGCTCGCAAACTCTACCCGGTTGCGCGTTCCGACTTTTTCATAGCTCGGACAGCCCACTGGCAGGTGGTAAACATTGCTATTGCGGTTGCCAATCACCGGCGAAAGCGAGCTGGAGGCGTATCCACCAGATACCTGGTGCTGAACTGGTTCGCTCCGAATGGCCTGTGCCATTGTGCCCGCTCCCTTCACTCGCATACCGAGATTCCAGGATCTTTCACCTGTTACGAATGGGTTGCTATGCCCCATTACTCTGGCGATCCGCCGGTCACGCTCCTGTTCCCACGCGCTCACGGGGTTTGGGGAGCAATGGAACCAAAAACCAACGTAAGCCTTACCACCTCCGCTCAGAGCCCTCTTCCCAGGCATCCGCCTCGATAAAACAATTGCGCATCTCGGCTTCCTGGCTGATCTCGGTCAGCAGATCATGTACCGTCTTATCCAATGCCTCATCATTGCGATATGGAATGCTCAGTGCGTAGTTGCCCGACTCCAGTGGCTTCATGCCATAGGGTTCCAGGCAGTAACGCTCGATGTTCTCTTTTGCCCGCTTTTTGCCACGCACGAACTTGCTGTTGTTCTCGACGGCCAGGCGCAATATGACCGTCGCGATCCGTTCGGCATCGTCCACTGCCGGTGGGACTGTAATGTCGAGATGCAGGGAGATTTTTGTGGGTACGCCGATCGTTATGCCGCGATGCCGGAGGTAGCGGTAAAGCGTACTTTTGGAGATGTGCAGTTTCTTGCCAATGGCGCTCACACTTAACCGTCCCTCGCGGTACAGCGTTTCTGCGGCCATAGCTGTCGCTTCGGCTTGAGCTGGCAACCCCTTCGGACGGCCACCGACTCGACCACGTGACCGTGCAGCGGACAAGCCGGCCTGTGTGCGCTCACGAATCAACTCGCGTTCGAACTCTGCCAATGAAGCGAACAGGTTGAACACAAAGCGCCCTTGCGCGTGAGTGGTATCGATGGGGTCATTCAGACTTTGCAGGCCAACGTTACGAGCGGCCAATTCACCGACCAGTTCGACCAGGTGCTTGAGTGAGCGTCCCAGACGATCCAGCTTCCAAATCACCACGGCATCACCGGCTCGCACATGAACCAATAATTTATCCAGTTCCGGACGTGCGCTTTTTGAGCCGCTGGCAACGTCTTGATAGATCCGCTCGCAGCCTGCCTTTTTCAGAGCATCGATCTGGAGGTCTGCGTTCTGATCCCGAGTACTCACCCGCGCATAGCCAATTTTCATCAGAAGTACCGTTTACTCAACAGATAAATTGAAAATAGAACCTTGATTAACGATACCAGTATTTAAAACCATAATGAGGCTTAACTCAGAGCAGGGCTGGTCTTCCGTTAAAGTTCTATAAAACGAGGGTTTTATCGAACCATTGCGAAGCGGCAAGGAACGGGTGTATAAACACACAAACACCTGTTATTGGAGAAGTCATGAACACCACTCGCTGGAACGTCGCCGTCTCTACCGACACCGACCAATCGCTTCGCATGTTTCTGGCCAGCCAAGGCGGTGGCCGTAAGGGCGACCTGTCGCGCTTCATCGAAGAGGCGGTGCGGGCACACATCCTAGAACTGAGCGCTGAACAGGCCAAGGCTTTCAACGTCCATCTAAGTGAGGCAGAGCTGACCGACGCGGTTGATGAAGCGCTCGACTGGGCACGTAAACGCTGATGCGGGTTGTATTGGATACCAACATTCTATTCAGCGCGCTGATCTCACCGCATGGGGCCCCTGATGTGATCTATCGGGCCTGGCGTTCGGCTCGCTTCGAGGTAGTAACCTCACGGGCACAGCTCGATGAGATTCGGCGCGCTAGTCGATACCCCAAGCTTCAGGCCATCCTGCAGCCTGCCAAAGTCGGAGCCATGATCAACAACCTGCAACGCGCAGTAGTATTGGAGCGCTTGGTCATCGAGGTTGAAGCCGATGATCCGGATGATTCATTTCTGCTGGCCATGGCCTTGGCGGGCAATGCGGACTATCTGGTGACCGGTGATCGCCGCGCCGGCCTCTTGCAGCGCGGGCATATCGAACGCACGCGGATTGTCACCCCCGCGGTGTTCTGCGCCGAGGTACTGTGATCCATGCCGGTCGGCTTTCTGACCCAGGAGCAGCGCGACGGCTTTGGTCGCTACATCGAGGCACCCAGCCGTGATGAACTGGAGCGCTACTTCCACCTGAGCGATGAAGACCGTGAAGCCGTCCAGGTACTACGCGGCAACCATAACCGCCTGGGCTATGCCGTTCTGCTGACTACCGTTCGCTTCGTGGGTGTTTTGCCGGACAAGCCCGTTGCTGTGCCGGTGGAAGTCCTGCATGTACTTTGTCGGCAATTGGCAATCGCCGACCCTGACTGTCTTGCGCGTTACAGCGATCATCGTCGCTGGATACATACGGCCGATATTCAAGAGCGCTATGGCTATCGCCACTTTACAGACCCTGGCATCGGCTTTCGTTTGAGCCGATGGCTGTATGCCCTCTGCTGGACAGGCACAGATCGGCCTGGTGTGCTGTTTGAACGAGCCGCCTCATGGCTGTTCACACAGAAAGTCCTATTGCCTGGGGTTTCCCAGTTAGAGCGTTTCATTGCCCAACTGCGTAGCCGCGTTGAAGAACGCCTCTGGTACACCTTAGGCCGCAGCGTGACCGAGGAACAGAGACAACACCTACAAGACTTGCTTCTGGTGGCTGAAGGCAACCGCAGTTCCCGGCTGGATCAACTACGCTCCGGCCCGGTGATGGTCAGTGGCCCTGCTCTGATTCGGGCGCTGCGTCGGCTGGATGATGTGCGTGGGTTGGGTATCGCCTTGCCGCCGGCTGCACATATCCCGCCCAGCCGTATTGCAGCCCTGGCCCGCTTTTCCAACACGGCCAAGGTCACGGCCATCAATCGACTGCCGGCGTCGCGCCGGTTGGCGACGCTGGTGGCGTTCGCGGTTTCCCTTGAAGCCAGTGCGCACGACGATGCGCTGGAAGTTCTGGAGGCGCTACTACGTGATATTTTCAACAATGCGGAGAAGGCTGACAAGAAAGCCCGGTTGCGTAGCCTAAAAGACCTGGATCGCTCGGCGGCAACACTCGCTGCTGCGTGCAAGGTCGTGCTGGATAGCTCGATCAGCGATGACAACGTCCGTTCCCAGCTGTTCAACGACCTGCCACGTGTCAGGCTGGAGAAAGCCCTGGAAGAGGTCACTGCGTTGATCCGTCCGGCCAACGATGTATTTTACCTCGCCCTGGAGGAGCGCTACCGCAGTGTGCGCCGCTTCCTTCCCGATCTTCTGAAACATATTCGCTTCGGCTTCAGTCCCGCCGGCAAGAGGGTGGCGGCTAGTCTGGACTGGTTGCAACTGAATCTACCTCGCAGGAAGCCCGAGGATGACGCGCCGCAGGAGATTGTTGCCAAGGCCTGGCAGAACCACATCACCCGCGAAGATGGCTCCCTCGACATGGGCGCCTATGTCTTCTGCACGCTCGATGCACTACGCACGGCCCTACGCCGCCGCGATGTCTTTGTTGCACCCAGTTGGCGCTATGCCGACCCGCGTATCGGTCTGCTCGATGGCGCAGAATGGCTGTCGGCGCGACCGATCATCTGCCGCTCACTGGGCTTGACCATCGACGCCAAAACCACTTTGGACGCTTTGTCTGCTGAGCTGGATTCAACGTGGCAGGCGGTTGCCGCCCGACTTCCCGACAACCCGGCCATCCAGCTAAGTGAGAGCGCAGAGGGTAAAACCGAGCTGTCCCTCGGGGCGCTGGACAAGTTGGAGGAGCCAAACTCGCTATTGCAACTGCGTGCAGCAGTGGCCGACTTGATGCCGCGTGTCGATCTGCCGGAAATCCTATTGGAAATCGCGGCCCGTACCGGCTTCGCTGAGGCCTTCACCCATGTATCCGAACGCAATACGCGGGCCGACAACCTGGTGACAAGTCTGTGCGCCGTGCTGCTGGGAGGCGCCTGTAACACCGGCCTGGAGCCATTGATCCGCAACGATAACCAAGCGCTGCGCCGTGATCGGCTGTCGTGGGTCAGCCAGAACTATCTCCGTGACGACACCCTGTCAGCAGCCAACGCCATTCTGGTGTCGGCGCAAAGCCAACTGGAGCTGGCTCAGATCTGGGGCGGCGGCGAAGTGGCCTCCGCCGATGGCATGCGTTTCGTCGTACCAGTGCGCACCGTGCATGCTGGGCCCAACCCGAAATACTTCGGTACCGGCCGGGGCGTCACCTGGTACAACCTGATTTCCGACCAGTTCTCCGGCCTGAACGCCATCACAGTACCCGGCACCTTGCGCGACAGCCTGGTACTGCTTGCGGTTGTGCTGGAACAACAGACCGAATTGCAGCCCACACAAATCATGACCGATACCGGTGCCTACAGCGATGTGGTGTTCGGGTTGTTCCGTTTGCTCGGTTATCACTTCTGCCCGCGCTTGGCCGATGTCGGCGGCACCCGCTTCTGGCGCACACGCCCAGAAGCGGATTACGGCAAGCTCAACGGACTCGCCCGGCAGTCGGTCAAGCTCGACCTGATCGCGGAACACTGGGATGACCTACTACGCCTAGCTGGTTCACTCAAGCTCGGTCGAGTGCCGGCGACCGGCATCATGCGCACGCTGCAAACGGGAGATCGTCCGACCCGCCTGGCCCAAGCGCTGGCAGAGTTTGGGCGGATCGAGAAAACCCTGCACACACTGACCTACATCGATGATGAGTCCAAGCGCCGCGCCACCCTGACCCAACTGAACCGAGGCGAAGGTCGGCACAGCCTGGCCCGTGCCGTGTTCCATGGCAAACGCGGCGAGCTTCGCCAGCGCTATCGCGAAGGTCAAGAGGATCAACTCGGTGCTTTGGGCCTGGTGGTGAACATCATCGTGCTGTGGAACACCCTCTACATGACGGCAGCTGTGGAACGGCTAAAGCAGCACGGCTACCCGGTGCAGGAAGAGGATCTGGTTCGGCTGTCGCCGCTGATCTTCGAGCATATCAATATGTTGGGACGGTACTCCTTCGCGGTACCGGAAGAAGTCGCCCGAGGTGAGCTACGGCCACTGCGTAATCCAGAGGAAGACCTGTAGCTGTTTGTGATCGAAAGCGGCCATGCCCAGGCTGACGGTTATTTATTCTCAGGTAAAGAACTCAACCTCTCCACCCACAAGCTTATAGATAGCGCCTACAATTTTTATTTTCCCATCCTGCTCGAGCTTATTCAGGGTGGGGCTGTGTTGACGGATATCGGCCAGCGTCATCTTGATGTTGGTGCGGGCAACGGAATCGACAAAGTCATAGTTGTCAGCCGTACGCTCACCTGCGTATGCCGTTTCAGTAATTGCCGGTTTAATTTTGCTCAGCAATCCAGTCAGGTTTCCCAGTTCGGCGTTGGCAATGGCACCCTTCACCGCACCACAGGAGGTATGCCCCATCACCACTATTACCTTGGCCCCTGCCAGAGCACAGGCAAATTCCATGCTGCCGAGAATGTCTTCGTTTTCCACATTGCCAGCCACACGGCAGTTAAACGTTTCACCAATACCGGCATCCAGCAGGATTTCCGCCGGAGCGCGCGAATCAATACAGCTTAAAATTACCGCTGACGGATACTGCCCCTTTTGACTGGCGCGCTTTTGCGCCAAATAGTCATGCTGCTGCATTTTGCCTTCACGGAAACGCAGATTGCCAGATTTCAGGCTTTCAATGACCTCATCCGGCGTCATTTTATCTCGCTCTTCTTTGCTAAGCGCTGCGGCAAAAGACACTGAAGGCACAGTTAACCCGGCCACTCCAGTAATCGCCAATGTGGAAAGGGCAGCTCCGCGCTTGAGCAGCATGCGGCGGGATGGGTGTTGCGGGTCAGATTGGCTCATTGTTCAGCTCCTAGATTGTGGTGTTGGGCCACATTAACTCGGATGCACATTGCCGTAAGCAATACTTTCGAAAAGTACGGAAGATCAATCGAGGGAATTGCCTAGGAAGAAGGCTCTGAGCGGAGGTGGTAAGGCTTACGTTGGTTTTTGGTTCCATTGCTCCCCAAACCCCCACCTCATCTTCTTGTAGATCAAAGTGTTTGTGCAGTAGTGCCACGCCAAATCTGTCTATGCAGTTGTGCTTTTTCAATATTTCAAATATTTCATTTAGACATGGCAGGTCCTCATCGTCTATGGGTCTAACATTGTCGATATGGTTAATTTCACCCCACAGTAAAGAAATCATTTTATTTATCTCCACTATGAACGTTTAACTAGCGAAATGTTACAGATTTAATAGGGGTCTTAGTCTGCGAATCTTCATGGGAGACGGGACTAATCAGAGCCCTCGCTCTTGGATAACATTAGACGCTCGCGCGCAAAATTCCACCCATTCCGATAAGGCGGCGTATAGAGCCTTAGCGGCATCTGAGGTTGGCGCGTACTTATCTCTGTCGCAAGCCCATCTGGTGAACCGCTTCAGGGTATGCAGGCATCGTAGTCAGTGTCTGAGGGTCGGTTGAGGTCAATTTTGACTTCAAGAATCTAGACGTGGAGGGGAGGCCTCATGCCCGGCAAGACTTTAATTTCCATTGGCATGAGGCGCATGTTATTCGTGAACAGGCAAGATCCAAGTTTAAGCTTGTTTACTGATATTTTGCGGAGCCGATGAACTTAGAGAAATGCTCGCACCATATTTGGACCGTTGTAAACTCGTTGACGTTGACGCTTGCAGGAATGGTTTTCTTGAAATTCCCGAAGTTTTTCAATTCGCCAATCAGAATTGCTTCTTTCTTTATGTCCAAAAACGATTCTTTGTCGGTGGCTTGTTTCTTTGTCAGGTAAATTTTGTAGTCTGGACCAGGTGCTACATCACCTTTAAATACAATTTCGTTATCCGTAACAAAAAGTTGTCCATTCGCCCAGTGAAGGGCGTCGCTGCCTTTCTGATCTTTCTTGAACTCTCCGCTATACTTTGCCACCTTTTGCACTTCTTCAATTTCGGCGATGGTGGCGTTTTCTTGTGCTGTCAAAATCGGAAGTATATAGATCCCTAGCCCAACTCCCGCGCCAAACAGAGCCAGGTGGGACGCGAGCAGAATTATTTTTAATTGCTTTTTCATGGGTTGCCTCATGCAGTGAGTTATTTGGTGTGTCCATCACAATCCATTAGTTCGAACAGGGTGCGGTATGTGCTGATAGCGATATTGTTAGTGGGGTGCTAGCTTAGCTACCATGACTGTGTTGGATGAATGACAGGTGTAAAAATAGATGTCTCTTACGGTAACTGTCAAGGTATCTGTCGCCCTGTTTGATTTTTATGCAGCTATTTTCTCTACCTCCCTAACTACTCGGCGCTCTGGGTTTAGCGATACTAATGTCACAGGATGCCAGTTGCGGGTGTCACCACTCCAGCGCTCAGGATGCGCAGCTCTGGCTGCAAGGTTGAGCGCATGTCTCTTGGCTAATATGGCTTTGTCTTCTCCTGTGTGGCGCTGCATCGGCGTCACGAAGCGGATAGCACTGTGGCGGTGCTCATAGTTGTACCACTGGACGAAGCCGTGCACCCAACGCTGGGCAGCTGATAGGTCAGCGAAGCCACTGACGGGGTAGTTCGGCACATACTTGCAGGTGCGGAACAGAGCCTCGGAGAAGGCGTTATCGTTGCTCACACGCGGTCGACTGAACGAAGGCTGGATCTGCAGATCTCTCAGCTTCTCAAGCAAGGTGACGCCTTTGAAGGGGCTGCCGTTATCAGCGTGCAGCACCAGAGGCTGGCCTACCATGTTTTCGGCCAGCACGGCTCGTTCAATGACACGGCGTGAGTTAGCTGCAGACTCCCCCAGAAAGGCTTCCCAGCCCACGACTTTACGGCTGAAGATGTCGAGGATCATCACCAGATAGTAGTAGGTACCCTTGGCTGGCCCAGGAAGCCAGGTGCAGTCCCAGGACCATACCTGGTTGGGGGCGATTGCTGTATGGGGTTGTACGCCGGAATCCCAGAAATTTCCGTCAGCCCAGCTCCAGTCCCGCCACGAGCGCATCCAGGTCGATGAACTTGCCGTCAGTCTGGAAGGTGTAATGCCCGTTCAGCAGGATGTGCCGCC
>NZ_JAEKCN010000024.1:0-57299 GCF_016405455.1 Pseudomonas sp. MF7453 | reverse complement strand
GTTGCTGGAGGAATTTAACCCGGGGGATGTGGAGCCGATTCATGCGGTGTTTGTGGGGGGAGGGGCGATGCCGGCGCGGGTTAGGGCGTTTGTGGATTTTTTGGTGGAGAGGCATGGGGTTTGAGGATGTGTTGGTTTGGATTTTTTGGGAGGAGGGCTGGCCGATTATGTTGAAAAGTCGCTTTATGGCCCGATTTCAGGTGGTGTGCCGGACGTACAGTTGCAGTTCCGCTCGGCTGCGAAGAAAAACACGACAGATAGGGATCAAAGCCTCATCTGTCGTGTGCTCAAGGAAGGTAGATATTCAAGGCGCGACGTGGGTGTGGAAGATTTTGCTGACGACCGTCCACTTGCCATCAACTTTCAGCAAGTTGAAGAAATCTGTAAAGCAAAAGCCCGATACGTCATTGGTGTCGATGCGCGCGCTGGCAGCGGTGCCTACGATGTCGATTTTGACGATTACGCCTTGAGCTTCAGGAGACGGGCGGAACGCGCTGTCAATGCCATCGAATAATGTTTGAATCGGGCCGCCGGCCAGCTTACCGTCGCCATCGACGCTAAACATCGTTGCTTGCTCACTGAAAGCTGGTTTCATGATGCTGCTTTTGGCCTGCTTGCAGCCTTCGTTGTATTTGTTCAGTACCTCGACGATGGCTTGATATTCCGGCACATAAGTAGGTTTGTTCATGTTTGTACTCCTGCTGTTAATTTCAATCATGTTAAAAAAACCAGCCACTGCTGGCTGGCATTGAGATCAATCCCTGAGACCATCTGCAGCGGCACTGGGGCCCAAGGTCTCACTTTTGGAATGTTGCTCAGTTGGCTTATCCAGCGAGCGCAGGCCAATCGGTGTAACCCTTTGCGCCGTTACCGTAATAGGCTTCGCGTGGCGCAACAGTGAGTTCTGCACCTTCTTTTAATCGACGAACCAAATCCGGATTAGCAATAAACGGGCGGCCAAAAGCGACTGCATCGACCTTGCCTTCAGCACGGCGGGTAACGGCCAGTTCGATTTCGTAATTGTTATTGCCGATGTATGGGCCTTTGAACCCTGTACGTAACGCATCGAGATCTACGTTCTCGGGAACAGTGCGTGACGTAGCGGTGGCGCCCTCGACAAAATGCATATAGGCGAGCTGGAAGCGATTCAGTTGCTCAATCAGATAGCCATAGGTTTGCATTACCTGGCTGTCCAAGGGTGTGTTGCCGGCATCTGGCGTCACGGGAGAGAGGCGAATGCCAACGCGGTCATGCCCCCAGATCTCGACGACTGCGGCGGTTACTTCCAGCGTGAGTCGTGTGCGATTCTCAATCGAACCACCATATTGGTCGGTTCGCTGATTGGTAGAGTCGCGCAGGAACTGATCGAGCAAATAGCTATTGGCAGAGTGCACTTCAACACCATCAAAGCCGGCGTGTTTTGCGCATGCGGCGGCGTGTCGGTACTGCTCGATAATGCCCGGGATTTCGGATGTTTCCAGCGCTCGCGGCATGGAGACGTCCATCATTCCCATTTCAGTGAAGGTCTGGCCTTCGGCTTTAATCGCCGAGGGCGCTACCGGTGCCGTGCCATCGGGCTGCAGGTCCACATGCGAGAAGCGCCCCACATGCCACAGTTGGCAAACAATAAGTCCACCAGCGGCATGCACCGCATCTGTCACCTGTTTCCAGCCTGCTATTTGCTCTTCAGTCCAGATGCCTGGCGTCAATGCATACCCACGCGCTTGCGCGGAAATATTGGTCGCTTCACTGATGATCAGACCGGCGCTGGCACGTTGTGCGTAGTAGAGAGCGTGCATTTCGTTGGGGACGCCTTTTGGCCCCATGCGGCTGCGCGTTAACGGGGCCATGACAATGCGGTTAGCCAGAGATAAGGCTCCTAAAGTCATTGGAGTGAAAAGATCCGTTGATGGGCGGTTGAGCGTCATTGTGATTCCTGAAGATAACTGTTCTGCCGGATGAAACACCTTGCTATATCAACTATGGGGGGCAATGATAATGACGTAAATAGTCATAGGCGTGGATACAGTATGAGCAAAAAGGTCATAATGCAGGGCGCTGCGCGCGCTGAGGGCATAGAGAGTTCACTTCCTTTGCCGCCGGTGCATTTCCCCGGTCTTTTAACCTTCGAGGCGGCCGCCAGACATTTGAACTTCGCTCGCGCCGCCGCAGAAATCGGTGTCACGCCAACTGCGGTATCACGCACGATCAAAAATGTGGAAACGCAACTCAACGTGCGGCTATTCAATCGAACAACACGCAGTGTCAGCCTGACCGAGGCCGGCGCGTCATTGAACGCAGCATTGGCACCTGCGCTGGCTTTGATCAGAGACTCCTTGTCACACGTCTTGCTCGCGACTGATCAACCATCTGGCACAGTACGCCTCAACTCTTCGTATGTTGCATACCGCATCTTGATCGAACCGCATCTAACCGCTTTCATGGAAGAGTTCCCGCTGATTAATGTCGAGGTATCACTGGATAATCAACTTGGCGATATCGTTAATGCCGGTTTCGATATCGGCATACGCATGGGGAAAAGAGTGCAAAACGACATGGTCGCGATACAGTTGGGAGCGGCACAAAAAAGAATTGTGGTGGCTGCGCCGGATTACTTCCGCACGCGGGTTGAGCCGCAGACGCTGGAGCAACTGCTGAAGCAAAACTGCATTCGCCAGCGGTATTCAGTTGGCGGAAGATTCTTTGAGTGGAGGTTCGAAGAGGGCGGGCAAATGGTTCAAATCGATGTTCAAGGGCGTTTTATTTTTGACGAAATGAGATCCGTCCTTGATGCGGCAATACAAGGCCAAGGCATTGGTTTTGTGTTCGAGGACTTCGCGAAGCAAGCGTTAGAAAACGGTACGCTTCGTCAGATATTGAAGCAGCACAGCGGCATGGACGATGCGTTTCATCTTTACTACCCCCATCGTAAACACATGCCAGGCAAGCTGCGCGCGTTTGTTGATTTCATGCGGAGTGCCAATAAGATCGGAAAGTCATGATTTGACTGTCCCAATGCCAGGGAAAAGGGGACCAGGGAAACGAGGCGGATTTATTTTTCTAATGTCCGCTTTTGGCCGGAAGCAGCCGCTTATGAATCACTGCTTTCGGCCAAAAGCAGACCGCTGGCGTGGTTCTGGCTTAGTCCGATATTAAATGCTCATAACATGCGACTGCATATCTAAAACCATTCTAGCTTATTGCTTACAAGTTCCTTTTTTCTGCCCTCCACGACTTTCCAGAACGTGGCGCTTTCTGCTGCTTTGGTTAAGGGGCGGGCTTTAGCCCGTCCCAGTGTGCGAAGCAAGCGGTTAGAACCAGTTGTTAGAGCCGTCTCATCTGAGCTCTACTAAGTTATTTTATTTTGTCGTTGATAGTTTTTGGAAAATAAATTTTACGGATGCCAAGTGCTGTTCGCTAATGGTTACTGTGCAATCTCGATCCGTCTCTGTATTGCTCTCATTAAGAGCGGGAGAACATTTCAGTAATTCAGGTTTTCCTTCGTGTCTCAGCTCTACACCCTGAGTGGTTTCGCTAATAAGTGCCTTCATAAATTTACGATTCCACAGACCAAAACTAATGACAGGTTCACCTTGCATCAGAAGCCCGAGGTTGGTTCCCTGCGAAGCGTACCGACAATGCGCTCGCCATTGATCAAGTTGGCGTAATCATAATAGTAGATTAGACATGTTTTACTTGCGTCAATTGTGACCGGTCCATGTTTTGTCCAAGTTCCGGATTCATAGCTTACGCAGCTGAAAAATAGTAAGATGGTTGATGCTAGTGCTATGGGACGAATTGTTCTCATCAATTTAATATGCAAGGTAAAAGTTTGCGGGTGTTCTGGTTGCCCTGAGAGCCTAACGCTGCCATAAGTTGCGAAAAAGGCTCGGCTAAAATTAGCGACGAAGGAGCGCAAGCCAAGCTTTTGCGTCCGCTCTTGAAGGCTTTGCTATATTCAAAATCTCGAAATCATCTGTTAGAAAAAATCTGAATTATTACTGCATCAGACTTGTGATCATTAGTGTCGATTGAGTAGCAAAAACTTATCGATTGATCTCTACTGAATTCCTGGTACAAAGTAGGTCTTAGAAGTCTGGTTTTATTGTCATTGAACAATGTTCTTGTTCGCCCATCTTGATTTCTCATAACACCATAGCAGTAGCGCTTTTTAGGATCTTGGCTATCACTCTTTGATAGAGATTCAACCATTGCGTCCTCAACCTGGGGAGATTTACCTAAAGTTATTTGAGTTGGAATAAATTGAGCAAAGTACTCATTAAACTGACTCAATATATCCCCAAGGTTTTCACCATACTCTATATTAAAAAATTCTCTCAATAGTTTCGGCTCAATAATAAAGCCATTTGCGCTAACAGCTAAAGCCAGTCGTTCATTAATATTTTTACTTTTCAGTATCTCTATTTTTATCAGAGCGTACTTCGGCCTTTTTTCCCCTTTTTCGTACAATTTTGCTAAGACAATGTAGTCGTGGCTTTTGTAATTGAAAGGGAAGCCCTCTATAGCCCAACCGTTTTCAATCATGTCCGCTTTTAATAAATTAAAGCTTTCAAATACACTCATCTTTTTACTCCTATTGATAAATTAGACCTGCTGTACTGAATAGAGTGCAACTATTATGTTGCACGATTCCTATGGGGTATAACAGTTGAGTGGGTCGACGGCTTTATGATTGCATATTAGTGGCTTCTTCATAATAATGCCTCTCTTGGTGAATCCAATTCGTAAATTCTCTATTTAAAACAATAGGTTATTTCATTGCTGTTGCATGCAATCTATATTCGCTTGCCTTTTTCTTTTTGTGCAAACAAAAATACAGCATGAATACGATATAGACAAGACACGCCTGCGAGAACAGTTTCTTAACGTTATTGGTGTGAATCACTACAGCATTCGGACCGAGAAGACCTACTGGTACTGGATACGCTATTTCCTGCGCTACCACCGGAGGCGCCACCCTCTGGAGCTGGGGCCAGCGGGAGTTAGCGAGTTCTTACCTGGCTGGCCCTCAGTCTTCACTCGTTTCATCTTGGAGCTGGGAGCAAGGAGCTATTTAATAGTACCTTGCTTCCAAACGGCTTCAAGTCATCCGTAAACGTCTACTCTCGGCCAAAAGTGGTCATTCGTGAGTTGCTATCAGCAGTCACTATTTCGATGTGCAGTCAGCCGCGACTCCCTGAATCGGTGATAATTGCCAAATAAAAAAGGAATACCTCTGTAAAGGGCACTACTTCCTGTTTACTCGCAATGCTAAATCGCTTGGTTTTGGTCATGTGCTGTGGCTTACCGGTGCGAACTCTGCTTTCACAAAATATGTTTTTTCTCCGGTTTCGAGATTCGATATACCGGCCTGCGCACCAACCTCTACTAGCTTTGCCTTGACTGACAGTTCCAAATTTTTGTCTGTGGAGAATGACGTGTTTTCTTTAATCTCTAGGGATGCAGTCAGACAGCCGCCCACTTCGCGTGCAAACACGACAGCCTTCCATGAAGGCTCATACGACAGCCAAAAGAAGTTCTCACGATCGACTTTGCTATCTACGTTCCAAGGTTTGCCGGTTAACGAGAACTCACGTGTATCGTGCGAATCAGTATCGTATTCAGTTTTACCTACGTAACTGACTGCGCCTCCACCCATAGAGCCAACTTGCACCGATGCTTTTGCGCTGATGGAGTCGCGGGTTTTATCGGATACTTTCTTGGTGATGCTGATTTTAGTCGCTCCGAGTTGAACCAATAACTTTACCAGTTCCGATTCGCGCTCCTCCAGCAGGATTGCGTCGTAGCTATCGCTGGGAATGTAGAGGTTCCTGTTATCCGGGTTCGAGTAGTCGGACAGTGGGTGTTTGCGGTAAGCCTTGCCAACGACTGGGTGCCCTGGCTGGAAACGATAGTCAGCCTCTTTGGCTTGGGTGCGGGAAAGCGAATGACGTTGTACGTAAGCAGTAAGCAAACGTGTTTCTTCGGCTATCGCTAAAGCTGGGGTTGACTCATCTGTTGTGGCGCTGCGATCTTTGGCGATTGATGCACCCGCGCCTGCAACACCAACAGCGGTGGCCGCTGCGCCAATAATCATAGAAATAGGCAGAATAGGAATCAGGAATGACGATGCTGCAGCCGCTGCAGCCGTAGCTACCGCTACGCCGGGATATACAGCTTTTCCAGTCAGCGGTGTAGTATTTTGGCCAGGAAGTGTGAAGTTTGGGGCGTAGCCGCTGTCATTTTGCTAGGAGGTGTCTGAGGCGAAATGATCTTCTACGATGTAAATGAGATCTAGCATTTGGTAACTCTCCTTGTTGGTCAAACACATGGTTGCCAAGCCGGCATATAGTGATCGTTTACTTGTCTGGGAAGTGTCTATTAATGCATTTGTGTCGGCCGTGCTCGACGAATCTTGAACCGACCCTGATTTCCTAGACGCTTTTGACTGGCTGCTTCTGGCCGTTTACGGCCCATGAAAAATACCCAGTTCCTCCTCCACGCGCTGGCCCTAGCTCCAGCGCGCGGGGCCTTTTACTAGCTAACCGTTGTAGAGTGCGCTTCTACCTCCGAAGCCTGCTCCCGCAATCGACGCGCGATAACATCCATCAGATCACACCCATCTCGCAATGGTATAGCTAGCAGTTGTGCAAAGTCTGAAAGCACAACGCAATCAGCCTCGACCTCGCCCCGAGAAGCGATGTTTTCCAATACTTGAGTCACGGTACGAATACGATAGTCAGCCATCGCCTGCAGCACATCCAGCGGTGCTTGCGAATCAATGAGCAGGGAGGCCGGAACCCGTTCGATTCCAGTAAGAGGGATATATCTTTCCATTTTTGAAACTCCGATAAATGCAATGATTTACCGATAATCAGGTCGCCAAACCTGGTCGTCACTTGGGCGACCGGGAGACTATAAGCGTCATGGTAGCCGACGAGCAACGCCAAGGTTGTAACCCGCGCGGATGGGCTGAAGCTCATACGCCGCTCATCCCACTTTTGGGCTCCAGTCTCCCCCAGGCCAGTTTCATCTCATACCTGGCATTTCCCTCCAGCATCACGCTTTTTAAGCTTGCTGAAACGTTTCATCGAGTTTATAAAACCTCCACAACTCCAATAAAGGCCACCGCTATGACCCCGCTAAAACTCATCGTTGCCCTCAGCGCACTGTCCACTGCCTCCCACGCCATGGCCTGGGATTACGTGCTGCTCGACACCGACAAAGCCGCCCAGAACTGGCAAATCACCAGCCAGCAGCTCGGCATCCAAACCGACAAACCCTTCAGCGTCACCCTGCGCACCTTGCACGGCGGTCGGCAGGAGGGGGTGAGCATTGTTGATATCGATAACGGCACGATGAAGCTTTCGGTGGTGCCGACTCGCGGTATGAACGTGTTGCAGGCGTCGGTCGGTGATGTGCGCATGGGCTGGGATTCGCCGGTCAAAGAGGTGGTCAATCCTTCGTTTATCGAGCTCAATGGCCGTGGTGGGTTGGGCTGGCTGGAAGGTTTCAACGAGTTGGTGACCCGCTGCGGCTATGAGTGGGTCGGTCACCCCGGCATCGACAACGGCGAACTGCTGACCCTGCACGGTCGGGCGGCGAATATCCCTGCGAACAAAGTCACGCTGCATATCGATGAAAAACCACCGTATGCCATCACCCTGCGCGGCGAACTGAAAGAGCAGGCGTTCAAGAAGGTCGATTTCTCCGTCGCGACTGAACTGGTCACCCAGCCTGGCAGTGTGGTGTTTGCCCTCAACGACACCCTGACCAACAACGGCGACTATTCGAAGGAATACCAGGCGCTGTATCACAGTAACTTCAGCACGCCGTTCCTGGAGCAGGGCGCGCGGTTTGTCGCGCCGGTGAAGCAGGTGTCGCCGTTCAATGACAAGGCCAAGGGCGAATTGGCTGACTGGCAAACCTATCGCGCACCCACCAAGGACTACGACGAAACGGTCTACAACGTGGTGCCGTATGCCGATGCCAAGGGCGATACCTTGACTGTGCTGCATAACAAGGCCGGCAGCCTGGGCGTTTCGGTCGGCTTCAATACGCAGACGCTGCCGGTGTTTTCCCTCTGGAAAAACACCGACACTCAAGGCCAGGGCTATGTCACGGGGCTGGAGCCGGGGACTAGTTTTTCCTACAACCGTCGTTATCAGCGGCCACTGAATCTGGTGCCGACAATCGGGCCCAAGGAACACAAGCAGTTCCGCATCAGTTACAGCTTGTTGGCGGACAAGGCGGCTGTTGATAAGGCCTTGAAGCAGGTCAGCGAGATTCAGGCTGGTCGGGAGACTGAGGTGCGTCAGACGCCGTTGGTTGATCTGAGCAAGGGGTGACACCCCGTGGCGCATCATGGCGATGTTATGGATGTTGAGCACCGACGCTTGTGCGGGGTGCGTCAACATTGATGACTTGGAAAGTCAGCCGTCGATCAATCGGGTGTTGTCTGGCCAGTAGAACGTCCAATGCTTGCAAGAAAAATCCGGGTATCCCGATTGGACCGCAGATGAACCACACGGCAAGTGGTTGGCGCAGCCTCCATGAGTTGTCGCATCTGAACTCGCGCTGATTTTTTGGTCTGCCACATGAATCTAAAAAACTCCGGCAGGTTCGCCAGTCGCTCGGGGCAGTTCTCGGGCAGGTCTGGTCGAGCCTGACCGCGTCTGAGCAGCGTCCTCAGCAGTACGCGCCAGAATCGAAGCGTCGCCGAACGGTCAATCCAGATCAACAGGTCTGCGCGGGCCAGCCGGTTGTCCCAAGTGGATGAATGGCCGCCTTCGAATATCCAGCATTCACGGGCTTCAACCTCAAGGCAAAGCTGCGTCTTCGCGGCGCGGCTGCGTTCGATCCACCCTGGTTGCCAGTGGATAGTGTCGATATGAACCACCGGCAAACCCGTGCACTGACCAAGCTTGCGCGCCAAAGTGCTTTTGCCGGACCCAGGTTGACCCACAATCATCACTCGTCGCATTGAGGCTCCTTCTCGCTGTGCACGCTGAATTTTTGGGGGGGCGATTTTACGGCAATGCCTGTCTGCGTCAACGTGCTCGCGCAAATCCCTGGAACGCCGCGTTTTATTCAGGCGACCCGTGCCAACGTTGGCGGTTTTCGCGAGCAAGCTCGCGCCTACAGGCGTTGGGTTAAGCCCTGCGGGCGGTCAATAGCACTGCCGCTGCCGCTGACAACAGCCCCGCGCAGCAACGATTGAAGATGCGCTTGCCCCTTGGCTCGGCAAACCAGCGGCGCATATGCAGGCCCATGTAGGCGTAGGCGCTGATGGCGATCCATTCCAGGGCCAGGAACATCGGGGCCAGCACGGCGAACTGTGCGGTGATGGGGTGGCCGGGTACCACGAACTGCGGCAGGAAAGCGGTGAAGATCAGAATGGCTTTCGGGTTGCCGGCCGCCACCAGAAACTCCTGCCGTGCCAGGGCCCATAAGCCGACCTTGTGAGCGGCTGTTTGTGAGGCTGTCTGTGGTTGCGCACGCCATAGCTGGTACGCCAGATAAAACAGATACGCCGCGCCCAGTATCTTGATCCCGTAAAACAACAACTCTGACGTTTGCAGCACCACCGCCAACCCGGTGGAGGCGAGGGCGATCATGCCGGCAAAGGCCAGCAAGCGGCCCAGACCTGCGAGGCAGGCAGTGCGCAAGCCGTAGCGAGTGGCGTTGCTCACCGACAGCAGGTTGTTGGGGCCTGGCGCCATGTTCAGGGCGAAGCAGGCAGGCAGGAAGAGGGCGAGGGTGGCGAGGTCCATGGCGGCTCCGGGGGCGAACGGGAGCGGTGAGGATAAGGGCAGTCGGACGCGGACGGCAATGAGGCGCCCCATAGCGAAACTGATTTCGTCATCTTGGGCTTGCAGGCGTTGATTCAGCAGGGGTATGACTGCCTGACGCTTTGGGTTCTGGCCCGCAATGAACGGGCCATCCGCTTTTATCGCAGGGTCGGTTGTGTCGAGGACGCGGGCAGCGAACTCAAGATTGAGAGGGGTGGTGTCACGCTGGTGGAGGTGCGCTACAGATTGTCCTTTACCTGAGCCTTTGCTCCAAACAATTGATCCGCCAGTTGCCTGCCTCGCTCCTGCCCTTGCGTCGTCAACCAAACCGACTTGTTCTTGTTGACCGGGTTCAAGATATAACCTTGGTCATGCAATCGGTTCATTATCTGAAAGTCGTAGCCTTTCCACGTATTGCCGCTAACGGTACTGAAAGTGGCCAGCAGGGCCAGGACGGCGTCTTCTATCAATTTTTCGTCGTACTCGTCGTATTCCATGGTGATTACTCCGCTTGTACTACGTACACCTTGTCGAAGTCGGCCTCAAGGCGTCGTCTTTGGCGCACACTGCCGTAAGTTAAGGCCTTGAACCTATCCACTTGGAGTTTGTAGACGATCTGTCCAAACCTTTCAATAACCCTCAAGTTTTTAACAAAGGTTTACACCCCAGCGTGCGCTGATTCGGTATGTTTTTCAGTCACTTGTGTAACGATGAAACCTCACGATGCAGCCCGGTAATCACAGTTTGGATCCGCAGTTGATCAAGATCAGGCGGCTGTTTGCCACGCCATTGGCCAGCCTTCAATATCCTGACGCGCACTGGCTTAACTCGGAACTTAAAACCCTCATCGCCCAGCGTATGGCCGCCGATGCCCATGGCACGCAGCGCAGCAATAGCGGCGGTTGGCAGTCGGATCATGATTTTGCCGAGTGGGGCGGGGATGCCTGCGCTGCCCTGGTGAGGTTTGCCTGCGAGTTCGCTACCCAGCTAACCGCGGTGCATAGCGAGCAACACGGTTTTATCGAGCCCGGTTTCGAGTGGAAGCTCAATGCGTGGGTCAACGTGAATGAGGCAGGCCACAGCAATGCGCTGCACGGTCACCCGGGGGCGTTTTGGTCGGGTGTGTATTGGGTGGACGCCGGTGGCCGGGAGGACGATCCCGCCGTGGGGGGAGATCTGGAGTTCCTCGACCCGCGAGGCATGGTGGCGTCGACCTACAACCCGGCCCTGCGCATGAGAGTGGAAGACTGCCTGACAGCCGGGTTCAGCAGCACCTGCGCCGCCAGCAGCGGCACGTTTGTGATGTTTCCGTCCTGGCTGATGCACGCGGTACGGCGCTTTGAAGGTCCGCGACCGCGGATCTCCATAGCGTTCAACTTTGGTGTGTGACGCGTTTGTCTTTGACCAGGGGTGTAGCGATCGGAAGCCGCACATGAAACACCGTGCCGTGTTCGGTATCAGAGCTGACCTCAATCGATCCGCCATGGGATGCGACGATTTCCGAGGCGATGAACAGGCCCAGGCCCAAGCCTTCCGTGGGGCCGTGATTGGCGGCAGTACGCTGAGAGAAGCGGCCCATCGGGTTGAAGATGAACGGCAGCACATCCTCAGGTATCGCTTCTCCGCTGTTGTGCACGGAAAATACTGCGAAGTCTTCCTGAAACCCCAACTCAACCTTGATAGGTCGTGTGGTGTCGCCATGCTGCACGGCGTTACTGACGATGTTGGAGAACACCTGCTCCATTCGGGCACCGTCGAACTGGCCTTGCACCTGGGCTTTGGAATCAAACAGGATGATCGCCTCAGGATGAAAGGTGCGGATTTCTTCAACGACCCGCTGACACAGCGGTGTGAGGTCGATAGCTGCGGTTCTGACTGGAATGCCCGGTCCCATCTGGCAGCGGGTCAGGTCGAGCAAGTCGCCGACGATCTGGCTGGCTCGGCGCACACTGGTGTAAATCTGGTTGGCCACTTTGGTCGCCTTGGGGCCTGCCTCCTGTGAGCGCCTCAGCACGTCGGCACCCAGCAGGATTGCGCCTAGCGGCGTGCGCAGGTCGTGGCCGAGGATGCCCAAAAACACGTTGCGCGACGCCTCGACCGCACGCGAGTAGCTGGCGATGGACTCGGCGAGAGCCTGATCAATGGCCTCGTGGAAACGGATCATGTCGTCTACGTTGATCGGCGTGCCGTCCTTGACCTGGCGCATCCACTGGCTGACCACGCTGGTGCGCAGGGCGCGGTATTCGGACACCATCTGATCGATGGTGAAGCCTGCCATTAACCGCGTGATGGCGTGGATTTCCGCTGCGGTCTCGTGCTCTTCCTCCGGGGCCAGGCCCTGGGCCTTGGCGATTTGCTCTTGGCGGGTCTGTTTGGTTCGCAAGTCGCTGACGATGGCGCGCAACATCTGTTCGGCGTGGTCGCGCAGCGCCACGCTGTCGAGGTCCTCGCCCGGAGTGTCGAGGGTTCTGGCGAAATCTTCCCAGGCTTGCAGAATCGGTTCGAGGTGCTCAAGGATGAAATCGGCCAGGCGCATGTCTGTAATCCTGAAGGGTAGGGCACAAGAGCAAGGCTGCGCAGATGCAGGAAATTTCCGGCAGTGTAGGAGGTTGTTCGCAGCTTTTAAAGCGCTGCCGTGGGCGCGATTGCATGGATCCAATCTACGTGCCTGCAGGATTCATCCCGCTGACGCTAAAGCCCGAGGGTCAGCGACCTCAGCTTCTGCTCCACCACACTGTCAAAATGGCTTGCCAACTGCTCACAGCGCTCTGATTTGAGCCCCTCACAGCAGGTAATTCCCAACACAAACCCCTGGGCTTTGGCGCCCCCTTTCACTGCAAGAATCATCGACCCCGCCAGTTCGATCTCGCGAAGAATTCTGTCAGCCTGCCGCTTAATGGGGCCGGGCAAATCGTTGAAAGCTTCTTTCATGGCTGTCTCCGCAACGTTCATTACACACACAAGACATCTGAGGCACTATCGGCCCCTTCAAAGCATCGACCAAAGGAAGGTTAAGGAGTTTCGCAGCGCTCAAGCCAGAGGCGATGACGTGGCGCGAACAGGAAAAGGGCAAGGATGGCTTGGTTGTCTGCACAACGTTTTACTTGCACGGGGCCGAGGCTGGGCTGATAGAATGCGACGAATTCTCATTAGCATCTATTTCATACCGTGCAGTCTACTTCGTCGGCAAGTCGCCATCAGTCCATCGATCAGCTCTACAGCCACCACCACGGTTGGTTGCGTGGCTGGCTGCGCAGGCGCCTGGGCAACGCCGCCGATGCGGCTGATCTGGCCCAGGATACGTTCGTGCGGTTGCTCAGCAGTGGGCTCGGCGAACCGTTGAGCGTCACGACGCCGCGCGCCTACCTGGCCACTGTCGCCAATCGATTGAGCATCAATCTCTATCGACGCCGCTCACTGGAGCAGGCCTACCTGGAGGCGTTGGCGCAAGCCCCGCAAGACGTGGCTCCGTCGCTGGAACATCAGGCGCTGGTGCTTGAGGCGCTCGACGAGATCGATCAGGTACTGGCGCTGTTGTCAGCCAAAACCCGGCACGCCTTCCTGATGGCGCAACTGGAAGGGTATACCCAGGAAGAAATCGCCGGCCGGCTTGAGCTCAGCGTACGGTCGGTACAACGCCACCTGGCGAGGGCGTTCGAGGAGTGTATTGTGCTCGCCAGCCAGAGCGCAGCATGAATACCAAACCCATTGACCGGCGTATTGCTCGCGAAGCAGCCAGCTGGTTCGTACGCTTGCAGAGCAGCGGCGCGTGCGCCGCCGAGCATGTTGCCGGCGCCGAGTGGCGGGCGCTGCATCCAGACCACGAACGGGCCTGGCAACTGGCGGAGCGTTTCAGTGCTCGTACCCAGCAGCTTGGCGAGGGGGCCGCGCGCGCAGCGCTGGAACGCCCGTGCAACCTGGTTCGTCGACAAACGCTCAAGACCCTTGCATTGTTGATCGCTGCCGCGCCGGTAGGCCTCACGGCATACCGGGGCTTGCCATGGCGCGAATGGCAGGCGGACGAGCGCACGGCGACGGGGGAACAGCGCACGCTGAATCTGCCGGACGGCGCACAGATCCGCTTGAACACCGGTAGCGCTATCGACATCGCCTACGACGACAGTGTTCGTCATGTGCGCCTTATCGCCGGCGAGATGCTCATTGAGGTGTCCGATGTGCATGTCGCGCGGCCATTTATCGTCAGCACCGCCCAGGCGCAAATTGCACTGTCAGGTAGCCGCTTTTTGGTGCGCCAATATTCGCAAGGCACTTTCCTCGCCGCGCTGGAGGGCACCGCCGAGGTAGGCCTGCGGCTGTCACGGGACGGGCGTATGACGGGCCTGGCGGCCGGTCGGCAGACCTATGTCAACAACCAGGCGGTGGAGCCCTCCGTACCATTGGCGCAGCATCGTCTGGACTGGCTGAGCGGTGTATTGCGTGCAGAAAAGATGCGCCTCGATGATTTCATCAATGAGTTGGACCGTTATCGACGTGGCCTGCTGCGTTGCGATCCGGCAGTCGCCGGGTTGCTGATTTCCGGTGCCTTCCAGTTGCGCGATACCGACCAGGTTCTCCACGCACTCAGCCAGACCTTGCCGGTGAGCGTCCACTACCGCACGCCCTATTGGGTGACTGTAACGGCGCGTACGAGCACGTAAAAAAGTTGTCGTGTTTTTGCCGGGCTGCGTGTCCCCCTCATAACAACACTACTTTTATCGGGCGGGGACGAACACATGGCGACGAAACAGGGCATGCAACCACTGGCGCGGGCCGTACACGCTGCCGCGTTGGGTTTGATCATCGCAGGTGGTGGCGCCCTGAGTGCGGCGTCGCTGCACGCCGCCGAGCAAGGCGCGCAGCAGAGCCGCGCCTATCACGTGCCGGCCGGTAACCTGAGCAGTGCGCTCTCGGCCTTCGCCAGCCAGGCGGGTATCACCCTGCCGATCGAACCGGGCCTGGTAGAGGGGCTGCGCAGCCCTGGTCTGAATGTCGCCAGCAGTGTGGAAGGCGGCTTGCAGCAACTGCTGCAGGGTACCGGCCTACAAGCCTCAGCACAGGGTAATGGGCTTTACCTGTTGGTAACGCAGGTGGCCGAAACCGCGCTGGAACTGGGCGCGACCAGCATTACCGGTCAGGGCCTGACGTCGACGACCGAAAACAGCGGTTCCTACACCACCGGGGCTATGCAAACGGCCACCAAGCTGCCCTTGAGCCTGCGCGAAACGCCGCAGTCGGTCAGCGTGGTGACGCGCAAGCGCATGGACGACAAGGTCATGACCAACATCAGCGATGTGGTTAAAAGTACGCCGGGGCTGTTTCTGAATAACGCGGGCGGCGCGGGGCGGCCTACGTTCAGTTCACGGGGCTTCGACGTTGACAACATCATGTATGACGGTTTTCCCACCAGCTTCCAGACCTACCTGCCCAGCGCAGAGGCCAACCTGGCCATGTATGATCGGGTAGAGATCGTGCGCGGTCCCAACGGGCTGGCCCAGGGCGCCGGCAGCCCTGCGGGCGCCATCAACCTGGTTCGCAAGCGCCCGACCCACCAATTCCAGGGCACGCTCACCGGCAGCGCCGGCAGCTGGGATGACTACACGGGCACGCTGGATGTGGGTGGCCCGCTCAACGACAGCGGTACCCTGCGCGCCCGTTCTGTGGTCTCGCGGCAAGACGCCAAGAGCTTCCGGGACTCGGTGGAAAGTGATAACGATCTGTTCTACGGTGTGGTCGACGCTGACCTGAGCGAGAGCACCACTCTGACACTGGGCGGCTACCGACAGAAGACCCACACCAACTACATCTGGGGTGGATTGCCCATGGCGCGTGGCGGTGGTCACCTGGGGCTGCCCCGTGACACTTTCCTGGGGCATGACTGGGAATACTCGGACAATCGCACCACCGGCTATTTCGCTACGTTGGAACAAGGCCTGCCCAACGACTGGACACTGCGCGCAGCGGCGATGCGGTCGAAAACTGTCGGTGACGTGCTGGCTTCTTCGATCTGGGAATACAATCGCCAGTATCTATGGACCGAAGCCATGGAGCAGAAAGAAACCGGCTACGACCTTGCGCTCAGCGGCCCCTTCCAATTGCTCGGTCAACAGCATGACCTGACCTTCGGCGTCAGCAAGCGCAAGCTGGATTACCGGTCCGGCAAGGACTGGAGCGATTACATCAACACGGGCATCAATCCCTTCACGTGGAACCCGCGTGGTCATGCCAAGCCCAATTATGTCAGGGGAGACAACGGTCTTCCCCAGACCACCACTCAGGACAGCTTCTATGCCAGCACCCGGCTGCGACTGACCGAACCGCTGTCGCTGATCCTTGGGGGGCGTGTCGACTGGTACGAATTCCAAGACCGCGCAAATAGTGAAAGCAACTACAAGGTCACCCGTAATCTGACGCGCTATGCCGGTCTGGTTTACGACCTGGACCTTCATCATTCGGTCTATGTCAGCTATACCGATATCTTCAAGCCGCAGAGCGAAAAAGGCGTCGATGGGAGCGTAATCGTGCCTATCGTTGGCGAGAACTACGAAGTGGGCATCAAGGGCGAATACTTCGACGGCGCATTGAACGCCAGCATGGCGGTGTTCCAGCTGGACCAGAAGAATCGCGCCCAGGAATTGCCTGACGTCAAAGGCTGCGGCTCAGGCCCAGCCAGTGCCTGCTATGAAGCTGCCGGGTTGGTACGCAGCCGCGGTATCGATATGGAAATCCAGGGTGCCCTCACTGATAACTGGCAGTTGGCCGCCGGCTACACCTACACCCAGACCCAGTATGTCAACGACGCCAACACTGCACGCGAGGGGGAAGACTTCGACCGCAAGAAGCCGCGGCAACTGTTCAAACTCTCGACCATTTACACCTTGCCAGGTGAACTGCAACGCTGGCGCGTGGGGGGTGATGTCTATCAACAAAGCCGCATTCGCGCCTCGGGAGGGACCGGCGCCACGGCCTGGAAAAACGAGCAGGGCTCGTACACAGTGGTTGGTTTGGTAGCAGGCTACAAGGCCAGTGAGCAACTGGACCTGCAGGTCAACGTCAACAACCTGTTCGATCGTGTGTACTACAGCAGCGTGGCCAATGGGGGCTATAGCCCGTACGACATCTACGGTGATCCACGCAATATGAAACTGACTGCGCGTTACAGCTTTTGATGATTAGATCATGTGATCAAGGTGCAGCGCTCCACACCGCCGGTTCATACCCATCCGGGTCGCAGAAGTGAACCTGATGAAATGAGGCAACCCGTCTAGCGTATCGACGCATTCAAGGATGAAACCTGCGCCCCAACGCATCCAGGCGCACCGCAATCGGCGGCAGGCGTTCACTGCTGCGGGCCAGGGTTTCCACATCGTCGGCCGTGCTTTGGGCGATGTTTTGTACTGACTGCAAGCGCTCGACGATCTCCAGATTCGCCGAGGTCTGCTCGCGGGTGGTCGCGACGATGCGGCTATTGAGTTGATCGATATGCGTAATGTCCTCGCCGACTGCCTTGAGCATCTGCACCGCCAATTGGCTGTCTTGCACGCAGCGTTCCACGCCTTCGCGGCTGGCGTGCATGGCTTCGACGGCCTCGCGACTGCCCTGTTGCAAGCCTTCGATGATGGTTTTGATTTCCTGGGTGGAGAGGGCGGTGCGCTGCGCCAGGCTGCGCACTTCGTCGGCGACTACGGCAAACCCGCGGCCCTGCTCGCCGGCGCGCGCGGCTTCGATGGCAGCGTTGAGGGCCAGCAAATTGGTCTGGTTGGCGATGCTGCTGATCACTTCCAGCACCGAGCCGATTTGCTCGGCCTGTACGGCCAAAGATTGCACGGTGGATTCAGTGCCGTTGATGCGTGAGGCCAGTTGGCTGATTTCATCCTGGGCGCGGCCGACGCTTTCCTGGCCGCGAACAATTTGCTGGCTGGCTTGGCCGGCATGTTCCACGGCTTGTTCGACTTGCACCGTAATGTGGCCCATGGCGTCCTCCATGCGCTGCATGGAGCCGTTCATTTCGCCAATCTGCACCAGTTGATGCCGCGCCCCTTTTTCCAGGGTGCCACTGGCGGTGGCCAGTTCCTGGCCGAGTTGGCCAAGGCCGTGGGAGTCGCGGGCGACGCCGTCGATCAGGTGGGTCAGTTGTTGCAGGAAGTGGTCGAAGCGCTTGGCCAGCGACACGCGCACCTTGTCTTCACCTTGCGCGCTTTGCTCGGTGAACTGTGAGGTTACAGCGAGCATCTTCTCAAGCATTTCCTGGCCTTCGACCGCTTCAGCCTGGCTATGGACCGCCAGGTACAGCAGGGCGACCGTTTCCATCACCACATAAAACGCGTGAACGAAGATCATCGTCCAGCCGCCGTGATGCTCCATCACGAACACCGGAAAACCCTGGTGCTGCAACGCATGGAACACCAGGTGGTGCACGGCAATGGTCAACGCCGCTACCAGGATCGGTAGCCAGTCACGATAGAAGGTCAACACCGCCAACAGCGCGAAAATGCCGAAGTGGGATTCGATCACCCCGTGTGCCTGGTTGATGTGCAACGCCGCCATCACCATCAAGCCGGCGCCCAGTGCGCAACGCATCACCCGGGTGCCGCCGATGACACGGTAGAGCGCCGTCAGCACCACGCCGGTGCCACCACCGACGAGCAGCGCCTGGAGCAGGGTGTCATGCCAGAACGCCAACCCCACGGAGAACAGGGACATCAGCCAGATCAACGCCAGCATGATGCGGTCGGCCTTGCGGTAGTGCTCCAGGAAGCGTGTGCGAAGGGGCATTCACGGTTACTCCATGTAGTGATACCAGCAACCAAGCATGTGGCGTGCCACGATGGCCACTGGTCGATAGCAAGTCAGGTGCAGCGTTTTTTACCGGATCAGATCCGGCAAACGGTTATCGGCAGGAGGGAAGGGGACTTGAGTGGAAGGGCGCAGGCCCTCCCACGGTACAGGCTGGAATCAGAAGCTGTACTTGGCGGTCAGCATCATGTTGCGTGGGCTGCCATAGGAATCGCCGCCATACTCCACGGAGTCGGAAATGGACTGGTAGTAGTGACGATCGAAGATGTTGTTGGCGTTGAGCTGCAGGTCCAGGTGCTGGTTGACCCGGTAGCCGGCCATCAGGTCGGTGACTGCGTAACCGCCTTGCTTGAGCCGGTAGGTGCTGCCATCGGCCAGCTTGATGTCGTTGTACATGCGGCTCTGCCAGGAGATGTTGCCGCCGACCCGAAGTTTTTCCAGCGGGCCCTGCAAGTTATAGCGAGTGGTCAATTTGAACAGGTGTTCCGGGGTGTCGGTGTCGAACTGCTTGTTGACCTTCTGCGGGTTGGCGTGGTCCTTGATGGTGTGGGTTCGCGCGTAGGTGTAGCCACCGCCGACTTGCCAGTTCTCGGTCAAGGCACCTTGCAGTTCGAAGTCGATGCCCTGGCTGCGGATTTCCCCCGAGGCCTGGTTGCAAGAGGCCTGTGGGCAGTTCGGTACAACGATCTTCACGGCGCGGTTTTCCTGGTCGACGCGGAACAGCGCCACGCTCGCATTCAACGCGCCCCCCAGGTATTCGCCCTTGAGGCCGATTTCATAGTTCTTGCCGACGATGGGCTTGAGCGGGGTGCCGGCAGTGCTCTTCTCTTTCTGTGGCGTGAAGATGTCGCTGTAGCTTACATACACCGAGTGCTGGTCGTTCAGTTCGTAGATCAAGCCGGCGTAGCGGGTGAGGTTGCGGGTAACCTTGTAGTCGCCGTCGCCATCACGGTTGTCGTAGTCATACCAATCCAGGCGCCCGCCAAGGATCAGCTTCAACGGGTCGGCCAGGCTCAGGCGTGAGGTCAGGTAGAAGCCGTCCTGGGTGGTGACTTCGCGGGCGTTGTTGGTGCGGGTGAAGTTCGGTTTGCCGGCATTGATCGGCCAGTCTCGCTCATACGGGCTGTAGTTGTGAGTGGTCATGTCGTAGATGCGCTTGCTGGCACCCACCACCAGCTCATGGGTACGCCCGAACGCCTCGAACGGGCCGCTGGCAAAGGCGTCGACGCCGGCCTGGTTTTCATCATAGCTGGCCTGATACACCGTGCGGGCGAGGGTCTTGTTGGTCCAGCGCGATTGGTAGGAGCCGGAGAACAATGCGTCCTGTTCGGAATAATTGGCGTTGACCTGCAGGCTCCAGTCATTGGCCAGGCGCTGGCGCAGCTCGGCGAACACGGTGTTGATTTCCTGGTCTTTGTTTTCCCAGTCGGTACCGGGGTTGTAAGAGCGCGACAGGTCCAGGTGATGGCCATCCAGGCCGACCATCGAAGCCCCCCAGAAGTAGTTGGTCTTGTCCTTCTGGTTCGAGTAGCCGAGGGTGAGAGTGGTGTCTTCGCTCAGGTCGGCTTCGGTGACGGCGTAGAACAGGCCGTGATCCTGCTCGGCCTTGTCGATAAAGCTGTTGGCGTCGCGGTAGGACGTGACGACGCGACCGCGCCAGGTGCCACTGGGGTTGAGCGGGCTGGAGGCGTCGAATTCGCCACGGTAGTCATCCCAGCTGCCGGCGGCGCCGGTGAGGGTGACTTTCTGTTCGTCCAGGGGCCGCTTGCGGATCAGGTTGATGGCTGCCGAGGGGTTGCCCGCGCCGGTCACCAGGCCGGTAGCGCCGCGCACCACCTCGACGCGGTCGAACATCGCCAGGTTTGGCTGGGCGCCCACCGACGCGCCGTTGTAACCGCTGGGGATACCGTCATACATGAGGTTGTCGACATTGAAGCCGCGTGCGGTGTAAGCCTGCCGGCCGGGGCCGTTGGAGTAGTTCAGGAACAACCCTGGCGTTGCGTTGACCACGTCGTTGATGCTGGTCATGGCCTGGTCATCCATGCGCTGGCGCGTAATCACGGTGACAGCTTGTGGGGTTTCACGCAGGGTCAGCGGCAGTTTGGTTGCAGTCTTCATCGAGCCGGTGGTGTATGACTCGCTGCCTTCAGTGGTTGCGCCAAGCTGCTGGCCCGACACCTGGGTGGCGCCGAGCTCAATGGTGGCCGGGGCTTCGGCGTCGGCGGCCAGGGCCGCTTGTGAGGTTGCTAGGCAGATCGCCATCGCCATTGAGCTGGGTGAAAAAACGTTGCTGACGCGTTGTTGCACAGACATGGATATAGGGCTCCCAAAGGCCATCCGTGGCAAATAAAAAATCTGTTGATAATTATTCGCATCAGTGTGGCAGATCCAAGCTCTGGGAAAAAGTCTTACATGGCCGTGTAGGAGCGAGCTTGCTCGCAAAAAATCTCAACGATAACGCGTGCTGGCTGAATGAACGCGGCGTCTGTGAGTTTTTCGCGAGCAAGCTCGCTCCTACAGCGGTTTCTGGGTCAGAACTCCATTCTTACGCCGAGCGTCCCCCGGCGGCCGTTGAAGCTATTGCTGTCCAGGTTGCGGTCATAGCCGACTTCACCGTACAGGCTAATGCCTTGGGCAACTTGCAGGGTGGCCCCGAGGCTGGCGTCCATCGTGGTGGATTTTTGTTCGGTGTCTATACGCGTTACATCGTTGAATACGACACTGTTGTCCCCGGCGCTGGAATGCCAGACATTGGCACGCACATAAGGCTGCAACGGCATGCCATTAACGGTGTAATCACCGCGCAGGCGCACACCCAGGCGCGTCGTGACGTTGGTGTCGGCGTCATAGGAAACGTCGGAAATACCGTCGTTCTGGCTATCGAGCCTGGTTTTGCCGACTATCAACTGCGCCTGGGGCTCCAGAATCCAGCGGGCGCTCAGCGCCAACGGCCAGCCCACTTCAGCAGAGGCGGTGACGTTATGCCCACGGGTTTTCATTTTCACGCCACGCGCTGACTCGTTATTGCCATCAAAGCGGGTGCCCATCAACACCAGGTCAAGATAAGCCTGGTTAGTGCCGATCAGCGTCCAATAGACCCCCAGGCTGTCGCCGCGCAAGGTGGTTTTGCCGGCGTCCTTGTTTTCCCAGCCGCCATTGAAGCCTTTTACATCGCCTCTGAGGCGACTGTGACCGACGAAGAACCCGAGGCGCTGCAACAGGCCGTTGCCCAACTCGCTGGCGAACACATCGGTGCCGACCTGGAACCCTGTCAGCGAACCGTCCAACGTAGGGTTGACCGCACCGGCAAGACTCTGTCGGCTGCTGCTGCCGTAGACCCGTCCCCAACCTGCCGGCATCACGCCGGTGTGCTGCTGCCGGCTCTGATCGCCCATGCGCTCGTGATAGGTGCCAAGCATCCCTTGCACGATTTGCTGCGCAGCGGGAAACAACACGGCGTACAGCGGCACCTCGGGACGATAGATCGGAACCTCTTTTTCAGTGGGGTTAGACGGCAGGGGCGGGGTTCCTGGCACCGGCTCAGGCAATGGCATGGCCGGTTCTTCAGGTTTGGGCAGCGGTGTGGCCGGGATCGTGGAGCGCAGGTAGTAACTCTGCTCGGTTCCAGCCGTGCCCGCACCTTTGAACAGGTAGTAGTCGAACGCCCCGGCCGTTACGGTATTGCCCAAGGTGAAGGCTGTGCCAGGCCCGCTGGCGCCATTGAGCGCTTGCACCACCTGGATGCCGTCCTGCAACGTCGCGGCGCCGGCGCCCCCAAGGTTAGTCACCAAGAGGGTGGTGTTGCCCTGTAGCGTGCCGGAGCTGACCACCAGTTTGTCGCTGGCCGAGTCGTCTGCTCCCAGCACGGTTTGCAGGGCCAGACGCCCGCCGTCGCCGGTGTAATTGCCGTTGATGGTCAAGGTGTCACTGGCAGTGGTGCTGCCAGTGACCATGTCGAGGGTGCCGCTGTTGGTCACGTTGGCCAACTGCCCGGTGGTAAACGGACTGATACCGCCCGTGTTGACCAGCAGCGCACTGCTGCTATCAATGAACAGGGCGCCAGTGCCGGTCTCGCTGTCGCCGAGGGTCAGGGGCCCGCCCAGGGTCATGTGCGAGCCGTTGTCCAGGCGGATGCTTTCCCAGTTGGCAAACAGGCCAGGATCATCGACTTGGGTATTGTTCAGGGTCAGGTTGTCGATCCCCACGCCGGCGTCTATCAGTTGCGCCGCAGCCACTTGTTCAGCCACCAGCCCCTGAAGCATGGCCGTATCGTCGCCGGCGCCCATCAGCACGGATGAGTGCAGTTTGCCTCCAGACCAGACAAATTCATCGTTGCCGAAGCTGAGCAGCACTTGGCCGTTAACCTCACCACCGCTGATGATCACCTGATCGTCCCCACCGCTGACGCTGATATTGCCGCCAACCAAGGCGTCTTTCGAGATCAGAATGGTGTCTTTGCCGAAGCCGGTCACCAGGTTGCCGATGATCTTGCCACCCGACATATCGAACCGATTGTCATCGAGTTTCATGTTGACCCGGCCGATGGTGCCCCCGGTCATCGTTGCTTCGTCGCCGTCGTCGAAGCCGCCGGTGATGGTGCCGCCGCTCATGTTGAAGACGTCCAGGCCGTCGCCCTGTTCCAGCGAGGCGATAGTGCCGCCACTCATGTCAAAACGGTCGATTCCCGAGCCCTGGCTGACAGCGCCTGCCTGGCCCCCGGAAATTTCCACCACATCGGCGCCCGCGCCTTGGCTGATGGACCCGCTGACACTGCCCTGGTTGAGCCGGAAAAAGTTATTGCCATCACCCTGGTTGAGGTTGCCATCGACGCCGGCGCCCGGGCCGTTGACGACCACGCGATCATTGCCGCTTCCATAGGTCACGTTCCCACTTACTCTGCCGGTGGCGGTGAGTTCGAGGGTGTTGTCGCCGCCGGTATCGGTAAAGCCCGGTGCGGTGGCGCTGTCACAACTGGAGGTGTCGTTGCCGAGCGTATTGTTGATGGTGCACGCGCCATAAGAGGCCAGCGGCCAGGTCGTCAATACAATCGCTGAGGCAATGCCTGAGTACAACAAAGCAGTTATCCGTGTGCGCATGGTCCGTCCTCGCTTGAGCACAATATCGTCCGGCACCTGGCACGCCAGGCGCGGTGCAAAACCATGGCAACAACGAACGCGATACGGATCAGGGACTACGGGTTACCTGCATCTGAAAACATCGGCCAATGCAAAGGGTTGGCATGGCTTTCTCGACTGCACCTTAAGGGGGCAGTACTTTGCGCACCTTAGTTGCAGATCGAAAAGGCCGCTACTGTGAAAACTAACAGGTAGAGGCGGGCCAATACCTACATGAATACGATCTCGTAGGGTTCGCGCATACGCTCAAGCAACACCTGGGCGAGCATGGGCGGCAGGCCGATCTGGGGGTCGCCGACCAATTGGCTGGCATAGGCATGGGCGGCGTGCAGTTTGCGCGCCACGCTCCAGGTGTCCAGGCGCACTTTGCGTGCGCGTTGCCAAGGAATCACCGCACCTTCGCGCGCCGGCCAATGCCAGGCCCAGATCGCCAGTTCATACAGTTGCGCGCCCACCAGGCTGCAGGCTTTTGCACTCGCCCGGCCGACGGCATCGTGGTCGTCATTGCCATCATGGCGCCAGGTGGTAAACACCACGTCGCCGGGTTGCAGGTGGCGCGCAATGAACTGGCTCATCGGTTGCTCGTGGGCCGCCAGCGCGTCGTCGCAAAACCCGCCGCGAATCCATTTGAGGCTGTGCAACGGCATACCGAGGCGGCGCAGTGCCTCGGCGCTTTCCTGCGGGCGCACCACACTCAAGCGGCTCACCGGCCATACCTGGGAGCCCGGATGGCTGGCGCTGCCATCGGTGATGGAGATCAATTTCAGCGGATGCTCGCGGGTGCTGAGCAGTTGCAGCAAACCGCCGCACGCCAGCACTTCATCGCCGGGGTGGGGCGCTATCACCACAACCCGGGCACCGGGCGGCACCAGGGTAGCCAGTGCAAGGCAGGGGATTTGCGCCAACTGCGGCGCGCTGTTCCAGATTTGCGCGGGGCCGCGACGGCCTTCGCTTGAGGAGGCAGGCTTCATGGGTGTCACATCCTTGTTGGTGGGTAACGCTCTTGGCTTCAGCGCAGGCTCCGCTGCGGTGAGTGCAGGGCATTCCAACCCTGGGATGCCCTGCAAGCCACTCTCAGCATAGACAAGGATGTGTCACAGGTTTGTCGTTTTTTTACGAAACCAGCATCAGGCTTTTCAGGTAATCGCCGAAGCCGCCCTGGGCGCGGCAATCCAGGCGTGCACTGGTGATCACTTGCGGCGCATGGCTCCAGGCAATGGAAGCACCGCAACGTTCCAGCTCGCGCACCAACTGCACATCCTCGTGGCACGCCAGGGGTTCGAAGCCGCCGGCCTGCACATAGGCACTGGCACTCACGCCCAGGTTGGCGCCGTGAATGTGCCGATGGCCATCACGCGCCTGGTATGCCTGGTGATAACGAATCTGCGCTGCGGGGTCGAAGCCTTCACTCCAGCTGTCCACGGTCACGGTGCCACACACCGCGTCACAGCCCAGGGCCAGTTGAGCCACCAGCAAGTCGGGGGCCACGCGGCTGTCGGCGTCGGTACAGGAAATCCAGCGCGCGCCCAGGTTCAGTAAATGCCGGGCGCCGACGCCTCGCGCTCGCCCTACGTTGCGTGCCTGCACGTGGATGCTGTGCACATCATGCGCCTGGGCGATCGCCGCGCTGGCATCGCTGCAGCTGTCGAGCACCACCAGGATTTGCACCCTTTCCCCGTGCAGGCCCGGATGGTGGGCGGCGACCCGCGCAGCCCTCAGGCATTCGTCCAACAGGGCTTCTTCGTTATGCACCGGAATCAAGATGCCGATCATCGCAATCCCTCATGGCGCGCGACCGAGGTGCCGTCGCGGCTCCACAGGTCGAGCAGAAAATCCTGGTCATGGTGCTGCACCAGCGGTGGCATCCCCATTCGATGCTGGAGCAGAGCGTGTACCTGTTCGGCGGTTTGCGGGCAACCGTCAATGGGCGGGCGCCAGTGGCAGGCCAGGAGTTGGCCGTTATCGGTCAAGGTGGCGAGGGCGCGATCGATCAGA
Source organism: Pseudomonas sp. MF7453 (assembly GCF_016405455.1). Classification (NCBI taxonomy): domain Bacteria; kingdom Pseudomonadati; phylum Pseudomonadota; class Gammaproteobacteria; order Pseudomonadales; family Pseudomonadaceae; genus Pseudomonas; species Pseudomonas sp. MF7453. The sequence continues at coordinate 31,585 of NZ_JAEKCN010000024.1, read as the reverse complement.
CGATTCAGATCATTCACATCGAGGTAGTAACACAGCTCGCTCAACACGATCAGTTCAAACTCACCGGTGGGCCACTCCTGGGGCAGGCGCCGCTGTTCTACATGAGCATGGGCAAACGCGCTCAGACGCGCCTGTGCCAGGCGCACCGCGGCGCTAGCGGTGTCACAGCACAGCAGGCGCTCACAACGGGTCGCCAGCTCGGCGCTCAGTTCGCCGTTGGCACAGCCGGGCTCGAAGATCGAGGCATATCGCGGTCGGGTCAGTACGGCCAGGGTCAGTGCGCGCTTGCGTTGTTCGTACCAGCGCTGACGAAACGCCCAGGGGTCGTCATTGCCGGCAAACAGTTGATCAAAATACGGGGTGGCCACACTCATACAAACACCACTTCAAAGGGTTGCAGCAAGCGCTCTACTACGTGGGGCGCCAGCACGGGCGGCAGGCCGACCTGCGGGTCGCCCTCCAACTGGCTGGCGAATGCGTGGATCGCGTGGCGCTTGCGTGCCACTTGTTCGGCGGTCAACGTAATTTTGCGCGCCCGGTGCCAAGGCACCCGGTTGTCTTCGGCAGTCGCCCAGTGCCAGGTCCACACCGGCAGTTCGCACAACGTCGCGCCGACGGCCTCGGCCGCTTTGGCGCTGGCACGGCCTACCGCTTCATGGTCGCAATGGCCGTCTTCGCGCCAGGTGGCGAACACAATATCGGTGGGCTTGAGGTGGCGCTGGATGAACGCACACAGCTGGGCTTCGCGCTCGGCCACCTTGCTGTCGGTAAACCCGCCGCGCAGCCACTTTAAACTGTGCAACGGCAGGCCCAGGCGATGCAGGGCCTGGGCCGACTCCTGCGGGCGCACGACGCTCAGGCGCGCTACCGGCCAGCGTTTGGAGCCAGGATGGCTGGCGCTGCCGTCGGTAACGGAGATCAACTGGATAGGGCGCTCCAGCACGGCCAAACCCTGCAGCAGGCCACCGCTGCCGAGGACTTCATCGTCCGGGTGTGGGGCGATGATCACCGCGCGGTGCCCCTGCGGCACCAGTTGCGCGGCGCTGATGTGCGGTAACTCGGCCAGCCGTGCCGACGTTTGCCAATGATTGAGTGGGGTGCCTTGGCCGACAATCGGATTGGGTTTCATAATTGCCACCTCCCCGAGGCGTCGCTGGCTACCAGTTCGCCGAGGGCTGCCAGGTCGCGTTCGGCATGACTTTGCCGTACGTACACCGGTAGATCAGCCATCAGCTGTGCAAAGTGCGGGTCTTTGCAGTAGGGCCCGGCGCCCACGGCATGGCCGACACGACGCATGACTTGCTCGACCGTGTCTTCAATACACGCGCGTGCCTGCTGAGCCAGTTGCCTGGCATCGGCGCGAGGCTCGCGGTCAATATGCTCGGCGCTGGCGCGCAGTACGCAAGCGGCGCTGTTCAGCGCGCTGTCGACCGCTCCCAGATGGGCCAGCGCATGAGGCTCCGGGCGCTGCGCACAGTGAGCGCGCAGCACCTCGCCCAGGCGTTGCGCACCGCCATACCAGCAGGCGGCGATACCAACGCCGCCTTGCCAGAAGCCGGGTCGAGTCAGGTAATCACCCGGCCCACCCACCGCGATGCCTTTGGCCGCGTTGAACAGAACGTCAACGCTGCCGGTGGCGGCCATGCCAACCGCATTCCAGCCCTCATCCGACACAGTGACGCCCGGTTGATCCATCGCCACGGCCACCAATTGCTGACGATCATCCTCGTCCCAGGCCGTCAGCAAGCCATGACTGACCACTGCAGCACCGGAACACCAGGCTTTGCGCCCATCGACGATCAGCCAGTGACCATCGCGTCGCACACGCACCTTGGCCGCCGGTGGTTCGGCTGCCCACATGCCCCAGGTGCTGCCAAGCGGCGGCAGCGGGCTGTCGAGCTCGGCAATAATTGCCAGCGCGTCGGTATGGCCTTCAAACAACTTGCACAGGCGCAAGTCATGGCCGGCCACCTGGGCCAGCCGACTGAAGCGGGCCAGCGTTTCGCCGCTGCCCGGCAGCGGCAGTTGATCAAGCCCTTCTTCCTGAAGGGCTCTCAGTGCAGCCCCAAGCGCCTGGGTATCCGCGTAGCCCCTGTAGCCCTGAAGGAAACTGTGCAGCGCCATCTCATACCTCGTCTTCGTGCTGCAATTCAAACAACAGCAGCGAGCGGCCCGTCACTGCGTACTCATGCTCAAAATCAAAACGTTCCTGGCCGCGTACCGCTGGGGCATTGGTATCGAGCAGGCACGTCCAGAATTCGCCCTCCGGCACCGGCGGCAGGCGGAAATTGACCATGTCGTGGTGGGCATTGACTACCAGCAGCAGCGTAGCGTCGGCACCGGCCCGACGGATCCCGGTTTCCTGGGCGCGGCCATCCATCAACATGCCCAGGCAGCGACCCTGGCTGTCTTCCCATTGCTCGGTGCTCATTTCGTTGCCATCGGGCGCCAGCCAGGTGACGTCTTTTACACCGATGTCTTCGTTGTAATCGCCGACCAGGAAGCGTCCACGGCGCAGAATCGGGTAGGCCAGGCGCAGCTTGATCAAGCGCTTGACGAACTTGAGCAGGGCCTTGCCGTCATCGTCCAGATCCCAGTTGACCCAACCGATTTCGCTGTCCTGGCAGTAGGCATTATTGTTGCCATGCTGGGTGCGGGCGAACTCGTCACCGGCGACGATCATCGGGGTACCCTGAGCCAGCAGCAGAGTCGCGAAGAAGTTACGCATCTGACGCAGACGCAGTGCGTTGATTTCAGGGTCGTCTGTCGGGCCTTCGATACCATGGTTCCACGACAGGTTGTTATTGCTGCCGTCCTGGTTGTTCTCGTCGTTGGCCTCGTTGTGCTTGTCGTTGTACGACACCAGGTCGTGCAAGGTAAAACCGTCGTGGGCGGTGATGAAGTTCACCGAGCTGTAAGGCCGGCGCCCGCGATGGTTGAACATCTCGCCCGAGGCGGTCATGCGCCCGGCAAAATCTGCCAGTTGGCCGTCGTCGCCTTTCCAGAACGCACGCACGGTGTCGCGGAAGCGGTCGTTCCATTCCACCCAGCCCGGCGGGAAGTTGCCCACCTGATAACCACCGGGGCCGCAGTCCCAGGGTTCGGCAATCATTTTCAACTGGCGCAGCACCGGATCCTGGCGGCAGGCGACGAGGAAGCTGTGGCGTTCGTCGAACCCGTCGCGGTAGCGGCCAAGAATGGTTGCCAGGTCGAAGCGGAAACCGTCCACGTGCATCTCGGTGGCCCAGTAACGCAGGGAGTCGGTGACCATTTGCAGCACGCACGGGTGGCTCAAGTCCAGGGTGTTGCCGGTGCCGGAGTCGTTGATGTAGAAGCGCTTGTCGTCGGGCATCAGGCGGTAGTAAGAGGCGTTGTCGATACCGCGCATGGACAGGGTCGGGCCGCGCTCGTTGCCTTCGGCGGTGTGGTTGTAGACCACGTCCAGAATCACTTCCAACTTCTGCTCATGCAGGTGCGCGACCATCTCCTTGAACTCGGCAATCTTGCCGCTGGCCAGGTAGCGCGGGTCGGGAGCGAAGAACGCAATGCTGTTGTAGCCCCAGTAGTTGGTCATGCCTTTTTCCAGCAAGTGCTGGTCGTTGACGAAGGCGTGCACCGGCAGCAGCTCAACCGAAGAGACGCCCAATTGACGGATATGCTTGAGTACGTCGTCTTCCATCAAGCCGGCGCAGGTGCCGCGCACGGACTCGCCCACCGAAGGGTGGCGCATACTGATGCCGCGCAGATGGGTTTCATAGATGATCGTGCGGTCCCACGGCACCCGTACCGGTTGATCGTTGCCCCAGGTGTGCGCGGGGTCGATGACCTTGCACTTGGGCACGAACGGCGCACTGTCGCGCTCGTCGAAACTGAGGTCGTCATCCGGGTGGCCGATGGTGTAGCCGAACAGCGCCTCCGACCATTTGAGTTCGCCTACCAGCTGCTTGGCATAGGGGTCGATCAGCAGCTTGTTATGGTTGAAGCGATGACCATTGGCCGGGTCATAGGCGCCGTATACCCGGTAGCCGTAGATGAGCCCGGGGTGGGCATCGGGCAGGTAACCGTGAAAGATCTCGTCGGTGTACTCGGGCAGTTCGATGCGCTCCAGCTCGACTTCGCCGGTATCGTCGAACAGGCACAACTCCACTTTGGTGGCGTTGGCTGAAAACAGTGCGAAGTTAACGCCCAGGCCATCCCAGGTGGCGCCGAGGGGGAAGGGCAAACCTTCACGAATCCGCGACGGCTCATGGTCCTGCGTCGCTGTGGTGTTCTCGGGTTTGCTCATGGTGTTGCTCCTGCAAGGGGTCTTTTTTCGGGCCGAATGCGGCCGTGCTGACGGTATTTCAGCGAAGGGCATGGACGAAAAAGGGCCTGTCGCTTCTGATAAAAGCGCCAGGCCCGAGAAATCATGGGGCGGGCGGTTTTGGTTTCTTTGGGGAGGCCGGTTTTTTCGCAGCAGGCTTGGCGGCTACAGGCGCAGCCGGCTTGGGTTTGGCGGCCGCTTTGGGCGCGGTTTTCGGCTTGGCGGCAGGCTTGGGCTTGCTGGGCGTCAGCGCCTCGGCTTCGGCCAGTTTACGTGCCATCTCCCAGTGGCGATCGTGCGCACCGTCCGGCTTGCCTTCAGACTCCCAGATCTGATGCGCCAGTTCGCGAATACGTTTGTCTTCTTTACTCATCACAAACTCCTCACAGAAAATGTTCAGCTTTCTTGATTATCAGGATTGATAAAGACATTGACCGGGAAATCCCCCAGGGCAGCGCTGATCAACAGCTCCTTGTTGGGTGTGACTGCGCCTGTTTGAAAAAGTCCCTTCCAGTTTTGTGTTGTGGTGGCGAACGGTAATTTCACCCGGGTATCGCCCCAAACCTGCGCATTGATGTGGGGGAACACACCGTCTTCCAGCAAGGGATAAGACCAGCGCGGCACCACCACCAACAGCTGTTGACCCAGGTGTTCACGGTAGAACGCAACCACTCGCTCGGCGTGTCGACCCACTACTTCCAGCGGCGTGTAGCTGCCGTTATGCAACAGCTCGGGACAGGCTTTGCGTGTGTTCAGTACCTGGGCGATCAATGCCTGTTTGATACGCCCATCGCGCCAGTTGAACAACAGCTCACCGATGTCCGGCGGGGTATCCAGGGCACGTTGGCGCGCAGGGAAATCCACCGGGCGTCGGTTGTCCGGATCCACCAGGCTGAAGTCCCAGAACTCGTCGCCCTGGTAGACATCCGGTACACCCGGCACGGTGAGGTGAAGCAAGGTTTGCGCCAGCCCGTTCAGGGCACCGGCGGGGGCGATGGCCTGGGCGGCGCTGTTCAGCGCATCGCGCAGCGGTTTGCCTGCGTCGCTGAGTAGCAGGCGCTTGAGGAAGTGCTCGACACCCTGCTCATACGCGTCGTTGGGTGCGCTCCAGCTGCTGTGCAACTTGGCTTCGCGCAGGGCTTTTTGTTGCCATTGCCAGAGGCGCTGCTGGTAGGCCTCAAAGTCCGGGTTGTGCTCCAGCGGCCAACTGCCGAGCAGCACCTGATAAAGGATCAGCTCATCACCCGCCGAGGGGCTGTCGGTACCCTCGCGCAAGGGGGCGGCGAGGCTGCGCCAGTGCTCCACCTGTTCGGCATACCAGGGCGCGCATTCGCTGAGTACCGCCAGGCGTGCGCGGGTGTCCTCGCCGCGCTTGTGGTCATGAGTAGCGGTGGCCAGCAGATTGTTCGGGAAGGTCGTCAGGCGCTGTTGATTGGCCTGGTGAAAGGCTGCCAACGGCGCACTGAATTGTTCGGTGCTGAAGCCCACGTCGTTACGCGACAGCAACACAGCCGAGCGATAGAACGCCGTGTCTTCCACAGCCTTGGCGGCGGAGGGTGAAGTCAATTGCTGAAAGCGCACGCAGGCATGTTTGAGGATCTTGCGCTCACGGCCCACCGGCCGATTGCGCCAAGGCTGGCCGCCCAGCCATTTCTCCAGGTGCTCAAGCACCGGCCAGTCACCTTCGTTAAGCGTGCTGCGTGCGCCGTCCATGGCCTGCTGGAACACCTTGTCGTCGGCGGCGCTGCGGCCCCTGGCGCTGATGTAGGTGCGGTACACCGGAAAATGCACGATCAGCTCCTGCAAGGCCCGGCGGATCGCGCCCAGCGTTAGGTCGCGGGTCATGACATCGTCACGGGCCACTTGCAGCAGGGCCTGGGCCACGCTTTCAAAGTCGCCGCCCAACGAGCCATTGAGAATCTGCTGACGAGCCAAGCGCGCTTCTTCGATAAACGCCGAAGGCCGTTCGCTGTGGCGCGTCCACAGCTCGGCCAGTGGGGCGAAGCCGTCTGGATGGTGTTGCAGTAACGACAGTTGATTCATGAATTCGTAGCCGGTGGTGCCGTCCACGTGCCAGTCTTCACGCAGGGTTTCGCCTTCGCCGAGGATCTTTTCCACGAAGATCGGCAAATGGCGCTGTGGCGACAGCGCATCCACGCGGCGGCGCAGTTTGCGGCAATAGCCACGCGGGTCGGCGAGGCCATCGATGTGGTCGATGCGCAGGCCATCGATCAAGCCTGCGCTGATCAGCTCGAAAATCTTGCCGTGGGTGGCTTCGAACACTGCAGTGCGCTCCACGCGCAGGCCGCCCAGCTCATTGACGTCGAAGAAGCGCCGCCAGTTGATGTCGTCGGCGGCGGTGCGCCAGCTGGCCAGGCGGTAGGTCTGTTGCTCAAGCAGGTGATGCAGGCGCTCGAAACCCTCGGGCTGGCGACTATCGAAAGCGGCCAGCCGCTGCTCGATGGCCGGCAAGACCTCGGTGGCGCGTTCGGCCAGCGCTTGCTTGAGCCAGGCGGCTTCGGTGTAGGCGTCGTCCTGATAGGCGAGGGCGGCGAAGCGCTCGGCCAGCGGCTTGAGCAGCTCATCGCCGCCCAGGATCAAGGCGTAATCCCGTGGGCAGATCGGGAAACGATGCTCGTAATGCTCGGCGTAGAAGCTGCCTTGAGCAGCGTCGAACTTGAGCGTCAACGTACCGCTCTGCAGGGCGTCGCCGTAATCGCTGCCCAGAAACGGCATCAACAATTGGCCTTTGAGCAACGGGTCGGGCGAGTGCCACTGGATGTCGAAAAATTCGCTGTAGGGGCTCAAGCGGCCCCACTCCAGCAGGTCTAGCCACCATGGGTTATCCGCGCCACCCACGGCCATGTGGTTGGAGACGATATCCAGGATCAGGCCCATGTCGTGTTCACGCAGGGCCGCGACCAGGCGACGCAACGCCGGCTCGCCGCCCAGTTCTGGATTAACGCGGGTAGGGTCGACCACATCGTAGCCATGCATGGAGCCGGCGCGGGCGCTCAGAAGCGGCGAGGCATACAGGTGGCTGATGCCCAGTCGGGCAAAATACGGCACCAGCGGCACCGCATCATCGAGGGTAAAACCTTTATGAAATTGCAGGCGCTGGGTGGCGCGCAGGGGCAGTGCGTTCATCGGTCACGCTCATAGGCTTGGTTGCGCGCCACGGCCAGCAGTTCCAGGCGGCGCGCAGCACTGTCGTGGTCGAGCAGGCTGGCGGCCTCGCCTGGCAAGCGTCGGCGCCAATTGGGGTGGGTGTCGAGGGTGCCGGGCAGGTTGGCTTGCTCTTCGATGCCCAGCGCGTCCTCCAATGGCAGCAATACCAGCGGCGCCCGGGTGTGGCCCAGGTAACGCACGCTGGCGTCGATCATGTGGTCGGTGTCGTTGCGGATCTCATCGACAAAATTCTGCGGGTCCTGGCTCAAGGCCTGGCGCAGTGCATGACGTTCGCGCAGGCGGTGTTCGCTCCATTGCTCCACGGTGGGGGCGTCGATCAGGTCAAGCTGGATATTCCACTCGATATCGCGACTGTGCCACCAGCCATTAAGGGTGGGCAGGTCATGGGTGCTGGTGGTGGCCAGGGCGTTGTCGGGCCAGTCGAGAATCGGCGTGAACCGGCCTTCGTGGTTCTGTTCGAACAGCAATACGCGCATACCCAGAATCGAGCGGGCGCTGAGCTTTTCACGCAGGCCCTCGGGCACCGTGCCCAGGTCTTCGCCGAGGACGATGGCCTGGTGACGGTGGGATTCCAGTGCCAGCAAGCGCAGCAGGTCGTCCACCGGGTAATACAGGTAGGCACCTTCGCGGGGCGAGGCGCCCAGGGGGATGACCCACAGGCGTTGCAGGCCCATCACATGGTCGATGCGCAAGCCGCCGGCATGGGCGAAGTTGGCCCGCAGCATTTCGATAAACGCGCGAAAGCCATTGCGTTTGAGACCTTCCGGGGAGAAGGCGGAGATGCCCCAACCCTGGCCTGCACGGTTGAGAATATCCGGCGGTGCGCCAACCGTGAGGTCAGCCAACAGTTCATCCTGGCGGCTCCAGGCCTGGCTGCCGCCGCCGTCGGCACCCACCGCCAGGTCGGCAATCAGGCCGATGCCCATGCCGCTGCCAAGGGCGGCTTGTTGCGCGCGCGCCAGGCTACGGGCGATCAGCCATTGGGTGAAGGCGAAGTAGCCGATCTCCTCGCGGTTTTCTTCAGCAAACTGCGCCAGCGCCGGGCTGTGTGGCGTGCGCCAGTCTTCGGGCCACTGGCGCCAGTCGAGGTCCTCTCCGGCGGCGGCACGTTGCGCTTGTACGGCTTCGAAACGGCAATGGTTCTCCAGGGCCTCACCACCGGCCTGACGGAAGCTCTGGAAGTCGGCATGTTGTGGGTGCGCGCCGTGGCGGAAGTCCTCATAAAGCGCACGCAGCAGGCGTTGCTTGGCCTTGGCGGCGGTGGGCCAGTCGATCAGGGTGAGTTGTTCCAGGACACGCAGTTCGTCCGCCAGCCCGGCGGCCTCGATCGCATTGCGGACTTCCCGCTCGCCAAGGATGCAGGCGGGCGAGGCGTACAGGCTGTTGAGAAACAGGCGGCTGGACGGGGAATAAGGGCTGAAGCGTTCGGTGTCGGCGCTGAACATCGCGTGCATGGGGCTGATCGCCACTGCGTCGGCGCCGCGCTCGGCAGCCGAACGCACCAGGTGCTCCAGGGCCAGGGTGTCACCAAAGCCGCCATCGCCGAGGCGACGCAAGGCATACAGCTGGGCGCTCAAGCCCCAGGCGCGCGCAGGGCGGCTGTCCACTGCGTCGGCCACGCTGTAGCAGTGGCTGGGCGCAACGGCGAGGGTGAAGGTTTGCCCGTCGATATGCACCTGGTGGTAGCCGAGGGCAATCACACCCGGCAGCTCGGCATTGCCGTCCAGACGCAATTCCAGGGTTTCACCGCCTTCCAGGCTGACGCGGCACGGCGTGTCCGGGGCGAAGTAGCGCGCCAGGTCCAGGCTTGCGCCGCTGTCGGTGGTGATCAAGGGCGGCAGGTGCGTGTCTTGTTGCACCTGCTCCAGTTCCTGCAGGCTGGCGTCGATCTCGGCGTCGGTATCGGCCGGGTGCCCCAGCCCTTTGAGAACGGCGCGCAAGGCCTCGGGCTGCACGTGTTGCGGGCGACCGTTGGCATCGATCCAATCGACGGCCAGGCCCGCGCGACTGGCGAGTAGTTCCAGGTTCGCTTCGCTCAAAAGTGTTCTCCGGCAGGTGATAAGCAAACGCGTGCGCTCAGCGGTGGCAACTGCGCCCCATGCTCGGCAGGCGTTTGGAAAATAATGGGGTGTGGCGCGGGGTGATCCACAGGCTGCTCGCTCAGGTTCAGGTCGATTTGCAACAGGCTGCCGTTGCCCAGGCGCCAACGCGCCGTGACAGCGCCCTCGGCCAACACCTGCGCGCCCAATGCCACCGTGCCGGGCAAGTGCGGCACTACCTGTTGATGACGCAGACTCAGCAGGTGCTGATAGAGCTGGGTGTGCTCGTTCTCGACGAAAGAGGGCGCCGATTGCACAAAGGTTTGCAGTGCGTTGGGATCCGGGATGCGTTCGCGTTGCTCGGGGTCGTGGAACGCGGCGAAATCGGCGAATTCATTGCGCCGGCCTTCGCGCACCGCTTCGGCCAGTTCACCGTGATGGTCGGTGAAAAATAGAAAGGGTTCGGCGGCATTCACCTCATCGCCCATGAACATCAGCGGAATCATCGGGCTCAGCAGCAGTAGAGCGGTCGCCGCGTTCAGCGCCTGGGGCGAACACAGTTGGTGCAAGCGTTCGCCCAGGGCGCGGTTGCCGATCTGGTCGTGGTTCTGCAAAAACGCCACGAAAGCACTGGGCGGCAGATCCGCACTGGGTTCGCCGCGTGCATGGCCGTGGCGGGTGGTTTCGCCCTGATAGATAAAGCCCTCGCCCAGGCAGCGCGCCAACTTGGCGGTGGGCTGCTCGGCGAAGTCGCTGTAATAGGCGTCGGTTTCACCGGTCAGCAGCACGTGCAGCACGTTATGAAAGTCATCATTCCACTGGGCGTTGAAATCGTCCTGCAGCAGGCTGGCCTGGTTCAGTTCGTTCTCCAGCACCAGCCACACGTGACGTTCGCCGTGCACCTGCTGACGCACGCGATGTGCCAGTTCCTGCAAGAACCCGGGGTTGTCGATGGCGTGTACCGCATCCAGGCGCAGCCCGTCAAAGCGGTATTCCAGCAGCCACATCAGCGCGTTATCCAGGAAAAAATCCCGCACTTGGCGGCGTTCGAAATCAATGCCGGCGCCCCAGGGCGTATGCACGTCCTCCTGAAAGAAGCCCTTGGCGTACTGGCCCAGGTAATTGCCGTCGGGCCCGAAGTGGTTGTAGACCACATCGAGCATCACCGCCAAACCATGGGCATGGGCAGTGTCGATCAAGTGCTTGAGCTGCTCGGGCGTCCCGTAGGCGGCGTGCGGTGCATAAGGCAGCACGCCGTCATAGCCCCAGTTGCGTTCACCGGGGAATTGCGCCAGCGGCATCAGCTCGATTGCGGTGACGCCCAGCTCAGCCAGGCGCGGCAGGTGTTTCTCGACTCCGGCGTAGCCACCCATGGCGCCTACGTGCAGCTCGTAGATCACCGCGGTGTGCCAGGGGCGGCCTTGCCATTGGGTATGGCGCCAGGTGTAGGCGTTGGGGTCGACGACTCGGCTCCAACCATGCACGTCCTGGGTCTGGGCCCTGGACGCGGGGTCGGGAACCGCCTTTTCCCCATCGATGTTAAAGCGGTAGAGCGTACCGGCAGGGCAGGCGGCTTCGACTTCGAACCAGCCATCGGCCTGGGGCAGCAGGGTGATGGATTTACCGTGTTCCAATTCAACGCTGACATAAAAAGCGTCTGGCGCCCACAAGGCAAAACGCGTGTGTTGCGCGTCCAGCATGATTGCGCCGTGGGGCCAGGTGTCCAGAGTCCGTAACGGCATCTATGAAGACCTCCCGGGTGGGTTCAAGTGGCTATTTGGTCGATTTCCCCAGGGCCTTGGCCACCAGTTGTTCGTAGAGTTCGGCGTAGGGTTCAACCGCCTGGCACCAGTTGAACGGTTGCGTCATGGCACGACTGCGCATGGCGTTAAGCAGGCCCGGGAAGGCGAATACCTTGAAGGCACGGCGCAGGGCTTCTTCGTAGCTTTGCACCGTGGATTCATTGAACAGAAAGCCGGTGACGCCATCTTCAATGGTGTCCGCCAGGCCACCGGTGTTCCGCGCCACCGGCAACGAACCAAAGCGCTGCGCATACATTTGGCTCAGGCCGCAAGGTTCATAGCGAGAAGGCATCAGCAGGAAATCACTGCCGGCAAACATGCGACGGGCATCGGTCTCGTTAAAGCCAATGCGCACACCCACCTGGCCCGGGAAGCGCAGCGCCAGTTCGCGCATGGCCTGTTCTTCTTCGGGCTCACCACGGCCGATGATCGCGATTTGGCCGCCGTTCTCGACGATAAAACCGGCGACCGCTTCAGTCAGGTCCAGACCCTTCTGATAAACCAGGCGTGACACCACCGCGAACAGCGGCCCGTTGGACTCGTGCAGGCCAAACAGCTCGCGCACATGGGCGGCGTTGATCGCCTTGCCTTCCCAGTCGCCAATATTGAAATTGTGGATCAGGTGCGTGTCGGTGGACGTTTCCCAGCTTTCGTCGATGCCGTTGGGAATCCCGCTGAGCAGACCTTGTTGAGTCTTGCTGGCAAGAAAGCCATCCAGGCCACAGCCGAATTCCGGCGTGGTGATTTCCTGGGCGTAGGTGGCGCTCACGGTGGTGATGTGGCTGGAATAGGCCATGCCGGCCTTGAGGAACGACATCTTGCCGTAAAACTCCATGCCTTCCTGTTGCAGGGCATGGGGTGGAATACCCAGCTCAGGCGTCGACGCCAGGCTCACCACACCCTGATAAGCCAGGTTATGGATGGTGAACAGTGTCGGCGTGCGTGACCCACGCCAGTGCATGTAGGCCGGGGCCAGGCCAGCGGGCCAGTCATGGGCGTGCACCAGGTCAGGGCACCAGTGGATCTGTGCCAGGTTGGCGGCCATGTCGGCGGCGGCCAGGCCAAGGCGGGCGAAGCGAATGTGGTTATCCGGCCAGTCGCGGCCGTTGTTGGCGCCGTAGGGCGTGCCTTCGCGCTCGTACAGTTCGGGGCAGATCAGTACGTAGATGACCAGGCCGTCCGCAAGGTCCATACGCCCGATCTTGCAAGGCGGCAGCGCGGCGTGGCCGCCCAGTTCACCGACGATATGAATCGGGTTGTCGCTTTCCATCACCTGCGGGTAACCGGGGATCAACACCCGCACATCGTGCAAGTGCGCCATGGCGCGGGGCAGGGCGGCGGACACATCGCCCAGGCCACCGGTTTTCACCAGGTCGGCGAACTCGGAGGTGACAAACAAGACTTTCTTTCGATTCGGATTCTGACTCACGATCGGCCGCACAGTGTTGGGCAGGTCGACCAAAGACGTTGGCCCCCCTACCGGCTGACTAAAACGCTCTCCCTGAGTATCTACTGCGGCACTGATCATAATGCACTCCCATTTGTTGGTTCGCTAATGGCCCGCTGCCATCAGCTCCGAGTGGCCGCATCCTGCGGCCAGGCACACCAGCGCTATACAAGCTGGCAAGGCGTATGCCAGTTGCAACGTCGGCTGAAAAAGATTGGATGAACGGGCATTCGGCGTGAAACGCACGTGCACGTCCTTACCTAAAACTTGACCTGAGGCGGAGTTGGAAAGTTTAGATTTTTTGCGGGGTTTTTGTTTTGGAACGGACCCATCGGTCATGAGTCTAGGCCAGATCCCAGCGCCTGCCGGGTTTAGCGCAGTTTTTTGTAGGACAAAAAAAATCTAACGATATGCAGCGTGCCTTTCTGTAGGAGCGAGCTTGCTCGCGAAAAACTGACAGACGCCGCGTTTATTCAAGAAACACGCGTTATCGTTGACGATTTTCGCGAGCAAGCTCGCTCCTACAGGAAGGCAGGGCTGCGCTTTTTTGGTGCGTCAGCCAAGCACACGGATGGGCACATCGCCGGCCCAGGCCTGAATGTCTTCAATCATTTGTTGATAGAACTGCCGGTAATTGCGCTCACTCACATACCCCACGTGTGGCGTGGCCAGCACATTGGGCAAGCGGCGAAACGGATGTTCAACCGGCAGCGGCTCTTGGGTAAACACATCCAGCGCCGCCCCGGCCAGGCGGCCACTGCTCAATGCCTGCACCAACGCCTGCTCATCCACAATCGGCCCGCGCGCGGTGTTCACCAGGTGCGCCGTGGGCTTCATCCACGCCAGTGCCTGGGCATCCACCAGCCCACGGCTGCGCTCACTGAGCACCAGATGGATGGTGAGGATGTCCGCCTGTTCAAACAACTCGCGCTTGCTGACCCATGTCACACCCGCTTCAGCCGCCCGCTGCGGCGTGAGGTTTTCGCTCCAGGCGATCACCCGCATCCCGAATGCCTGGGCAAACGTCGCGACTTTCTGGCCGATACTGCCCAGACCAAGCACACCCAGGGTTTTGCCATGCAGGTCACCGCCCAGGCCCACCTGCCATCCACCTGCGCGCAGCGAATTGGCTTCGGCCAGCAGATTACGCGTAGAGGCCATAATCAATGCCCACGTCAGTTCCGGCGCCGCGTGCTTATAGCTGTCGGTGCCGCATACCTGGATACCCAGTTCCTTGGCAGCGGCAATATCGATGGCAGCATTGCGCATACCGCCGGTGACCAGCAATTTGAGCCTGGGCAGCCCTTGCAGCAGGCCCTTGTCGAAGGTGGAGCGTTCGCGCATGACGCAAATCACCTCAAAGCCCTTCAAACGCTCAACCATCGTCGCCGTATCGGCGGGGTAGTTGTGGAGGAAATGCACCTGGCCCACGCCATCCAGCGCCGACCAATCCACCACGTCGCTGGCGACATTTTGCCAATCATCTATCACTGCGATCTGTATCGACATGCCGTGGGCCTCGAAATCAAAGGGCATTCATACCCTGCAACAGCGCTTTATGAAACTGCTCCGGTTCTTCCATCTGCGGCGCATGGCCCAAGCCTGGGAATTGCACCAGTGTGGCGTGGGGAATCAGCTTGGCCACCTGCTTGCCCAGCACTTGGTAATTGCCAATTCTGGCCTTGACCTCGGGCGGCGCCACATCCTTGCCGATCGCAGTCGTGTCGCTGGTGCCGATCAGCAGCAGGGTGGGCACCTTAAGGTCCTTGAATTCGTAGTACACCGGCTGGGTGAAGATCATGTCGTAAATCAACGCCGAGTTCCAGGCAACCTGCAGATGCCCCGGGCCTTTGTTCAGGCCGACGAGCATATCCACCCAGCGTTCGTATTCCGGCTTCCAGCGCCCGACGTAATAGGTGTCGCGTTCATATTTGCGCACCCCCTCGGCGCTCATTTTCAGCTCGCGCTGGTACCACTGGTCGACGCTCTGGTAGGGCACGCCCAGGGCTTTCCAGTCCTCCAGGCCGATAGGGTTTACCAGCCCAAGCTGTTCGGTTTGCTCGGGGTACATCAAGGCATAGCGAGTGGCAAGCATCCCGCCGGTGGAATGGCCGATCACCGTGGCTTTCTGGATGCCGAGTTTTTCCAGCAACTGGTGGGTGTTGGTCGCCAATTGCTGGAAGCTGTACTGGTAGTGATCGGGCTTGCTGGACGTGCAGAAGCCGATCTGGTCGGGGGCGATGACGCGGTAACCGGCACTGCTGAGTGCCTTGATCGAACCTTCCCAGGTGGCCCCGCAGAAGTTCTTGCCGTGCATCAGCACCACGCTGCGACCGTTGGCGGTGCCGGTTGCGGGGACGTCCATGTAGCCCATTTGCAGGGATTTGCCTTGGGATTGGAAAGTGAAATGCTGGAGAGGATAGGGGTATTGGAAGCCTTGGAGTTCCGGGCCATAAGTGGCGGCTAACACGGGGGTGGCGCTCACTGAAAACAGGCCGGCTATGCATAAGGAACGGATGAACGGCATGGGCTGGGGCTCCGAGAAAGATGTCCGGATGCTCTTGGGAGAGGATTAACGGGGGATTAACACCCATTGCAACGTCAGCGCTGCGAGCACGCCATAACGTATGCCTTTGGCCAGGGTAACCAACAGCAAAAACCGCCACAACGGCTCGCGCATCACCCCGGCCACCAGCGTCAGCGGGTCACCAATGATCGGTACCCAACTGAGCAACAATGTCCAGTGCCCCCAATGCCCGTAATGGCGGCGGGCTTTGTCCAGTTGCCTGGCGCTCACTGGAAACCAACGCCGCTCCTTGAAACGTTCCACCGAGCGTCCGAGCAGCCAATTGACCACTGAGCCGAGCACGTTACCCAACGTGGCGATGCCCAGCAGCAACCATAGGTTGTAATGCCCGCTGAGCAGCAGGCCCACCAACACGGCCTCCGATTGCAGCGGCAATAACGTCGCCGCACCAAACGCCGCGACGAACAGTCCCAGGTAACCCGTCAGCACCGGTCAGTGTGCCGGGTAGTCGGCTACCACCACATCCTTGCCGTCGCGCGTCAGGCCAATGACTTGATAGGCCTCGCTGCGACCCTCAACTTCCATGCCTGGTGAGCCCAGGGGCATGCCCGGTGCGGCAAGACCCAACAGGTCGTCGCGTTTGCGCAAGGCCATCACTTGCTCGGCAGGTACATGGCCTTCGACGAATTTGCCGTCGATCACAGCCGTATGGCACGAGCCGAGTCGCGGGGCCACGCCCAGGCGTTGCTTGACCGCACTCATATCCGCTTCAACGTGATCGTTGACCTTAAAGCCGTTGCTCTCCAGATGGCTGATCCACTTTTTGCAGCAACCGCAGTTGGCGTCGCGGTGCACATCGATGGGAATCAGTTCGGCGGCCTGGGCCAGGGGGGCGGCAAACAGGGCGCAGAGCAAGGCCAGTCGTAATGGGTTTGTCATCAGGGGTCTCACTGAAAGCGCAGCAATAAAGCGCGCATTCTCCCTGCTTTTTACACCGAGACGCGGTGGTAATGTTTCTAAATTATACGAAGCCTGGGCTTTCCAACCGCTGCTTGAGCTGGTCCAGGGCGGTGGCAGAGAGTTTGATCATGCGTTCGTGCAAGGTGGCCAGTTGCAGTTCGGTTTCATACGTCAATACACGCTTGAACCGAGTGCCACCCTGATGGGCCTGCAAGAAATAATGGATAGACCCGTCCACCGCCAGGGAGGTGAACACGGTCTTGAACTCGTCGGGGCGGCGGGCGATTTGCACGCGGTAGCTCATGGATACGCGAATGCCCAGCAGGTTGATGTCTTCAGTAAAACGCGAGCCAACCGGGAGTGAACCGCGGGTGCCGGTGTCGGCGCTGAGGGAGGTGGGGTGCCATTCGTGCCAGCGGTCGGGCTGGGTCACATAATCGTAGACAGTGTCGATTGGGGCCTGGATGAAGCGTTCCTGACTGATCTGCTCCAAGCGGATCGACTGCTCAGTCGCGTGCATGACACACCTCCTGTGTGGCGGGTTTTTACACTAGGAGCTGTCAGAATAGTCCGACTCCCGCGCTTTGCACGGGAGTATTGCGACCGTTGGTTAACTTGGCTGCTCGCCGGCTTTGCCCGGCTTGGCCTCATTCAAGGCCGAGCCTTGGGTGAGTGTCCATTGATCATTGACCCGCGTGTGAATGCTGTCCGTGGGCTGATGATTGGCGATGCGGTCGTTACCTTCACCGGTATAGAAAGACGTACGGTCATGCCCTGTCAGCAGATCATTGCCGTTGCCGCCTATCAGATGGTTGGTCCCGCTACCGGCATACAGTTTGTCGTCGCCGTCGCCACCATCGAGCAAGTTCTGTTTATGTGCATTGCCAACCCCTGCATCGAGTCGGTCGTTGCCCCCGTTACCGAACATGAAGGCATTGCCACTGCCGCCGATGATCAGGTCGTCTCCGTCGTTGCCTTCGGCGTAGCCAGAGTTGCTGCCCAAGAGCAGGATATCGTGGCCGCTGCCGCCAAATAGCCCGGACATGCCACCGCCGGCCTGGATGAAGTCGTTTCCGGCGCCACCCTGTACTTCCAGGCGGTGCTTGACGTCATCATCAATGATGACCCTGTCATCGCCGCCATTGGTTTTGATCAAAAGGCTCTGATCCGGGCCTTGTGGTGCTTTGGCCTCAAGCACATACGGTCTGCCGTTGATGATGAACTGCAGCTTGTCGCCCGGCCAACTGCGCACGTGGACCTCGTCGGCGCCGTTACTGGTTTCTACCACAAGTCGACTGGAGCTGATCTGCGGTTTTTCGGGGTTCCGGGTGCTCCAGGTAATTTCCCGGCTGAAGGTCACATCACCTTTTTCAAGCAGCAGGTGCGTCCTGATATTCGGTACGCCCCGCTGCAGGTCCGAGGGGGGGTCATAGGGTGACGGCTTGGACCGATGCGGTTCGGTGGAAGCCGTGGAGTAATGGGGGACTGCTGAATGAGTGAGGGGTAATAGCATCAGGTGTCCTTCGGGTTGATCGTAGAAAGTCTGACAGTGCGCCATGACTACTCTTGCGTGGAGGATCGGCCCAAAGGGTTCCTGCGGGCGGTGACTCATTTGCGTCAAGGCATTTACGCCAACCTTTAATGCTCCCCCCGGGCGATCAGATATCCAGCATGACCAGCACTTGCCTGGGGTAGCGTAAACCGGCGGTTGCTTAGGCTTGTGCCCTGCGATAGGCGCCAGGTTGCTGCCCGGTGACTTTATGAAAGGCCCGGGTAAATGCGGCCACCGACTGATACCCGGCTGCCAGCGAGACCTCGGCCACGGTCTGGTCGGCCTTGAGCAATCCACAGGCATGGCGCATACGCATCATCAGCAATACCTGCCCCGGCGACTGGCCGCATAGTTCCCTGAAACGTTTGAAAAACGCCGAACGGGATAGCCCCGTGCAGGCCGCCATGCTTTCCAGGCTCCAGGGCTCGGCCGGGCGCGCGATCAATTGCTCCAGCAGGCCGGCAAATGCCGGTTGCCGACCCAGCGCAGCCAGCCCGCCGAGTTCAGTGTTGTCGATGACTTGCTGGCGCAGCACATACAAAAACAACAAGTGGCAAAGGCGTTCGAGCAAGGCAGAGGAGGGCGCCGGTATGCGCTCGCACTCTTGCAGAATCAATTCGAAAAGATTGCGCGCAGCGGTCAACGATGGGTCGCCGGCACGCAGGATGATCCAGGCGGGCAGGCTGTCGACGATCAGCGCCGACAAGCCGGACTGGAAGTGAAAGAAGCCGCAGACCAGCCCCACGCCGTCCACGGCACTGTTGTCGAGGGGCAGCATCGGCCGGCGAGGGCACTCTCGGGCGCCTGCCGCGGTACTTTCACCGGACAGCTGATAGGCCAGGTCACGCAGCAGGAACACGGCGTCACCGTTATTCAGGTGCTGGGGCGTCGGATCGCCATCGATATGCAGCCAGCATTCGCCCTGCACGATCAAATGGAAACTCGCTTGCGCCAGGCCGTGCGTGCTGGCGTGCCAGTCACCGCAATAACGGCCGACGTGAAACAAACTGGTGTTGAGTTCAAGGCTATCTAATAACCAATCGACAAGGGCGCTGGACGAATTCATCTAATGGAAAGACTCAAGAGCAAGTAATCGCTACTTTAGCCTATTGAGCGATTTTTTTAGAACCAACAGACTGGCGCACTCGAACCCATCAGGAGACCCCTCCATGTCCCGTGTACCGTTGCTCACCCCTGACACCGCCCCCGAAGCGGCGAAACCTTTCCTGGAAAACGCGCAGAAGGCCTCGGGCTTCATCCCCAATCTGCTGGCGGTATTGGCCAACGCACCGGCGGCGCTGGAAACCTATATCACTGTCTCCGGCTTGAATGCCAAGGCTGAGCTGAGCCTGGCCGACCGCGAAGTGGTGCAATTGATTGCTGCTACCACCCACGGGTGCGATTTCTGTGTCGCCGGCCACACCGCCGTTGCACGCAACAAGGCCAAGCTGCCCGAGAACGTGATCGAGGCCCTGCGCCGGTTGGGTGAGCTGCCTGACACTCGCTATGAGACACTCGCCGCCTTTACCCGTGAAGTGATCGCCACTCGGGGTGATGTCAGCGATGCCGGCTTTGAGGCGTTCCTTGCGGCCGGCTACACCAAGGGCCACGCGCTGGAGGTCATCTTGGGCGTAAGCCTGGCAACCCTGTGCAACTTCGCTAACGTGTTTGCCCGTACCCCGCTGAACCCTGAACTGGCGCAATACCGCTGGGAAAAACCGGCAAGCTGAATCGGCGTTGGTCCACCTGCTGTAAAAGGAGAGACATTGAATGCTTGACCCTATCTTGAGCCGTTGGCTCGATGTTCAAGCGCAGGCCCTGGACGTGGGCAGTTGCGATCCACAGGAAGTGCTGCCACGCCTGGCAGAAGCCAATATTCTGAAAATCGGTGTACCTACCCAACTGGGCGGGTTAGGCGGTGATGTGACGGGGGCGGTCGAGGCCATTGCCAATGTGGCCAGCCATTCCCTGGCGGCGGCATTTGTGTGCTGGGGCCAGCGCTCGTTTATCGAGTACTTGTTACAGAGCCCCAATCAGCGCCTGCGCGAAGAACTGATGCCGGACCTGCTCAGTGGCAAGTTGGCCGGAGCCACCGGGTTGTCGAACGCAATGAAGTTCATCTCGGGTATCGAGTCGTTGCAGATCAGCGCCGAGCCCAACGAGCATGGATGGACGCTCAACGGTCGTCTGCATTGGGTGACCAACCTGCGCAAGAATGGTTTTGTCGCCGCGGCCGCTATCGAACATGCGGGCGGTGGTACGCCATTTATCCTGGCGATCCCCGATTCTGTTGCGGGCTTGCAGCGCTCCCGCGATCTGGAGCTGCTTGGGTTGCAATCGAGCAACACCGCCGCCCTGGGCCTGGAGGGCGTGGAGCTGAGCCGTGATTGGTTGTTGCACGAGGACGCGCGCAAGTTCCTGCCGGCGGTGCGCCCGGCGTTTCTGGGCTTGCAGTGCGGCATGTCGATTGGCCTGGCTCGGCGTTCTCTGGCCGAGGTAGCCAACCATTTGGGCGCCAGCCGCACGGTCTTGCGCGAAGAGTTGGAAGCCTTGCGAGCGACGCTGGACCATCTGGTCAGCGAGCTCAAGAGCGGGTTGCTGGCCGGGCGCTTTGCTGCTGAGCCGATCCCCTTGTTCAAGCTGCGCATTGCCTTGGCAGAAACCGCCGCCGGCGCCGTGCAGCTTGAGTTGCAGGCCAGCGGCGGCAAGGCCTACCTGACCGCCCACGGCAGCGGCTTTGCGCGGCGCTGGCGCGAGTCGGCGTTTGTGCCGATTGTGACGCCCAGCCTGGTGCAACTGCGCACCGAGTTGCATCGTCAGGCCAATCTATGAGCCAGGCGGTTATGACGGCCCAGGGGATTTGCCTGGGGTATGCCAGCGGCCCGGTTCTGCAAGGGTTCGACTTGCAGTTGCAGGCGGGCGAAGTGGTGTCGATCCTGGGGCCCAGCGGCGTGGGCAAATCCAGCCTGCTGCGTGTGCTTGCCGGTTTGCAGCTACCCCAGGCCGGCCGCGTGCAGGTATTGGGCGAAGCCTTGAGCGGCCCGCACCCACGGGTGGCGGTGGCCTTTCAAGATCCCAGCCTGTTGCCCTGGCTGAACCTGGAAAAGAACGTTGCCTTTGGCCTGGACTTCGCCCGCCAACCGCACCTGAGTGTGCAAGAGCGCCGCGCACGTGTCGACCACGCTATCGCTGCAGTGGGCCTGGAACATGCGCGCCAGCAGTTCCCGGCGCAGTTGTCCGGCGGCATGGCCCAGCGCACCGCGCTGGCCCGCTGCCTGGCACGCCAGCCGCAAGTGCTGTTGCTGGATGAGCCCTTCGGCGCGCTGGACGAAGTGACCCGCGCCGACATGCAGCACCTGCTGCTCAAGGTCAACCGTGAACAAGGTTCGGCGGCGGTATTGATCACCCACGATATCGACGAGGCACTATTGCTGTCCGACCGCATCCTGCTACTGGGTAACCGCCCGGCGCGGACCCTGGGCGAATGGCATATCGACTTGTCGCAACCTCGGGAAGAACAGGTCGAGGCCATCGGCGCGCTGCGTATCGAGATTCTGAAAACCTTACGGCAGGCGAGCCGCCCTCAACCCAACCCCCATGAACAACAGGAGCTTAGCCATGTGTCTGGATGACCTGACCCACTCGCGCCGTGACTTTCTCAAACTCTCGGCGGTGCTCAGTGCCGCCGGGGCCTTGCCGCTGTTGAGCAGCCTGCAGGCCCGCGCCGCCAATGAGCCCGACGCGCCGGTGCGTATCGGTTATTTGCCGATCACCGACGCCACGCCGCTGCTGGTCGCCCACAACAACGGTCTGTTCGAAGCCGAAGGCATCAAGGCCGAACGCCCGGTACTGTTGCGCAGTTGGGCCCAGGTAATCGAGGCGTTTATTTCGGGGCAGGTCAACGTGATTCACCTGTTGTCACCGATGACCGTGTGGGCGCGCTACGGCAGCAAGGTGCCGGCCAAAGTGGTGGCCTGGAACCATGTGGGCGGCTCGGGCCTGACCGTATCGCCGGGCATCACCGACGTGAAGCAGCTGGGTGGCAAGTCGGTGGCGATTCCGTTCTGGTACTCGATCCATAATGTGGTGGTCCAACAATTGTTCCGCGACAACGGCCTCACACCGGTGACGCGTGCGACCGGCAGTTCAATTGCCACCAATGAAGTCAACCTGATCGTGTTGCCGCCATCGGACATGCCGCCCGCGCTGGCCAGCAAGCGCATCGATGGCTATATCGTCGCCGAGCCGTTCAACGCCCTGGCCGAGAACCTCAAGGTTGGCCGCGTGCAGCGCTTTACCGGCGATGTGTGGCGCAACCACGCTTGCTGCGTGGTATTTATGCATGAGCACGACCTGACCAACCGCCCGGAGTGGTCGCAGAAGGTGGTGAACGCCATCGTCAAGGCTCAGGTATGGACCCGCGAGAATCGCGAAGAGGCGGTGAAGCTTTTGTCCAAGGATGGCCCGAACCGCTACACGCCACATGCCGAGCCGGTGTTGAGCAAGGTCCTGGCCCCGGCTGCCACCGACCGCGACCTCTATGTGAAAGATGGCGCGATCCAGCACGCCAATTGGGACGAGCACCGCATCGACTTTCAGCCGTACCCGTTCCCCAGCTACACCGAAGAACTGGTGCGCCGCCTCAAAGACACGCTGATCGAAGGCGACAAGAAGTTTCTCGCCGATCTCGACCCGGCGTTCGTTGCCAAGGACCTGGTGGACGACCGTTTCGTGCGTCATGCGATCGAAGCGGTGGGCGGCATGAAGACCTTCGGCCTGCCGGACGGCTATGAGCGGCACGAGGAGATTGGCGTTTGAACAACGGTAGAATCCTGGGTTGGTGGCTGGGGTTGAGCGGCTTGGCAGGTTTGTTGTTGCTCTGGTGGCTGGGCGTGAAAGTGTTCGGTGAGGCCGACGGCCTGTCGGCGCGCTTTTCGCTGGCGGCCACCGCCAGCAGCCTGTGGGAATTGCTTGGCCGCAGTGAGCTGTACCTGCACATAGCCGTGAGCCTCAAACGCATTTTTGTCGGGCTGTTTCTTGCGCTGTTGGTGGGGGTGCCACTGGGGCTGCTGGTGGGCAGTTCGCGCAATCTGGAAGCCGCGACCACGCCGGCCTTCCAGTTTCTGCGGATGATCTCGCCACTGTCCTGGATGCCGATCGTGGTGATGCTGATGGGGGTAGGGGACCAGCCCATCTACTTCTTGCTGGCGTTCGCCGCCGTCTGGCCGATCGTGCTCAACACCGCTGCCGGCGTGCGTCAACTGGACCCGCGCTGGCTGCAATTGAGCAAGAGCCTGAGCGCCACGCGTTGGGAGACCTTGCGTCGAATCATCCTGCCAGGGGTGGTCGGGCATGTGTTGACCGGCGTACGCCTGGCCATCGGCATTCTGTGGATCGTGCTGGTGCCGTGCGAGATGCTCGGGGTCAGTGCGGGGCTGGGCTATTACATCCTCGACACCCGTGATCGCCTGGCGTATTCGGAGTTGATGGCGATGGTGGTGGTGATCGGGTTGCTGGGGTTTGCGCTGGATGCGTTAGCGCGTTGGTTGCACCAGCGGTGGGTGCATGACGGCGGATGAACTCGAACGTTGCCCGCGTGCTACGCAGGCAACTATTTAGTTAGCGTGTTATCAGGTTGCCGGCGAAAAGATTTGCAGATCTCCCGCCAGATCGTTGTCAGCGTTCAGGATACCCATCGGGCCCGGTTTGGCATCCGTGGAGTTCGTGCCGTAGCCCACCTTCATGCCTGTTCGTTCGTAAACACCGATGCCGATCCCTCCGGTCGCCTCAGCCAAACCGGTGACGCCTTGAGTGGTGTTGATGTGTTGGCGCCCCACCAAGGCGATCACTTTACCCTTGTGCTTGTGTTGTTCAATGACGCGTGCGGCGTAGTAGTTAAACTCTTTGAGCCTTTTCAGGTTTCGTTCGGTTTCGCTTAGCTTCGTGTAGGCATTACGGTCATGCCGGTGCCGTGTCAGATAAAAGTGGTCAAGTGGCACGACTTCTATTCCGGCATTCTTGAATTTTCTGAGCAGCGTTTGCAGATTGAATTGAGGGTGGGCGGGTCTCAAACCGGGGCCTGTATGGCCCATGCCATCGTCCTTGAGTAGTCCATTGTTGTCATAGACGACACCTTCAATGCCGACCACCTTTACATTTTTGCGCTTGAACAGGTCGATGCTTGCGTCAATTTCGCGGAACATGGCCAAATGCTGGTGACTCTCCCCGAATACCACCACGTCCGAATTGTCCAAGGCTTTTTCGATCAGGTCGGGCACTGTCTCGTAGGGTTTCGTTTCCGGAATTGTGGGGCGATTTTGTGGGCTTAACGGGTCCAGTTTTTGATGGAAAGCATCCATTTCTGCGTTGAACCGCTCTTCTGTCGGTTGCCTTCGGCTGGGTGTGAAGTGGCCTTCATTGGGGAGGCCTTTAATATGCTTTACGTATTCGTCTTTGATGGCGTCCAGATGATCGGTTTTGTTTACAATCGTTGGCGTGGGTCCGTTGATGTTCGGTGTTTTTGGGGTGGGCCTTTTGTAGGGTTGAAATCGCGTGTTTTGACGAACGTTCACGTGCCCCCGAGGGGAAAAGTCAGCATGGGGTGAGGGTGGCATCAGCGTATGTACAGGATCAAAAGCTTGAGGCGCACCGTAAGCCTCCTGCTTATGCACATCGTAGGGATACCATTTACCGTTGTGTTTGACGGCAGAGCCATGAACCTGCTGGTTGCCCACCTTGAAGGTCCCGGTTGCTGCTGCTTCGTAGCGGCTTGCGGCGCTGATCAGCGCTTCGTGGCTTGCGCTTCCCTTGAGAGATGACACCGCACCCGCTAACGCTTCGGCGCCTTCGTAAATGCGTTTACCCGCGCCCTTTAGCAGATCACCCACGCCGTTTAACGGGTTCAACTCCTTGAGCAGGGCGGGCACCATGATTTTCGTTGCCTTGAGCGCCTTGCTCACTGCTGACCCAGCCGCACCCAGTACTTTTCCGAGTTTGGCCGCCAGGCCGATGCCAGCGGTGACCAAACCGAAAATATCCAGGGTGACGTCAGTCATCCCCTCGCCGTAGTTGCCGTCCATGAAATTGACGATTGCGGAACGGAAGGGAATCAGGTTGAGCAAAAACTCTTTGAAGTCCGTCAGCTTTTCGTGATTACGCTCAAAGGTCGTGGTCCCCGCAGCGGCTTTCTTGATGGCGGGATTGTCCAGGTCCAACGCCTTGAGCACGGAGTCGGCGATATGGTGAGTGCGTGGGTTCAGGAACATGTACGGCTGGGGTGCTGTGGAGGGCTGTTCGCGATCCAGCTTGCTTTCCTTCAAATCACCCAGGTCAAACCATGAAACCGGCACAGGGTTGCCCGGGATACTTGCGAGAATCGATTGCCCGCTGTCAACGATCTTGACTTTGTCTCTGTCCGGATAAAATGCCTCTTCCCTGACTATTTCGTTGGAGAACTTGACAGGGGCCGCCGGTGTTTTTCTGTTGCCGCGGCTTCGGATAACGCCGTTTACCGTATCGAACTCATAGGTGGTGGTTTGTCCATTGTTCTGCGTGGTGACCAGTACGGCAGGGTTGGTGTGAAACAAGGTGTCGCCTTCAAAAGGGATCCTGCCAACCTTGTAACTTTTTTCTTGAAAATAATTGAGCTTGCCCTGGGTCAAGTTTTTTCTGTCTTCGGGCGGCAGGTTGCTGAGTGCGTTGAGGAGCGCTGTTTTTTTAACGGTCTTATGATTGTCCAAGGCGGTAGAAAAGGCATCCTCAAACGCTCGCTGAATATTGAATGGCGCACTCTTGGTGAAGGCGATGACAGCATCAAGGCCCACGGCGGTATTTTCTTTTGTGAGTACCCAGCGACCGTCCATGACCCGTTCTTCCATGACGATTTCCACCAGTGAGCGCGCAGCGCTGGGCGTGTCGCCATTGTATTTGGAGAACATCTTGAGTTCGAAGTCCATGCCCGGGCCGAATGTCTTCAAGAGCAGATCCAGCGCCATTTGTTTACGGCTTGGAAAACTCCCGCCGATGAGCGATGAGGCTTCTATCAGCTTATCGAGTTGTGCTTTGAACAGCGCCTGGGCTTTTTCCAGGTCAGCTGGCTGATACAAGGCATCTTCCTTCGCTGGAAGAATGTCATTGGCCACGGCCCACTCCAACATCACTGCGGCTTGCGCAGAGGCGGGCACGGCGCCTGCAGTGTCGGCGGTGATCATTACTTCGGCATAAGACATAGTGGCCACGCGGCCTGGCGTCCTGGCTTCAATGGCGGCTACTGCAATGCAAAGGTTCGCCCACGCGGTGCTGCCGTAAACTACCGAATCAGGAATGTTCTTGACCAGCAATTGCGGCGCCGTGCGTCTGAGTAACAGATGTGCGGCTGCGCCAGCGAGCTCAGGGGATTCACGCCCCGTGTCAATCAAGTGTTGGCGCAGGTTGTTGGTGATGGTCGAAAGCGGTTTGCCCCAGTGACTTTTCTGCGCCAGGTCGAAACCTGCCACATGGTTTCGCACTGGCGCGGTCAACGACTCGGGATCCAGCATCAGTTGGATCGCCGCCAGCGCATAGTCGTTTGCGCTGGTGTCGGTGGCGATACCATTCATTTTGGTTTGCATGGCCTGGCCTAGCGCCTGGCCGTCTTCGGAGAGGATCAGGGTTTCGAGCACATTGACCGGGTCATCCAGTGCCTGCTCGGAGAAACTCAGGTTTCTGCCCAGATGTTCCAGTACGCCGCGCCTGGGATTTTCCTGCGGTAATTCGGGATCGATGCCGGCATGTTCGACGGCGGCCATGCGCAGCGTGTGTTGTTGGCTGACATCCAAGGGAATCGGCCACGACAGGCCCCCTGCGAAGTTGCCCAAGGGGTGTTGCTGTGCCCGTGCTTTTGCGGTTTGCGCCAATGCCAGCAGGTCGTCCACGGTTGCGGGCAATGGCACACCGTTTTCAGTGAGGAACGCTTCGAGGCATACGGACATGCCAGGTGCGCGTATATAAGATTGGTAATGGGCGGAATCTGGCGCGATATTCATCGGCGTTTTTTTCAGCAGGGCCGACACGTCACGTTCAGTGGGGTTTTCCGGCAAGGCCTGGGCAGATTCATTGAGTTTTTGCGCCAGGTATCGCCAGTTTTTACGATCACCCAGACTTTGATCCAGTGCCTGGCGCGCGTCGATACTGTTCGCGCGCTCGTCCAGCCATTGCGCACGCGCCAACAGGGCGTTGTTGCCGTCGAAATGCGGTCCCAGGTCGGCAGCCTCAGGCAGGCCCGTCTCAGTCAGTAGATGCCCCCAGGGGTCAACAAGTATCGGTTCAACGTTTTTCGATTCATACAACGCTTGCAGTGCGTTGTTCACCTGTTGGCCCTGGCGTTGCAGCAACTGCGGCACGCCTGCGGCAATGACATCGGCGGCCACGGGGGAGAGGTCCTGGCTTAATTGGTTTTTCCAGTCACTCTCCAAGCCCTGCTGCACCGCCACCGGCAGGCTTTGCAGTAGCTGCGCTGCGGCCTCGGGGTCGTCGTTGATGCGTTGACGCAACGTTGCAAGTGCCTTGGCCGGGCTGTCGAACGTTTCGTAGCCATCGCGAGGCGTGTAGAGCACCGTCAGCCCTTGCTGTTGGCCGGGAAGTAAGGTTCGGTCGGTCTGTGCGCTATTGAATGGGCGTGACGCCGACGATCCATCGCTGCTGGTGATCAGGAAGGCCCCTGCCAGCAGGCTGCCCTCTGGGCTTGGGGTATCCAATTTGAGCGGGTAGACACCGGGTCTTTCACCATCCTTCATCGCGCTTTCCCGAGCCTGCAGGGTTGGATGCTCAAACGCCTTGTCGATCAATGATTTGGCGGCGGGCGTTAACGCACCGTCTTCCACGCCCAAGGCGGCCAGGGTGGATAGCATCTCCCGGTGGATACCGAGCAACTCGTTCTGGGGTGACTCAGGGTTGGGTTCGCCCGTGCGTGGCTCGGTCCAGAATCGGGCAAGGCTCAGAGGCAGTTCTTTTTCGATGGCTTGTGCAATCGACAGGAGGGTGTCGCGCGCGTGCAATTGCTGGCTGCTTTCTCTTGGCGAGTCGCTGGTGTAGAAGCCGACTTCCGTGCCGGGGGTACTGGTCGAGGGCTGAGCGTTGGGAGATGCCTTGAGCTGGCGCAGCGCATTGAATAGGGCCTCGGTGATGCTCTGCATCGAGATCAACGTGCGCTCGCCCTGTTCATCGGTGCGATAGCGATGCACATACAGCTTCGAGGCGTCTACCGGCGGCGTAGTGCCAAAGCTGCGGGTCAACTGCTGCTCGATGACGCTGCTGAGCGTCGGCTGGCGCAGCAGCAGTGCCTGGATGTTCTGATTGAGTTGCTGGTATTGATTGAGCAGCAGGCGTTGATCAGTTATTTGCAGGCCCTCGATCAGGTCGGAACGAATCGCGCTGACCGGCGCGATGGCATCCACGTCCGGAATGGCGATTGTCCGGGCCGCCCCTGGCATCGGCCGGGTGTGGGAAGGATGGGGGATTTCATCGGACGAGATGTTCCGGCGCAGGCGATGGTGGGCGATACCTGTAATCACGTGAATTATTCCAATGGCATTGGCCCGCGCGTCCTGATGATATCCGAGGGATGGTTCTTCCTTGTTTGGGCCTAGAATAATTGGGGTGAGAGCGTGGGAAGGTTCCGAAGGCGCCCGTGGAAATGATATTAACGAATATGTACCGCATCGGTGCAGCAACACCGGGAAAAGAGGGCTTGCTGCACACGCTGTGCACGCTGGGGCAGGTCGATAGGAAGAAGTATTCGGAAGGGGTCAGCGGCGTTCGTAAGCTCGGCCGCCATCATCGCGGTGATCATGCCAGCCTGCGCCGCGAGGGAAGAGAAACAACCGCACAGGCTCAGCATGATCATCGGGGGAACCAGCAGGGTAAGCCGTCGAAGCATTTCTCAATGTTCCACGGGGCTTCATAGGTCTGTCAGGCGTAGGACAAGCCAAATCTGTTCATCGCCTGTAACATAAGACCCCGCCGACGCGGTGCCGTCCCCGTAATTGGGTATGTGCTTGGCATGAGCGGCGATACACAGTGGATACAACCTTCAGGTCCAGGAATTCGTCATGACCCAAAAGCAACGCTTGAAATACTCGATTTTGATCGCTCTGGCTGTGCTGGCCTCGATGTTCGGCCTGTCCTACCTGCAGAACATTGGCGTGATCAGTGAAAAGACCTTCCAGTACCTGGCCATTGCGATTGCCGTGGTGGTGGTTGTGATCAACGGCATCATGCGTCGTAAGGTCAAGCCGAACTTCTGATCGAAGGGGCGTGTGTCAGGCGCGACCTTCGAGCACTTTGGCAGCCTCTTCATGGAGGCTGTAGCTTTTATCGGCATTGAGGGTGAGCACGCCCTCGCTGCACAGGCGCTTGAGCACCTCTCGCACGCTGAGAAACGACAACGGGATGCCCAGCTCCAGCAAGTGGCTGTGCACGCCCCGCACTCCCAGGGTGCGCTGATTGTCGGCGGCGGTGAGGAGGGCGTCGATGACCTTCAGCCGAATCAGGCTGGTGCGCAGACCGAAGCACTTGAGCAAATGGCGAATGCGCTGGTTGCCTTGCTGTTCGGGCGCCTTGCCGAAGCCTTGTGGGCCGTTGCCGTAGTTGGCTTCGGCAGCCGGTGAATGTCCATCCGTGGGCACTTGCGGGTTGTACATGCAAAAACTCCTTATCAGAGCCTGATCAGGAAAATGATGGTGCTCTTATTCAATAAGACGAACGAGAGAGCAAAATCATGAAGTGCCGCATGTAGAAAATTTGTCGGTATCAGGTTTGTCACACTGTGGCGGGCCTGGATAAGCCCCTTTCGCGGCTAAATTATTCCCGGTTATTTGCGTCCTTACGGTGGGGTAGTTGTATCTACCGAGGGTGTTCAATTTGACTGTGGGGTCGGCGTGATTATTTCCAAAGGGTTGTCCAGGGTCTGCGTGGCAGGGTTGCTGCTGGGGCTGAACTTCGCGGCCTCGGCGCGTGAGCAAGTGACGCAGGCGTCGGCTGAAATTCGGCGTACCACCTACGGCGTGCCGCATATCCGTGCCAATGATGAGCGCGGTCTGGGCTTTGGCATCGGTTACGCGTACGCCCAGGACAACCTGTGCCTGCTGGCCAATGAAGTGGTCACGGTGAATGGCCAGCGAGCGCGCTACTTTGGCCCCGAGCAGGCAACCCTGGAGGAGCGCAACAATCTCGCTAGCGATGTGTTTTTTACCTGGCTCAATACACCCGGCGCGGTGCAGGCATTCTGGCGTGCGCAGACCCCGCAAATCCGCCAGCGTATCGAAGGCTACGTGGCCGGTTATAACCGCTATCTGAAAGAGCAGGGCGCGCCCACGCAATGCCAGGCGGCGTGGGTACGCCCCCTGGTTAAAGAAGATCTGGTCAAGCTGACGCGCCGGTTGCTGGTAGAAGGTGGCGTCGGCCAGTTCGCCGAAGCCTTGGTGGGCGCCACGCCGCCCCAAGCCATCGCGAGTGTGCAGCCCGGCGCGCGCGCATTCGAACAGGCCGCCGCGCATCAGCAACGTTTTAGCCTCGATCGGGGCAGTAATGCCGTCGCGGTGGGGCGTGACCGCTCGTTCAATGGCCGTGGGATGTTGCTGGCCAACCCGCATTTTCCTTGGGTGGGTGGTATGCGTTTCTACGAAATGCACCTGACCATCCCTGGCCAACTGGATGTGATGGGCGCCGCACTGCCAGGGCTGCCGGTGGTGAATATCGGCTTCAACCAGCACGTAGCGTGGACGCATACCGTGGACACCTCCAAGCACTTCACCCTGTACCGGCTGACCCTGGACCCCAGGGATTCCACGCGCTATATGCTTGACAGCAAGTCTGTGGCCCTGGATAAAACCACGCTGACCGTGCAGGTCAAACAGGCCGATGGCAGCCTCAAGAACGTTGCCCACACTGTCTACAGTTCGCAGTTCGGCCCCGTGGTGCAATGGCCCGGCAAGCTGGACTGGGACAACAAATACGCCTTCAGCCTGCGTGACGCGAATCTGGGTAACGACCGCGTGCTGCAACAGTGGTACGCCATGAACCGCGCTGGCAGCCTCAAGGAATTGCAAAGCTCGGTGCACACGCTGCAAGGCATCCCCTGGGTCAACACCCTGGCTGCCGATGATCAGGGCCAGAGCCTGTACATGAACCTGTCGGTGGTGCCAAACGTCAGCGCCGCCAAGCTGGCAACATGCAGCGACCCACGGGCCGGCCTGCACATGATCATGCTCGACGGCAGCCGCAGCGCCTGTGCCTGGGACATCGACCCCAAGGCTGCGCAAGCCGGGATCTTCCCGGCGGCGCAGTTGCCACAGCTGCTACGCACCGATTATGTACAGCATTCCAACGATTCCGCCTGGATGGTCAACCCCAAGGCGCCGCTGACCGGGTTCTCGCCGGTGATCAGCCAGGACAATATCGGCCTGGGTCCACGTGCGCGTTTCGCCCTGCAACGCCTGCAATCCCTGGACAAACAGCCGATCAGCGTCAGCGACCTGCAAAACATGGTCATGGACAACGAGGTGTACCTGGCGGGCCAAGTCATGCCGGACCTGCTCGATTTTTGCGCCAAGCAACTCGGCTCCGACGCCGCCGCGCTCCAGCCACTGTGCACCAGCCTGAAAACCTGGGACCGGCGCGCCAACCTCGACAGCGGCATCGGCCTGGCGCACTTCATCAACCTGATGCAGCACCTGCAGCAGGTCCCCGAGGCCTGGCGTGTCGCTTTCGACCCGACCCACCCCCTGACC